>DATLRP010000035.1:0-228412 GCA_035534635.1 Occallatibacter sp.
TGTTCCAGTTGTCCTGCCAAGGGCACGGCTGGGTAGCGAAGTTCGGTTGTGATAACCGCTGAATGCATATAAGCGGGAAGCACGCCCCAAGATGAGATCTCCCTGAAGGGCCCAGGAAGACCACCTGGTTGATAGGCTGGATGTGGAAGCGCAGCAATGCGTGTAGCTTACCAGTACTAATCGCCCGTTTGGCTTGTCCATAGAATTAACTCCGCGCAGTATACGCGGATACTCTTCAAGCCTTGCATTCCAATCTATTTCGTTGCAATCTGCTTTTTGACGAGCAAAGTTTCTGGCGCCAGATTGCCGCCGCGTTCCTGCGAGTTTCCGGAAGAATTTGTCCGGCTTGAAGCAGATGTCGCGAGCTGGCTGCGGGCAACCACCCGCCAAGCGCCGCCAAGCTCAAAGGCGAACCGCAGGTCCTTCGCGTAATGCGCTCAGGATTTCGGCTGCGGGCTCAGACGCCCGCAAAACGCCTCAATTTGCCGGTGACCATACTGCGAGGGATCACCCGTTCCCATCCCGAACACGGAAGTTAAGCCTCGCTGGGCCGATGGTACTGCACGGGCGACTGTGTGGGAGATTAGGTGATCGCCGGCAATATATTTCAGCGAAAAGGCCATGCCACAACGGCATGGCCTTTTGCTTTTTGTGCAAAAGGGATTAAAGAGCGGGAGTTCGCTAAGGCTGCAATCAATTCCAACGGCCGGGTGCAACTCCTGCTTGAATCAGGCTCGCTTACCGCTGATGAGCCGAAGCAGCCAGGTGAAGATCACCGCTCCAATCACGGCGATGAGGATGCTGACAATCAGTCCGTGCTGACCCACTCCTCCCAGGCCGAGGTGGCTTGACAGGAATCCGCCGACAAGCGCGCCAACCAGGCCAACCACCATGTCCATGAAGAAGCCGAAACCGGAGCCTTTCATCAGCTTTCCGGTCAACCAGCCGGCGACCACTCCAATCACAATCCAGGCAATGATTCCATGTCCCATGCAGCGTCCTCCTCGAAGTTGGAGCATAGATTAGGCCGGACTTGAAGAATTTGGCAAGGCAATTCACGGGAGTATCCGCAAGAATTTCAGACGCTCCGGCCATACGATTGTGTGCTTTCAGATGCCGACCGGCAGCGGCGGCATGAAGCCTTGGGTGCGGGCTTCCTCAACGACGGCATCCAGGTGCGCGAGGACTTCGGGAACCGTCATGGTGTAGACCTCGCGGTGCGCGTCAAAGCCGTCCTCAATAAGCTGCCTGAGATAGCGTCCGGCAATCTGCACCGTCAATTGGTCGGTGATGACCTTGCCGGAGCGCTTTTTCTGTTCCAGCCACGCGGTGCAGGGCAGAGCAATCCACATCGGCCGGTCGTTCACATCAAAGCGCACATCGACGGCGTCAGCATGGCGCGTGGCGATGGCGACCATTGTGCCCTTCCAGCAGCAATGCAGATCCTCGCCGCTCCAGCGGTCGGCGATATGAAAGTCCTCATACATGGTTCTAGGGTATCGTTCCCCGAAGCGAAAGGGCAAGCGACGGCTTGTTCGCTTTTCCACGCCGTGACCAAGGTGCTTTTTGCGCGCCGAATATGGCGCAATCCAAAACAACAACTCTTCCACGGAAAGACCGCGCCGATGAGCGGAACGAAATCGGCACTTAAATGCAGATATCGGTGGAAGTGACGGACGATTTGCGCAAGGAGACGGAATCGCGCGGCCTGCCCTTGATCGACTATGTGGAACTCGTGGTTACCCGCGGAAGGAGGGCCATTCAGGACGAAACCACACTCAGTGGCGCGATTGCACGCATCCGCGCATTGCGTGCAAGAACGGACTCGCGAGGAAGTGAAGGCCGACGGCTCCCGGTGGACTCTCAACTTCGCGCGCTGATACACTAAGTGGGTTGCAGTGGCTGTGCCCCACCTGAACGGACCCGCCTGCAAGTGATTCGACCGAGGACAAGAAGACCCCGTGGATACTCAAACCCGTCATGCCCTAAAGGGCGACAAATTTGCCCAGGCAACCAAGACGAGCGTGACCTGGCTTTCCGGACACCGCACCGGCGTGGTGCGCTGGACGATTGCCTGCGCGGTTGTTGTGGTGCTGGCCCTTGCGGGGCTGATTGTCTGGAATGTGCAGACCTCGGCCGCGGAGGCGGCGCTGGGCGCGGCACTCGATATCTATTCGACCCCGTTGGCCGAGCCCGGCGCGCCGCCGCTGAACGGCGAATATGCCACTGCTGCGGAGCGCGCGAAGGCGGCAAACCAGGAGTTCCTCGCCGTGGCGCAAAAGTATGGCTGGATGGCAGCCGGGGCGAAGGCGCATTACTTTGCCGGCGTTACGTATGAGGACTTGGGCCAGAAGGGTCCCGCGGAAGCGGAGCTGAAGAAGGCAGAAAGTGCGGGCAACCGGAATCTTGCGAATCTGGCCAGGCTTGCCTTGGCCGGGCTGTATGGCCAGACGGGGCGCGAGTCGCAGGCCATCGACGAGTACAACGCGATTATTGCCAAGCCTTCGACGACGGTTCCGGCGACCGTGGCGGAACTGAACCTGGCGGATCTTTATTCCACGACCGGGAGGCGGGACCAGGCGCGCGCGCTGTGGGCCAAGGTGCGGGACGCGGACAAGGATGGCGCCGCGGGCTCGATCGCCGCACAGAAGCTAGCCGGGCAATAATCGGGATAAAGGGTCGTCCGGATGAGTCCGGCCCCTTTGGGCGCACCGGGGCTTGTGTGCACCGGGCTTGTGCGCATGAGGGGTTGAGCGGTTTGCCGGGCAGCCGCGTCCTTTCCATATATGAGCGCCGCACAGTCCGTACTTCCGGGATGGATGGAGATTGCTCCAAGCGCCGTGCGTGACGAGACCCACCAGCATGCCGAGGAAGAGGTGCTCGCCGCACTGGTGGACGAGTACGCGTCCATGCTCTACCGGGTGGCCTTTTCCGTTCTCCACAACAAAGCAGATGCCGAGGATGCGGTGCAGGAGGCGTTTCTGCGCGTGCTGCGGCATCGCGACCGATTGCACGAGGTGCGGGACCGGCGCGTGTGGCTGATCCGCATCGTGTGGAATCTTGTTCTGGACCGCAAGAGGCGCGCAAAGACGCACGCCGAGACGGACGACATTGCCGACTTGGCGCGCGTGCTGCCTGCCGAGGGGCTGAGCGCCGAGCAGCGCGCGGCTGCGGCGCAGCACCACGCGCAGGTTCTGGGCTGCGTGGAGAAGCTGCCGGAGAAAGAGCGCGAGGTCCTGGCTCTTTCGGCGTTTGACGAGCTGTCGAGCATGGAGATCGCATCGATACTCGGCATTACGGAATCGAGCGTGCGATCGCGGTTGTTTCGCGCACGCAACCTGATGGCCGAGCTGCTGCAGCACACAAGGAATTCACGATGAAGGACCCAATCCCTTTTCCTAAATCCGGCGAACCGGGCAATCATGCCGAAGAAGCGGTTGCGACACTGCGCGCGGTGGCAAGTTTGCCTGCTCGCGAGGGGCTGGAAAAGCGGCTGAAGGTGGGCCTTTCGCACAGATTGCGGGCAGGACTGCCAGCAGCTTCCGAGGACGAGGAGTTTGGGGCGCGGGGCTGGATACACGGCACACTGATGCGCGGATTGGCGGCGGCGGCGATTGTGCTGATCGTGGTGGGCGGCGGCTGGGGCGTGGCCAGGTATGGCAGGCGGCCGGCAACTCCGCGGATGATTGGAATTCCGCGCATGGCTCCGCCGGGAGAGTTTTCAAATTCGGGAGCGATGCGGACTCCACAGACGCTGACGCCGCCGTCGGTGCCAAAGCCGAGGCACGATGTGCGGGCGACGGACAACCGCACACGCAAGGCGAAGGCAGGAAAGCGCAAGAAGCCGAAGGCCAGCGACGAGCGGAACGGCAATGCGCCCAACGATGGCGCGCCTGAACGCAAGTAAGGGTTGCTGAGTCCGCCGCGCGGCTGCGCTACTCGTTCTTCATGGCGAAACGAAGGATGACAATGAGCGCGGTGAGCGCGCCTGAGGCCCAGAGCGCGGGGTCCAGGTTGTAGACGTAGAAGCCATCCACGTAACTGGAGCAGAGGACGAGCAGGCCGACGTTGGCTCCGAAGGCAAAGACGGCGCAGAGCACGATGGCGAGCGGGAAGGACATCTGCTTGAGCGCGATGCCGAGGATTGCGTTGGCAAAGCCGATGCCGACGGCCACCAGTATGGCCGCGTAGAGATTCTCTGCAAAGAAGCCCGGAACCACACGGATCAGGATCATGAGCACGATTGTGCTGAGGATCCACTGAATCACGAGTCGAAACATCGATGGCTTCTCCTGGTGGGGGATTCCGGGAAAGGTCTCCGGGCACGCTTCCAGCGTGAATGGCTGCCACTGAAGCGGCACAAAAGTATGGACCTTAAGGTATAGCATGAGGTCGGGAAATAGTGAAGAGATTCGCGGATGAAAAGGGGCTCTGCTGACCCGAAAGTCACAGGCCGGAAGCGTACCCCGGAAGCGTACCGATGTGCGATTGGACGTGTGGATGAGGTTGAGTCGGATGCAGGGCGCGCGATGGGCCATTGTGCTGCTGCTGGCGGTGGCGACGCCGGGCGGGAATGCCGCGGCGCAGGCCGGGCCAGAGCGTCCGCTGCCGGAAGTGCCGACGCTGATGCGCGAGGTGCAGGAGCACCAGCGGCAACTGGACAAGGTGCGGGAACTCTATACCTACACTTCCACGCAGACGACCGAGGACCTGGACGCGAACGCGCGTGTGACCAAGACCGAGACGGTGACGGGCGAGGATTTCTTTGTGAACGGGCACGTGCTATCGCGGACGGTGAAGCGGAACGGGCAGCCGCTGAGCGCACACGACGCGGAGAAGGAACAGGAGCGCGTGGCAAAGCTGGTGGAAAAGGCCGAGCAGACGCCGCCGGGCCAGCCGCTGCGCGGGCCGACGATTACAGTGGGCCGGCTGCTGGAGATTATGGACGTGCGGAACGAGCGGCGGGTGGAGTTTCGCGGGCGGCCGACGGTTGTGTTTGATTTTGTGGGGCGGAAGAATGCGAAGACGCATGGGATGCTGGAGGACGCGTCAAAGAAGCTGCGGGGGACGATCTGGATTGACGAGGCGGACCGGCAGGTGGCGCGGCTGGAAGTGACGTTCATGGAGAACTTCCATGTGGCGGGCGGACTGGTGGCGAATGTGGAAAAGGGATCGCATTTTGGATTCGACCAGGCACCGGTGCCGCTCGAAAAGGGCGAGCACGAGCAGGCTGGCGATGAGCTGTGGCTGCCTACGGGCGCCGAGGGAACGATGGATGCGCGGGTGCTGCTGCTGAAGATGGTGCGGCAGCACTTTGTGGAGCGGGACTCAGAGTACAAACGGTTCCGTGTGGAGACCGGGCAGGCTGGAAAGGCTCGGGTGAAGCCGGAAAAGCACTGAGCGAGCGCGAGAAGCGGGGTCGAGGAGCGGACGGAATGTTTGTGCGCAAGCTGGAGATTGTGCGGGTGGACGCCGAGGGCGCGCGGACGCCGTGCCCGGTTAAGTGGATCGACAACTTTGCGATGCGGAACTTTACCAACGACGCGGTCTTTGACGATACGCTGCCGGCGGGCGACGGGCTGCTGGAGGCCGGGCATCGCGTGCCGCTGGAGCGGCTGCAGTCGGCGATGGAGGACTGGTTCCGGCGGAAGGGCTATCTGAAGGCGGGCGAGCGTCTGGAAGTGATTGAAAAAACAAGGGACTAGGGACTAGGGACAAGGGACGAGGGACCAGGGACCAGGTGGCGGGGCAGGAGTGGTGGTTTCCCGGGCAAGGGTAGGCTGGCCGGCTGTGCTGCACAGGTTCACAGGATCACAGCCGGCAAACGAGTTTTGGAATGTGCTGCACAGTTTCACAGGATCACAGCCGGCAAACGAGATTTAGGCTGTGCTGCACAGTTTCACAGGATCACAGGATCACAGCCGGCAAACGAGTTTTGGACTGTGCTGCACAGTTTCACAGGATCACAGGATCACAGCCGGCAAACGAGTTTTGGACTGTGCTGCACAGTTTCACAGGATCACAGGATCACAGCCGGAAAGCGAGTTTTGGGCTGTGCGGCACAGGGTCACAGGATCACAGCCGGAAAACGAGTTTTGGACTGTGCTGCACAGTTTCACAGGATCACAGGATCACAGCCGGAAAGCGAGTTTTGGGCTGTGCTGCACAGGGTCACAGGATCACAGCCGGGAAATGAGTTTGGGCTGTGCTGCACAGGGTCACAGGATCACAGCCGGAAAGCGAGTTTTGGGCTGTGCTGCACAGGGTCACAGGATCGCAGCCGGTAAACGAGTTTTGGGCTGTGCTGCACAGTCTCACAGGATCACAGCCGGAAAACGAGGTTTGGGCTGTGCTGCACAGGGTCACAGGATCACAGCCGGGAAATGAGTTTGGGCTGTGCTGCACAGGGTCACAGGGCCAGAGCACTGACCCCACTCATCGCGATACGGCCGCCATGAATGGGGCACCCGGCTGTGCTGCACAGGGTCACAGGATCAGAGCACTGACCCCACTCCTCGCGATACGGCCGCGATGAATGGGGCACCCGGCAACCGCAGATCTTTCGACTGCGGTCGTCCCGTTGGGACGACCTTCGCTCAAGATGACACTGTTTGGCGGGGGTGCGGACATTTTGTGATTCCCGCCCATGCGGCACAAGACGCCGCATGGATGGGGCACCCGGCTGTGGGGCGCGGCGAACGAAAATGGAAAATGTATCTTTCGCGAGAGATGTGAGCTTGCCAGATGAATTTTCTATTCGGGCGGTTCAAGCTCTAGCTGGATATCGGTCTCACCTTCGATGATCGATTGCGCCTTCTCCGCTTTTCCAATGGTCAGCAGGACGGGTTTGCAGATGATCTCACGCACTATAAGGTCTGTGAGAAATCTGGAGGTGCTGGCAGCCCGCACCAGAATGGAGGTATCTGAAGTCATTGCGATTACGTGTTCTCCTAGCGCTGCATGGCCAGCGTCGGAGGCCATCAGCACTGCTTGGACGCAGAGGCTCATGCTCCCCCCGAAGATCCTTAACGCGTTTCCTATGAGGCCAAAGTCCTGACCTAGAACTCCATGTCCCGTGTAGTGCGTGCGGATCGGATCGAACGGGAGATGCGCGCGTACTACCGGAACTCGATTCTCCGCGAAAATTCTTAGCGAACTTTCTGGAATCCTGTGCTCTGATGGGTCCCCTTTGGTGAACTCCGATTGGTTCGGAAACGTGACCGCGACCAATTCAATATGGGAGTACTGTTCCTGCGAGCGGTACTGGTCGAGAGCCATTAGCACACCATTCCCTGCAGAGGTAAAGATGACAATCTTACTGACACGGTGAGCAAGCGCCGCCGCAAACGTCGCTTCCAGACAGTGAGCAAGGTTCTCCTTGCCTTCCTGTAGGAAATACGAGGTTGGATAGTCGAAATGAGACCTCATTGGGCGGCTTTCACCTCAAATCCAAGTATTCCGGGTAACGGCTTCGACGTCTTTCTATGATTTTCCACCGCTCGGATGAAGTCGGAGAGAGAAATTGTCTCGAAGTTGAGGCCCACCAGTCGTTCCTCCGGAATATGGTTCTCGCCATTGTAATGCGCGTGGCGCTTGGATATCGTGTCGATATCTATGCGCAGCACGCAGTTGTCTTCCTTGTAAGGAAACCCATCCTCATCGCGCTCTTCGCTGCATGGGCCGTAGTGGTACGACAGGATGTGGAGCCTTCCGCCGCCGCCATCTTTTTTGGCGAGCTCTCGGTAGTGTTCGTAAATCCTTATATACATTCCGTCGTCGTAGATGATCGCGAACTTAATTGTCCAAGGGGGGAGTGGGTCCTTCCCCGCAACGATGATCGGAGTAACAATGGAAAAACCTGGTTGCAGGACGATGGCATTGCATTCGTCCTGCAACCAGGTTCGATATTCGTCGAAGGTGCAGTTGTTAGGCCGCAAGTTCAATCAATTTGTCACAATTGCTGTCGGGGTCCTCTGGCCGAAAAGGGGACTTCTGCCCACCGTAGATTGACGTCAGCGAGAGCGGGACACAGGATCCAGCCAAAAGTTCGCTTTGACGTCGTCTTGCCGCTCTCAGATGATCGCACAACGAGATCCATTTCTGAGCATCGAAATCCGACATCTGATCAGCCTCGTAATCCTCGTAGCGCGGCTTTTCGATGCGGTAGCGGCGGGCCAGAGTGCCCAGCCTTTCAAGCACTTCCTCATTCGATAGCAGCTTACGCTCAACGGTGATCATGTCAAACACTCCTTCTTGAATTGCGATCTTTTCATTAAACGGCGTCAGAATTCTGTGACGAACGCCGCTTTACGATACGCAAAACAATCTTCCAAGGTTCGTCGCAATCGCAGGACCATTTCCCCCGCGCAACTCCTAAACAAAGCTTCAGATGCCCGTGGTCGGCGTCTGGTTGTGGGAACGGTCATTGTACCGGCAGAATCGCGAAACGCGCTATACATTATTATGAGGCCATCGGGGAGGCGGCGTCTCAAATCCGGGTACAACTGTAGCCTATGTCCATGAGTACTATAGTTTTAGTTTTACTTGCTGTGCCCACCTTAGAATGCTCATCCTTATCAAGGGACTTCTTCACCTCAACCCTCCGTTACCGCCAATCTTCAGAATCTTAAACATATAGAGATGTGAGGCTCATGCGGCGGAGGATTCGGCGGCCGTTATCGAGGCGGCGGAGGCGGCGAAGAGTTGGTATTCGGACTGGCGGCGGGCCTTGAGCGCGGGGACTTCGACGGAGCCGGCGTGGTCCCAGCGGAGGAGCTGATCGGCGGCAGCGGTGTAGTTTCCGGCGTTGAGGTCTGCGAGGAGGGTGGAGTGGGCGAGCGAGCCTGAGCCGAGGTTGAAGACAAAATCGACCAGAGCGTCAAACTGGCCCTGGGCGAGGGGAACGCAGACCAGGCGCTGGACGGCCTGTTCGGCTTCGCGGAGGTCCCACTCGAGAATGACGCCGGCCTGCTGGGGCGTGATGCCGCCGGGGTAGCACTCGGGATGGACGAGGCGGTGGCCATAGCCGATGGTGGGCAGGCCGGCGAGATCGAGGTAAGTGTTGGAGCGAAAGCCTTCAGAGTTCTTGACGAGCTGAAGACCTGCAACGCTGAGTTGCATGGGGTCCTCCTCCTAACCAGCCTGTGACGCGGGGCTGAGAGGGTACGAAATGCTTTTGCAGGGGCTGAAGCCCGCTGTGTGTATGGCGGCGGTGCGGCACGACTGAAGTCGTGCCCTGTTACAAAGCGGGCTGAGGGTTGTGGTCTCCCACCCTTTCCGCAGGAGGCGCAGAAGAGGGTGGGGCAACCGGCGTGGGCAGCCAAAGCGCTGCCCTGAGGGCTGAAGCCCCATTCATTTTGCGGAGATTGCGGCACGGCTGAAGCGGTGCCCTTTCAAGACCGGACTCTTGCCAAGGGCTGCTGATGATTGAGGCAAAAAGAAGAGGGGCATGATGACCACGTTCCGGATCCAAGGGTGGATGGCCGGAGGCGGGAACAGACCCCTACAAGAACAAGGCTAGCAGTTTGACGGAATTAATCGGCAAATCTCGCGGGATTATTTTCAGGGCAATTTTCAGGGGGCGGTTGCGGGGGGTGGGCCTGCGAGCTGGAGGAACTGCTGGGCGAGCGAGTGGACGGCGGAGTCGAAGTTGCGGTCGGAGGTCCTTTGCAGGAGGGCGGTTTCGACGGGGCGGGTGAGGGCCCAGAGGATGTAATGGGTGGGGCGGTCATAGATGACGAGGCGGAAGATGGGCTGGCGGTCGGCGAGGCCAAGCTCGTTGTGGGGCCGGTAAGGGATATAAGGCGCGGTGAGCCGGAGCTCGAGGACGAGGTCAGCGGAGGCCGGGTTGCTGACGAGGCGGAAGCGGTGCGAGGCGGCGAGGTCGGCGTAGAGCTCGTCGTATCCGCGGCTGGGCGAGCCGGAATAGGGCGAGGGAAAGAGGCCGCTGTCGGCCCCGGCATTGGAGAGGAAGAGGGTTTTGGCGTGGAGAAGAGCGGGCGGGACAGGGGCGGCGACGGCCGAAGCTGTGGATCGGCTGGGTGATTGCGCGCGGGCGGCGACGGTTGGAAACAGCAGGGCGAGGGCGGCGAGGGCGAGTGTGAAATGGAATCGATGCATGAGGATGCCTCCTTGTGGAGTGAAGCTCCTAAAGGATGGGACGCGGCTGTGGAGAACTTTGTTGCGGAGCGAAGGGGGAAAGCGTGGTAGATTGGGCGGCCAGGAATGGAAGTCGGCCTCGCTGCGGCCGCGCCGCCGTTCCGGCGGAAAGAGACGGCCGAAGGTATTTCGGGCTGGGAGCACGCGTTTTGCACTGGATTTGGTGCAATTTTAAGCCTTTGAAAAGAAGAGGCTTAGCGCTAAGTCGTGTAGAATCATTGGATTTTTCCTGTAAAAATGCCCGTATCTCTCTTGCAAAACGGTTGAGGGTACTAGTGTCGAACTAGTAAAATTGGGGCATGCGAACAACAAGGAACGCAAGCAACGGGAAGCAGAGAACGCACGTGCCTGACTGGGCACTGGTGAGCGTGAGCTGCGTCGCGCTGGTGGCGGCCGCCCTGACGTTTACGACAGGGACGGTCGAGGCCGATGCGCTTCTGAGGGGAGCGAGACAGGCACCGGCGGCGACAGCCGCAGCGCCCGCGCTCGGGAACGCAGCGAAGACAAACGAAGCGACGAAGACCCTGCATGGGGTGGCGTCGTGGTACGGACCGAAGTTCGACGGACAGGAGACGGCCAGCGGGGAGCGGTTTGACATGTACGCGATGACCGCGGCCCAGCCGAAGCTGCCGTTCGGGACGAGGGTCCGGGTGGAGAACCTGACGAACCACCGGGCGGTGGTGGTGAGGATCAACGACCGGGGCTACCTGCCGCACAAGCGGGTGCTGGACTTGTCCTACGGCGCGGCACAGAAGCTGGCGATGACCGAGGCAGGCGTGGCGCGGGTGAAGATCACGGTGCTGGGGCCGGGCATGGCAAAGTAAGAAGCGGAAGACCGCAGAAATCTGAAGAGAGGAAAAGCGACGGCCGGTCCCCGAGGGGGTCGGCCGTTGACGTTTGGGGAGGCTTTTGCAGGGGCTAAAGCCACTGTTCTTATGACGGCGATTCGGCACGACTGAAGTCGTGCCCTGTTACAAAGCGGGCTGAGGGTTGTGGTCTCCCACCCTTATCAACGTGCGCGAAGGATTGGGCAACCTGGGAGTGAGGGGGCGGGCGGAGCGTGTGAGAAGCAACCGCAGATCTTTCGACTGCGGTCGCCGGCGCGACCTTCGCTCAAGAGGACAGTGTTTAGTGGGTGGTGAAGCGATATGGATTCCCACCCATCGCGCCCAGCCACCCCGGCGACGAGGACATGTCGCCGGGGACCCCGGTGCGCGCGATGGATGGGGAACCAGTGATCGCAGGCGAGACGAGACTCTACTGGCAGGTGGTGGTGTCGGGGAGTTTGAAGGGTTTTTCGAGGAGCAGGCGCGCCTCATTGATGGCGCCCTGGGTGTTGTCATTGGTCTGGACGGCGAGGCGGTACTCGTTGACGGCGCGGTCGCGCTGGCCGGTGATGTCAAAGATTTTGCCGATCTGGATGTGGCTCCAGACCTCGGTCCAGGGTGGATCGTCGTCGCCGCGGAGGGCGTCGCGGTAAGCATTGACGCTGGCCTGGAAGTTGCGCTGGCTGAAGAGGACTTCACCAATGCGGTAATTGGCCAGCGAGCTTTGGGGATTGACGACGAGAGCCTGCTGGTAGGCGGCGAGCGCGCCGACGAGGTCGCACTGGGCGACGAGCTGCTGGCCTTTGAGGATGTCGATGCGGACCTTGAGGTCGGGGGTGGACTTGAGAACCCAGTCGCCGGGGTCGATGGCGATGCGGCGGGGGCGGCCGAAGGTGTCGACGACGTACTGGGAGTCCGTGCCGACGACTTCAATTTTCTGGTTGACGGTTTTGCCGTCGGTTTCAATGCGGAGATCGACGGGCATGCTGAAGAGGTCGAGGTCCTGGGCGATGTCGCCGATGGTGCGGAAGCCTTTGTTGTTGCCGAGGCGGTAGACGGCGTATTTGTCAGTGAATGTGGGCGCGCCGGTTCCGTTGACCCACTGTGCGAAGAAGGGAGTGAGCTGCTGCTGGCTCTGCTCCTCGGCGACCTTTTCAAGGTCCTGGGTGGTGACGGAGTTGTCAGTGTACTGGCTGAGCGTGCCCTTGAGGGTGGCGAGGAAGGCCTTGTCGCCGATTTCGCCGCGGAGCATGTGGAAGATCATGGCACCTTTTTCAAGGGTCATGGACTGGAACTGGGGCGAGAAGGGCTCGAGGCTGGCTGAGCTGGAGAGCGGAATGGTGTCATAGGCGAGCGCGCCGGCGGAGACGTCTTCGAGAGCGGACTTAAGGGCGTTTTCGCCGTCCTGGTTTTCGAGGTACATCAGTTCGCCATAGCGGGACATGCCGTTGGTGATCCAGGCGTCATTGAGGGTGCGGGGGCTGACTTCAAGACCCCACCACTGGTGGGCGATGGTGTTGGCGAGGAGGCGGACGCCGGACTTGTCGTCAATGTGGGCGCCCATGATGGCGGCGAGCTCCGGCGCGTAGGCGGCGGGGAGGGTGTCATTGGGGATTTCGACGACGTTGAGGCGTGTGGTCTCGGCCTGGCCGAAGTCCTCAGTGAAGAAGTCGTACTCGCTGGCGGCGGTTTGGGCGAGCTGGTTGCCGGAGGACTGATGGGCGAGGGTGAGATAGACCTTGACGTTGCGGAGGCCGGCGGTGAAGGGGCCAAGATAGCGGCCGGCGATAACGGTTCCGGGGAAGCCGGGACGGGTCCAGTTGAAGTCATACTCGTCGCCGGGCTTGCCGTTGGAGAGGGTGACGGGATGGGAGTTGCCGGTGCTGCCGCTGGCGAAGACGCGCATGCCCTGGGGGACGCTTATGTGCATCTGGGCGGTGAAGCGGTCGGTCATGAAGCCGACGGTTGGGAACCAGCGTGCGGCATAGAGGAGGTAGGTGATGGGCTCCTGAATGGCGGCGAGCTTGAGGCCCTGGACGGGACCGTCCTCAGAACCGTTGAGGATGCCGTCGTAGGTGAAGGTCCAGTGGGCGGGCTGGCCGGCGACGAAGGGCGCGGCGGGGGTGACGCGGATGGAGCCGTCGGCGAGGCGCTCGCCGGTGAGGGTTTTGCCGGAGTCGTCGGTGATGCTGGAGACCTTGAGGGCGGGATGGAAGCCAAAGGTGACCTCGCCGGCGTCAGGCGGCGCGGTGAAGGTGACGGTGGCAGTGGCGGCGATGTGGTGCGTGGAGGTGTCGAGCTCGGCGGTGATGTTGTAGCCGGAGATTTTGAGCTGCTGACGCCGGGGAAACTGGGCTGCGAGGGGCGCGGCGGCGAGGAGGGCCAGGGCGAAGAGAGCGCACAGGGCAGGGAGGCGGCGGGGCAAGCGGTGTGGCAGGCGCACATGGGCCGGGCCCGTGGGGCAAGCCGGGCGGGCCGGATGGGCCGGGCAGCGAGGAGGGAGCCAAGGTTCTGCGAGCGAAAGGAATCGCATAAAAGTCATCATCTCACGTGGAGAAACGGTCGAGCGGGAAGCCGGAATCAGGATGGCACGGATTCGGGCGCGGGGAAAGCGGCGGGAATGTGGCGGAGAGCGATGACTGCCACACGGTCGATTGCGTCCATGCGCGATTCCCCCTGCGGGATCGAAACGGTGCCCAGGCGATCGCGGATGCCGTTGAGCTCCTGCATCATGGACTGGCGAGGGGGTCCATCGGGTAGCAGGGGAGCGAGTTGGCGGACGATATTTAATGCGGTGAAGTCGTTCTGAATGAGTTCAGGAACGACGCGCCGGCCGGCGATGAGGTTGGCCATGGCGACGTGGGGGACCTGGACGACGCGGCGGGCGATGGCGAAGGTGAGCGGGGAGACGCGGTAAACGACGACGAAGGGATTGCCGATGAGGGCGGCCTCGACGGTGGCGGTGCCGCTGGCGACGACGGAGGCGCGGGCGTGGTGGAGGGCGGCACCTGCGGTGCGGCTGATTGCGCCTTCGGCGCCACCTGCGGTGCGGCTGACTGTTCTGAGGACGTCTGTGCCTTCGGCGGCACAGTCGCCTATGAGCCGGACGGTCAGATTTTGGCCGTGCTGGCGGACGAGTTGTTGGACCATGGCGCGCTGCCGGGCGGTGAGGGTGGGCGCAAGGGGGATGAGAAACTGCGCCGGTCCGGCTTCTTTGATGAGAAGGCTTGCCGCGCGGAGCATTTCGGGCAGGTTGGCGTGGATTTCTTTGGCGCGGCTGCCGGGGAGCAGAGCGATCCAGGTTGCGGCGGGGTCGAGTTGATGCTCGCGGGCGAAGTCGGCGCGGGAGACGGAGGGTGCGGGCAGGTCGGCGAGGGGATGGCCGACGAATTCGGCGCGGACGCCGTGGTCCAGGTAGAACTGCTGCTCAAAGGGAAAGATGACGAGCATCTCGTCGACATATTTCTGGACGAGCCTGATGCGGTGCTTCTTCCAGGCCCAGAGCTGGGGACTGACGAAGAAGAGGACGGGGACGCCGAGGGCATGGAGCTGTTTGGCGAGGCGGAAGTGAATGTCAGGGAAGTCAATGAGGATGGCGACCGCGGGCGGAGTGGATTGGATGGCACGGCGGAGGCGGCGGAAGCCGGAGTAAATGCGGGGGAGATGGAGGAGGACCTCGGTGATGCCCATGACGGCCATCTGCTCGGCGCGGACGACCGGCTCGAGGCCGGCTGAGACCATGCGCGAGCCGCCCATGCCGAAGAAGCGGGCGGACTGGCCGCGGGCGGCGAGGCGGCGCTGGACCGCATGGATGAGAAGCGCGCCGTAGTGCTCGCCGCTGGCCTCACCGGCGGAGACGAAGATGGGAATAGGGCTCGCCATGACGGACGGCGGGCTGGGCTGGCCCCGCGGATACAGGATAGCGGGGTGGCGGGCGGGTGTGCGAGTGGGGTGGGGTTTGGTGGATGAAATGAATTGCCTCAGGGGTTAAAACCCCGGAGTGTTGGGGGCGAGGTTTCGGCACGGCTGAAGCCGTGCCCTTTCAAATCCTGCGTCTGCTTTCAGCACGGCTGAAGTGGTGCCCTGTGACAAGGCGCTCCCGACACGCAACCGCAGATCTTTCGACTTCGGTCGTCCCGTTGGGACGACCTTCGCTCAAGATGACAGTGTTTGGTGGGGGTGCGGACATTTTGTGATTCCCACCCATGCGGCACAAGACGCCGCATGGATGGGGCACCCGGCCGACGTAGCTTGCGGAGATTGTTCAACGCAACCGCAGATCTTTCGACTTCGGTCGCCCAGTGGGACGAGCGCCGCTCAAGAGGACAGTGTTCAGAGGGGGTGCGGACATTTTGTGATTCCCACCCATGCGGCACCAGACGCCGCATCGATGGGGCACCCTGGCAGATGCGGGAATTAGTGCAGGGCTCGCGGGGCATCGCCGCTGTCAGGGCGTTTTTTGCTGAGCATGAAGGCGAGGAAGACGAGGAAGACGGACATCCAGGAGAGCTCCATGTAGACGTCCTGGTAGCCCTGCATGGTGGCCTGCTGGTTGAGCTGGGCATAGATTGTGCTGAGGGCCATGCCGACGCCGTTGCCCTTGCCGAATTTGCCGTCGAAGTAGCCGGTGAGGGCATGAAGGTGCTGCTGGAAGCCGATGGAGGCCGACTGCATGGCGGATTGGAGATGCTGCTGGTGCCAGAGGGAGCGGCTGGTGACCTGGGCGTTGGTGACGGCGATGAGGATGGAGCCGCCGATGTTGCGGACGAAGTTGATGAGCCCGGCGACCTGGTTGCTGTCCTCCTTGGGCATGCCGACGTAAGCCGCGTTGGTGATGGAGATGAAGCAGAAGGGCAGCGGGAGCATTTGGACGACGCGCAGCCATGAGGCCTGGGCGAAGGTCATCTGCAGGGTGCTGACCTCTGCCGCGATGCGGAAGGTGATGGCGAACATGGCAAAGCCGGCGACGGCGAGCCATCGGGTGGCGATTTTGCCGGTGGCGATGCCGGCCAGGGGCATGACGATGAGCAGGGTGATGCCGCCGGCGGTGAGTGCGAGTCCGGCGGTGGTTGCGTCATAGCCGAGGAGCCGCTGCATGAACTCGGGCTGGAGGACAGTGTTGGCGTTGAGGACGCCGCCGACCAGCATCATGAGGAAGCAACAGATGGCGAAATTTTTGAAGCGGAAGATCTTGAGGTTGATGAGCGGATCTTTGCGACGCCACTCCCAGACGACGAGGGCGATGAGGCCGCCGACGAAGAGGAAGGCGAAGATGCGGATGAAATCGGATTGGAACCAGTCGTTCTCCTCACCCTTGTCGAGCATGATCTGCATGCCGCCCATGGCGATGGTGAGGAAGGCGAGGCCCATGTAGTCCATGTTGCGGATTCTGGAGCGGTCGGCCTTGATCCACGGTGGGTCTTCAACGAGGCGGTTGAGGAGGATGAATGCGAGGATGCCGACGGGGATGTTGATGTAGAAGATCCAGCGCCAGGAGTAGTTGTCTGTGATCCAGCCGCCGAGGGTGGGCCCGATGGAGGGCGCGAGGACGGCGACGATGCCATAGAGCGCGAAGGCCTGGCCGCGCTTGTGGGGCTCAAAGGAGTCAGCCATGATGGCCTGTGCCATGGGCTGCATGCCGCCGCCGCCCGCGCCCTGGATGACGCGGAAGATGAGCAGAGCGGTGAGCGACGGCGCCGCGCCGCAGAGGAAACTGGCGGCGGTGAAGACGAGGATGCAGAAGCCGAAGAAGTTGCGGCGGCCCATGATGCTGGAGGCCCATCCGCCGATGGGAAGGACGATGGCGTTGGAGACGAGATAGGAAGTGAGGACCCAGGTGGCCTGGTCGGGGCTGGCGCCGAGGGAGCCTGCGATGTGCTGGAGGGCGACGTTGGCGATGGAGGTATCAAGCACCTCCATGAAGGCGGCGATGGCGACGGTGACCGCGATGAGCCAGGGGTTGACGCGGGGTTTCCAGTTGGCGTAGGCGTCGGGGCTCGGGTTGACGATGGTCCGTGCGCCGGCGGAGGGCCGGCCTGGGGACAGGGATTGCGTGCTGGACAAGAAAAGTTCTCCTGAGCGGCTTTTTGGCTCTGTTTTTTCTGAGGACGCGGGACTTCTGGTTCCGGGTAAGTGCTTCAATCCCGGGGTCCGGCGCGACGCGGGCTCGGGCCGGGACCGGAATTATGACATACGGAGAATAGATGTGCGAGGCGGCGGCGGAGGTTCAGGGATTGAGGGGGAGCGGATCGAGAGAGGATGAGGTCTCCGGGGCGCCGCGCAAGCCGATGAGCGCGACGGCGAGGGCGATGAGTTCCATGCAGACGATGAAGGCGACGCAGGCGGGCCATTTGCCGAGATTCCAGAAGAAGCCGGGGACGACGCCGGCGGCGGTTCCGCCGAGGTAGTAGAAGGTGATGTAAAGGCCGGCGGCGGTGACGCGCGCGCCGGCGGGTGCGGCGTGGGCGTGGCGGGGCGATATAAGCTGGGCGTACATGTTTCCTGCTTCCCCAACGGCGCGGCGCGGCATGGAGGCCTTCGCCTACCAGGACTTCCGGCGCTATCAACTGGCGCGGGTGGCGGTGATTCTGGGAGCCGAGGCGCAGGCGGTGGCAGTGGCCTGGCAGGTGTACGCGATGACGCACCGGGCGCTGGACCTTGGATTTACGGGGCTGGCGCTTTTTTTGCCGGGGCTGGTGTTTCTGCTGCCTGCGGGACACGTGGCGGACCGGTTCGACAGGCGGCACGTGATTCTGGTGTGCTACGGGCTGCAGGTGTTGTGCACGCTGACGCTGGCGACACTGGCGGTGAACGGCCCGCGCAACGTGCTGGCGATTTATGGGGTGCTGTTCTTCATTGGGACGGGGCGCGCCTTCAGCGGGCCGGCGAGCGCGGCGCTGGTGCCGCACCTGGTGCCGGAAAGGCACTTTGTGAATGCGGTGACGTTGGGAGGAGCAATCTTTCAGGTGGCGAATTTTACCGGGCCGGCGCTGGGCGGGCTTCTGTATACGCTGCCGCTGACGGATTGGTGGCCGGGGACGCGGCTGGAAGGCGCGGGGATAGTGTATGTGTTCACGCTGACGACGCTGGTGTGGTTCCTGGTGCTGGTGCGCAGCCTGAAGGTGCGGCTGGGACGGATGGAGCACAAGGCCGCGTCAATGGAAGTGGTGCTGGCGGGATTCAAGTATGTATGGAGTCGGTCGCTGCTGCTGGGCGCGATTTCACTGGACCTGTTCGCGGTGCTGCTGGGCGGGGCGGTGGCGCTGATGCCGATTTTTGCGAGCGACATTTTGCACACCGGGCCGCGCGGGCTGGGGCTGCTGCGGGCCGCTCCGGCGGTTGGCGCGCTGGCGATGTCGCTGGTGCTGGCGCGATTCCCGATCAGCAGGCGGGCGGGGATGCGGATGTTTGCGGCGGTGGCGATCTTCGGCGTGGCGACGCTTATCTTCGGCCTGTCGCGGAGCCTATGGCTGAGCCTGGGCGCGCTGGCGATCGGAGGCGCGGCGGACATGATCAGCGTGATTATCCGGGGGTCGCTGCTGCAACTGGCGACGCCGGCGGAGATGCGCGGGCGGGTGAGCGCGGTGAGCTCGCTGTTTATTGGCGCGTCCAATGAACTGGGCGAGTTTGAGAGCGGATTGACGGCGCAGTGGTGGGGCGCGGTGCGTGCGACGGTGGTGGGCGGCGTGGCGTCCGTTGCCGTGGCGGCGGCGTGGGCCGGGATGTTTCCCGAGCT
Source organism: Occallatibacter sp. (assembly GCA_035534635.1). GTDB lineage: Bacteria > Acidobacteriota > Terriglobia > Terriglobales > Acidobacteriaceae > Telmatobacter. Next base: position 18,721 of record DATLRP010000035.1, read on the forward strand.
GCGGCGCGCGGACCGAATGACCTCAGATGAGTTACGCGGACGGAAGGCGGGCGCGGCATAGGCGGATGCAGGAAGTTATGCAGCGAGTAAGTGGAGTGAGGTAGAAGATTTGCGAAGTAAGTCGAGTGATGGATAAGATCACCGAAGAGGAGATGCGATGAAGGCCTGGAAAGTATTTCTTGCGATAACATTGGTCACGCTGACGATTGGCGGGATCTATCTCTATTCGGTCTTCAAGCAGCGGGAGAGCCCCGGCGTTACGGAACAGAAAGCGGCGCAGGATGCGTTGAGCAGGGACGACCTGGTGGTGATGCGGCAGTATTTTCCGCAGCACTTTGACGACCTGCAACGGCTGGAAGGGACGACGGTGTGGATGCAGAACGGCTACACGATGCCGTATTTTGCATATACGGGCGGGAGGGTGGATTTCGCGAAGAAGATCGGGCTGATTCCAGCGACGCAGGAGATGGAGGTGAAGAAGATCATCAAGGCGGCGGCCCCGGCGAAGGTGGACGACGGGATTGAGCATGGCAGCCGGCAGGCCTTTGCGGTGTTTGCGCTTCCGGGGGCGAAGGAGTTATACGCAACGCCGGTGGGTTATATGCAGGGGAACGAAGAGGCATATTACACCGACTTACTGTTTTATTATGACAACCCGCACAAGACGTACGGCTACTGGGGTAAGGATGTGTGGGCGGCGATTGGCGCGCACGAGGTGAAGCCGGGGATGAGCGAACTGGAGGTACGGATGGCAATCGGGCACAAGATGCAGACCGACTCGCAGACCGAGGGCGACCGCACGGTGACCTATGACATGAACGGCAAGAAGTGGGCGGTGACCTTCGTGAAGAATCACGCGACGGAAATCAAGCAGGGGTAGCAAAGCGCGGTTAGCTTTTGGCTCAGGATGACAGTCTGTATGGACGGTGCGAGAGGGGTCGCGCCGCGCGTGCGTTTTCATTCGGGAATGGAGTTGGAATTTTGCTCGGCCTGGGCGCGGATGTGGTGTGTCATTTCATGGACCGTGGTTTGCAGGCCATGGATGACCGCGTTGAGGTCGTCGAGCGCGTCTGGCGGGATGGGTCCGCAGCCGCGCAGATAGCGGGGTTTGAGCTCCTCGAGGGCGTTATCAATAAACGAGAGGTCAGTGAGGATGGAGCGCGTGACGGGAATCTCGGGCGGCTCGGGCGCGAGGTGCTGCCAAGCCAGGACGCGCAGGAGTTCGGCGCGCAGACGGCTGATGCGGTCTTCAATTTCCTGCGCCTGAGGCGGCGTGAGGTCGACGACGTAGCGGGGGAAAGGGGATTTCGAGGCGGCGGAGTGGAGGGCGTGCTCGATTTCCGTGAGCAGGTCGTCGATGTAGCGGCAGGTGGCGCTGAGGCGGCGCTGCTGGGGCTCGTTGAGCTGGCCGGGGAAGCGATTTTGCGCATCGGGTTGGGGCATGGCGGCTCCCGTGGAGTGGACGCACCCAGAGTACGCCATTGACGCTTTCTCCGTTTCCGGCGTTTTCCCCGGGGCTGAAGCCCCGAGTGTGGATCGTCTCGGATTCAGGGGCCTGAAGGCCCCTGCTCCCTCCGTGAATTCCCCGGTCTCAAAAGCGAGACCGGGGGCACCCGGCGAGGTTTTTGATTCCAACCTTTTCCGCAATGAACGCGGAAAAGGGTGGGGCGACCCAGCAGAAAGGCAACCGCAGATCTTTCGACTCCCTGCCTCTTCGCGTTGCTCAGAGTCCGGTCGCTCAAGATGACAATTCTTTGTGGAAACGCTGAGAGTGATTGCACAAGATGACAGCAGCATTGATTCTGGCGCCGAGGTCAGCGCTGGAGGAGGTCGATGGGCTGGGTGAAGTCGGTGACGTGGATGTGGCGGGCGAGGGTGGGGTGCTGGCGCTCCAGGGCGAGGTACATTTCCCAGGCGACGCGGCGGTAAGAGAAGTGGCCGGCGGGCGCGGAGCGGAGCTCGGAGATGTACTGGGCCTCGGCGAAGTCCATTTTGAAGAGGCAGCGGATGCGGGTGGCGAGAGGGAGCAGGTAGAGCGCGGAGTGGGGCGCGTCACATGCGCCGGATGCGGCGATGCGCATGCCGGCGGAGTGGGCCTGGCGGACGGCCGCGTGGTAATCGTCGAGCGCGCCGGCTTCAGCGAGGATGTCTACGTCGGGGCCGAGATCGCCGTGGGAGGGGGTTTCATAGCCGTGGAGGGCGGTGAATCCCTGGAGGATTTGGGTGGAGCGGCGATGGCGATGCATGTCGCGGAAGCCGCCGATGTCCATGAGGATGTCAAAGCGGAGGGCTGCGCCGGCGTGGAAGGCACGGAGGAGTTCGTCGTGACGGCCGCGATGGACCAGGCCGAGTTCGATGAGCTGGTTGACGCGCGCGTTGGGGAGCGGGGCGACGAGGTCGCGAATCTGGCGGTAAGGATGGTGCGAGACGGAGTAAATGAGGGAGGCGGCTAGCTCGACCTCGAGGGATTCAGTGCGCTCGACGAGGTCCACAAGAGGAGCTTCATCGATGGGGATCTGCTCGAGCAGTTCCGCCGCTTCCTGACGGAGCCCGGATTGGGTCTGGATGAGGTAGTCATTGGGCTCGGCGTATTTGACGAGGGTGGGCGCGGTGTGGACTTCGCGGGTGAGGAGGCTGGCGGCTTCCGCGGCGAGGTCGGGCTGGGCGGCGAGCTTGTCAACAAATGCCTGGCCGGCGCGGGCGTGGACATCGAAGGCGGGTCCAGTGGCGGCGTCGCGAAGTTTCTGGCCGAGGTCGCGCACCTCCGCGAAGGAGCTGGAGAGGAGGCGGGAGACCTGGTTTTCAAGGGTGCGAGCGTTGACGATCTGGCCGAGGGAGGTGTTGGTGGCCAGGGGCAGCAGGTAGCGGGCAACGTCAAAGGCGCGGGCCTTGAGGGCGCGTTCGCAGGCCTCGGGCTTCATGCCGTCGGGGCAGGGGATGCGGCGGCGGAGGGCGTCAAGGACCTGGGCGGAGGTGCGCTGGTAGGCGGCGAAGAGGGATTCGATGGTTTGGGTGAAGAGCTCAGCGGCGGCGGCATTGGAGCCGAAGTCGGGCAGATACCAGCCGGATTTGAGGAAGTTCTGGTAGCGGGTGGAGCGCTCCTGGCCGTCCCAGCGCTGCTCGTCGACGAGGATGATGGCGGCGAGCAGCGAGAGGCGCTCGACGGCGAAGGCGATGTGGGCCAGGTCAGCGATGGAACGGTGGCCGTATTGGAAATAGAATGTGTTGAGGAACTGCTCAGCGCGCTGGGTGCTGATTTCGGTCAGGGACTCGCGCATGGAGAGGGCCGAGCGGGAGTATTTGGCCATGGCGTAGGCGAGGACTTCCGGATCGGCACCGTGAACGGCGAAGACCTCAGTCTGGTTGCGGGGGGCGGCTGAAGCAAAAGATTCACTGGACATGGATTCAGGCTCGCGAACAGAATACGGCATTGGGAGGCGGGAGCAAGAGTGAATCCGGAGAGCCGGCTGGTTCGCTTTAAAATCTGTGAGGGAAGGCGCGATGCGGGAGATCAAGTTGCGAACATCAGAGCGACCAAGGCCGTTGCCACCGGGACGCTGGGCGATGGCCCAGAGGTGGAACGACTTGCTCTTCGCGCATTGGAGAGTTCCGGCAGCGCAACTTTCGGCGTTGCTGCCGGATGGGCTGAAAATTGACACCTTTCAGGGGTCGGCGTGGCTGGGCGTGGTGCCGTTCTGGATGGACCGGATCAAGATTCGGGGGCTGCCGCCGGTTCCGGGGGCGCGGAGTTTTCCGGAGCTGAACCTGCGGACCTATGTGCGGGAGGCGCGGACGGGAACGGCGGGTGTGTACTTCTTCTCACTGGACGCGAGGAACCTGCTGGCGGTGGCTGCGGCGCGGATGTTCTATCACCTGCCGTACTACTGGGCGGAGATGCGGCTGGAGCAGAAATCGGAACGGGAGTTCCATTATTTCAGCCGGAGGCGATTTTCCAAGCGGCCGGTGATTTTTGAAGCGCGGTATCGGGGGTTGGGGCCGACGCGACGGCTGGCGGAGAGCCGGCCGGGATCGCTCGAGTATTTTTTGACGGAGCGGTATTGCCTGTTCAGCCAAAACGCGGCGGGGAAGGTGGTGCGGGCGAATGTGCATCACGTGCCGTGGCCGCTGGAGGACGCCGAGGCGGAGATAGAGCGGAATGATCTGGCCGTGGCAATCGGGATTACGCTGCCGGATGAAGCACCGGTACTGCACTACTCGCGGCGGCTGGCGGTGTATGTGTGGCCGGCGGAGCTGAGCCCGGCGATGCGGCGGCGGCAGGGAGTTCCTGCGCAGGCGATGCCGTCGGTTTAAGATTCGCTGCGCAGTTCAGGGGCTTCGCTGCGCTGGAGCCGGAGCGCGAGCCAGAGGCAGCCTGCGATTCCAAAAGCCTGAAAGACAAATTTGGCGATGAGGTCGGGTCGGGTCCAGCCGGCGGCGCTGAGGTCACTGGTTACGACGACGGAGAGGATTGCGGCGAAGGAGCAGGCCCAGCGGTGCATTCGGCCGAAGCCTTGCGGAGCGCAGAGAAACTGAACCAGAGCGAAGGCAAGCACGGCCCATGCGACGCCGCCGGAGAGCGCGACCCATGCGGGCGGTTCGAGGTGCGGGACAAAGATGATTGTGATCAGCTCCCACCAGGGAGCGCTAAACACGAAGACGACGAGGCCGGCGAGCCAGGGAGACCATGTTTTGCCTGAGGCATTGCGACCGGCGTGGCCCACGCTGCGCAGCATCCAGGCGAAGAGAATGAGCAGCGCGATGGTGGCGATGCCCGCAACGATGTGCGAGAGCGGCGGCGAGTAGGGCGCGGCCCCGAGCCGTTTGCGGGCCTGCTGTGTCCAGCCGTACCAGGCCATGAAGCTGCCGAGCAGGAAGAAGAAACAAGTGACGAGGAAGCCGCGAGTGCGCAGCCAGGGCTTGTGGCGATGCGCGGGAAAGAAGAGCTCTGCGACCTGAACGGGAACGACTACGACCCAGATGCTTTCAAAGCCGAGCATGAAGAGGAAGTAAACCCAGTTGACGCCGAGCATACGGCCGTAGGCGGCGTTTGCGCCCATGAAGGGGAGTGGGGCGATGGAGGTTTGCTGGATGATGAACTCCTCGGCGACGGAGAGTGCGAGGCCGAGGAGGAGCAGGCTGGGACCGCCGGCACGCCAGCGGCGAACGAGCTCGCGGGCGAGGAGGGCGCCGCCGCCCCAGACCAGCATTTCCGGAATGAAGACGACGAGAAAGCTGAGGCGCGTGGAACCGCTGAGGACCTCGGCGATGAACGGCGCGAGGACCAGCAGCGTCCAGATGGGCGCGGCGTACCGGGACTTAAGCGGAGCGGGCGCGGCGGCGACGGGATTGGTGGACATGGTGCTACTCCTTTGCGTGGGCTTTGGCTCGCTGATCTTTGGCCGGGGGACGGCCTTTGGCGGGAGTGACGGCGGCGGCGCGAGTGTGGGCGCGGGCTTCGCGGAAGATGCGCTCGAGGTTCCAGTCGAGGCGGGCGGAGCGGAGGTCGCTCAGCAGCCCGCGGACCCAGGCGAGCTCGGCGCGGAGCATGGCGAGCAGATACTCGCTTTCGACAAGGTTGATACGGAGGACGCGGACGGAGGCGGCGGCGAGTCCGGCGGAACTGTGCGCGATATCAGCTTCGAGAGAGGCGGCGCGCTCCTCCAGGCGGGGAATGGCCTGCGCCGGGGTGAGGTGGATGAGGAAGCTCATGGCTGTCATGAACTCAGAGGATTCGCGGCGGGGCGTGGCGATGATGGCGCGGAGACTGCGAAGGAGCTCGGCGCGGCCCTCGGGGGTGATGCGGTAGGTGGTGCGCTCGGGGCGTCGGCCTTCGCGGCCGGTGGAGGCGGCGAGGATGAGGCCGGAGCGCTGAAGGCGGCCAATGGCGTGGTAAAGCGAGCCGCGCTTGAGGGCGAGGATTTCGTCCTTGTGGCGTTCGCGGAGGAGGCGCTGCATCTGGTAGGGGTGCATGGGGCCTTCGCGGAGGAAAGCGAGGACGGCGATTTCCCAGATTCCGAGTTCGTTTTCCATGATTAGCTCATCTGAACTATATCGCATGAACTAGAGAAGCGCAAGGGCGGCGACAGGGGGAAGTGGGCGGCCAGCGGGCGAAGGCGCGGTCTCTATAATGGGGTTCGAAACGCGAGCGCGATGGAGCCGAGGGGCGAAGCCGCGCGGAAGGAACGAGGGAACGATGGCGGATTTGGCGGGACGGATTGCGCTGGTGACGGGAGCGTCGCAGGGGATTGGTCGGGCGTGCGCGCTGGAGCTGGCGCGGGCCGGGGCGACGGTGGCGCTGGCGGCGCGGAACGAGGCAAAGCTGGCCGACGTGGCGGCGGAGATTGCGGCGGCGGGTGGCGAGGCGGCGGCGTTTCAAATGGATGTGGCCAGCGAGGAGCAAATCAAGGCCGGGGCGAAGGCGGTGCTGGAGCGGTTCGGCAAGGTGGAGATCCTGGTGAACAATGCGGGGATTACGCGGGACGGGCTGGCGATGGCGATGAAGCGCGCGGACTGGGACGACGTGGTGGCGACGAACCTGACGGGGGCGTTTCTGCTGACGCAGGCGGTGCTGCGGCCGATGCTGAAGAACCGCTGGGGCCGGATCATCAACATTTCGAGCGTGGTGGGACGGACGGGACAGGCGGGACAGGTGAACTATGCGGCGTCGAAGGCGGGGCTGATCGGGATGACGCGGGCGCTGGCGCGGGAGGTGGCGTCGCGGGGGATTACGGTGAACGCGGTGGCGCCGGGGTATATCGAGACGGCGATGACGGAGGTGCTGGACGAGAAGCTGCGCGCGGCGATGCTGGAGGGGATTCCGGCGGGGCGCGCGGGGAAGGATGTGGAGATTGCGCAGGCGGTGGCGTTTCTGGCCTCGGAGGGTGCGGGATACATTACCGGGCACGTGCTGGACGTGAACGGAGGGATGTTCATGGGCGGATGAGGCCGTCTTACTGGGGCGGCGCGTTTCGCGGCGCGCGCGGCATGCGGGTCTCCTGCGGCGGGCCGATGTCAGTGACGGTGGAGGCGAGGAAGACGCCGTCATGGATCGCGCCTTCGACTCGGACCAGATCGCCGGTGTGGACGTCGGCGAGGGTGATGGGATTGCGGCGGTGGCGGAAGGTGGTGTTTTCGTCGGCGGCAAAGCTGTAGGATTTCTTGTCGCGGATGCCTTCGAGGGTAACCTTGACGCCGTCGACGGCGGTGACGCGGCCCATGAGCCAGGTTTTGCCGTAGTTGGCTTCCATCTGCCGCATCTGGCGTGCGCGTTCGGGGTCGAGTTGAACGACGAAGACCGCGCCGACGGTTTTGGCGGAGGCGTCGAGCTGGCCGCCGGCTGCGATGACGTCGCCGACCTTGATGTCACTGGATTTGAGGAACTGGGGACCGCCGGGCTGTGGCGCGGAGTCCTGGCCGCCACCCTCGCGGCGTCGCACGCGCTGCTTCATGATGCGGGTGTTGACGCTGAAGTATACGGTGTAGACTTCGCCGGTTTCGGTGCGGACGGTGTAACGGTCCTGGGCGACGGCGGTGACGGTGCCCATGAGGCCGCGGCCGCCGCCCATCATGCCGCCCCCCCACATGCCGCGCCCGCCGCGCTGGCCCTGCTGCAAGGAGCCGGAGTCTGGCGATTGCGGTGCGGGGGATGCGTCCTGGGCCTTTGCGGTGGTGGCGGCGACGCCGAGGGCGAGACCGAGAAGAATGGCGGCGAAGAGACGAGCTTTCATGGGAACTCCACGAGGGCGCGAAGGCCCCTACTGGCTATAGACGGCGGGACGAGGTGTGGAGACGACGAAGACGGCACGGCGTGAGGGAATATTTCGCCGCGTGGGCGGCGGGGCGGGTCAGTGTTGGTTTTTTTGCTCGGCGATGAGTTGTTTGAATTCCGGGAGGGTGTGCAGGGAGGCGAATTCGCTGTCTTTGGCGACCTTGTTGGGCGAGATGAAGCCCTCGTCGATGGCGCGGCGGAGGTATTCGATGGCCTGCTGGGGCATGTGGGCTTTGACGCAGCCGCGGGCCATGTAATAGTTCATGGCTCCGCGCTGGGCGAGCGAGGCGGGATTCTCAACGCGGGGCCGCGTGTCCTGGCCGAAGATGCGCGGATCGACGGCGAGCGCTGCCTGATAGGCCTTCCAACCCTGCTTGTATTTGTGGACGGCGAAGAGGTTGGTGCCGAGGTTCTTGTAGAAGAGTGCGGAGTGGGGATTGATCTTGATGGCCTTCTTGTACATGCTGCGCGCGCCGCCGTAGTCCTTCTGTGCGTCGTAAACGGTGCCGAGATTGTTGAGCACGTCAGCGTTGTGCGGCCGGTAATGGAGGGACTTGCGGTAGCAATCGGTGGCTTGATCGAGGTTGAACATCATCTGGTAAGCGATGCCGAGCTTGTTCCAGAGGGTGGCGAGCTTTTGCCGGTCGTGCGTGGCGGCGATGGCGTTTTTGTAAGCGGCGATGGCCTCCTGGTAGCGCTTGTGGGTCATGAGGGAGTCGGCGAGTTCTTCGGGCGTGGGCGGCTGGCGGGCAAAGATGTTATGGGCCGGAGGCTTTGCCTGTTGAGCGGAGGTGGGAGCGGAGGACGAGGGCTGAGACGGGGTGGTTTGGGCCGGGCTGGTTTGGACCGGTGCGGCTTGTGCGACCGCGGGCAGGACGCAGACGGCGAAGGCGGCCGCGAGAGCCAGCCGTGGGACGAGTCGGAGGAATCTTGTGCCGGTCATAGTTCCCTCCGAGGAAGGAAACGGGGGCGGTGAAGCGAATCGTGTGTCCGTGGAGAAATTAGACCACCAATGCGGTGCGGTAGCCAAGGGGTTTGCGGGCGGAAAGGGCGAATGCCGTAGACTCTGGGAAGAAAAGGGGACGGGAAGATGGCGACCGCGGAGGCAACGGAGAGGCAGCGGATGGTGGCCGAACGGTTCGGCGCGGTGCGGCGGCGGACGCTGGAGCTTGTGAAGCCGTTGACGCCGGAGGACATGATGGTGCAGTCGCGTGCCGAGGCCTCGCCGGCGAAGTGGCACGTGGCGCATACGGCGTGGTTCTTCGAGTCGTTTGTGCTGAAGGAGTTTGTGCCGGGGTATAAGCCGTTCGACGAGGACTTTGCGTGGCTGTTCAACAGCTACTACGTGAGTTTTGCGAGCTTTCCGGAGAAGCGGCTGCGGGCATCGTTTTCGCGGCCTGGGCTGGAAGAAGTGATGCGCTATCGGGCGCATGTGGATGCGGCGATGGAGCGGTTGCTCGAGGGCGAAGCGCATCCGGAGGCGCTGCGGCGGACGGAGCTGGGCGCGAATCACGAGGAGCAGCACCAGGAGCTGCTGCTGACGGATATTCTGAATGCGTTTTTTACGAATCCGCTGAAGCCGGCCTATGCAGAGGGGGAGACGGAGCCGGGCGCGGGCGAGGCGCGGGCGATGAGGTTCGAGGAGTTTGCGGGCGGAATGCGGGAGATTGGCCACGCGGGCGAGGGATTCTGCTATGACAACGAGCTGCCGCGGCACAAGGTGTGGCTGGAGCCCTATGCGGTGGCGGACCGGCTGGTGACGAACGGGGAGTATGCGGAGTTTGTGGCCGACGGCGGCTACACGAGGCCGGAGCTTTGGCTTTCCGCGGGGTGGGATGCGGTGCAGCGCGAAGGATGGCGCGCGCCGCTCTACTGGACGGAGCGCGGGGATGGCTGGAGGGTTTTTACGCTGCGTGGCGAGCAGAAGCTGGAGACGCTGCGCGCGGCGGCGGTGAGCCAGGTGAGCTTTTTCGAGGCGGATGCCTATGCGCGCTGGGCGGGCAAGCGGCTGGCGACGGAGCTCGAGTGGGAGGCGGCGGCGGCGGGGCGGGCCGTGGATGGAAATCTGCTGGACGCAGGGCGGTTGACGCCGGGTGCGGCGGGCGGCGCGGAGGAGCAGCAGTGGTTTGGGGATTGCTGGGAATGGACGGCGAGCGCGTACCTGGGCTATCCGGGGTTTAAGCCGCTGGAAGGCGCGCTCGGCGAGTACAACGGGAAGTTCATGAGCGGGCAGATGGTGCTGCGGGGCGGCTCGTGCGGGACGCCGCGGGCGCATATTCGGGCGAGCTACAGGAATTTCTTCGGACCGGAGACGCGGTGGCAATTTTCGGGGATTCGGCTGGCGAAGTGAGCGAAAGGATGTAACCGACGCGGAATCCGGCGCATCGAAGAAAAATGGCTCTATCTACTTCTTTCACTTTTCAGGAAACGGAAATTGCTGAGCAGGTGGCGGCGGCGGTGCGCGCGGGATTGACGGCGCGGGTGAAGCGGCTGCCTCCATGGCTTTTCTACGACGAGGCGGGATCGCGGCTGTTTGAGCAGATCACGGAGCTCGAGGAGTACTACCTGACGCGAACCGAGCGCGGGATATTTTTAGACTTTTTGGATGAGATTGTGGGCACTGCAAGCGATGGCCACCGGCTGCGGATTGCAGAGTTGGGCGCGGGGTCGGCGGAGAAGACGCGGCTGCTGCTGGAGGCAACGGTGGCGCGGCAGGGCGAAGTGGTGTACGAGCCGGTGGATGTGTCGGCGACGGCGCTGGAGGCGGCGCGGGAATGCATTGAACGCGAGCTGAAGGGCGTGGAGGTGAGGCCGCGCGTGGCCGACTATACGCGCGGGCTGGAGCTGGACGAGGCGGAGGAAGACGAGCGGCGGCTGGTGCTGTATATCGGATCGAGCATGGGGAACTTTGAGCCGGAGGATGCGGCGGCGCTGCTGAAGGGCGTGCGCGCGGGGCTGCGTGAAGGCGATGGGCTGCTGCTGGGCGTGGACCTGGTGAAGGAGGAGTCCATCCTTCTTGCGGCTTATGACGATGCGGCGGAAGTGACGGCGGCGTTCAACCGGAATGTGCTGGTGCGGGTGAATCGGGAGCTGGGCGCGAACTTTGAGCCGGAGGCGTTTGCGCATCGCGCGGTGTGGAATGCGGAGCGGCGTCGGATGGAGATGTATCTGGAGAGCCTGGCGCGGCAGACGGTGCGCGTGGAGGCGCTGGGGCTGCGCGTGGAGTTTGGCGCGGGCGAGCGGATGCACACCGAGAACAGCTACAAGTATGTGCCGGGCGAGGCGGAGGCGATGCTGGAAGCGGCGGGGTTTGCGGCGGCGGGAAGCTGGACGGATGCGCGCGGGTGGTTTGCGGTGTGTTTGGGGCGGGCGTGAGGGGGCGCGGGGCAGAACAGATGGTGGTCTGTGGTCTCCCAGGTGCCCAAAAGCGAGGCACCCGGGGCAGCCAACATTTGTGGGAGAACTCACTTCGCTCCCCCGGCACCCGGGCCCGCTGTGATCAGCAGGAGATTCAGGCCGACCGGGATCGGAAATTGGAGGCGGCGAGGCAACAGCGGAAGAACCGCCGCCAGCGGGCCGCCTGAAAGAAAACGATGCGCCACCCGAGATTCTCTGCAATGGCAGCAAGGTCTGTGTCCAGACATTCCGCGATAATTGCTGAGGAGGGGAGCCCGGAGTCCGTAGTTCAGGGCGAGGGAACCGTTCCGGCTAGAAACCCTCTGCGGCGCTCTGGTTGGGTAGATTGCCTTAGGTCCCGCGCCGCAGGTACGCAGCAAAAGGAAAGTACTTTCTCCAAACTGTGCACTTATTTGCAGTATGTCTAATCCCCAGCGTTGCTAAGTCTTTCTTTATCAGCACGGCGAGATTGGCAACGATCGTGCATTGTGAACTGCGTTTGTAGCTTCGTCTTCACATCAGGGACTGCCATTGTGATTTGGAGAGGATGCGAAACCTACTGTGGGATAACGTTTTACGACACTGACAGTGAGGAGCCTTTCATGAAACTGCGATTGACTAGTGTGATTTTGGGTCTCAGCCTGTTCGTCGCTATGACGACCGCCGCAGCCCACGCTGATAGCTGCATAGGCGCTTGTGGAACTGACACCGCGAACGGCGATGTGACGAGTCCTCCCGGCTCCAGCTCCTATATGTACGTAACGACCACTGGGGGATCAGTCGGTGGTGGTACGCTGCCGGCCGTATTCGGGCTGCCGGGCGTGGATTCGACGAACGGATCGATGTATACGTCGTCGTCGTTTTCGACGACCCCAGGAGAACTGATCAATTTCAATTTCAACTATGTTACGTCCGATGGCTCGGGATTCCCCGACTACGCTTGGGCGGCACTGATGAGCACTGGCGGCGGCGCAAATTACCTCATCTTTTCGGCGCAAACGCAGCCGACTGGGAATACCGTTCCCGGATTTACAATGCCCGCGCTGGCATCTGGTGCGTCGCTGATACCGGCATCGTCGCCGATCACCCCTGGGTCGGGAACCGATTGCGGCTCAAGTTGTAACAGCCCGGCTGGGGGGCCGGTTTGGAATGAGTTAGGCTCATACTCCGGGGGATGCTGGGCAGTCGGCTGCGGTTATACAGGCTGGATTGAATCAGTATTCACCGGTGAAGCCGCGGGCAACTATGTGCTCGACTTCGGGGTTTCGAACTCTAACGATCAATATTTCGACTCGGGGCTGGCCTTCGCGGGTGTTGAGGTTGGTGGCGTTCCGATCTCCCCCACTCCCGAGCCGAGCACATTGCTCCTCATGCTGACCGGGTTAGGGTCGCTAGGGTTCTTGGTTGCGATGCGAAAGGCCAAGGGTCTCCCCAATCTCCACTTTAACGAATAGGACACCCAGGCACCCCGTACACCACTCAGCACCATCGCTTGCAGCGTCGAACGTATTGCCCAATGCGCCGCGGGATTTCATTCCGCGGCGCGTCTCGCTCATAAGCCCGGGCTACCCGTTCTCGAAATGCTTCCCAAGTCGAAGGCGCAACGCCGGTCACGCCTTGCTTCGTAATCGCAAACCCGAACCATAATGACCTTGCCAGGTGAAACAGAGGCGGGCGATGCAGGGATGCAACCACGCTGAGGGATAGCCTGGTGGTCTTATCGAGATGATGAACGGCGGCGCGAGGATTACCTTCTTGCGCTGCCCGAAGCCTCCATCGGATCGGTAGACCCGATGCCTTGAAAATCCCCGCCCGAAAGGCGGAATACTCACTAGCGGAGAGCGCCCTCTATCCATTTCAGGCTGAACCAACACAGTGGGCGGTGTGGGGCAGGCTGATGAAGTGGAGGAACTCATCTCCCCGCACCCGGGCCACGCGCCGCGACTCTGCTCCCACCCTGTGGCCCGAACGGCGGGAGCGACAAGGATGGGGCAACCGCGAAGGGTTGGGCCGGGGCGCCGAATTTCTGGATTGAGACCTGTGTTTTCCCAGGTGCCCAAAAGCGAGGCGCCTGGGGCAACCAGCATTTGTGAGAGAACTCACTTCGCTCCCCCGGCACCCGGGCCAGCCCCCGACGGGCGTGCTGGTGGTTGCGGCGGCGGTCGCGGGCGTGATTCCGGCGCGGCGGGCGGCGTCGATTGATCCGGCGCGAACGCTGCGGATTGACTAAGGAGCGGCGGGGAGATTGGTTTTGCGGAACAAGAAAAAGCCCACCCGGGCGCGGGAAATTGCGCCGGGTGGGCTTTGGTGTGTGAGGCGGGGCTATTTGGGGTTGGCGATGCGAACGAGAAGGATGTCGTGGCTGGCGATTTCAAGAGGCATGTCGTTGGTCAGCGTGAGGTCCTGTCCGGTCCAGAGGTTTTTGGCCTGCTGCGCGCCGTGGAGGCCGAGTTTCTCGAGGTTGAGATGAAAGGGATGGGTGGAGTAGCGGTCGCTGCCGGCGTTGAGCACGGCGACGGCCATGGCTCCGCCGGAGAGCGGGCGGGCCCAGACTTCGACTTCGCCGTCGGCGTAGATGCGGCGGGCCTGGTGGCCGAGGGAGTCCTGATCGATGGCGATAACGTCGCGGTTGGTGAGGATGGATTTGATTGCGGGCGTCATTTTGGTGAGGTCGTTGCCGGCGAGCAGGGGCGCGGCGAGCATGGCCCACATGGAGAAGTGGGAGCGATTTTCAGCCAGTGAGAGGTGGCCGTTGCCGACTTCAAGCATGTCGGGGTCGTTCCAGTGGCCTGGGCCTGCGTATTTGGCGAGGCCGGCCTGCATTTCAAGCAGGTCGTAGATGCGGTCCCAGCGGGCGTTGATGTCGCCGGTGGTGCGCCAGAGGTTGCCGCCGAGGGCCGGCGCCCACTCCCAGGGCGCGTCCCAGCCGTACTGGCAGAGAGAGAAGACGATGGGGCGGCCGGTGGCTTTGAGGGCCCTGGACATTTTGTCGTAGGCGGCGATCATGAGGCGCATCTGCTGGGCCTTGTCATTGGGCGCCTGCTTTTGCATGACGGCGGGGATGAAGCTGCAGAGGTCGTACTTGAGGTAGTCGATGCCCCAGGAGGCGTAGAGCTTGGCGTCCTGCTGCTCGTGGCCGAGCGAGCCGGCGTATCCGGCGCAGGTTTTGGGGCCGGGCGAGGAGTAGATGCCGAGCTTGAGGCCCTTGGAGTGGACGTAGTCGGCGAGGGCTTTCATGTCAGGGAATTTGGAGTTGGTGTGGAGGACGCCGTTGGCGTCGCGCTGTCCCTCCCAGGTGTCGTCGATGTTGATGTAGATGTAGCCGGCGTCTTTCATGCCGGAGGCGACGATTTGGTCGGCGGCATTCTTGATGTCCTGCTGAGTGACTTTGCCGGCGAAGTAGTTCCAACTGTTCCATCCCATGGGGGGCGTGGCCGCGGCCACCTCCGGTGGGTCTGACTGCGCCCGCGCCGAGGCTGCGGGAAAAAGGGAGAAGGCAAGGGCAGCGAGGGCGGCGAGAGCAAGAGTGGGCAGAGAGCCAAGAGAGAGCCGAGCAGGTTTGCGCATTGGAAGGGGTCCTCCTGAAAACGATTTCATTCGCAGGGGAATACTAAGCCGAGGGGGGCGGCTTGGGCAATGGGGTTGTGGAAAGAAGGCAGCGGGTCCATGGGGCGCAGGACTTGCGTGAGAGGCTCAAGCCACGCAGATTTTTCTCTGGTTTGAATGTACGGGCTGAAGCTCGTACCCTTCAATCGCCCCTGTCGCGCCCGGTCAATCAGCGCTTCAAATCGAGCGCGGGAGCGGCGGCGTAACGAGGGCAGGAGGCCATGGTGGCTTCAATTTCCGGCACGGGACGGATGCCGCCGCGCGCGCCGGAGGCGGTGCAGTTGAGGGCGGCGGCGGCGCAGGCGAAGTCAAGCTGCTGCGGGAGCGGCCAGCCGCGGAGAATGCCATAGATGAAGCCGGCGTGGAAGATGTCGCCTGCGCCGGTGGTGTCTGCAACCTGAACGCAATAGGCGGGGCGCAGGTGGAAGTCGCGGCCGTCCCAGGCGAGGACGCCGTCCTGGCCGAGGGTGGCGGCGGTGACGAGGCAGCCGAAGCGGGATTTGAGGCGGCGGAGGGCGCCCTCGAGGGTGCGCTCGCCGGTGAGGAGGCCGGGAAAATCGCGGCTGACGATGAGGTAGTCAATGTTGGCGATGAGGTCGTCGACGCCGGGGTAGGCCTCGTCGAGATCGGCGACGGTGGGGATGCCGGCCTGGCGCGCCCATGACGCGGCAAGGGTGGCGGCGGCGGTTTCGCAGCCGTCGGTGTGGAAGCAGCGGGCGTTGACGATCCAATCGCGCTGGAGGTCGGCGGGCTGGAGGAAGAGGCGCGGATCACGGCGCTGGATGACGGTGCGTTCGCCGCCGGAGTCAACGAGGATGAGCGACTGCGGGCTGAGTGCGCCGGGGACGACGATGAGGCGGGCGTCGACGCCGAGGCGGAGGAATTCGCGGCGATGGAGGGCGGCGGCCTCGTCGTCGCCGAGCTTGCCGACGTAGCGGGTGGTGAGTCCCCATGTTTGGCAGGCGACGACGGTGGAGGCAGCCTGGCCGCCGGGCTGGAGGTAGGATTGGGCGTACTCGACCTTGGAGCCGCGCTCAGGATACTGGGCCAGCGGGATGAGGGTGTCGGTGGCGTTGAGGCCGACGCCGACTAGATCCACAAGGGCTGGAAGCGCGGGGAGCGCGGGCTTGGTCATAGGGAGAATTGTAATGGGCGGGTGGGGCGGTGGGAGTGGGGCGTGATTGGAAGTAAGGAAATTTATGCTAAAATGTAAGGCGGGTGAAAAATGACTTCAGCCAGTCAAAGAACGGCGACCACTGTGGAAGCGACTGTCACCTCCAAGGGCCAGGTGACGCTGCCCAGGGAGTTGAGAAAGCGCCTTGGGATTCAAAGGGGAAGCCGGATACGGTTCAGTATTCCGGCCAGCGGCGCGGTGAAGGTGGAGCCAGTGCTGTATGACCTCGAAGACCTGTGGAAGATGGCCGACGAAGCGAGTTCGGGCGGTAAAACCGGCGGCGCAATGACCTTTGAAGAGATGGATGCGGCCAAGGCCAGGAGACGGTGGTAATGCTGGCAGCCGATACGAATGTGTGGGCGCGGGCTTACCTGAACGACGAACCGGCACAGGCGCGAAAGGCTCGCGCGGCGCTGGCGGAGGCGCGTTCGGCAGGTGGAGTGTTTGTGCCGTTGCTGGTGCTGGCGGAGTTGTCATGGGTGCTGCGGGCGCGATGGGAACGGGCAACGGTTCTGGATACCATCGAGGGCCTTCTGCAGACGAAAGGCGTGGCTGTCGAGTCGGCGGCCGTCGCGTGGAAGGCTTTGGAGGCCTCGCGCAAGGGCGCGGCCGGCTTTGCCGACCACTTGATTGCGGAGATTTCCTTTGGGGCCGGGGCGGACGAGGTGATTACGTTCGACAAGGCCTTTGGGCGCGTGGCGGGAGTAAGGCGGCTGAGGTAGGGGCTGGCTCCCCGGTCTCAGAATCGAGACTGAGGGCACCCGGCAATGGAGCGGTTGCCAGTTATCCGCCCGCGGCAGGAGGATTGGCGCGATCTTCATTGCCTGAGGACTCGATGAGCGACTTGGCGATAAAGCGCCAAATTGACTTCCGGGATAGCCGAGAGTTCCAGTCTGCCGGGCCACACGTCCGCAACCCTGGGGCGTGTTGCTCGCGTCGCGCGGCAGACGTTACCCATTCACACGCTGCGTTGGGCACGAGCTTTCTTCCCATTCGTCGATGAGTGCGCCGCGAATTGGTAGAGGGCCCCTGCTAACTTATCCGTCATGGACAAGTGAGGCGTATGGTCTGTATCGAGTTCAACAACATCGTCGCACATGTTCTCGGCGATCATTCGCCGCTGCAGTGGCAAGGGAATCGCCCGATCGCGAGTACAGACGACGAAATACCGGTTGATTCCGTCGAGCGCCCCGGCCGGGATCGATACTGGTGTCACGAAGGGTCCGATTGGCTGCGGGCGCTGCCGTGCGATGGCCCACGCGGCGACCTCGTCTGCACAGCAGCCGTACAACGCCTGACGCGACGCCGCGGCCGGCATAGTGGCAACCGGGGGATCACCTTCGATGGTGATATTGGCCTGCACCTGATCACCGGCCCCCTCCGGAAGCTTTGTCAGGTCAAGAAGACTCTGACCATTCTTTGGCAGGAAGGCGGTTGCGTAAACGAGCGCCGCGACCCGTTCCGGACAGCGCGCCGCCGCCTGAGTCGCGATTACGCCGCCCATGCTGTTACCGACTACAATCGCCGGCTCGGAGTCGGCAGCCAGCACCTCACAGAGGCGGGCCACGCAACGATCCAGTGTGACTTCGCTGGCTGGCGTTTTGTCGTCTCCGAGCCCGGGCAAATCAAACGCGGCCACCGCATGGCCGGTCGCCTTTAGATGGTCTGTTAGTGGTCCCCAGATCCATGCGCCGGAAAACGCGCCGTGTACAAGGACAAATCTCGCCATTTGATCTCCGTTACGCCGGAAGATTCCCGTTTGGTGAGCAGCCCGGCGAAGTCACCACTATATGGGAAACCGGCGCTTCGCGCTGAAACAACCTATTAGCACTCTGCCAAAACTGACTGATTGAATTCTTGCCAGGTAATCCATTCATTGAGGGCATCCAGGCCAATGCGCTCATTGACTCCAGCGTCAGTCTGATTTCTGAGCATCGGCCGGTTGGTCGGCAATGCGGAAACTGCGCCACTCCTTTGCGCGGTTCATGCGGTGCCGAGGTAGATGAAGCGGAAGAGGAAGAGTGCGGCGAGGAGGTAGAGGAGCCAGTCCTGCTTGCGGAGGTTACCGGTGGCGGCGTGGAGGACGGCCCAGGCGATGATGCCGAAGCCGAGGCCGTTGGCGATGGAGTAAGTGAGCGGGATGAGGATGAGGGTGAGGAATGCGGGGACGGCGGTGAGGGGGTTGTTCCACTGGATCTCAGTGATGGTGGAGAGCATCATGGAGCCGACGAGGATGAGGGCGGGTGCGGTGGCGGCGGTGGGGACGATGCTGATGAAGGGCGCGGCGAGGATGGCGGCGAGGAAGAGCAGTCCGGTGACGATGGCGGTGACGCCGGAGCGTCCTCCGGCCTCGACGCCGGCGGTGGACTCGACATAACTGGTGACGGTGGAGGTGCCGGCGAGGGAGCCGAAGACGGTGGCGGTGGCGTCTGCAAAGAGGATGCGGTTGAGGCGGGGAATGTTGTTGTCCGCGGCGATGAGGCCGGCGCGCTTGGCGACGGCGACGAGGGTGCCGAGGTTATCGAATAGATCGACGAAGAAGAAGACGAAGATGATTTCTAGCAATCCCTTACTGAGCGCGCCGCGGATGTTGAGCCTGAAGGCGGTGGCGGTGAGGGCGCTGAGGCCGATGGTGGAGTGGGTCCAGTGGACGAGGCCGAAAGCCCAGGCGAGCGCGGTGATGGAGAGGACGCCGATGAGGATGGAGCCCTTCACCTTTTTGATTTCAAGCGCGACCATGATGACAAGGCCGAGCAGGGCGAGCGCGGTGGTGGGATTGCGGATGTTGCCGAGGCCGACGAGGGTGGCGGGGTCTGCGACGACGAGGCCGGCGTTGCGGAAGCCGATGAAGGCGATGAAAAGGCCGATGCCACCGGCGACGGCGGCGTAAAGCTGATGGGGAATGGCGTGGAGGATCATCTGGCGGATGCCGGCGGCGGTGAGCAGGAGGAAAAGGATGCCGGAGATGAAGACGGCGCCGAGGGCGGTCTGCCAGGGGATGTGCATTTTGATGCAGACGGTGTAAGTGAAGTAAGCGTTGAGGCCCATGCCGGGGGCGAGGGCGATGGGGTAGCGGGCGACGATGCCCATGAGGATGGAGGCGAAGGCCGCGGAGAGGCAGGTGGCGGCGGTGGCGGCGGGGCGGGGCACGCCGGCGTCGGCCAGGATGGCGGGGTTGACGAGCACGATGTAAGCCATCGTGAGGAAGGTGGTGACGCCGGCGAGGAGCTCGGTGCGCCAGTTGGTGCCCAGGTGGGCAAATTCAAAGTAGCCTTCCAGGGCTTTGCGCATAGGCGGGTGCCTTTAGAAAACCACAGGTGCGGCGCGGCGCAAAGGGAATTGTGAAGAAGGTATGCGCGGAGACGGCGCGGGGTTTGCAGGGAAAAAGGGAACTGTGTTGCGAAGGATACATCTTGACGGGTGGGGGCTCTGGTATGGTGGTGGGAATTTGCGCGCGATTGAGTGTGCGAACAGGCCCGATTGTGGTCTGCAGATGCGTGGTATGAAGTTCCATGCGTGACCACCACGAACTGGCCAGCCTGTCGCACTCTCGCTTGCTTTTATGCACGGCTGTCTCCTAGATTTGCACTCTTGCGCGGAGACGCAAGCCTTTACCATCCCGAACCGCAACCCGGAGGTCAACAATGCCTGCGATTACAACGAAGGACGGAACAGAGATTTACTACAAGGACTGGGGTACGGGTCAGCCGGTGGTTTTTAGCCATGGATGGCCGCTGAGCGCGGACGCATGGGAAGACCAGATGCTGTTTCTTGCATCGCACGGCTATCGGGTGATTGCCCATGATCGTCGCGGGCACGGGCGATCGAGCCAGCCGTGGAACGGCAACGATATGGATACCTATGCCGATGACATGGCGGAGCTGACCGAGGCGCTGGACCTGAACGATGCGGTGCACGTGGGACACTCGACCGGGGGAGGCGAAGTGGCGCGCTACATTGGGCGGCACGGGTCAAAGCGCGTGGCGAAGGCGGTGCTGATTGGGGCGGTGACGCCGATCATGGTGAAGACGGAGGCGAATCCGGGCGGGCTGCCGATGGAGGTGTTCGACGAGATTCGCGCGAATGTTCTGGCGGACCGGTCGCAGTTTTTCAAAGATCTTACAATCCCGTTCTACGGGGCGAACCGCGAGGGGGCAAAGGTGTCGCAGGGCCTGCGCGACCAATTCTGGCTGCAGGGGATGCATGCGGGGTTTAATGCCGTGTACGACTGCATCAAGGCGTTTTCAGAGACGGACTTTACGGAAGACCTGAAAAAGATGGATGTGCCGACGCTGATTCTGCATGGTGACGATGACCAGATGGTGCCGATTGGAGATTCGGCATTGCTTTCAGCCAAGCTGGTGAAGGGTTCCACGCTGAAGGTGTATCCGGGCGCGCCGCACGGGATGTGCTCCACCCTCAAGAACAATGTGAATGCGGACCTGCTGCAGTTTCTGAAGAGCTAGCCGGCGAAGGACAAACGAGGCGGGAGCTTGTGCGGCACGAATGCGCATGGTGTCCTGCCTTGTGCCGTTTGGGGGTGGATTTTTGACGATGCGTCAGGCGGCGGCTTGTCTGCGGTTGCGGCGGCGGAGGAGCCAGTCCATGGAGCCGCCCTGGAGGACGATGGAGAAGACAACGACGATGTAGGTTGCGCCGAGAATCCAGGAGCGGCCGAGGGCGGCGGGAACGGAGAGCGCGAGGGCGATGGAGAGGCCGCCGCGCAGACCGCCCCAGGTGAGCAGGAAGACGGAACTCTTGTGGCCGCGCTGAATGAGACGGACGAGGGCAAGGATGGCGGCAACGGCGGCCAGGCGCACGACGTTGATGGAGAGAATGGCGGCAAATCCGGCGCGGAAGGCTGAGGCGTCGAATGTGATCACCATGGTTTCAAGTCCGAGGAGGACGAAGAGGACGGAGTTCTGGACCTCATCGATGACCTCCCAGAAGCCTTCGATGTTGCGGTGGGCGACGCGATTGTCGGGCTGGTGGCGATTGAAGTAACGGAGGGCGATGCCGGCGACGACCGCCTCAAGCGGCGCGGAGAGGTGGAGCGAGTCGGCGACGACGTAGCCGCCGAGAGCGAGGGCGACGGTGAAGAGGATGTCAACCTGGTAAGAGTCGACGCGGCGCATGAAGTGGGCGGCCACCCAGGCGGCGCAGATGCCGAGGAGAACGGCGCCGCCGGCCTTGACGACGAGCAGGCCGGCGACGTGCAAGGGGGTGGGCGAGTGGCCGCGGGCGACGTCGAGGATGGCGAGGAAGAGCACGGCGCCGATGCCGTCATTGAAGAGGGATTCGCCGGCGAGCTGGGCCTGGATGCCCCTGGGGACGCCGACGCGGCGGAGCATTTCGAGAACTGCGATGGGATCAGTGGGGGAGATGAGCGCGCCGAAGAGCAGGCAGTGGATCCAGGGAACGTGGTCGGCACTGAAGAGGAACATGAGGCCGGAGATGGCGAAGATGGAGATGAGCGTGCCGCCTATGGCCATGAAGGCGATGGTGAGTTTCTCGCGGGCGAGCTGCTCGAGGTCGAAGAGGAATGCGCCGGAGAAGAGAAGCAGCGGCAGCATGCCGTGGAGGATGATGCTTTCGAAGTTGATTTGATTGGCGAGGCGCAGTGCCCACTGGTGCATGGCGGGAGCGATGCCGCCGATTGCGCCAAGGCAGAGCGAGAGCAGCACGGTGAGCAGCATGGTGCCGACGGTGATCGGGAGGCGGAGCCAGCGGGCGCTGATGAGTCCGAAGAGGGCCGCGGTGGCGAAGAGGACGCTGAGGACTTCGAGAGTGGTCATGGGCGCAGCCGCTTTCGGAAGGTTGCACCCATGGTAGCGGATGCGCTGCGGGGAACGGGTGCGGCGGGCTCGCG
The DNA here is from genome assembly GCA_035534635.1 of Occallatibacter sp. Classification (GTDB taxonomy): domain Bacteria; phylum Acidobacteriota; class Terriglobia; order Terriglobales; family Acidobacteriaceae; genus Telmatobacter. The sequence continues at coordinate 40,534 of DATLRP010000035.1, forward strand.
AATCGGGTACGAATCAGAGGAGTTTTGCGGCGTCCTTTGCGAAGTAAGTGACGATGAAGTCTGCGCCGGCGCGGCGAATGCCGAGGAGCGACTCGAGGATGGCGCGGTCGCGGTCGAGCCAGCCCTTTTCAAAGGCGGCATGGAGCATGGAGTACTCGCCGGAGACCTGGTATGCGCCGATGGGGACGCCGAAGCGCCGGCGCGCGGCGTGGACCACGTCGAGGTAAGGCATGGCGGGCTTCATGAGGATCATATCAGCGCCTTCGGCGAGGTCGAGCTCGATTTCGAGCAGGGCTTCGCGGAGGTTTGCGCCGTCCATCTGATAGGTTTTGCGGTCGCCGAACTGGGGCGCGGAATCGGCGGCTTCGCGGAAGGGTCCGTAAAAGGCGGAAGCGAATTTGGAGGCGTAACTGAGGATGGGCGTGTGGGTGCGGTCGGCCGAGTCGAGGGCCTTGCGGATGGCGGCGACGCGGCCGTCCATCATGTCACTGGGCGCGACAACGTCTGCCCCGGCGCGGGCGAGGCTGACGGCGGTGCGGGCGAGCAGATCGAGCGTGGGATCGTTATCGACGTCGTGGCCGTCGGCGGTGGGAACGATGAGGCCGCAGTGTCCGTGGCTGGTGTACTCGCAGAGGCAGACGTCGGCGATGAGGACGAGCTTTTTGGCGGCTGCGGATTGCTTGAGCGCGCGCAGGCCTTGCTGGACGATGCCGTCGTCGCTCCATGCGCCGGTGCCCTGTTCGTCTTTGGAATCGGGCAGGCCGAAGAGGAGCAGCCCGCCGAGGCCGAGGGATGCGGCTTCTTCGGCTTCGCGGACGGCCTCGTCGATGGAGAGATTGAAGACGCCGGGCATGGAGGTGACGGCGCGGCGGATGCCCTGGCCGGGGCAGAGGAAGAGCGGATAGAGGAAGTCGCCGGGGTTGAGGGCGGTTTCACGGACGAGGGCGCGAAGGGGCTCGGTGCGGCGGAGCCGGCGCATGCGCTGGACGGGAAACGTCATGGGTAGATTGTAACGGAGGGTGGAAATGCGGCCTTGTGATGGCGGTCGCACAAGGCCGGATTCGCAAGAGGCGGTTCCTCCGGGGCTGAAGCCCATGATTGATGTGAACTGAGATTCAGGGGCCTGAAGGCCCCTGCTCCCTCCGGGGCCGAGAAGTGCGAACGGGCGGGCGTTCGCCTCGCCTCGCTCGAAGCTAGAGCTGGTCGTAGAGGGTGGAGTTGCGGTAGCCGAGGAGGGTGACGAGGGTCCAGATGCCGAGGGCGGTGCCGAAGGGAAATTTGATAAGAGAGAGGATTGCGGCCACGATGGCGACGACGCGGCCCCAGGGCGCGCGCTCCATGAGCCCCCATCCGGCAACCAGAGCCAACGCGGCGCGGACGAGGATGATGGCCCATGCGAAGTGAAGGATGGTGGGGCCCATCCATTCCTGGCCCATGGAGCCATTGCCAAACGGGCCGTGGCCCCAGGGACCGAAGGCATGCGTGAGAAAGGTGCTCAGGAAGGTCATGCCGACGAAGCCCAGGAGCAGGGAGAGCCCCGCGTAGACGAACCAGACGACGCTGAGGGCGCGGATGCGGCCGGCGTAGGTCTGGAGCTGGAACTCGAAGTTGGGGACGGGGGGAATGGGCGGGGCGAGGGGACGGCCGCACTGGGAACAGACGGGCTGCCCTGGGACGACAGGCTGACCACAACCGCTGCAAAACATGGGACCCTCCTGGGAAGCGGCTTACAGAAACAGGGTACGCATCCGGTGAGGGCCTTGTTCCCTTGCGGGGCGGCGGGCTGGAGCATGAGATGCGATTGAGGGCATGGTATCACCGGGCGAATCAGCGAGCGTATCAGCGGGCGGAAGGGGTTTTGGCGGGCGGCTGTTCGTCGCGCGGGGCGGGCGAGCGCATGCGCTCCCAGCGCTCCTCGTGACGGTCGTCGCGCAGGACGAGTGCGGTGATGCGGCCCTGAGCGTCGCGCTCGACGGCGATGCGGGTGAGGCTGCCGCCGGAGGGGTAAAAGAGGGTGTACGGGGACTCGGCCGCGAGCTCTTCGATCTGGCCGTGGACGTCTTTACTGGTAGAGCTGGTCACCCTGGCGGATGAGGGTGACGGCGAGGCGGCCGCGGGCGTTGGAATAGTCGCCGGCGAGCGCTTCAAGCTGCGCGGAGGAGAGGGGAATGGCGGACGGATGGAGGGGGATGAGGAGGCGCTCGGCGAATTCGGCGTGTCGTTGGCCGAGGCGGTGGTCGAGGAGCCAGCGGGGGAGATCGGGTTCGTCGTAGGCGCGGGTCCAGCAGTTATGGTGCAGGCCGAGGTAGACCCAGAGACGGATGTCGCCGCCGGCGGCTTTGAAGGCCGAGTACATCAGTTCGCTTTCGCGGGGAGAGACGATGTGGTCCTGGCTGCCGTGGAAGAGCCAGACGGGCGTGTGGCCGATGGCGGCGGCGTATTGTGCGGGGAGGGTGGCGGACTGCCGCCAGCGCTCGGGGGCATAGCTCCAGAAGATGCCGCCGGCGGCAATGGCGATGGCGGCGAAGCGGCGTGGATTGCGGCTGGCGAGCTCCCATGCGCCGTATCCGCCGAGGGAAAGGCCGGTGAGGTAGGTGCGATTGGGGTCGGCATGGAACTCTTCGGATTCCTGGTCAAGGGCGGAAAGAGCCATGCCCATCATGTCGGGGTCAGTCCAGTAATGGCCCTGGGGGCACTGGGGCATGACGATGAGGAAGGGCCAGCGTTCGGGGTGGTCGCGCACGGCCTCGGGCAGGCCGACCTGGGTTTGCCACATGCCTTCGGAGCCGCGCTCGCCGCGGCCGTGGAGAAAGAGGATGATGGGCCAGCGATGATGGTCGGAGCGAATGTAGCTTTCCGGGACGTAGACCTGGAAGTGGTAAACGACGCCGCGAAAGACGAGAGAGCGGTTGAGGAAGCCGGTCTCCTGCGGCGGTCGGCGGGCGAATCCTGAGGCGGCTGAGGCAAAGGATGGGGCGGTCGCGGGGACGCACACGAATCCGAGCAGGAGGGCCAGCAGGCGAAGAGTGCGAGGCGTGGTTTGGATTTATGATACGGCCCGGGGAGGGTGGATTTGGAAGATTCTCTTTCGAAATTCCTGACGGAATTCTTACGAAGGGTCGTGAAAGAATAGGGGCTAGCCATGCAGACGACGGACATGAATGAGCTGCAACCGGGGGCGATGCTGGACCACTACCGGATTGAGTCAGTGGTGGCGCGCACCGGAATGAGCGTGCTTTACAAGGCGACGGACACCGAGACGGGCAAGGCGGTGGCCATCAAGGTGCCGTATGCGGATATGGAAGCCGACCCGGTGCTGTTCGAGCGCTTCAAGCGCGAGGAAGAGATTGGTCAACTGCTGGACCACCACGGCATTGTGAAGACCTTTCAGCACGAAGAGCGGACGCGGGTCTACATGGTGCTGGAGTGGGTGGACGGGCTGCTGCTGCGCGCGGTGCTGAACGAGCAGAAGAAGCTGCCGATTGAGCGAGCGGTGAAGATTGCGCTGGGCATGTGCCACGCGCTGGACTACATGCACAAGCGCGGCGTGGTGCACCGGGACCTGAAGCCGGAAAACGTGATGATCGACGAGCACGGGCACGTGAAGCTGATCGACTTTGGGATTGCGATGAAGGAAGACGCGCGGCGGCTGACGTTCGTGAACCTTTCTGCCATGCTGGGGACGCCGGACTATATATCCCCTGAGCAGGTGAAGGGGCAGCGGGGCGACCAGCGGAGCGATATCTATGCGGTGGGCGTGATGCTCTACGAGATGCTGACGGGGCGGGTTCCGTTTGTGGGGGCGAATCCGCTGGCGGCGATGAACGAGCGGGTGCTGCACGACCCGAAGCCGCCGAGGGAGCTGAACCCGGAGATTTCGCCGCAGCTTGAGGAGATTGTGTTTCGGGCGCTGGAGCGGGACCCGCGGCATCGCTACTCGACCGCGCACGAGATGGCCTGGGACCTGGAACACCAGGAGCAGGTGGGCGTGGCGGAGCGGGAGGTGCGGCCGGCGGGCGGCGGAAGGCCGAAGAAGTTCAACACGCGGCTGCTGCTGTATGTGGGGCTGGCGCTGGTGCCGATTGCGGTGTTTGTGCTGATGCTGGTGCTGGCGAAGCGGTAGCTTTTAGGTCTTATGGGAGAGCCCGGGGAGTTCGTGGCTTCTCGGGTCTCGGATGCGAGACTTGATGGGCACCTGGCACCCGGCCTCTACTCAGTGCGTCTCAGGTTCTGCGCAAGGAAGTATTTGTCGGTTCGCTAGGTCTAGGTCTTCGCCGACATACCCGTCGATATCGTATGGCATCCTCGTCTCTGCGGATAGTGTTTTCAATTGCGATGTGCGAAGGACCCACACGCCCCCGTTTCCTTCGTCGACAATCTTGTTCAGTATCGACTTGACGCTCGCATTCGAGACATCCATACCGGGCACTGTCTCCGCCGACATCGAAAGAAGAATGTTTAAATCCCGGCCTGCTCGGGGCGCAAGAATGCCGTCTATAGACCCCCAAAGGGTGAATCCCATGACTGTTTGAGTCTGGGGTGCGGCCTGAAAACGAGCTAATCTCATCTCGAGGAAGCGAGCCGTGTTGTCTGGCAGCTGCTTTGGCGCAATGTCTAGAACACCATTCTGGATCTCAGCTCGATAGCCTGGCATTCCTGCCTCGATCACGGCGATCAGATCCGCCACCGTCATGGTTTCTTGGGTGAAGTTTAATGGAACTCGACAGATATCCGAATCCGGTCCTTCTCCTACGACGATGCCGATGGGGAGGTGATTCTGCAGCCCGACTGCCACCAGATCGCTGAAGGCCGAGCCTGCCGAGGTCTCCAATACATGGACCGTAGTATTGAGCCTCACGGCCCGATGGACACCTTGCGCGGCCGGGTTCGGTGGAGGAATCGAATGCTGGAGCAGCACGGCCGAAATTGCAAGCGCCGAGAGCACTTTCATTTTTACTCCGGTCAATGCTCGTTAATTGCCATTCACAGTTGTGCCCGTGCACGAGTGTATCTTCGCGGCAGCCGATTCTTTAGTCAACTGAGCACAGGCATTTGCGAGCTACCGGTAGGAGTCGTCGCGGTGGACGACGAATTCGGGGTAGGCGTTGCCGCCGAGTTCGTGGAGGTCCATGCCGAGGCGTTCGCCGTCGGGCTCGACGCGGAAGGGAAGGACGCGGTTGAGGAGGGCGAAGAAGAGGTAAGTGAGCGGAAAGAGCAGGCCGAGAAGGCCGGCGATGCCGACGAGCTGGGCGGTGAACTGGCCGGAATAGGGAGCGAAGAAGCCCGCGGCGAGGAGTCCCCAGAGGCCGCCGGCGGCGTGGACAGAGATTGCGCCGGAGGGGTCGTCGATGGAGAGCGCGAGCTCGAAGAGCTCGACGAGCAGGGGCGTGGCGACGCCGATGACGAAGCCGGTGAAGAGGGCGACGAGGGGCGAGACGAGGGCCGCGCAGGCGGATGAAGTGACGAGGCCGGCGAGCCAAGCGTTGGCGCAGAGGCTGGCGTCCGGCTTGCCGAAGCGGATGCGGGTGACGGTGAAGGCGGCGATGAGGGCTGCGGCGGCCGAGAGGAGCGTGTTGATGGCGACGACGGGGAGGGCCGTGGGCGCGACGTTGAGCCAGAGCAGCGCGCCGGCCATGTTGAAGGCGAGCCAGCCGACGAGGGCGATGAGGCAGCCGAAGAGAACGTAAATGGCGTTGTGGCCGGGGATGGCCGTGGAGAGGCCTTCGCGGGGAAATTTGTTGCGGCGAGGGCCGACGAGCCAGACGACGGCGAGTGCGGCGAGTCCGCCGAGGGTGTGGATGGAGGCGGCTCCGCCGACGTCGAGGAAGCCGACGCCGAGGGAGAAGTTGAGGCCGAGCTGGGCGAGCCAGCCGCCGCCCCAGGTCCAATGCGCGGCGAAGGGAAAGACCAGGACGGCGAAGACGGCGGCGATGGCCGCGCCGGCGGGCAGGCGGAGGCGGTCCGCTCCGGAGCCCCAGGGGATGAGAACGGCGAGGGCGACGGCGAAGAACTCGAAGAGAAGAGCGAGCTGGGCGCGTGGCGCTGCGGTGGCAAGGCGGGCGAGCGCGAGGGGGTCCGCGCCGATCCAGTTCCAGGGCTTGCCGGCGAGCCAGAAAGTGTGGCCGGCGGATGGGCCGGCGAAGGCCGCGCCGACGAGCGCGAAGGCGACCAGCGCCGTGGCGATGAGCACGAGCGAGCCGAGAAGAGACTGCGCGGCGGAGCGGGAGCGGCCCAGGCCAGTGTTGACGAGGGCGAGGCCGGCGACGGCCAGCGGAGCAAGAAGGAGCAGGCCAAGCGCGAGGGCGAAGGCGGGCGGAGAAAGCGGCGCGGTGGAGGGATTCATGCGCGCCTTGCTGAGCGCGACGGTTTGTGGCCGCGGAAGGCGACGATGAGGCCGAGGGCTACAACGGCGAGGCCGCAGAGCACGAAGGCCAGGCGCGGCGCGGGCGTGGGAAAGAGCAGCAGGGCGGCAAGCGAGAGGAGGAATCCGGCGGGCATGACGAGCAATCCGGCGTATTTCATGCGGGCTGTCCTTTCTCGTCCTACTTGTGTGTGCTGCGGTGTGCATGCCGGGCTGCTTGCGTGCTGGACTGCTTGCGTGCCGGGCGGTGCGCGAGTAGTGCGGTGTGAACGAATGATATTGGACTGCGAGCCGAGACAGCGGAGAGCGCTGCCTTGAGGAATTTTAATGCATTGTGAAACGCAGCGCGCGGCAACGGCGTGGAGGCGAGGCTTGGCGACGCGGGGCGAATGGGTTTCGGCGGGGAGGCTGTGGGTGAAAGGCAGAAGCAGAGCGGAAGAGGAGGGTAACGACACCACAATGCGAGACGTTGAGAGGGGAGCGTGCAGGTGTAGGAATTGCGCGGAGGCCGCGAAAATTGGGGATTTTTGCGGGATGGGGGAGTTGCACAATGGGAGACACGCGCAGCGAGCGGAAAAATCTGCATGGCAAGTTGTGGATTCGGCGTGATAACTTGTTCGCAATTTCCGGAGTTCCTTCGCCGCAAGCGCGAAGGGGTTCGGGCTAAGCAATCCTTCCGGTTCGAAAAGTCACAGGGTATTGGGAATCCCGTTAGATTACAGGACATTTGCGCGACGAACACAGAATGAAAAACGGAGGACGCGCGAGAGTTGGGGAGACCAGAACTGACTGCATATAGTGATGTTTCGGATGGGGAGGTCGCGAGGCATTCCCTGTATCCGAAGACCAGAGCTAACCGAAACCTATGTGAGCGCGGGCACAGCGTGCACATTACGATACGCAGATTGAAGACAACAAAGAGCAAGCAGGGAAGCATTCATGGCGCAGATATTTGATCGCAGCTCCAATGCTTTGGCTCGGGCGAGCCTTGTATTGACGGGGCTTTTGGTGATCGCTTTGGGAGTGACGCTGGACCAGCTGCAGCGTTCGCCGTGGGTGACGCGGCAGGGCGAGCGGCCGGAGCAGCCGGTGCCGTTCAGCCACAAGCACCATGTGCAGGGCCTGGGCCTGCAATGCCAGTACTGCCACGTGACGGTGGAGAAGTCGAGCTACGCGGGAATTCCGCCGACCAAGACGTGCATGAACTGCCATGCGCAGATCTGGACGAATGCGGCGATTCTGCAGCCGGTGCGGACGAGCTGGGCGACGGGCGAATCGATCCCCTGGATCAAGGTTCATGACCTGCCGGACTACGTGTACTTCAACCATTCAATTCACGTGAACAAGGGCATTGGCTGCTCGACCTGCCACGGACGGGTGGACGAGATGCCGCTGACCTATGCGCAGAACACGCTGCAGATGGAGTGGTGCCTGGACTGTCACCGGAATCCGGCGAAGAACCTGCGGCCGACGGCGGAGATTTACAACATGGCATGGACCAAGCCCAGTGACGACCAGCCGGTGTGGTGCGCGGTGGACGGGGCAAAGACGGGCGTGCCGACGGCCGACAGCGTGAACTGCGTGACGAAGAATCCGACCGGTGAGGGGCCGCAGATGGCCGAGCTGGCGTTCCCGCTGGCAACCGCCACGGGAACGGCGAACGACGCAAGCGCGGCGAAGCTGCCGTCGCTGCCGGTCTACAAGAAGTTCACCAGCCAGGACGCGCTGGGGCAGTTCCTGGTGGTGCACTACAAGATCAAGAGACCTTATCAGCTGACGAGTTGCGATACCTGCCACCGATGAGCGAAGCGATGAGTGGGCGAGAGACGAAACCGGCCGCGCACGATGCGGCGCACAAGACGGGGAATGCCGTGGACAACGACACAAACAAGGCTGCCGAGGGAACCGAAGGGACGAAGCTGACGCTGGCCCAGGTGCGCGAGGAGCTGCGAGGGGCGCGAGGGAAAAAATTCTGGCGGTCCCTGGACGAGCTGGCCAACACCGAGGAGTTCCAGGCGGCGGTGGAGCGGGAGTTTCCGGCGGCGGCGCAGGAGTGGGTGGATCCGGTGTCGCGGCGCGGATTCCTGAAGCTGATGGGCGCGTCGATGGCTTTGGCAGGCCTGGCGGGCTGCACCAAGCAGCCGGACGAAACGATCTATCCCTACGTGAAGGCGCCGGAAGACCTGGTGCTGGGCAAGCCGATGTACTTCGCCACGGCGCATCCGTTCCCGACGGGCGCGGTGCCGCTGCTGATGAAGAGCGACGAGTTCCGGCCGATCAAGGTGGACGGCAATCCTGAGCACAGCTACACGCGGGGCGGATCGGATCCGCTGAGCCAGGGCACGCTGCTGGGCATGTATGACCCGGACCGGTCGCAGCATGTGCTCTATCGCGGAGAGATGCGCGAGTGGGCGGAGTTTGCCGAGGCGCTGCGCATCAAGGTGGCGCAGACCAAGGACGGCACCGGCATTTACTTTTTGAGCGCGATGATTACCTCGCCGACGCTGGCGCGGCAGTGGAAGGGTGTGCAGGCGGCGTGGCCGAAGGCCAAGCTGGTGCAGTATGACCCGGCGATTGCGGGCACGTGGCTGGAGCGCGGCGAGAATGTTCAGTACGCGCTGACGGGCGCGGACGTGATTGTGTCCTTGGATGCGGACTTTATTTCAGGCGCGGCGTATCCGGGTTTCCACAAACTGGTGCGCGACTACGCCGACCGGCGCAAGACGCCGGAGACGGGCATGAACCGGCTGTATGCGGTGGAGAGCTCGACGACGACGACGGGCATGAAGGCCGAGCACCGGCTGGGTCTGCGGGCGAGCGAGGTTCCGGCGTTTGCGGCGGAGCTGGCCAAGGCCGTGGGCGTGGCGGGCGTGGAGGCTCCGGCGTATGCATGGACCGCGGAGCAGCAGGCATTTCTGGCTACGGTGGCGAAGGATCTGAAGGCGAACGCGGGCAAGTGCGCGGTGATTCCGGGGCTCTACCAGGATGCGAGCGTGGCCGCGCTGGCGCTGGCGATGAACAGCGCGCTGGGCAACGTGGGCAAGACGGTTCTGGTGTCGAGCGAGCCGTCGGTTCCGATTCCGAGCGACCAGTTGGGCGACATGAAGGCGCTGGTGGGGGACCTGAACGCGGGCAAGGTGGACTGGCTGGTGATTCTGGACGCCAACCCGATTTATTCTGCGCCGGCGGATTTGAATTTTGCCTCGGCGTTCAGCAAGGCGAAGATCGTGGCGCATCTGGGCTCGCACCTGGACGAGACGGGACAGATTTCGAACTGGCACATCAACTCGGCGCACTACATGGAGTCGTGGTCGGACGCGCGGGCCTATGACGGCACGGTGTCGATTGTGCAGCCGATGATTGATCCGCTTTACGGCGGGCGCACGGCGCACGATGTGCTGCAGACGCTGCTGGACGACCCGATGCAGAGCGCCTATAAGGCGGTGCGCGAGACGTGGAAGCCGGAGATCAGCAAGCAGCCGGGCGGGGATTTCGAGTTTGGCTGGCGCAAGGCGCTGCACGACGGATGGATTGACGGCACGGCCTACGAGACGAAGGGCGAGGCGAAGGTTGCGATTCCCAAGGTTCCCGCGCCGACGCCGAAGGATTCACTCGAAATCATCTTCCGGCCGGACCCGAATGTGTATGACGGGCGGTTCTCGAACGTGGGCTGGCTGCAGGAGCTGCCCAAGCCGGTGACCAACCTGAGCTGGGACAACGCGGCGATTGTTTCCGGCGCGATGATGACCAAGCTGGGCCTGGAAGAGGACGACATTGTGGAGCTGAGCGTGGGCGGCGGACGCGTGAAGGCTCCGATTGTCGTTGCGCCGGGCCATCCGGACAATTCAGTGACGGTGTATCTGGGCTATGGGCGCGAGTTCGCGGGGCGCGCGGGTTCAGGCGCGGGATTCGACGCGTACCTGATTCGCAACACGTGGGCGCCGTTCTATGCGACCGGCGCGATCCGGCACGTGGGGGGCAAGTGGGGCGTGGCGATTACCAAGAGCCACTACCAGGATCATCGCGGTGCGCGGTTCGGCGAGCAGGGCCACGGCAACAACTCGCTGGAAGGCGATGAGGCGCTGGGACCGCGCGGAATTATCCGCTACGCGACGCTGGAGGAGTTCAAGAAGAGCCCGAACTTTGCGCACGAGGGCGACGCACGCGAGACGCCGCCGATGGACGAGTCGCTGTTCCCCAACTGGCAATACAACGGCAACAAGTGGGGCATGTCGATCGACATGAACAGCTGCACGGGCTGCAATGCGTGCATCGTGAGCTGTTATGCGGAGAACAACATTGCGGTGGTGGGCAAGCAGCAGGTACGCATCGGGCGGAACATGCAGTGGATCCGCATCGACACCTACTTTGAAGGCGATCTTTCGGCGCCGCGCGCGCACTTCCAGCCGATGCCGTGCCAGCAGTGCGAAAACGCGCCATGCGAGCAGGTGTGTCCGGTGGGCGCGACGGTGCACTCGGACGAAGGCTTGAACCTGATGGTCTATAACCGGTGCATCGGGACGCGCTACTGCTCGAACAACTGCCCGTACAAGGTGCGCCGGTTCAACTTCCTGCTCTTCAGTGACTACGAGACCGAGAGCCTGAAGCTGATGCGGAACCCGGACGTGACGGTGCGGACGCGCGGCGTGATGGAGAAGTGCAGCTACTGCGTGCAGCGCATCTCCGCTGCGAAGATAACGGCCGACAAGGAGAACCGGCCGGTGCGGGACGGAGAGATCGAGACGGCATGCCAGCAGGCTTGCCCGGCGAAGGCGATCATCTTCGGGAACCTGAACGACCAGACGAGCAAGGTGGCGGCGCTGCGGGCCAAGGAGCGCACCTACCAGGTGCTGGCGGATCTGAATACGCGGCCGCGGACCACATACATTGCTGAAGTTTTAAACACCAATCCCGAACTGGAAGAGACGCCGGTGGAGATTGATCCGGCGAAGGGTTGAGCTGACGATGGCGACCAGCGAAGTGAAACCGAAACTCCCGGGAGTGGATCCGGCAACCGGGGAGTACAAGGTCATCGGCGAGGGACAGACGTTCCGGTCGGTGACCGAAAAGATCACGAAGATCGTGCTGACGCCGCGCACCCCGCTGGGGTGGTTCATGTACTTTGCGGTGGCGGGCGCGGGCGCGACGATGCTGCTGGTGGCCCTGGTGTGGCTGTTCCTGAAGGGCACGGGCATCTGGGGGATCTCGCAGCCGGTGGCGTGGGGCTTTGCGATTGTCGAATTCGTCTGGTGGATCGGTATTGGCCACGCGGGCACGCTGATTTCGGCGATTCTGCTCTTGTTCAAGCAGGGCTGGCGCAACTCGATCAGCCGGTTTGCCGAGGCAATGACGATCTTTGCGGTCATCTGCGCGGGCATGTTCCCGCTGATTCACCTTGGCCGGCCATGGGTGGCCTACTGGGTGTTCCCGCTGCCGCTGACGATGGATGTGTGGCCGCAGTGGCGGTCGCCGCTGATGTGGGACGTCTTTGCGGTTTCGACCTACGCGACGATTTCAGTGGTGTTCTGGTACATGGGCATGATTCCCGACCTGGGCACGATGCGCGACCGGTCGCAGACCAAGTTGGGGCAATATGTGTACGGCATGCTGGCAGTGGGCTGGCGCGGCTCAGTGCGGCACTGGGCTCGGTATGAGACGGCCTCGCTGCTGCTGGCGGGCCTGGCGACGCCGCTGGTGCTCAGCGTGCACACGGTCATCAGCTTCGACTTTGCGGTGGCGGTGCTGCCGGGCTGGCACACGACGATCTTCCCGCCTTACTTTGTGGCCGGCGCGATTTATTCGGGCTTTGCGATGGTGTTGTCACTGGCGATTCCGCTGAGGAAGTACTACCACCTGGAAGCGCTGGTGACGGAGCGGCACATCGACAACATGGGCAAGGTGATGCTGGCGACGGGATTCATCGTGGCCTACGGGTACGGTTCGGAAGTGTTCTTTGCCTGGTACTCGGCATCGCACTGGGAAGCGTTCATGATGTGGAACCGCATGTTCGGGCCGATGGGGTGGTCGTACTGGGTGCTGGTGACGTGCAACCTGTTGATCCCGCTGACGACCCTTTGGTCGCGGAAGCTGCGGAGGTCGATGGTGTTCATGTTCATCCTTTCGATCATTGTGAACACGGGCATGTGGTTTGAACGCTTCGTGATTATTGTGACGAGCCTGTCCCGCGACTACCTGCCATCGAGCTGGGGCACGTACCGGGCGACGAAGTGGGATTACATGACGTATTTCGGGACTGTTGGGCTGTTCCTGTTCCTGTTCCTGCTGTTTGTGCGTTTCCTGCCCATGATCCCGATGAGTGAAATTCGCACCATGCTGCCGGGGGCGAAGATCAAGCCCAAAGCGACAGCGGAGGCTGGTGACTGATGCCCCCACGCGAAGGAACCTACGGCCTGCTGGCTGAATTCGATACGCCGGGCGACCTGATAAGGGCAGCGCGGCAGGCACGCGAGGATGGCTGGCGGCGGCTGGATGCCTACTCGCCCTATCCGCTGGAAGAGGCGGCCGAGGCGATCGGCTTCCACCGCAACAAGGTGCCTCTGCTGACGCTGATCGGCGGCCTGATGGGCGGCGCGGCGATGTTCGCACTGGAGACGTGGATCTCGACGCTGGCCTATCCGCTGAATATTGCGGGGCGGCCGACGTATTCGTGGCCGGCGTTCTTGATTCCGGCGTATGAATGGACGATTCTGTGGGCGGGTCTTTCGGCGGTGTGGGGCATGCTGGCGCTGAACGGATTGCCGGCCTTGTATCACCCGCTGTTCAACGCGCCGAACTTCCGCAACGACGCGTCGATGGACAAGTTTTTCCTGTGCCTGGAGGCGCTGGATCCGAAATTCGACCTGTCGGAGACGAAGGCGTATTTGCAGAGCCTTGAGCCGGTTTCAGTGGTGGAGGTGGAGTACTGATGGAAGCGAACCGCCTCAATTCAACAGTCAAGAGGCTGGGCCGCGCGTGGGCGCTGGCGGGCGCCGCGGCGCTGCTGGTGGTGGCCGGCTGCCGGCAGGACATGCACAACGAGCCCAAGCTGATTCCGCAGAGAGGGTCGTCGATGTTCGCCGACCATCGCGGGGCGCGGCCGCAGGTGCTGGACACCGTGGCGCGCGGACAACTGCGCACGGACAGCTACTTTTATACGGGCGTGGTGGAAGGGCCGAACGGGGTGAGGGAAGAGAAGGACCTGATGCCTTTCCCGGTGACGCTGACGGTGCTGGAACGCGGGCAGGAACAGTTCAATGTCTATTGCACGCCGTGCCACTCGCGGGTGGGCAACGGGCTGGGCATGATTGTGGAGCGCGGCTACAAGCCGGCGGCGAACTTCCACGACCAGGTACACATGGCGCAGCCCGTGTCGCACTACTTTTACGTGATGACGCACGGCTACGGCGCGATGCCGGACTACTCGGCGCAACTGACGCCGGCGGACCGCTGGGCGGTGGCGGCGTATATCCGCGTGCTGCAGCTGAGCCAGGACGCGACGCTGAAGGATGTTCCATCGGGCGTGCAGGTGAAGAGCCTGAAGGAAGAGGCGGCCGAGCAAGGACTGCCGGCGAGCTATGCCAAGCCGTGGACGCTGCCGCAGACGGCGGTGTGGGGCTCGAAGCTTGCTCCGGAAGAGGGAACGCCGGCGATGGCTCCGGCAGTGAAGGGTTTGAAACCGATCACGATTCCAGCAAGCAAACCGGCTCGGGGAGCCGCGAAGTAAGGGACGCAACGGAATGGCACACGAGACACACAAAAACGCGCTTCCCGCCGACCTGAGCACGCCGGCCTTTGTGGACGAATGGCGGTCGCGCGCACTGATGGTGGGAGCGGTCTTTACGGTGATTGCCGCCGGGCTGGCTTTTGCGGCCGGGTCAATTGAACACGTGCTGCGCGCCTGGGTACTGGGGCTGATGCTGACGGCGGGCCTGTGCGTGGGTGGACTGGCGCTGCTGATGGTGCAGTACTGCTCGGGCGGCAAATGGGGCCTGTTGCTGCGGAGGCCGTTTGAGGCAATGAGCAAGACGCTGCCGCTGGTCTTCATCTACTGGGTGGTTGTGGCCTTCGAGATGAAGAAGCTCTACCTGTGGGCGCAGTTTTCGACGGCCAGCACGACGGCGGCGGCCTTGAAGGCGGGGTTGATCAACGAGATTCAGAAGCACGCCCTGGACTTCAAGCGGCCGATGCTGCACCCCTTCGCGTTTGTGTGGGTGAGCGTGCTGTGCTTTGCCATCTGGTGGTTCTACACGTGGCGGCTGACGAGCCTGGGAGCAAAGCGCGACACGCAGCCGGAGTCGACGACGCCCTACTGGATCAAGAAGCTCGAAAACATCAGCGGGCCGGGCATTATCGTGTACTCGGTGACGATGACGGCAGCCTCGATTTACTGGGTGATGTCGATGGACCCGACGTGGTACTCGACGGTGTACGGACTGCTGTTCCTGGTTGGCCAGGCTTACTCGGTGCTGGCGTTCGCGATCATCGTGGCGATCAGCCTGTCGAAGGCCGAGCCGTTCAAGACGCTGCTGCGGCAGACCGAGCAGCACGACCTGGGCAAGTTTACCTTCGCCTTCGTGATGCTGAATATCTATCTGGCCTTCGGGCAATTCCTGATCATCTGGTCGGGCAACCTGCCGGAGGAGATTCCCTGGTATCTGAACCGCATTCGCGGGCACTGGGGCATCATCGTCACGCTGGATTTCATCTTCCACTGGCTGATTCCATTTACGCTGCTGCTATCGCGCGACTTGAAGCGCAACAAGAAGCGGCTGGTGCGTGTGTGCCAGTGGATGGTCTTCGCCAAAGCCTTCGATCTGTTCTGGCTGATTGAGCCGAACTACAAGGACGCGGCGCGGAATCTGCACTTCAGCTGGGGAATTCTGGAGTACGCGGCGGTGCCGGTGGCGATGATGGCGTTCTGGGTGGCGTACTTCTGCATGCAGCTGAAGACGCGCCCGCTGGTGCAGACCAACGATCCGCATGTGGCGGAGATTCTGGAGCCTGACCATGTCCACGCATAATGGAAAGGGACACGAAGGACACAAGCCGGAAGAGATTGACGTCTCGCAGGGCTACGAGCAGAGCGACGTTCGCGCCACGGGGATCGTCGTGTTCCTCACAGCGATGTCGATTTTTGTGGCGGTGGTGGGGCTGCTGGCCTACGGCGTGGGCAAGGCGCTGGACACGTGGATGGCGAAGACCGATCCCAAGCCGAACCACTGGTCAAAGACGGTGAACATACGGGAGCTTGGCAACATGCCTTCGGACCCGGAGATACAGAAGCAGGTGGCGGAGCTGGTGCAGCAGTTTCCGATGCCGCGGCTGCAGACCGACGACGGCATGAGCGACCTGGCGGTGCTGCACCAGCACGAGGATCTGCTTCTGGACCACTACACATGGGTGGATCAGTCGAAGGGAACGGTGCGGATTCCGATTGACCGGGCGATGGAGTTGCTGGCGCAGCAGGGACTGCCGGTGGCGCCGGCCGAGTCGCTGCCGCCTCTGATGACCGGGGATTCAAGGCCGACGATTACCGAGCCGCTGACGGACGGATTTGCGCGGACGGGTTATGAACAGGAGCAGGCGCGGTCGCGGGGGGCCGCGGCGCGCCAGCAGCAGTAGCGCGGGAACCGAGCGCGCGAGAGTATCACGGCCGACCGGGACAAGCCGGCCCTAACGCAGGGAAGGGAGTTGCAGTTATGCAGTGCGCAGTCACAATTCGGAGAAAGTGGCATTATGGGGCGGGAGCCGCGACAGCCGCGATTGTGGTGTGCATGGCATTTCAGGCAGCCCTGCTGCGGGCGCAACAGAATCGAAATCCCGTGCAGGGTATGTGGACCTACGGGAAGATGCGGCGATCCGTGCAGGAGAAGACCGAGGGGGCGAAGGACGCGACGCCTTCCGTGCTGAGCCAGGTTGGCATCCAGCAGAACCTGAACGGGCAACTGCCGCTGGACCTGACCTTCACCGACTCCACGGGCAAGCAGGTGAAGCTGGGCGACTACTTCGGCAAGCGGCCGGCGATTCTGGCGCTGGTGTATTACAAGTGCCCGATGCTGTGCAGCGAGGAGCTGGAAGGGCTGACGAGCGCGCTGAAGATGGTGAGTTTCGTGCCGGGCAAGGACTTCAACATCGTGGTGGTGAGTTTCGATCCGACCGAGGGTCCGGCGCTGGCGGCAGAGCGGAAGACGCACTATCTGAAGATGTATGGACATCCGGAGACGGCCGACGGCTGGCACTTCCTGACCGGGACGCAGCCGAATATTGACGCGCTGACGCAGGCGGTGGGCTTCCACTACGTGAAGCTGAAGGTTCCGGGAACCGACGTGACGCAATACGCGCATGCGAGCACGATCCAGATTGTGACCCCGGAGGGCAAGCTGGCGCAGTACTACATGGGCGTGGAGTACTCGCCGAAGGACATGCTGCTGGGTCTGGACGAGGCCTCGTCGAACAAGATCGGGTCGCCGGTGGACAACATTCTGACCTACTGCTACCACTACGACCCGACGACGAATACGCACTCGCTGATCGTTTCGCGGGTGGTGCAACTGGGCGCGCTGTTGACGATGATTCTGTTGGGTGGATTCATGACCTTGATGCTGCGCAAGGATTACAGGCAGGCGAACCGGGAAGAGACTGAAAAAAAGGTGAACGGATAACCGAATGTCCCACATCAGTCCAGTACTTTGGCAATTTCTCGTCAAGTGGATGACGCACTTCGCGCTGTTTCCGCCGGAGGCATCGAAGATTGCGCCTCAGATGGACGCGCTCTATTTCTTCATGCTTCTTGTGAGTGT
This sequence comes from Occallatibacter sp., assembly GCA_035534635.1. Lineage (GTDB taxonomy): Bacteria > Acidobacteriota > Terriglobia > Terriglobales > Acidobacteriaceae > Telmatobacter. Next base: position 57,694 of record DATLRP010000035.1, read on the forward strand.
GGTCGGACTGACGTTCGTCATTCTGCTGGTGACGACCTTTTCGATCCTGTACCGGCGGCAGCGTCATCCGGTGGCGGTGCAGATCGAGGGCTCCACGCTGCTGGAAGCGACGTGGACGATCATCCCGCTGGGCTTGTTCCTGGTGATGTTCGTGTGGGGCGCGCTGCTCTACTTCAGGGTTTATACGCCGCCGCCCAATGCGATGAACATCTACGTGGTGGGCAAGCAGTGGATGTGGAAGATCGAGCATCCGGGCGGGCAGCACGAGATCGATGCGCTGCACGTGCCGGTGGACCGCGCGGTGCAGATCACGCTGATATCGCAGGACGTGTTCCACAGCTTTTCGATTCCGGCCTTCCGGGTGAAGCGCGAGGCGATTCCGGGCCGGTACACGACGATGTGGTTCGAGGCGTCGAGGACGGGCACGTACCACCTGTTCTGCACGCAGTACTGCGGGACCGACCACTCGCACATGACCGGCTGGGTGGTGGTGATGACGCCGGAGGACTACCGGAAGTGGTTGGCAGAGTCGACCAGCGGCGAGTCGCTGGCGCAGGACGGAGAGCGGCTGTTTGCGAGCCTGAGCTGCAACGCGTGCCACAACACGCGGCCGGACTCGCGCGGGCCGAGCCTGGCGAACGTGTACGGATCGAATCTGAGGCTGGCCAACGGCCAGACCGTGACGGTGGACGACTCGTACCTGCGGCAGGCGATTCTGGAACCATCGTCGCACGTGACGCAGGGATATGTACCGATCATGCCCACCTACCAGGGACAGATCAGCGAAGAAGGCGTGATTGAACTGGTGGAGTACATCAAGCACCTGAACTCCGACTATCGCGTGCAGCAGACGACGACAACGACGGATCTGCCGCCGGCGAGCGGAGGCAAGGCGACGGGCGGCAGGCCGGCAACGGCGAAGCGGCCAGCAGCCGAAGGGACGGTGAATCAATGAGCAGCGCGACAATTGTCAGTCTTCCCGATCAGTCGACGGCCAGGATTCCGAAGGTGAACTTCCTGACCAAGGAGAACGGCCTGCTGAGCTGGCTTTTGACCGGCGACCACAAGCGGATCGCGGTTCTCTATTTGATTTCGATCACGTTCTTTTTCTTTATTGGAGGGGCGCTGGCGGGGCTTATCCGCCTGCAGCTGCTGACGCCGCAGGCCGACCTGCTGGCCACCGACACCTACAACAAGGTGTTCACGATGCACGGCGTGATCATGGTCTTCCTGTTCCTAGTGCCGTCGGTGCCGGCGACGATCGGGAACTTTGTGATTCCGATGATGGTCGGAGCCAAGGACCTGGCCTTGCCGAAGATCAACCTGTTGAGCTGGTATCTGTATGTTATCGGCGGGATCCTGGTGATCTACACCATGGTGAGCGGCGGAGTGGATACGGGATGGACATTTACGACGCCCCTCTCGACGCACTTTTCAAACACGAACGTGGTCTCGACGGGGATAGCGGTTTTCATCGCCGGTTTTAGCTCCATCTTTACGGGACTGAATTTCATCGTCACCATCCACAAGATGCGCTGCCCGGGGATGACGTGGTTCAGGCTTCCGCTGTTTGTGTGGTCGCACTATGCAGCGAGCATCCTGATGGTGCTGGGCACGCCGGTGCTGGCGATTACGCTGGTTCTGCTGGTGCTGGAGCGGACGGTGGGCATTGGTGTTTTCGATCCGGCGAAGGGCGGCGATCCGCTGCTGTTTCAGCACCTGTTCTGGTTCTATTCGCACCCGGCCGTGTACATCATGATTTTGCCGGGGATGGGCGTTATCTCGGAGGTGATTTCGACGTTCAGTCGAAAACGCGTCTTCGGATATACGGCGGTGGCATTTTCGTCGGTGGCGATTGCGGTGTTCGGGTTCTTTGTCTGGGCGCACCACATGTTCATCATGGGCATTTCGAACTACGCGGTCCTGGTGTTTTCGCTGCTGACGATGCTTGTGGCGGTGCCCTCGGCGATCAAGATTTTCAATTGGGCGTTCACACTCTACAAGGGATCGATCACGTTTGAGACGCCAATGCTTTATGCGTTCGGGTTCATGGGCCTGTTTACCATCGGCGGCATGACGGGCGTGTTTCTGGGGGCGTCAGGCACCGACATTCAGCTGACGGAGACGTACTTCATCGTGGCGCACTTCCACTTTGTGATGGTGGGCGGCATGCTGATGGCGTTTCTGTCGGGCGTGCACTTCTGGTGGCCGAAGATCACCGGGCGCATGTATCCGGAGAAGATTTCGCAAATGGCTGCGGTGGTGACGTTCATCGGGTTCAACCTGACGTTCTTCCCGCAGTTCATCCTGGGCACGCTGGGCATGCCGCGCCGGTACGCCTCGTACCCGCCGGAGTTCCAGGTGCTGAATGTGTTTTCGACGGCGGGCGCGTCGATTCTGGGCGTGGGCTATCTGCTGCCGGTGCTGTACCTGACGTGGTCACTGAGGTACGGCAAGATTGCGGGCGACAATCCGTGGCAGGCGACGGGGCTGGAGTGGCAGACACAGTCGCCGCCGCTGACGGAGAACTTTACCAGGATTCCCATCATGGACCACGAAGCCTACGACTACGATTGGCTCGAGCGCCAGAAAGCGAAAGAGGTAGCCAGTGTCGGATAGCCCGGTGATAGCCCATGGAAGACTGGAGACGGCGTCTGACGAGCATCCGTCGTATCAGCGCCACCACTTTGAATCCGTCGAGCAGCAGGCGGACACCACGAACTTTGCGATGTGGCTTTTCCTGCTGACAGAAGTGATGTTCTTCGGCGGGTTGTTTACCGCGTACCTGATTCTTCGCAACTGGTATTACCCGGCGTTTGTGGAAGGGTCGCATCAACTGAACATCTTCTGGGGCACGGCGAACACGTCGGTGCTGATCACGTCGAGCTTTACGATGGCGATGGGGGTGTGGTGCGCGGAGACACGGCGCAAGAACGCGCTGGTGCTGTGCCTGGTGCTTACGTTTGTGCTGGGCCTGGTCTTTTTAGGGATCAAAGGCATCGAGTATCACGAGAAGTGGGTGAAGCACCACGTCCCCGGCCTTAATTACAGCGCGGAGTCGTTTCTGAATCCCGCATCGGACCACGAGGTGTATGCGGAGTATCACGACAAGCCGCTGATGCCCGACATGGCAGCCAAGACGGAATTGTACTTCTTTCTCTACTTTGCGATGACGGGGATGCACGCGCTGCACATGATTATCGGCATCGGGATTTTGGCGTTCATGATTTTCAGGGCGCGGGCTGGGGCCTACACCAACGGGCACGTGACATTTGTGGAGAATTTCGGGCTGTACTGGCACTTTGTCGACATCATCTGGATATTCCTGTTTCCGCTTCTATACCTGATCAGCAGACATCAATAGAGGACTCACGCGATGAGCGAACACAGCACACACGAAGCAACGCACGAAACACACGAGCATGAGCAAGAGCATGAGCACGAGCACCACATAGTGAGTCCGACGATCTATGTGATCGTCGCCGCTTCGCTTTTGACGTTGACCGCCACGACGGTGGCGGCATCCTACGTTGAAATGTATGTCTTTAATGTCGTTGTCGCCCTGGCGATTGCCGTGGTGAAGGCGGTGCTGGTGGTGCTGTTTTTCATGCACGCAAAGTACAGCACGAAGCTGACCAAGCTGACGATCATCTCGGGCATTTTCCTTCTCTTTGGGCTGATCGGGATGACGCTAACGGATTATATGACCCGGGCCTGGGGGCAGTGGTAGGTGGTAGAGACTGGAGAGTAAGAAGCAGGAGGGGCTGCCCGATGGGCGGCCCTTTTTGCTGGCGGCCGTGGTTCGACAGGCGGGTGATCGGGACGATCCGGCCGATGAGCGGGAGATCTCTGGCGAAGAAGATTGACGCGGAAGCGTACATTCAGCAGCAGGAGGGCGGGTTTGAGGAAATGTAGTTACTAATTTATTACCAGGGTACTCCAGCTGAACCGTGCGAAGGTTTAAGAGTGTCCTATAATGGGTCGAATCTCCAATCCAGGAACTGCGCGATGCAAAAGGTGTAATCCAAATGGATTTTGCCTGAAGTTCCCCGAGAAGATGGGGCGGGGAGGCGGGCATTGCTGCCCGGGCGCGTGTGCAGAGACGGGTGATGCTGGAACCGCAGAATCAGGCCGCTGAGGGGAGTGGCGCGGGCCCTGTGACGAAACCCAGGGAGATGCGCGCTGCAGGTGTGCTCCTTGCCGTGGCGGCGCTGAGCGTTCTAGCTTTGGCCCCTGCTGCGGCGCACTGCCAGCTGGTTGCCACGCGGGCGCAGAAGGCCGATTCGACACGACAGACGAGACAGATGCCGCCGCGGGTGCGGGCGGCGAGCCGTTTTTTGGCCGAGCGAGGCTGGGGACAATATCCGGCCGGCACGGTGAGAACAAGCCGCGTGGGGGCGGCTGCGATGTTGCGCCCGAGGGCACAGAGCAGTGGAACTCCTGCGTGGCAGCCGCTGGGGCCGACGGCGGTGCTGACGCCGAGTTACGGGCTGGTGAGCGGAAGGGTGTCGTCGATTGTGATGGACCCGGCGGACGCGACGGGCAACCACGTGTATGTGGGGACAACGGGCGGCGGGGTGTGGGTCTCGGAGAATGCAGGGACGTCGGATGCTTCGACGGTGAGCTTTACGCCGCTGACCGACAGCCTGTCAGCGCTGAGCGGGGCGGCGGACGCCTCGATCAGCATTGGCGCGGTGACGGTGCAGCCGGGGGGGACGGGCGTGGTGCTGGCGGGGACGGGCGACCCGAACGACGCACTGGATTCCTACTACGGCGCGGGGATTCTGCGGTCGGCCGACGGGGGCACGACGTGGAGCCTGATCCAATCGACCGACGATGTGGAGAGCGGGCTGGGGATTGCGGACTACACCTTTGCGGGCGAGGGCTTCGCGGGATTCGCGTGGAGCAAAACGAATCCGCAACTGGTGGTTACAGCGGTTTCGCAGGCCTACGAAGGGACGCTGGTGGATGCCGAGCGGCCGAACCTGAGCTACGCGGGGCTTTACTACTCAACCGATGCGGGCGCGACGTGGCACCTGGCGACGATGACCGACCCGGGCGGTGATGTGCAGGGGCCTCTGGACGCATTCGCGAATCCGCACGGGAACGCGGCAACGGCGGTGGTGTGGAACCCGGTGCGGAACGTGTTTGTGGCGGCGGTGCGCTACCACGGGTACTACCAATCGACTGATGGGGCGCACTGGACGCGGCTGACGGCGCAGCCGGGGACGGGACTGACGACCTCGGCGTGCCCGACGAATATCGGCTCGACAGGATCTGTGTCGTGCCCGATCTTTCGCGGGACGCTGGCAGTGAACCCCGCGACGGGCGACACGTTTGCGTGGACGGTGGACGGCGAAGACCAGGACCAGGGAATGTGGCAGGACGGGTGCGCGATCAGCTCGGGCGTGTGCACGAACGGATCGATTGCGTTTGCGAAGCGGTGGAACACGGCGGCGCTGGAGACGAATACGACGCTGGGCGCAGCGACAATTGCGAACGGCGACTACGACCTGGCGCTGGCGGCGGCGCCATCCGGGCAGGACACGCTGCTGATGGCCGGCGACAACGACCTGTGGAAGTGCAGTTTGGCGGCGAGCTGCACGTGGCGTGACACGACGAATGCGAACACGTGCATGAGCGCGCAGGTGGCCGGGTACCAGCATGCGCTGGCGTGGAACGCGGCGAATCCGCTGGAGATGTTTGTGGGCAACGACGGGGGGCTGTGGCGCTCGACCGACGCGGTGGGCGAGACGGGCTCGGCGTGCGATAGCACGGACGCGACGCACTTCCAGAATCTGAATGGAGGGCTGGGTTCGCTGGCCGAAGTGGTGACCCAGTCGCAGGTGACGACCTCGCCTTACACGATGATGGCAGGGCTGGGCGTGAACGGCACGGCGGGAGTGAAAAGCACGACGGGACCGACGGCGCAATGGCCGCAGGTGCTGGACGGCGAGGGCGGTCCGTTGGCGATTGACCCGACAAATGCGGCGAACTGGTATGTGAACAACCAGGCGGGCGTGGGGATACGGCTGTGTTCGCAGACGGCGGCGTGCACGCAGGCGGATTTTGGAACGACGCCGGTGGTGACGAATGCGGACGTGAGCGGTGATGGGACGACGATGACGACGCCGGCGCCATTCCTGATTGACCCGCTGGACGCGACGAACGTGCTGGTGGGGACCTGCCGGGTGTGGCGCGGGCCAGCGGACGGATCGGGCTGGAGCGGGAGCAACCTGGTCAGCCCGATGCTGGATGGAGTGACGGGCAATGCGTCGTGCAGCGGAGATGCGCTGATCCGGACGATGGCGGCGATGTCCCTTGGCAACGGCAGCGAAGTGATTTATGTGGGAATGTTCGGCGCGCAGGACGGCGGAGCGACGCTGGCGGGGCATGTGCTGCGGGCGGTGTACAACTCGACGAGCAGCGGGACGCCAACGTGGCAGGATTTGACTGGGAATCCGGTGACCAACGACACGCTGGGATTCAACGCCTACGGGATGGATATTTCGAGCCTCTATGTGGACCCGCACGACGCGACGGGGAACACGTTGTATGTGACGGTGGAGGGAATTCCAGGACCGACAGTTGCGGTGCGCCAAGTGTATGAGTCAGCCGACGGGGGTGCGGACTGGGCGGAGATGGCATCGAACCTTCCGGCGGCGGCGGCGAGCAGCGTGGTGGTGGACCCGGGAGACGCGAATACGGTGTATCTGGCGACCGACGTGGGCGTGTACTCGACGCGGCAGGCGAGCACTTGCGCGAGCGCGGCGTCGAATTGCTGGGCGCCCTTCGGAACGGGATTGCCGGAGGCGCCGGTGGTGGGGTTGAGCGCATCGCCGGCGGGCGTGACGCCGAGTGTGCTGGTGGCCGGAACGTATGGGCGCGGGCTGTGGCAGATTCCGCTGTGGACGGCGGGGACGCAGGGGACGACCGCGACGCTTTTGCCGACGTCCCTGAGCTTTGGCGACCAGACGTATGGCACAACCAGCGCTGCGCAGACGGTGACGCTGACGAATACGGGTGGAGTGGCGCTGACGCCGACCTCGGTATCCGCGACCGGCGACTTTGCCCAGACGGACAATTGCACGGGCGCAACGCTGGCGGCGAATGCGAGCTGCACGATCCAGGTGACGTTTACGCCAACGGCGACGGGCACGCGGACAGGGACGCTGACAGTGAATGCGAATGTGGCGGGCGGGCAGTTGACGACATCGCTGAGCGGCAACGGAACGAGCGCGGGCGCGGTGTCGGTGGCGCCGGTGACGCTGAGCTTTGGGCAGGTGGAGGTGGGATCAACGTCGAGCGCTTTGCAAGTGACACTGAATAACGCGGGCTCGACGACCATCAACATTTCCAGCGCGAGCACGACCGGACCGTTTGCGCTGGCGACGAATGCGTGCAGCACGCAACTGGGCGCGAACAGCGCGTGCCAGATGACGGTGACGTTTTCACCCACGGCGACGGGCGGGGCGACGGGAACGCTGACGGTGACCGACGATGCGGGAACGCAGACGGTTGGATTGAGCGGCACGGGAGCTTCGGCGCCGACAGACGCGCTTTCGCCTTCGTCGCTGACATTCAGCGGGACGGTGGTGGGTACGCAGTCGGCGGCGCAGACGGTAACGCTGACGAACTCCGGCGGCGTGGCGCTGACGGGGATTTCAACGAGCGCGAGCGGGGCGTTCACGGTGACGAGCAATTGCGGCAGCCAACTGGCGAGCAACTCGAGCTGCGCGATCAACGTGAGCTTTGTGCCGACGGCAACGGGAACGCAGGCCGGAACGCTGACGGTGGCGGATGCGCTGCGGACACAGACGGTTTCGCTGACGGGGACGGGAGTGCAGGCGCCGGTGCTGACGGTGAGCCCGATGAGTTTGAGCTTTGCGGCGGAGCCGGTGGGCCAAACGAGCGCCGGGCAGACGCTGACGGTGAAGAATACGGGCGGGGCCCCGATGTCGAATGTGGGCTTTGCGATCACGGGTTCGGGGGCGGCGAGTTTTGCCACCGGGACGACGACCTGCGGTGCGGTGCTGACGAACGGAAGCAGCTGCACCGTGCAGGTGATGGTGACTCCGATGACGCCCGGCGCGCTGTCGGCGGCGCTGACGGTGAGCTCGTCTACGCTGGGCGTGACACCAGCGACGGTGATGCTTAGCGGAAGTGGGCAGGCGGTGGCGGGGATCAACGTGATGCCGGCGCAGTTGAGCTTTTTGGAAGCGACGCTGGGGCAGACGACGGCGGCGCAGACAGTGACGGTGACGAACTCCGGCAGCGTGGCGGCGAGCGGGCTTATGCTGGCGACGGCGGCGCCGTTCGGCATGACCGGGAACACATGCGGAACGACTCTGGGCGCGGGCGCGAGCTGCACGGTGGGCGTCGAGTTTACGCCGACGGCGAACGGGAGTGCGACGGGGGCGCTGACGGTGAGCTCGCTGAGCTACGCGGCGGCGACGGTGGCGCTGACGGGCCTGGGCGGACTGGCGGGCGCGGTGCAGGTGCTGCCGGGGTCGCTGAGTTTTGCGACGACCGGCGTGGGCAAGACGAGCGCCCTGCAGACGGTGACGGTGACGAATACGAGCAGCGCGGTGAGCCTGACGGATCTGGCGCTGAGCGTTTCCAGCGGATTCGCGCTGAGCGGGAGTACCTGCCCGGCGACGCTGGGGCCGGGCGCGAGCTGCACCGTGGGGGTTGCGTTTGCGCCGACGGCGGCGGGCGCGCAGACGGGAACGCTGACGGTGGCGAGCAGCGCGCTGGCCGCGAGCGTGCAGGCGCCGCTGAGCGGGACCGGGTTTGACTTTACGGTGACGGCGACGGGCGAAACAAGCCAAACGGTGGCCAGCGGGCAGACGGCGAACTATACGCTGCAACTGACGCCGATGAGCGGGTCGACGGGGACGTTTACATTCGCGTGCGGGTCACTGCCGGCGAACACGGTGTGCGTGTTCAGTCCGGCGAGCGAGGCGGTGGCAGCGAACACGACGGGCAGCGCGACGGTGGAGGTGGAGACCGGGCACTCGGTGCAGTCGGCGAGCGCGAAGAGTCCGGAAGGATGGGGCGGCCTGCAGCTTGGGCTGGGGCTGCTGCTGCTGCCGCTGGCGTGGCGGCGGAGGCGCAAGGCGCTGTTGCTGGTGCTGCTGCTGGGCGTGCTTGCCGGTGGGCTGGCGAGCTGCGCGGGGTCGGGAGGCGGCCTGGGCCTTGGGACGACGGGTACGGGCGGCTCGACGCCGGCGGGAACCTATTCGATTGACGTGACGGCGACGGCGAACGGTGTTTCGCATAAGGTGACGGTGAGCTTGACGGTGGACTGAGCGGGTCGCGAGACGGCAGATTCGCGCGGGCTATACTGGAGCCGAGAGCGCTTCGACCGGAGCGCCGCAATGCCAATCTGCACAAGGGCCGGGGAGCACGCGGTCCGACGACGAGGAAGACCGACGAGGAAGACCGGGGAGGAAGACCGGGCATGACTGCCAAAGTGACAGTGGAAGATGTGGCGCGCGTGGCTGAGCTGGCGCATCTGGAGCTGACGCCGGAGGAATCCCGCGGGATGCTGCACGACCTGAACGCGATTCTGGACTATGTGGCCGAGCTGGATGAGCTGGAGACGGCGGACGTGACGCCGCTGGCGCAGGTGAGCGAGCTGAAGGGCGCGGGCGGCGCGAACGTGCTGCGGCTGGATGTGACGACGCGCTCGCTGGAGCGCGCGGCGGTGATGGCTGAAGCGCCGGAGAGCGACGGCGCGTTCTTCAAAGTGCCCAAAGTGATTGAACGCTGAGCCGACACGAGCGCGAAGGGTACAGAGCGACGGGTTCGCTAGGCAAAAACGCAAGGCGAAGGAAGGAAAAAGGATTGTCGAGCGACGCAAAGACCGCGGAAAGCCTTGTGGAGAGGCCGAAGACGTTGGCCGAGCTTCGCGCGGGGATTGAGTCGGGCAGCGTGAAGGCCGTGGCGCTGGCCGAGCGCTATTATGAGCGCATTGCCGAGGTGAATCCGCGGCTGAATGTGTACCTGAGCCTGGCGAAGGAGCGCGCGCTGGAGCAGGCCGGGCGCGTGGACCGTGCGGCGGCGAAGGGTGATGCGCTGGGTCCGCTGGCGGGGATTCCGGTGGGCATCAAGGACGTGCTGGTGATGAAGGGCGCGCCGGCCACGGCGGGGTCGAGGATTCTTGAGGGGTACAAACCACCCTATGACGCGACGGCGGTGGCGAAGCTGGAGCAGGCGGGCGCGGTGCTGCTGGGCAAGCTGAACTGCGATGAGTTCGCGATGGGCTCGTCGAATGAGAATTCGGCTTATGGGCCGGTGCGGAATCCGGTGGACACGGAGCGGGTGCCGGGCGGGTCGAGCGGCGGGTCGGCGGCGGCGGTTGCGGCCAACCTGGCGGTGGCGACGCTGGGCACGGATACGGGCGGATCGATTCGCCAGCCGGCGAGCTTTTGCGGAGTGGTGGGCGTGCTGCCGACGTACGGAAGGGTGTCGCGTTATGGGCTGATTGCGTTTGCTTCGTCGCTGGACCGCGTGGGCCCGTTTGCGGGCAACGTTCGCGACGCGGCGACGCTGCTGAGCGTGATTGCCGGGCACGATGCGAAGGACGCGACGAGCTCGCCTGCGCCGGTGCCGGACTATGCGGCCGAGAGCGACAAAGGCGCGGAGGGACTGCGGATTGGCGTGCCGGCGGAGTACTTTGGCGAGGGCCTGGACCCGGAGGTGCGGGCGAATCTCTTGCGCGGGATTGAAGGGCTGAAGGCCGCGGGCTGCACGGTCAAGCCGATTGCGCTGCCGCACACGAAGTATGCGATTCCGACCTATTATCTGGTGGCGACGGCGGAGGCGAGCGCGAACCTGGCGCGGTTTGACGGTGTGCGCTACGGGCACCGGTCTGCCGCGTCGGAGACCCTGGCGGCGATGTACAGCCACTCGCGCGATGAGGGATTCGGCGCGGAGGTGAAGCGGCGGATTCTGCTGGGGACCTATGCGCTGAGCGCGGGCTACTACGACGCGTATTACCTGAAGGCGCAGAAGGTTCGTAGGCTGCTGGCCGAGGAGTTTTTGCGGGCCTTTGCGGAGGTGGATGCAATTGTGACGCCGACGTCACCGGTGCCGGCCTTCAGGCTGGGCGAGAAGACGGGCGATCCGCTGGCGATGTATCTGGCGGATATCTATACGGTGACGGCAAGCCTGGCGGGGATTTGCGGCGTGACGGTGCCGTGCGGCAAGACGGCGCCGGGGCTGCCGGTGGGGATGCAGGTGCTGGCCGCGCATTTGAATGAGGGTACGGCCTTCCGGGTGGCGCGCGCGGTGGAGGCGGCCGAGGAGTAGGGATGCGAATGCGGATTGGGCTCGGGATCGGATTGGCAACGCTGGGAATGGCGGCGATGGCCGCAGCCGCTCCGGCGGCGAAGACGGCGGCAAAGACGGTGGTGAGACATCGCACGCATACCGTGTATCTGGGGCCGGTGAAGCAAGTGCCGTACTCAAAGGAAGGCGACCCGGCGGGCGCGGAACCGGGCGAGACGGCGCTGGAGACTCGCACACTTGTGGTGGATGGGCAGGTGAAGGAGTGGACCACGGGCGATGTGCATGACGTGACCGAGCGGAGCTTTGTGGTGCGGCGCGCGCTGCGGCTGAATGACAGCCTGCCGAGCGACACGAAGATGACGTGGGTGTGGCAGCGGGGGCCGTGGCTGCTGGTGGACCGCGAGACGGGGCGGGTGACGGCGCTGAAGCTGCCGGACTACAATCCGGCGGTGAGCCGCGTGGTGTGGTATCGCGACTATGGCGCCTACTGCGGCGTGACGCCGAGCGGCAAGATTCTGTATGCCGTGGTGGCGCAGTTGACGGTGCGGCGGGCAGTGCTCAGGAAGAAGCTGGAGGAGCTTGACCCGGCGAATCCGCCGCAGACGGCGTGCGGAGCGGCGGAGTGGCAGCGGGATCCGATGCGCGTGACGTTTTATCCGGGGGGTCATCCAGCGGGTCATGCGGCGGGCAACGGCGCTGTGAGCTTTGACATAGTGGCGGGTTCGGCAGTGCTGGTGGAGAGCGACAGCGATGTAACGGAAACGCCGGAGCAGCCGCAGAAGCCCGAGCCGGCGCAGAAGCCACAGTAGCAGGGAGACGGTGCCGCGATGGAAACACTGGATGAGTTGCTGACGAAGGCAGAGGCGGCGCATGGGCACATGTGCGCGGGGCAGATTCTGGGTGTGCGTATGGCGCTGGTGGGGCTGAAGAATCTTGGTATTGCGGACCCGCGCGGCGCGGACCGGAAGCGGCTGGTGACGTATATCGAGATTGACCGGTGCGCGACGGACGCGATTGCGATGGTGACCGGATGCCGGCTGGGCAAGCGGACGCTGAAGTTTCGCGACTGGGGCAAGATGGCGGCGACGTTCGTGGACCTGGAATCGGGGAGTGCGGTGCGCGTGACGGCGCTGGAGAGCTCGCGCGAGCTGGCGCAGCGGATGTTTCCCGAGGTGGAGACCAAGAGCAAGCAGCAGATGATGGCGTATCGCGCGCTGAAAGACGAGGAGCTGTTTGCCGTGCGGCCGGTGCGCGTGGCAGTGGGCGAGAGCGAATTGCCGGGAAGGCGCGGGGAGCGCGCGGCGTGTGCGCGGTGCGGCGAAGGGGTGAACTTTGGCCGTTTTGCGGAGGTGGGCGGCGAGCGGCTTTGCCTGAGCTGCGCGCGGCCGGGGGAGCGGTACTGGCGGGATGAAGCGTGACCGGAGCGATTCGGCGGGTCTTTGCTGGAGGCGCGTCTTGACACGCGCCCGCTCGCACGTTTCTTATCTCCATAGGCCTTCTTTCGGATTCCGGCTGGGCTGAATGGCGCGCGACGTGCGCACGCAGGCCGAGCGGGCTTTCGGAGGGGGGGTTGTGTCGAACAGGAAACCAACGGCAGCTGGGTCTCAGGCGGAAGCAAGCAGGGAATGGGGTTATGATTCCCGTGCGAGCGGTTGCCTGACCTGTCTTCCAGAGCCTGAGCCTGACCGAAGCGGAGGCCAGGAACATTCCCGTAGACCCATTTCCAATGAGGCGTCCGGCCATGGTCCGGGTGTGCCTGTGCCCTGCAGCGAGCCGAAGGGTGCGTCGGGGCGAGTAAAGGACGAGAGTGGAGACAAGTTTGCTGTTGTTGGCGGTAGAAGCCGCCCCGAGCGGGGGCGGCCTGATGATGCTTCTGCCGCTGCTTTTGATTCCGTTGCTCTATTTTGTGATGATCCGGCCGCAGCAAAAGCGGCAGAAACAGTGGCAGGAGATGCTGGGCAGCATCAAGGCCGGCGACCGGGTGACGACGGCGGGGGGATTGCGGGGCATTATTCTTTCCATTAAGGATGATGCGGTGATTCTGCGCGTGGCGCCGGACAACTTGAAGGTGGAAGTGGCAAAGAGTGCGATTGCTGCTGTGACCACGCAGGAAGGAGCTTCGGGCTCCTGAGGGAGATGCGTGGAGCGGCCCTGAAGCCGCGCCTGCGCAGAGATGCGAAACGATGAAGAAGAATCTGAGAACCAAAGTTCTGGTGATTATTGGAATCCTGATGGTATTTGTCTACGGGATTTTCGGAATCCCGTCGGGGCTCTCCGGCAAGGCGCTGCAGGCGGCGATGACGCAGCGCATTCACCTGGGCCTGGACCTGAAGGGCGGCGCGCACCTGATTTTGCAGGTGAAGGTGCTGGAGGCGGTGAACGACGAGACCGACAATACGGCGGCGCGCATCCGGGACGACCTGAAGCAGGCGCACCTGACGTATTCGCAGGTCTATAAGCCGAATCCGCTGAAGGCCGACGGGACAGGACAGCCGCAGATGATTCGCATTGAAGGCGTGACCGCGGACCAGGCGAGCGCGGTGCGCAGTCTGCTGGACTCGAAGTACTCGAGCGAGTACGACGTTACGGGCAACGCCGACAACAGCTTTACGGTGACGATGAAGCCTCTGGTGGAGTCGGACCTGGAAAAGCGGACCGTGCAGCAGACGATCGATACGATTCAGGATCGCGTGGACACGCTGGGCGTGACCGAGCCGACGATTCAACAGTACGGTCTGGGCGACAACCAGATACTGGTGGAACTGCCGGGCATTTCCGATCTCGATCGGGTGAAGTCGATCATCCAGTCGACGGCGCGGCTTGAGATTCACGCGGTGGTGTCGGGGCCGTTCCAGGATGAGCAGACGGCGCTGGCCGGCGTGGGGGGCGCATTGCCCGCCGACGAAGAGCTGGCGCACTACTCCGGCGTGAGCGGATCGGAAGCCGACCAAGTGTACATCCTGCAGCGCGTGGCGATTGTGAAGGGCAACGACTTCCGTTCGGCCGACCCGGGGACGAACCCGAACACCGGCCAGCCGAATGTGCAGTTCACGCTGACGAATGAGGCGGGCGACCGGTTCTACCAGTACACGCGGGCCAACGTGGGCCGGTACATGGCGGTGGTGCTGGGCGGCCGGGTGCGCGAGGTGGCGAGCATTCGCGAGCCGATCCGCGACCGGGGCGAGATTGAGGGCAGCTTCAGCCAGGAAGAGGTGACGAACCTGTCGAAGCTGTTGAGCTCGGGCGCTCTTCCGGCTTCGCTGACCTATCTGGAGCAGCGCACGGTGGGCGCATCGCTCGGCGCCGACTCGATTCGCGAGGGTGTGACGGCCGCGATTGTGGGTCTGGTGGTGGTGCTCATCTTCATGCTTGTCTACTACCACGGCGCGGGGATCAACGCGGACCTGGCGCTGATTCTGAACCTGGTGATCCTGCTGGGATTCATGGGATTTTCGACAGCGACACTGACCTTGCCGGGAATCGCCGGCGTCATCCTGACAATCGGCATGGGCGTGGACTCGAACGTGCTGGTGTTTGAACGCATCCGCGAGGAGATTCGCGCAGGCAAGGCCGCGGCCGCGGCTGTGGACCAGGGCTTTGCGCACGCCTGGACGACTATCTTCGACACGCACGTGACGACAATTGTGTCGGCGGCGATTTTGTTTGTGTTTGGAACCGGGCCGGTGAAGGGTTTTGCGACGACCCTGGTGGTTGGTTTGTGCGCGAATCTGTTCACGGCGGTGTTTGTGTCGCGGGTGATTTTTGATGCGCACCTGAACAAACTGAAGTCGGGCGAGATGGTTTCGATCTAGAGCGGCGGAAGCCCGGCGCGGAGCGGCCGGAAGCGGGATAACGATTGCAGACCGGCGGGGAAAACGCCGGCAACGAGGAAGGCAAAAGCCGTGGAATTTTTTCACAACCCAAAAGTGGATTGGCTGGGGAAGAAGTGGTACTTTCTGGCCTTTTCGTTGATTTTCAGCATTGCCGGCGTGTCTTCAATGGCATGGCACTGGACGCACATCGGCAGCCCTGTGCCGCTGGGGGTGGACTTCAAGGGCGGCACGCAATTGCAGGTGCGCTTCCAGCAGCATCCGGACATCAGCAAGATTCGCACGGCGATGGATGCGGCGGGTGTGCGCGACTCGAGCATTGTGCAGTTCGGCGAGGCCGCGAACAACGAGCTGCTGATCAGCCTGCCCGAGGTGACCAACGAGAACTCGCTGGACGCAGGCCGGGAGAAGATCGAGATCGCGCTGAACAAGCAGTATGGCGGCACATATACGATTGACGGCGGACAGGTGGTGGGTCCGACCGTGGGCCACCAGCTTGAAAAGCAGGCCGCGATGGCCACGCTCTGGTCAATGCTGGGTATGCTCATCTACCTGTGGTTCCGGTTTCAGCTTATCTATGGAGTGGCGGCGGTGGTGGCCTGCATCCACGACACGCTGATCACAATAGGCGCCTTCTCGCTGGCCGGACGCGAACTGAGCCTGACCGTAATTGCGGCGATTTTGACGCTGGTGGGCTACTCAATGAACGACACCATCGTGGTGTTCGACCGCATTCGGGAGAACCTGCGGCTGAGCCGGCGGGAGCCACTGGCCGATCTGGTGAACCGGAGCATCAACCAGACGCTGAGCCGGACGGTGCTGACCTCTGGTCTGACGTTCCTGACGGTTCTCTCGCTGTTCATCTTCGGCGGGCAGGTGCTGAATGGATTTTCCTTTGCGCTGGTGATTGGAATTCTGATTGGAACGTACTCGTCGATCGCGGTTGCCTCTCCGATGCTGGTGGCGTGGCAGGAGTACCGCGCGCGGAGCGGGAAAGCAGCGGTATTGCCGGCGGGCAGGCGCTCGCGCTGAGGGCATCGGCGTGGATCAATTGCACTGTTTTTGGAGCAGGTTTTGCAAGTGTTGCGTAGTTCTGATATAGGTGGAGCACATCCCCATGGTAACGTTTGGATGCCTGGGAACCATTACAATTCCGGCGGTGTCTAAATAGAGGTAACCAAGACCCGATTCGAGGCTGGCCATGTTTGAAGATTCCACATTTGAATCCGGAGGAAGGATCAAGAGCAAGAGCAGGTACTGGATGATGGCGACGTTCATTTTCAACGGCTCCATTCTTGTTCTTCTGATCCTGATTCCGCTGATCAACCCAGAGGCTTTGCCTAGTGCTGCGATGTTGACGGTATTGACGGCGCCGCCGCCGCCTCCGCCGCCGCCGCCACCACCACCACCGCCCGAGGTGCATGTGGTGCATGTGCAGTCGGAGATGATGAACAACCAGCTGATTGCGCCCACCAAGATTCCCCCGAACATCAAGAATGTCACCGAGAAGGAAGTGCCTCCGTCAAGCTTTGGCGTGGCCGGCATGGAAGGCCTGGGCGGCAGCGCAGGCGGAGTGCTGGGCGGCGTGTTTGGAAACTCCGCACCGCAGGTGAAGGTGGCGCCGCCGAAGAAGGTGAACATTTCGGCCGGTGTGGCGACCGGCATGCTGATCCAGCGCACGCTGCCGATTTATCCGCCGATTGCCAGGGCGGCTCGCGTGCAGGGTACCGTGATTTTGCAGGCCACGATCTCCAAACAGGGTACGATTACGAATCTGCACGTGGTGAGCGGGCCGGCGATGTTGCAGGAGTCGGCGCTGCAAGCGGTGAAGACCTGGCGTTACCGGCCGTACGAGCTGAACAACGAGCCGGTGGAAGTGGAAACGACGATCAACGTGATCTTCAGCCTGGGCGGCTGAGGTTGAATTCGGCCCTTTCCCCGGTTTCGGGGTGAGGGCCTTGCAACAGGACCGAATGCGAATCCTTGCACGAGCCGCATTCCCAGCAGCCACCCGCGAAGGCGGGATGAGGCTAAAAACCAAAAGAAACTCCGCAGGAGGAACGATTCAGTGATTCTCGCTCAGCTCGCACATTACGCATCGCACACCGTCCACAGCTTGGCGCTGTTCCAGGACGACCAGACGGTCAGCTTCAGCCCCATGGGGCTGTGGAATCACATGGCATGGCTGGCCCGCGCCGTGGCCATCCTGCTGTTCATTGAGTCGATCTGGTCACTGGCCGTGATGATCGACCGTTACCTGTACTTCTCCGCCGCGCGGAAGCAGTCGCGCGAGTTCGCGCCCAAGGTGGCCGGTGCGCTGAAGGACAGAAAGCTGGAAGAAGCGATCAAGATCGCCGATCGCAACAAGAAGTCGCACCTGGCCGAAGTGGTTACGGCCGGATTGCAGGAGTTTCGCGCTTCGGCAGGCATGGCGACGGAGGCCACCATCGAGAGCTCGCAGCGCGCGCTGGAGAGGGCGGAGGCGATTGTTCACGCCAAGCTGAAGCGCGGCCTCGGAGTTCTGGCCACCATCGGTTCGACGGCACCGTTCGTCGGCCTGTTCGGAACGGTCATCGGCATTCTGCATGCATTCCAGCAAATCGCTACGATGAAGACGTCAGGCATTGGCGCGGTGGCCGGCGGCATTTCCGAAGCGCTGGTGACAACCGCGTTCGGACTACTGGTGGCCATCCCGGCGGTGATGGCGTTCAACTACTTCACCGGGCGTGTCGAGGCATTCGACGTGGAGATGGATAACTCCTCGAGCGAGCTGATCGACTACTTCATCAAGCAGAGCAGCAAGTAATTGAGAGCTGCCATATCCGGCTGACGCGAGAGAAGGAAAGGGCAGAAGGGCGAAACGCTCTTCTGCCTGCTGAATGCGCGACTGCCCCGGGTGAAATGAGGAAAGAGGCCGGAGGACGTCCGGCGCGAAAACGAAAGGCATGGAGCCTGAGCTATGGCGATTGCAGTCCGCAACGAAGGCAGCAAGGTCAACTCCAACATCAACGTGACGCCGATGGTGGACGTGATGCTTGTACTGCTGATTATTTTCATGGTCATCACCCCGATGCTCACCAACAAAGTGTCGATCGACATGGTCAAGGTGCAGAACGCGGTTCCAATGCCGGACGCCAACAAGGACGATGCGATTGTTGTGGCGATCACGCGCGACGGGGGAATCTTCCTGGGGCAGGACAAGGTGGCACTGAGCGAGCTTGGCTCGAAGGTGAGCGAAAGGCTGTCGAGCACACCCGGAAAGACGATCTATGTTCGCGCCGATGCGCGGGCGCAGTATCGCGCGGTGGAAGACGCGGTTGATGCCGTGCGCACGGCGGGCGTGGATGAGATCGGCATGCTGACCGAGCGCAAGGGCAACAACCTGGCGGGTGGCGAATAGCCGACCACCACCGGCGAACCGATTCACGATATTGAGGAAGCAATAGGAGTTTGACGCCATGGCAATGACAACTGGAAGCGGAGGCGGGTACTCGGCCGACATCAACGTAACACCGATGATCGACATTCTTCTGGTGCTGCTGATCATCTTTATGGTGATTGTGCCGCAGATACCGACTGGGCTGGATGCCGCTGTTCCGCAGCCGCCGAAGCACAAGACGCAGCAACAGCCGAACGACCGGACGATTGTGGTGCAGATTCATTACCGGCCGGGCGCGGCGCCGACTTACCAGATCAACGAACTCGACGTGGCGCACGCGGATCTGCTGCCGAAGCTGACCCAAATCTATGCCAACCGGGCCGAGCGCGTGATGTTTATCAAGGGCGATGACGACATTGAATTTCGGTATGTGGCGGATGTGATGGACATTGCGAAGTCAGCGAACGTGGATCACGTGGGCCTGATGACCCCGAAGATTATGGCCGGTCAGTAAGCGGCGAATTTGCGGCGGGCAGAGGGGGACGGGCCACAGGCCCAACCGCTGCCTGCGAAAAGTACCTTGGTGCGCAAGGCCGGCGAATGGGAGCTTGCGGGCTTTGCGGGAACGACGCAGTGAAGATGCCTCAGTCCGTGCTGTTGGGGGAGGCCGATCGCGGGAAGCTGAACCGGGCTGGAAGAGCGGAGCGGGATTTCCGCAATCTGGAGCCGGCAGAGAGCGAAGGCGAACGGCGGCGATTGAAGGAATTCCAGGCGCGCGAGGGAAAGGCACGACCTGAAGGAGAAGAAACGAAGATGAATCGACCCGCACGAATTACGGTGTTTGCGGTGCTGCTTTCCGGGCTGATGCTTTCCATGAGCGGGTGCAACAAGCTGAAGGCCCGGGACCAATTGAACAAGGGTGTGGACTCCTACAAGGCAGGCAAATACGAGGAGGCGATTGGGCACTTCCAGAAGGCGACGGAACTGGATCCGACGCTGCCCATGGCCAAGAGCTATCTGGCCACAGCAATCTCACAGAACGTGGTGCCGGGGCTGGACACGCCGGCGAACCTGAAGACCGCGCAGCAGGCGATCGGCATCTTCGAGCAAGTGCTGGCGAGGGAACCGAATGACATCAACAGCCTGAAGCAGATTGCCGGCATCTACTTCAGCGTGAAGAGGCTGGACGATGCCAAAGAGTGGCAGAAGAAGGTGCTGGCTGTTGACCCGAAGGATCCGGAGGCGGCCTATACGATTGGCGTGATCGACTGGACCGAGGCGGACGAGAACGTGCTGAAGGAGCTGCAGTCGGTGGGGCTGAATGACGACGGCGAGGGCAACCTCAAGGCTCCGAAAAAGATCATGGCCAAGATCAAAGAGGAAAACACGGCCCTGGTGGATGAAGCTCGGCAGTACCTGAACCAGGCGCTTGCCAATCGTCCGAATTACGACGCTGCGATGGCGTACATGAACCTTGTCTACCGCAGGAAGGCGGATCTGGACTATGAGGATTCGGCCGCGGTGAAGGACGACCTGGCTCAGGCAGAGGACTGGCGCACGAAGGCAATGGGAGCCCGCAAGGAGAACGAGGAAAAGAAGTTGAAGAGTGCCGCGGGCGGCGTCACCATGCCCTCAAGCAGCGAGTAAGACGGACGCAAGATGTAGCGAACAAGCAAGAAGCGGCCTCCGTTCCAGAACGGGGGCCGCATTTTTTTTGCTTCAGATGGGGCGGGGCGGTTGCAGGGGCGGGGATTCGGGATGACGCCAGTACGACACGGAAGACCTGGCGAGAGTTTGCGGCGAACCGATGCCGGAACCGCGGGCTTACTGCACGCCGTTCTTGAGAACTTGCTCGGCGTAGTAATTGCGAATCTTCGCCTGGTCGTGGAGCACTTCAAAGTAAGCGTTCTTGAGGAGTTGGGCGCGCGCCTCGCGCAGGGACTGGCGGATGGCCTGCTGCACGTTGGGGTCGTCGAGCTCGCGCTGGCCGGCCGGCTCCCTGGAGAGAAGCTTGAAGACGGAGTAAGCGACGACGTGGTGGCCGGGGCCGGTGTTGTCATACATGGGCAGGATGCCGGTGATCTGGCCGGGCTTGAGCTTGCTGATGGCATCGAAGGCGGCGGGGTCAGTCTTGAGCGCGGATTCGCCGATGAAGCCCATGTTGCCGCCGTTGGAGGCGTTGTTGGCGGCGTCAGAAGCGGTCATGGCGACGGTGCCGAAGTCCTCGCCGCTGTCGAGGCGGTTGAGAACGGTCTGGATCCGTTGGCGCGCGGTGGCGTCGTTGTAAACGCGGTTGCCGGCCATGTTGCTGTCGCTCTGGACGGGAACGGCGCTGGCTACGATCTGGGCAAGGTTGTAGCGGGGCTCAATGAGACTGAATTCGGCCTTGTGCGCGGCGTAGTACTTGCTGATGTCGGCGTCAGTGATGTTGATTTTGGAGTAGATTTCCTTGTTTTCGAGCTTGTCCTGGGTGAGGGAGCGGCGAATCTGCTTCTTGAGGTCGTCGAGGGTGAGGTCGCGTTGTTTGAGCTGGCGGGCGAACTCCTCTTCAGTGTAGGGCAGCTTCATTTCAGTGAGCCGGGCGTTGACGTCCTCGTCAGTGGCCGCGAGGTTGAGCTTGGCGGCGCGCTGTTGGAGGACGTCGTCGTCGATCATCTGGCGGAGAATGTTGAGGCGGAGGATGTCGGCCTGCTCGGGCGTGGGCTGCTGGGGGGTCTGGCCCATGCTCAAGATGTAGTTTTTGTAGGCGCGGTCGAGCTCGGCTTTGGTGATTTCCTTTCCGTTGACGGTGGCCATCACGTCTGACGAAGGCGTGCGATGGCATCCGGCGACGCCGGCGAGAAGAAGGCCAGTGGAAACCACGAGGACGGCAAAGCCGCGACGGGCAATGGGGCGAACTTCGTCGAGCAAGCTGAACACTCCTGGGAGCCGAAATGGCCTCCGGTCTAAAAGGATACATCGCGGGCAGGATAGATTCCGCGCCGTATCAATCCCGTGGCCGGGGCGAACTGAGAAAGACCCGCTCATCGCCGTGCAACGCGAGGCGAAACGCGAAGCGGTGAGGATTTTGGGCGCGGCGGAGCTTACCTGCCCGCGCCGGGCTGGCCCTGGGACTGCGCCGGCGTGTTCGCGGGGGGCTCCTCACCCGCGGCGCGCAGGGCGCGGTCAATCACCATCCAGAGTTGGTCCTTCGGGACAACGCCGCTGACGCGCTCCCCGTTGATGAAAAGGGCGGGGGTGCCATCGACGCCGAGGGCATCGCCCTGCTTGGTTTCGGCTTTGACATTGGTTTCATCCTGTTTGGCCAGACAGGCGTCGAGTTTGGCCGCGTCGAGCTTGCCGGAGGCGGCCTGCTGGCGGGCGATGCGGTCCAGTGCCGCAAAGCTCCGCAATAAATTGCGATCCGATCCCGTTATTTCATCGCCGTGGGCGTGCAGGTAATCGACGTAGGTCCAGTAGACGGGCCCGCTCTGCGCGGCCAGACAGTTGGCGTCGACGGCGGCATGCATGGCCCAGGGGTGAATGGTGGTGAGGGGAAAATCCTTGTAGACGAAGCGGACGAGGTTCTTGTAGTGGTCGAGCGTGGCCGGGAAGAGCGACTCGTGCATGCGCGCGCAATAGGGGCACTCGAGATCGTCAAAGTTGATGACGGTGACCTTGGCCTGGGGATTGCCGCGGATGGGCCGTCCGGCGATGTCAATGTGGAGCGCGGGATTGTTGTCGAGGTCAAAGGTCTCAAGCCGCGCGAGGGTCTTGCCGTCCTTGGAGAGGAGGAAGTTGACGACGCTGGAATGCGAACCGTGGCCGACGGTGACGGGCAGGGTGTCATAGCCGGAGATTTGGCTGGGTCCCGGCTGGCCGACGGTGACCGCATAGTCCTGGGGAACGTTGTACTGCGAGCGAACCATGAGCTCCACGCGGCGGTCGAGCTGGTGGCCGGACAAAGCGGAGGGCGGAGTTTGAGCCTTGCAGCCGGCGGCGACGAGCAGCAGCAATCCGGCGAGAACGCTACGACGAGACAATAGAGGATCCTCTTACCCTCAAGGATACCGCAGGGAACCGCATACGGGCCGAGCGGGAAGAAACGGTTTGGGGCTCTGGAAGAGTGGACGCGCGAGACAGAGAAAGGCAAGCAGAGGTTAAGCGCAGGCGCTAGTAGGCAGGCGGCTGGGAGGGGTCGCGGAAGACGGTGTTGGAGCGGCGGATGTCGCCGACGGAGCCGAAGTTGGCGAGGGTGAAGCTGTAAAGGTATTGGGTTTCGTCGCGGACCGAGCCGAGGGCAAAGCGGCGGTAGCCGAGGCTGATGCCGCAGCAGTTCCAGTTATAGATGGCCTGTACGCCGGCGTACTGGAGCGCGCCATGCACGAAGTCGTAGCCGCCGTTGGCGGAGAGGTTGAAGCCGACTTGATTGGGTTTGCCGATCTGGAGGAAGGGCTGGAGCTGCTGGCTCTGGATGATGGAGGCGGAGACGCCGTTTTCGTCGACGGCGTTGAGCAGCGCGTGGCGGAGGCCGACGGTGGTGCGGCCCCAGCTGTAGCCGGCATAAAGATTGTCGGCTCCGATGCGACCGGCGCGAGGATCGTAATCCATGTCCCACTCGATGCGGAGGTTGTGAATGGCCTCAAAGCGCAGGCGCGAAGTGATGGGTGCG
Source organism: Occallatibacter sp. (assembly GCA_035534635.1). Lineage (GTDB taxonomy): Bacteria > Acidobacteriota > Terriglobia > Terriglobales > Acidobacteriaceae > Telmatobacter. The sequence continues at coordinate 80,849 of DATLRP010000035.1, forward strand.
ATGTTGCGGGGAGAGGTTAGGAAGGCGACGCCGGTGAGGTCGAGGGTGGAGTCAAAGACGTTGCGGCGGCCGGGGATGAGCGCGCCGCCGAAATCGGCGTTGAGGAAGAACTTCTGGGCGACCTGCCAGCTGGCCCATTCGCGCGGGGGAGTGGGGCAGGAGCCGGGCTTGCGCACGCCGGCAGCGTCTGGCGGGCAGGGCACGGGCTTGTTGGGGCGCAGGTAAAAGCGCTGGGTGAGGCTGAAGCCGGCCTCGCTGGTGTCGGTGGCGATATCGGTGGTGTCGACTATGAGAACGTTGCGGGCCGGGGGTCCGATGCCGCCGACGAAGTGGTAGTAGAACTCGGGCTCGATGACGTGGCGGAGGGTGCGATTCCAGCGGGCGAGGAGGAAATCGCGCTCGAGGGCGGGGCCGCGCAGATCGATGGAGGCCTCAAGGTCAGAGCGGTTGAGCGGCTCGTGGCTGATGGAGGGTGTTCCGCGGTTGGCACCAGTGAGATCGGGCCGCTGGCTGCCGGAGTAGGAGGTGTCGCGCAAGGCGACCTCGGGCAGGAAGTCCCATCCGCCGGCGTGGATGGGGAGCGAAAGGCGCGGATAGATGTCAATGCGGCCGATGTTGCGGGCGTGGAAGCCGGGCTCAGAGCGGCTGAGGTAGCTGAGCGAAGAACCGAAGCTCCAGTAGAGCGGACTTGCGCCGAGGGGACGGTCGAGCACGTCGAAACGGAGGGTGGGCAGGTGGAGAATGCGGGCTTCGTCGCCGGACGTGGAACTGGCGAAGGCCTGCAGGCGGGCGAGATAGGCTGAGGGAATGTAGCCGTGGCGCTCATCGGTCAGCGAGAGGACGCTGTGCACTTCAGAAGTGACGGCCTGATTGTAATTGTCGTTGAAGACGAGCTTGTAGACGTATCTGGAGAGATATTCGACATCGCCGGCGAGGCGGGTGTGGGGCGTGATGTCCTCGCGGCCGAGGGCCACAACGTCAATGCCGCCCTGGTTGACGAGGCCGGTGGCGGGCGGGATGGCAGGACCGCCGCGGTCGAGGAGTGCATTCCAGCGGACATTAAGGAAGTTGAGGCCGGCGCCTTTGAAACGGAAGTCGCCGTTGGGGGCGAAGCCGCGTTTGGAGTAGTACTCGGCGCCGAGGACCATGTCAGTGCTGCGGCTGAGGGCGATGTAAACCTGCTCACCGAGGATGAGGCCCTTGATGGAGGAGTTGCTGATGACGGGAATCAGCAGGCCGCTTTCGCGGCCGTTCTGATTGACGGGATGGCGCAGGTAAGGGAGGTAAAAGACGGGGACGCCGTGCACCTTGAAGAAGGTGTTGGCGGTGGAGGCCTCGCCGTTGGAGACGCGGATGGAGCGGGCGATGAGCTGCCAGTCAGGGTGAGGCAGCCGGCAGTTGGTCATGGCGCCGTCGATGACGCGGTACTGGCCTTTGCCGGTCTGGAGCAGGACACGACCAGAGAAAAGAAAGGGATTGGGCGTGGAGTACACGGTGGTGCGGCCGGCGGTACGGACGCCGAGCGAACCGGTGACATTGAAGAATCGGCCGGTGTGCTCATTGAGGCGCATTTCACCGTGGTCGGCGCGGATGAAGGCATCCTCCTCTCCGCCGGTGACGAGGAGGTGGCCGTCGGCGTGGAGATCGGTGGTGAGCTGGTTGTAGACGACCTTGTCGGCGCGGAGGGTGTAGCCGCCGTAATGAATTTCGACGCCGCCGGAGAGTGTGACGACATGTCCGGCCCAGGTTTGCGTGTCGGCGCTCCAGGAGACGGGCACGCCGGCGGCGGGCTGCGGCTCGGGCTTGGCGACGGGGAGGAGTTCCTGGCCTGGATCATCGGGTAAAGGATCGTCGGGCCGAGAGGAGCTTTGCGCCGCGCCGGAGAACGGCTGCGAAGACTGCGCGTTCGAGGATAAGGAGGATTGAATTGCGGGTTGTCGGCGAGGTAGCGCATTGGTCAACACCTGCCCGCTAACTTGCAGGTGACAGAGGGCCAGCAGCGTGATAAACACGAAATTACGAGGGTGCATCCCGAATCCAAGGCAAGCATAACAAATGCAGCCTGAAGGATGGGACGCAGACTGAGCGGCTCTGGCAGCAGAATAACCCGGCAGGCGCGAGGCGTTCGCGGGAGACGGGCCGGGTGCAAATATCGGTTTTCCGCGTAAGCTCCCGGCTGCACTGAGCGCGATGTTCCAAACCGGGCAGCAGATCAGGCGAAAGCAAGACGGGCAGCGGACCTGAACGAGATTCCGGCCGGAGACAAGAACCGGCGGAGCACTTCAGAAGGGGAACTGGAAATTTGAGCACACTGTTGAGCCAGCCCGTAGCGTTACCCCAGTGGAAAGAAGAAGTGAACCGGCGTCTTGCGGCGCACAAGAGCCGCAAGGCGCAGCCGGACGCCGAGCAGCCGGAAGCATCCCATCCTCACCTGGCGAAGCACAGCAAGGCAGCGCAGGCTGCGGCGCGCGTGGCGGCGCGGTATGCCAAGGCACCGAGCTTTAGTGAGCTGCAGGCGGCCGAGGCGCGGGCGGCAATGCGCGCGGCGGAGGCTGCGACCCGGAAGGCGCTGGAGGCCCAGGTGGCGGCGCAAGAGGCACTGTTCCAGTGGGAGTCGGCCGCGGCGGACGAGGCCGCGGAGACCGACGAGCAGGACAGATTTCCGGCGAGCGAGGCGCACGCGGCGCCAGCGCAGGAGATGGCCGAGGTTCCGATAGTGCAGAGGCCGATGGAGGGTTTGGAGATCCGGTGGGAACCGGATACGCCGCCGCCGCGGGTTGCGCCGCCGATGGCTTATGCGCGGCGCGAGGAGCAGGGACGGGACGAGCTGGAGCCGGAGTTGTGGTCGAGCGAGACCTTCGCGCTGGAGCGGGCACTGGAGCCGGTGGAGCCGGCGCAGACGATTTCCGCGAATCTGATTGAGTTTCCGCGCGAGCTGGTGGCGACGCGGCGGATGCGGCCGCGGATCTCGGGAGCGGACCCCAATGCGACCGGAGAGCTGTTCGGGCAACTGAGCATTTTTGAAGTGGACCCGACGACGATTTCGACCGAGGGGATGACTGCGGCAATGGCGGCGGCCGAAGAGGCGGCTGCGGCGGCGGATTGGAACGGGACCGGGTGGTCGAGCATTCAACTGGACGCACAGCCGGTGGATGAGCCGGCCGAAGAGCGGGCCGGGCTGGCCGTGGAACCGGCGCTGGAACTTGCGCCGATGCATAAGCGTCTGCTGGCGGCGCTGATGGATGCATTGCTGGTGGTGGCGGCGGCGTGTGGCGCGGCGTACTGGGCTGCCGGGCATTTGCACGCGCCGCCGACGATGCGGATGGCGGAGATGGGCGCGGCGGGATTGCTGGTGGGACTGGGCGCGGCGTATTACGCGCTGTTTATGCTGCTGGCCGGGACCACGCCGGGCATGTGGTATGCACGGGTGCGGCTGCGGGATTTTGAGAACGGGAAGCCGAGCCGGGAGCAGTTGCGCGGGCGCGTGCTGGCGATGGCCGTGTCGATGCTGCCGGTGGGACTTGGGCTGATGTGGGCGCTGTTCGACGAGGAAGGTCTGAGCTGGCACGACCGGATGTCGCGGACGTACCTGCAGGCGCGCTGAGCTCGGAGTCAAGATTCACGGGGAAATGCAATGGGCAGCCGTAGAGGGCAGCCCTTTTTGTTGCGCGGCATGTTGAGCCTGATTAACGCGCGAGGGCGCGGATGGCGCTGACGCCCGCACCGAGGAGGGCCGTTTCGTCGTCGGGCTCGAGGACTTCGAGCGAGTAGCTGAGGAGCGGACTCATTTTGACCATGGTTTCCAGGTGGCCGCGAAGGACGGGAAGGTCAAGGAAGCCGACGTTGTGGCCGGTGAAGTAAAAGCGGCCGGGGCCGGCGAGGTGGATGAAGGAAGCGGTGGCGGCGGCGAGTGCGCGATGCCAGAGATCGACGAACTCGCGGCAGCGTGCGTCACCCTTTTTGGCCAGCGCAAAGATTTCTTCGGGTTCGAGATCGAGGAAGCGCATGCGCATGGCGCGGTATCCCATGATGCCTTCGAGATGGCCGACGCCGCCGCATCCGCAGTAGCGCTCCCTGGGGTCGAGGCTGACGGTGATGTGGCCGCCCTCCCATACGCCTTCGACGTAAGGCCAGCGGCCATAACCGATGCCGTTGCCGATGGTCCAGACGCGGGTGAGCTTGTTGAGCTGGCCGCGGGTGGCGGCGACACCGGCGGCGATGGCGTCGGCGTCATTGGCGATGTGGACCGGGGCGATGATGCCTTTTTCGGCGAGGACGCGGCTGAGCTCCTCGGCCATGCGCATGCCCTTGAGCTGGGCGAGATTGGGCGAATCCTCGACGACGCCGTGGCCGACGACGCCGGGCACAGCGATGCCGATGGCGTCCACGGGATGGGTGGCGAGCTGTGCGATTTGCGCGGCCACTATGTCGATGATTTCTCCGCCGGGGAGAGCGACGAGAGCGTCGGTTTCGTTGTCATCAGCGGGAAAGCGGAGCGGAGTACCGGTGAGCCGCTGGTCGACGAGCTTGCCGCTGACGATGTGCTCGGTGATGACGACGCCGATGGCGGTAGTCATTGAGACCCTCCCGTGGGCCGGAGACTGGCCGAAGACCCGGTTGGTTGGATGCACACGGCGGCAGACAATCTCATGCAGGCTACTCCGACGGATAGCGGTGGAGGCGGCCGAGTCCGTTGAAGGCGGCGACCTTGTAGCACTCGGCGAGCGTGGGGTAATTGAAAACGGTATCGATGAAGTAGTCGACGGTGCCGCCGAGTGTCATCACGGCCTGGCCGATGTGGACCAGTTCGCTGGCGCCCTCGCCGATGATGTGGACGCCGAGGACCTTTCGAGTGTCGCGGTGGAAGACGAGCTTGAGGCGGCCGGTGGTGTCGCCGCGAATCTGGCCGCGCGCGGTCTCGCGATAGTAGGCCATGCCGACTTCATAGGGCACGTCCTCGTCAGTGAGTTGCTCCTCGGTTTTGCCGATGAAGCTGATTTCCGGGATGGTGTAGATGCCGTAGGGATACAAGCTGGGATTGGAGGAGATGGCGTGGTCGTCGAATGCGCGTGCGGCGGCGATGCGGCCCTGCTCCATGGAGACGGAAGCGAGCGAGGGAAAGCCCACGACGTCGCCGACGGCGAAAATGTGGGGCACTTTGGTCTGGTAGTTCTCGTCGACGGGAATGCGGCCGCGGGCATCCGCCTCAAGGCCGGCGGCGGCGAGGTTGAGATCGTCGATGTTGCCCTGGCGGCCGACGGCGTAAAGCAGGGCATCGCCGGAGACGCGCTTTTTGCTTTGCAGATTGGCGATGACGGTGGCGTCAGGCAGCTCCTCGACGGAGTCGACTTCCTCACCGAGGCGGAGGGTGACGCGGCTGTCGCGGAGGTGATAACTGAGGGCTTCGACGATCTCCTGGTCAGCGAATTCGAGGAGCCGGGCGCGTTTTTCAATGAGGGTGACGCGCACGCCGAGGATGGCGAACATGCAGGCGTATTCGACGCCGACGACGCCGCCGCCGACGACGATGAGGGTGCGGGGCAGGTTGGGCAGGTCGAGAACCTGGTCACTGTTGACGATGGTTGTGCCGTTGATGGGGACCTTGGGCGAGCATGCGGGGCGCGTGCCGACGGCGATGATGATGCGGTCGGACTGGAGGGTCATGTCGGCCTGGGGACCTTCGACGCGGACGTGATTGGCATCGACGAAGCGGGCGATGCCGTGGAGAACGTCAATGCCGTTGCGGGAGAGCTGGGCCTCGGTGACGTCGACCTCAGTCTTGATGACGGCCTGAACGCGGAAGGCCAGGTCGGCCATGGTGATCTTTTCCTTGACGCGGTAATTCATGCCGTAGACCGAGCGGTAGTTGTAGCCGGAGAGATGGAGTACGGCTTCGCGCATGGTCTTGGAGGGAATGGTGCCGGTATTGATGCAGACGCCGCCGACGACCGAGCGCGCCTCCACCACGGCGACGCGCTTTTTGCGCTTGGAGGCGGCCACGGCGGCGCGCTGTCCGGAGGGACCGGAACCGATGATTGTGAGGTCGTATTCGACGGCGCTCATGCGCGGTTCTCCGGTGGTTTTTGGGGGGTGGCCGCAGAGCAGCGGGCGAAACCACGGGCGTAGCAACGGTCGCGACCCTACCGTGAGGCTAACACGCGGCGGCGAGGAGGGAGTAGAGGGCCGGAGAGCGCGAGAGGTTCGTGCTCTCCCATGCTTTGCAAAGAAAATGAAGGATGGGGCACGCGCCGAGAGGGTTTTAGGTCCGTGCAGGCCCACTCATGAAACGATGAAGCCGTTTCATGGATGGGGCCACCCGCCGAAGACAAATGCAGGTCCTTCGGCTCCCCACGCTCAAGCTTCGGTCGCTCAGGATGACAATTCATCGGGGATTGGGGCTGAGCGGGCCGAGCGGGAATTGTGAAAAGCAACCGCAGATCTTTCGACTCCGGTCGCCCTGTGCGGGCGACCTCCGCTCAAGATGACAGAGATTTTCGGGGTGCGGACATTTTGCGATTCCCACCCCCATGCGGCAGAGTGCGCCGCGTGGATGGGGCACCCACGGTGGTGGTTGGATGGACTGGGAAAAGCATGGGTGGGGCATCCGGCAACAGGAGGGGGAAATGATCTCGAAAACGGGAGCGGGGAATTGGGCGGCGGGAGCACCGGAATTGCGGTAGGCTCGTAGGTATGGAGTTCAAGGTAAGCGCACTGGAGCAGGAGCCGGCGGAGTTCGACGTGGAACTGGGGCCGGGGGTGGTGGATTTTGGCGACGAGGCGGAGCAGGTGGGGGCGCTGCGAGCCGAAGGCAGGGCCGAGGTGATCCACGAGCACCGGGGACCGAAGGAGATTGTGGCCGATATCCGGCTGAAGGGACGGTTTGCGGGGCGGTTTGAGGTGCCGTGCGCGCGGTGCGTGGAGCCGGTGGAACTGCCGCTGGAAGCCGAGTATGACCTGATTTTCCGGCCACTTGGCGCGGATGCGGGTTCGCCGGAGCGGGCGATCTCCACAGGCGAGACGGAAATCGGTTATTATCAAGGAGACAGTCTTTTGCTTGAGGATGTGCTGCGGGAGCAGGTGCTTTTGTCCTTGCCTGCCCGGACGCTGTGCAAGCCTGACTGCAAAGGACTTTGTGTGCGCTGCGGCAAGAACCGGAACCTGGAGACGTGTACCTGCGAGGAGGGTCCTGCGGACCCGCGCTGGGAAGCGCTGCAGGGGTTGCGCGGGCGGGTGAAGAGCGAGTAAGAGGAATCCCGAGACAGTGGGAGTGTTCAAGGCCGGGCCGGACGGCAGAGCAGCGGGCACGAGAGCTGCGGGAGAGCCGGGCGGCAGGGCCGGGACGCGAAAGGAAATTTGCGATGCCGAATCCGAAGAGGCGCCACTCAACGCGCCGAACTGCAAACCGCCGGGCGCATGACTTTTTGACTGCGACCGGGTTGAGCGAGTGCCCGAACTGCCACGAGAAGAAGCTTCCCCATCGTGTGTGCCCGAAGTGCGGCATGTACAAAGGCCGCGCGGCGGTGGAAGTGAAGGAAGCGGCAAAGTAAGCGCGGGAGCGGCGATGCTCATCGATATCGCGCTGGATGCGGTGGGGAGCGACAAGGCTCCCGAGCCGGAGATACGGGGAGCGATTCTGGCATGCCGTGCGCTGCCGGTGCGTGTGCACCTGGTGGGACCGGAGCCGGAGTTGCGCGACCTGCTGGATGAGCACCTTGAAAATGAAGATCTGCCGATCGTCATCCACCACGCCTCAGAGCGGATAGGGATGGACGAGAAGGCGGCGCACGCCGTGCGGACGAAGAAAGACAGCTCGATGCGCGTGGGGCTGAAGCTGGTGCGCGAGCGCAAGGCCTCGGGCTTTGTGACGGCGGGCAACACGGGGGCGGCGATGGCGACGGCGAAGATGGTGCTGGGCGCGCTGCCGGGCGTGGACAGGCCGGCGCTGGCGACGCCGATGCCGACCTCGAAGGGCAATCCATGCGTGCTGCTGGACGTGGGTGCGAATGTGGACTGCAAGGCGCATAACCTGGAGCAGTTCGCGGTGATGGGCGAGATGTATGCGCGGAGCGTGCTGAAGATTCACAAGCCGCGGGTGGGACTGCTCTCAATTGGCGAGGAAGAGACGAAGGGCAACGAGCTGACTCGCGAGACGCTGCCGCTGCTGAAAGCGCTCCCGATCCACTTTATCGGAAATGTGGAAGGGCGGGACATCTTCAACGGGCACGCAGACGTGATTGTGTGCGACGGGTTTGTGGGCAACGTGGCGCTGAAGACGAGCGAAGGCCTTGGGCGGTTTGTGCGCGATGTGCTGCGGGAAAGCCTGACGCGGACGGTGACGGCGCAGGTGGGCGCACTGTTGTCGCGGAAGGCATTTAACGAGTTTCGGCGGCGGCTGGACTACACCGAATACGGCGGCGCGACTCTGCTGGGCGTGCGCGGAGTGTGCATCATCGGGCATGGGTCGTCGAACGACAACGCGATTTATAACGGAATTCGCGTGGCCTATGAGTTTGCCAAGGCGGGAACGAACGAGCAGATTGAAGCGGAGTTCGCGAAGCGGCCAGCGCGCGGGCACGGACAATTGGACGTGCCGGACGCGACGATCCAGTAACGGCTGAGCAAGATGCCGGAATCCAGAGACAACCTGAAAGATTGGTCAGCGTGGGCCGAAGCGCTGGCATGCCCGGCGTGCCTTGGCGCATTGGTGCGAGAAGTTGCGAGTGTGAAGTGCGCGGCGTGCGGGCGCGTGTATCCGGTGGTGGACGGAATTCCGGTGCTGATTGCGGAGCGGGGACAGGACGCTGCGCAGGAGTGAGCGCATGTTGCGCGGGTTCTGAACGGGTCCGGAACGGCTAGGGAACGTGCCTATGCGTCCGGTGAGCGGAAGAGCGCGGTGAGCTCCGACAGGTAGAGCGATTCCTCAGTGAAGTGGAAGGTGCCGTCGTCGCGGACCTCGCGGGCGGCGTGGAAAAAAGCCGTGAGAGCGGCGCGGCTGAAACCGGAGCCGAGGCTGATGCGGCGAACGCCGAGCTCGTCGAGCTGCTGAACGGTGAGCGGCGGAGCGTTTTTCAATCCCACCAAAACATTGACAGGTTTGCCCAGGGAAGCGCAGAGGGTGCGGATGTCCTGAGGGCGCGTGATGCCGGGCGCGTAGAGGACCTGGGCTCCGGCAGCCTCGAAGGCTTGCAGGCGGCGAATGGTGTCGTCGAGATCTGGGCGGCCATGGAGGAAATTTTCCGCGCGGCCCACAAGCATGAAAGAAAAAGGGAGCGAGCCGGCGACGGCGGCCGCGGCGGCTACGCGCTCGACGGCGTGGGAGAAGTCGTAGATGGGATGGGCGGGATCGCCGGTTGCATCCTCGATGGAGCCGCCGACGAGTCCAACTTCGGCGGCGCGACGGATGGTCTCCGCGGCGGCCTCGGGCGTGTGGCCGTAGCCGTTCTCGAGATCGGCTGCGACGGGAAGATGAGTGGCCTCGACGATGGCACGGGCGTTGGCGAGTGCCTCGTCGCGAGTGACGCTCGCTGTGCCGTCGGTGCGACCGAGGGAGAATGCGAGGCCGGCGCTGGTGGTGGAGAGCGCGGGGTAGCCGAGAGCGGTGAGGATGCGCGCGGAGCCTGCGTCCCACGGATTGCCGATGACGAAGATGCCGGGACCGTGGTGAAGGGTTTGGAAGACGGCAGCTTTTTCGGCCTGAGTGGGCATGATGTGTTCCTTTGCAATGGGCCGGCGGCAAGAACGGCGCCTTAGCGGCGGAGGTAGAAGGGGCGGACGATGAGGGCGGCGATGAACATGGAGATGAGGAGGACGATACCGAGGATGGAGTAAAGGAGGACGAGAGATGGGCCCTGAGAAGGTGGATCGTCGGGTTCGGGCACGGATTGGCGATTCGGTGTGGGATCTGGCGGCGGCTCGGGCGGGAGGATGGTGGGTTCGCGCCGGGGGGCTCTGGACTCGCTCTTCGGGGACTCACTCATATTTGAGGGCCTCCACGGGGTCAAGCTGGGCGGCGCGGGTGGCAGGGACGGTGCCGAAGACGATGCCGACGGCGGCGGCGGCGGCGAGGGCGATGAAGACCGAGAGCCAGGAGAAGGGCAGGTTGTAATTGGTGAAGAAGCGGATGGAAAGCGGGATGGCGATGCCGAGGACGGTGCCGACGACACCTCCGGTGAGGGAGATGATGACAGCTTCAGCAAGGAACTGGAGCTTGATTTCCCGATAGGTTGCGCCGAGGGCCTTGCGGATGCCGATTTCGCGGATGCGGGAGCGGACGTTGGCGAGCATGATGTTCATGATGCCGACGCCGCCGACGGCGAGGGTGACGGCGGCGACAAGAACGAGGACGGCGGTGAGTGCGTTTGCGCTTTCAGAGGCGGTGTTCATGAGCTCTTTGAGGGTTTGCGCCTTGTAAATGGAGCCGGGGCGATGGCGCGAGGAGATGATGCGGACGATCTCTTTGGCCGCGTCAGGGACTTCGTTCATGCTGCGCATGGAGAAGTAAATCTGTTTGACGTTCTCGGTTCCGGTGAAGTAGCGGGCGACGGAGAAGGGGATGAGGATGGTCTGGTCGGCGATTTCCGACTGGCCGAAGTCGTCGACCGACATGCGGAAGACGCCGACAATGGTGAAGGGAATGCCGCGGATTTCAAAGGTCTGGCCGACGGCGGCGTCAGGACTGCCGAAGCGGTCATGCGCGAACTTCTCACTGACGACGGCGCACTTGATGTGGGCCTGGTCGTCGGTGTCGTCGAAGAATCGGCCGTTGGGGACCAGGAGCGAGTGGATGTAGCGGTACTGGGGACTGACGCCGAGGACGAGAGTGTCGCGAGTGACGCCGCTGCCGAAGTTGATGGGGGCGCGCATCTCGAGGACGGGCGAGGAGTACATGATGCCGGGGAGCTGGGCGAGGACGGCTTTCTCGTCGTCGCGGGTGAGGTAGTCGTTGTAGAGGACGCGATCGCCGCCGATGGCGCCGCCGCCGGAGTACTCGACCTCGACGGAATTGGTGCCGAACTTCTGGATGAGCTGAAGGACGTACTGCTTGCCGGTGAGGCCGATGGTGACGACCAGGATGACGGACATGGTGCCGATGACCATGCCGAGAGCGGTGAGGGCGAAGCGGAGCTTGGCGGTGCGGAAGCTGTCCACGGCGAGCTTGAGGATTTCGCGGAGCAGCATGGTGCGGCGGGCGCTCTGGAGCGTCTGCTGGAATGCGTGCTGGCGATCCTGGTCGACAGGGTTCATGGGCAAGCGGACTTGTATTCCTTACTCTGAGCTAACAAAGGGATGCATGAGGGGGCGCGCAGGGTTCCATAAGGAATGGGACGCGAGCGGCGCGGAAAGGGCACGTGGCGAGTTGCGTGCTGCTGATTCAGGGACATATTTGTTGAGCCACTTGAGTTCCTCGCGGACCTTGATGTAGCCGTGCCAGGGATTTTTGCCGAGGCCGTGGCCTTCGCCGGGGAAGACGAGGAACTGGTGAGGAATGTTGAGGGATTGGAGCGCGCGCTCCATGAGGACGCCCTCAAGGAAGCTGACGCGGACGTCCGCGCCGCCCTGGACGAGATGGACGGGGGTTTTGACCTTGTTGAACTGGAAGAGCGCGGCTTCGCTCTGGTAGATGGAGGGGTTTTCCCAGGGGCGGCCGCCGAGGTACCAGGCGTCGTCGTAGGTGAGGTCGTCATTGCCCCAGTTGGCGGCGTGCTCGACTGCGCCTGCGCCGGTGACGGCGGCTTTGAAGCGCGTGGTCTGGGTGATGAGCCAGTTGGTCATGTAGCCGCCGTAGCTGTAACCGCCGATGGCGAGGCGATCGGGGTCGGCGTAGCCGGCTTTGACGAGGGCATCGATGCCGGTGAGGATGTCACGGCCTGGTTTGGAGACGATGTGGGGCTGAATATCCAGCATGAACTGGTCACCGTAGCCGGCGGAGCCTGTGTAATTGGGACGGAAGACTAGCCATCCGTTGTCGGCGGCGTAGGTGGCCCAGTCATACCAGTCAGCGCCGAAGCGATTGCCGTCTGCGTCCTCGGGTCCGCCGTGGATGAGAGTGAGCATACGCAGGTGGCGGGCGTCTTTCTTGCCGGGCGGGAAGATGAGCACGCCCTGAATGGTGCGGCCGTCGTCGGATTTCCAGGAGAAGGTCTGCCACTCAGGCTGCGCGCGCTGGGCAAAGACGGGGTTGAAGGCGGTGAGGGCCTTGAGATGGTCTGGGCGGAGGGGGTTGACGGCGAGATAGGCCTGGGTGGGCTTGTTGAGGTTGGAATAGCTGAGGAGTACTTCGCCTGTGGCGATTCCGGAATCAATGTCGGAGTAAGTGCCGGCGAGGCCGGGGAGGGGCGTGGCTTTGACGCCGTGGATGAGATACGGCTGAGTCTGGACGCCGAGCATGCCGAGAGCGATCTCGCGGCCATCGGGCAGGAGGGTGAAGTGGTCGAGGGAGCCGGAGAAGTCGGCGCCGAGGCGCTCGACTGCGCCGGTGGCGGGATTCATGCGGTAGAGGCGGCCCTGGACATCCTTATATGGGCCGTCAATGGAGCCGGAGCCGGGCGGGACCTGGAAGCAGAGCCAGCGGCTGTCGCGGGTCCAGGCGAGATTGGATTCGAGGCCCTGGTTGTGGGTGATGCGGCGGGCCGTGCCGCCGGTGGGCGAGACGAAGTAGATCTCGTAGTCGGCGGGGTTTTCAACGCGATGGTGCGGTGGGCCGGTGAGGAAGGCGATGGTTTTGCCGTTGGGCGCGGGGGCGATTTGCGTGATGGAGATTGGGCTGGTGGTGAGGGAATGCGCATCGGCGGGAAGCTGGTCGAGCTGGGCCGCCTCTGAGGCGGGAGTGTTTGGGCTCGCGGAGCTGGTTTTGGTGGAATGCGCTGCGGGGGTTTTGGGGAGCGGATTGGTGATGTCGCGCTCAAGGGCGGGCTCGACGGCGATGCGGAGGAGAGTGTCTCCGCGGTATTGTGCGCGCCAGCGGATGACGTCTTTCCACTCGGCTTTTTCGGCAGCGGCTTGCGCGGGCGTGAGGGGCTGGGTGACGGAGAGGTAGAGGTCTTTGCTGTCGGGCGACCAGGCGAAGGCGTGGACGTCGAGCTTTTGGGTGTAGAGCGGGAGTGCCTCACCGCCGGCGAGCGAGATGACCCAGAGGCGGGCGGCGCGGGCTGAGTCGCTTTGCGGGTCGTCATGGGCGGCGGCGGGCTCGCCGGGCAGGGCGCGGTCAGAGATGAAGGCGATCGATTTGCCGTCGGGGCTCCAACTGGGTTTCTCCTCGCTGCCGGAATGGGTGAGCGGGCGGAGGCCGGTGTCGGCATTCCAGAGCCAGAGGTCGTCGCGGAAGTCGTTGTTGGCCCAGTCAGGGGATTCGGTGGCGATGACGGCCGAAGCGCCGTCGGGCGAGAGGCGCGCGGAGGTGATGTCCGTGGTGTTGAGGTATTCGTCGAGGGTGATGGCGGGCTTGGCGGATTGGGCGTAGACAGTTGCGGCGGCGGCAGGGGCAAGGCAGAAGGGCAGGGCCAGGAGCGGCCAAAGGGAACGGGAACGCATAGGAGAACTATAAATGCGGGGGGTGTTGGCGGGTCTCAGAGGCTCATCGGCTTCCCAGGTCCGCCTTTCTCACGGTTGCTCGAGAGGTGGACATGCGGCACCCGGCACAGCGTCACAGCCGCACAGTTTCACAGTCAAGAACCAGGGTTTTGGGAGGGGGAAATTGTCGGCAAACTGGCGCGAGGATTTTGCCGGGTGGAATGAAAGGGTTGCGGGCGGAGGTGGAGGTGGAGGGGTTGACAGGGGCAGACGATTGTTGCTGAATGGGCGTTTGTCGGTACGAATCGCTGTCTGTGCAGCCAATCCGTGGTCAGTGAGCGCCCTGGGCTGTTGGCAATAACTGAGAACTGTAGTTGCCGAAAATGTGACTTTTCAGGCGGTTCGGGTCACGCATGCGTGGCCTGCGTCGGGCCGCTAGCTCAGGCGAGGCCCGCCGCGACGTACCTCAAAAGGTAGCTTTGCGGTAAGTCCGTCGGAAGTTGAGAACATAGCGGCTGATGATCAGTCGCTAATGCGAATCACGACTTTCCCAAACGGTCCACGATAGAGATGATCATAAGCGGCTGGCGCATCGGCAAATGGATATACCGTGTCAATCACGGGGCGGATGTTCCATTTGGTGAATGCCCGATTCATCTCCTCCAGCGCTCTCCTCGGGCCAACTGCATATCCACGCAGAACGACTTGCTTCAGGACGAGGGGAAAGAGTGGAAGGTCCGACGTGAAGCCGTCCAGAAAGCCTATGATCGCGATGTGGCCGCCCGCCTTAACGGCGGTAAGAGATTTCACCAAGCTCCTTCCACCAACGACCTCCACGACATGGTCAACTCCTTTTCCCTTGGTCAGATCAAGGACAGCCTTCTCCCAATCCGGCGTTTGTGCATAGTTGATTCCGTGGCTTGCACCAAGAGACTTGGCGCGTTCCAGCTTCTCGTCGCTGCTGGATGTCACAATTACTTGCGCTCCCATCGCGGAAGCTATTTGCAGGCCGAAGATCGACACGCCTCCTGTTCCCTGGACGAGGACCGTTTGGTCAGGACGCAGTTTTCCCTTTTCCACCAACGCATACCATGCCACGAGGCCGGCGCACGGTAATGTCGAGGCCTCTTCGTCGGTTAGATAATCCGGCGCTCGGACCACGGCCTGCTCGTCCAGAACGATGTACTCGGCTAGCGCCCCCGAGATGGTGCTTCCTAGAGAATGAATGGCCTCGTCTCCCTGCGGCTCACCATCGATCCATCGCGTGTCGTAGTGGGTCATGACGCGATCGCCACTTCGGAAACGGGTCACGCTCTCCCCAACGTCGACGACCTCTCCAACGCCATCAGCCCCCTGAATGATCGGAAAGTTCAGGTTCGGGTTGTAGAGTCCCTCGGCTACCAGCTTGTCCCGGTAATTGAGTGAAACAGCACTCATCCGCAAGAGCACTTCATTTGGTTTGGGTTTCGGTTCAGACTTCTCAGCAAGTGTGAGGTTTTCGCGACCTAATCCGCTCAGTTCCCATGCCTTCATTCCGTCTCCCTTCTTCGTGCAAGCCGGGATTTCCGTTCTGCCTTTCAGCTCGTGACCGATTAAACAGTGGCCCAGGCCTCACCTAGAGAATTGGAAAGCCATAGATCGAAGCCGGAATTTACATCTTGCCCTTCGGCTACCGACTAGTTTACTGCCGTTTGCCCCCGCAGAGGGGCTCATTGCGAATTTCCTGCGCGCAATGCAGAAAGCCGTCAAAGCACAGAGGATAATTTCGCAGAAAAGAGTCTCCTATGGCGTCCCGCCTTCAATGGGCAAATGATGACGAAAGGGCGGCAGAGAGTGATGCTAGATCCGAGTCTGACGGAAAGCGGGGTTTTCGGCAACTACGAATGTTGTGTCCCTCTTTGCTCCGTGTTAGTTGGTGATAAATCGCCAATGCACTCATCGGGAGGCCGATTAGTACCGATATGTCGGCATTGGGGTAGTTAATAGGAACTAAGTTGAGTGCGGAGACACGGACAACGCATCGGGAGAGGCGCGGCGGGTGGGACTTATCCTTTCCCACCCATTCCGCGAAGAACGCGGAATGGATGGGGCACACGCCAATACAGCTGTACTGGCGTTGATTTACGTCGATCCGGGCCTGAAGGCCCAACGTTCCGGCCACTTTTTTCAGGAGCCTGAAGGCCCCTGCTCCCTCCAGAGACGATGTGCGTTCCCACCCATTCCGCGAAGAGCGCGGAATGGATGGGGCACACGAGCGCGGAATGGATGGGGCACACGCCACTACAGCTGTACTGGCGTTGATTTACGTCGATCCGGGCCTGAAGGCCCAACGTTCCGGCCACTCTTTTCAGGAGCCTGAAGGCCCCTGCTCCCTCCAGAGACGATGTGCGTTCCCACCCATTCCGCGAAGAGCGCGGAATGGATGGGGCACACGAACGCGGGTGGGAGGGGATGCGCGTGTCGTCAGGGGCGGTTTTCGACGGGGAGCCACGGGGAGGGGTAGACGGGGCCGATATATTCGGCGCGGGGGCGGATGAGGCGGTTGTCGTCGAGCTGCTCGATGACGTGGGCGGCCCATCCGGCGATGCGGCTGAGGGCGAAGATGGGGGTGAAGAGGTCGATGTCGATGCCGAGGGTGGTGTACGTGGATGCGGAGTAGAAGTCGACGTTGGCGTTGAGCTTCTTTTCCTCTTTGATGAAGAGCTCGATGGCGCGGGACATCTGGAACCATTTGGGCTGGCCGGAGTCGTTGCCGAGCTGCTCGCTCATTTGGCGGAGGTGGGTGGCGCGGGGGTCCTCGGTGCGGTAAACGCGATGGCCGAAGCCGGAGACTTTCTGTTTGGCGGCGAGCATGGCGCGGACGTGCTGGACGGGATCTTCGCCGGCATTGTCGATGGAGAGGAGCATGCGCATGACGGCCTCGTTGGCTCCGCCGTGCAGGGGGCCTTTGAGCGCGCCGATGGCGCCGGTGATGGCGGAATGAATGTCAGAGAGCGTGGCGGCGATGACGCGGGCGGCGAAGGTGGAGGCGTTGAGTTCGTGGTCGGCGTGGAGGATGAGGGCGAGGTCGAGAGTTCGCGTGGCGGTTTCGCTGGGCTTGACGCCGTTGAGCATCCAGAGGAAGTTTGCGGCGTGGGAGAGCGAGCGGTCGGGCGAGACGATCTGCCTGTCTTTGCGGATGCGGTCATAGATGGCCACGAGCATGGCGATTTGCGCGGTGAGATTGAAGGCCTTGCGCACATTGGCGTCGTGGGTGTTGTCCTTCTCGTCGGGGTCATAAAAGCTGAGTGCGGAGACGGCGGTGCGGAGGACTTCCATGGGCGAGGCGGAGGCGGGAAAGCTGCGCAGCAGGTCGAGGATGCGCGGGTCAAGCTGGCGTGCCTGGGCGAGCTGGGCCTCGAATTCGCGCAGGGCGACACGGTTGGGCAGGCGGCCGTTCCAGAGCAGGTAAGTGGTTTCCTCAAAGGTGGAATGGACGGCGAGCTCATGGATGTCGATGCCGCGATAGGCGAGGACGCCGGCTTCTCCGTCGATCCAGCAGATGCCGGAGTTGGCAGCGACGATGCCTTCCAGACCCTTTCCAGCGACCGCAGTGGACATAGGCTTTGATTTCTCCCTTTGATTGCATGGGTGGTGCGAATGAAATGTGGATGCGTCCGCGTGCCCGGCGACGCGGGACGGAAAAACGAGCAGTAGATTCTTTATAGCGCGTTGGTTTGGGGGTTGTCACGGCGGACGCTGCGCGAAGCGGGACGGCGGCCGGAAAAAGGGACTGCGCAGAAAGATGCCGCACGGGGTAGAATCCCGTGCAGTGCAGTGTGCGGCGGGCGGCGAGCGGAGCGGAAGGCCGCAGGGACGGCGCGCAGGACGAAAGGGGACGGAATGAGCGAACTGGAGAATCCTCCGAGGACGTATTCGGGCGCGTTTCTGGCAATGCTGGCGATTGCGGTGCTGGCGGCGCTGGGCGCACTGGTGTGGACCTATACGCTGAGCTCGCGGCTGGCGCACCAGGAAGCAGCGATGGCCGAGGCGAACCAGCAGAGCGCGAAGATGCAGGCGGATTTGCGCGAGACCAACGCGCGGCTGCGGGTGGCGACCGACGAGCTGGGCAAGAGCCTGGGGTTGACGCAGAAAGAAATGAACACGCGTGCCCAGCAGATCATCACGCGGGAAAATGCGAATGCGAAGCGGCTGGAGGCGGCGCAGCAGCAGACAGCGCAGCAAGTGAACCAGGTGGCCAGCGACGTGACCAACGTGAAGACGGACGTTGGAGGAGTGCGGACGGACCTGGGGAAGACGCAGACGCAGGTGGCGACGGCACTGAGCCAGCTGCAGAGCATGAAGGGGGACATGGGCCAGCAGAGCGGGCTGATTGCGCGCAACCAAGGCGAGCTGGAGCTGCTGAAGCACCGCGGCGACCGGAGCTACTACGAGTTCCATTTGCAGAAGGGCAGAAAGACGCCGGTGGGGACGGTGAGCCTGGAGCTGCGCAAGGCCGACCCGAAGCACAGCCGGTTCACGCTGGATGTGTTTGCCGACGACCGGCGCTACGAGAAGAAGAATCGGAACGAGGACGAGCCGCTGCAGTTTTACAGCGGGAAGGATCCGGCGCTGTATGAGATTGTGGTGAACGCGATCAACTCAAAGCACGAGGTGAGCGGGTATTTATCGACGCCGAAGAACGCGCCTGCGCCGGCGGGGACGCCGTAAAGAGCTCAGCGCTCAGTGACGGGCGCGGCAGGCGAAAGGTTGAGCAGGGGCTGATAGCGGAAGGCGACGGTGAAGTCCAGCCCCTTGCGCGCCTCCCAGTCAGCCTTGCTCATTGTGAAAGACGTGACAAATGTGCCCTCGAGGGTTTGGCCGGGCTGAAGCATGGCTTCGGTGTTGAGCGGAGTGGCGCGCCACTGAGCGAGGTCCGGGTAGGCCACAAAGATGCGGTCGTAATCCGATGCCGAGGCGGCGTAGCTGGAGTGCACGCCGTCGGCGAGGGTGGCGTTGGCCAGCACGTGGATGAGGAAGAGGGGGATTTTGCTCTGGTTGGTGAGCCGGACGCGGGTGAAGACGAGGACCTGGTCGGAAGTGTCCTGGGGAATGGGCACGCCGTTGGCGTCAAAGGCAGGCGTGGTGGTGTGCATGGGGTGGGCCCAGACCTGGAGGACCTGGCCGGTGGCGGCGGGCGGCTTTTGGCCGGCCTTGACGTAAGCGGCAATGACGATGGTGACAACGATGGCCGCGACGATGCTGGCGAGAACGATGGGACTGGTACCGCGGGTGAAGGATTCGCCGCGCGCGGCATCGTCGAGCTGGTCGGGGGAATCCTGGCGCAGGAGACTCATGGCGCCCTTATCTTAGCTCTGGTGTGGCCTGACGGGCGAGGAATTGCATAGACGCTGCGCTGGGGCGTCGGTGATTGCACCGGATTTGGTGCAGCATGAGGGTTTCGGAGTGCGGGATTGCTAGGAAGCGGCGACCTGGCGCGGGGTGCGGTGGGCGAGGAAGTAGAGGAGCAGCAGGGAGGCGGCCGTGGCGCTGAGGATTGCGTCGATGGCGGGCATGCCGCGCGTGCCCCAGTGGGCGTAGCCGCGGCCGTCGAGGTAAGCCATGTAGGCAACGGGCAGATTGCCGAGCGAGTTGATGATGGAGTAGCGCGCGCCGCCGCTTTTGCCGGAGTCGCCGAGGAACTCAAGCGCGACGCCGGTGAAGAGCGCCCAGCAGGCGCCGATGGTGAAGAGGTAAAGCACGGTTGCGGTGAAGTAGATGGCGGGGCGCATGGGCCCGAGGGCGAGGATGGCAAGCGTGGCGGCGTTGGCAAGACCGGCGAGCAGAAAGGCGATGGGCGCGCGGATGCGGGCGGGGATGAGCGAGACGCTGAGGGTGCCGAGGGTGGTGAGCAGCGCGCCGGCCAGGCCGTTGATCCAGGCCACCTGCGCTCCGCTGACGCCGAAGTCGACGGCGAGCGCGGGCAGGAGGCCGATCATGGCTCCGCTGCACATGGGCAGGGTGACCAGGAGCGTGTAAGGAATCGCATCCCAGCGGAGGAAGGTGACCCGGAACTCGTGGGCGATGCGGACGAAGGTTGCGGGCAGGGCTTGCGCCGGAGGCCTGCTCTCAGGGGGCAGAGCCAGGGCCGCGAGCGCGGGCAGGAAGACGAAGGCGGCCAGGATCCAGCCGAGCGTGGGCAGGGTGACGTGACCGGCGAGGCCCACCAGTGAAAATACGGCGATGGCACTGAAGGCGAGGGAGCCGGCCTGATAAAAGCTGCCGGCGCGGCGGCGATTGACCTCGCTGACAAAACTGCCCATGATGCCGCCGCAACTGGCGGCGACGAGCAGGCTGAGGCAGTAGCTGAGGAGGATGAGCCGGATGGCCCAGGGAGAAGCTAGGCTCGACTGACGGAAGGCAACGATCATGGTGCCGGCGGCGGCAGCGGAAGAAAGCAGAATCCACGAACGGCGCTTCAGCCAGAAGTCTGCGACGGGGCACCAGAGGAAATAAATGGTGTGGGGGATGGTGAGAAGGGCGATGAGGGCGGAGCTGTGGGCGGGGCCGATGCCTTCCCGGCGCAGCAGAAAGGCCAGCGCACCGTTGACCAGGCCGACATCGATGATTGCGGTGGGGGCAATGAGGAACGCGAACAGCCAGGGCCTCTCCTTTACCGCGGGAGGCGCGGGGTAAGGTTCGCTCCGGTGCATTGGACGAGGGTAGCACGTGGCTTTGTGGAGATGGGTGGGCGAAAGAGACAGGAAAGGTTTGCTGCGGCGAGTGCAGCGCGAGGAAGGACGCGAAGGCGGAGCGCGAGCGCGCAGGCTGCCGGCACGCGCAAGAAATGCCGGGAACGCACAAGACGGGAGAAGCTCTCTTCGGGCGAGCGAATGAAGGGCGGGCCGCCCGCGAGCGGTCTTTCGTGAGGCCCAGAAACGCGTGTGTTACGCCGCGCTGCTGTTTGCGGTGTCTCGCAGTCGAATCACTGCGTCGGCCTGGGGACCTTTCTGGCCCTGGACGACGTCGAATTCGACGTCATCGCCCTCTTTCAACGTTTTGTAGCCGTCCAGCTGAATCGCCGAGTAATGCACGAAGACATCGGGGCCGTCGTCGCGCCCGATAAATCCGTAGCCCTTGGCGTTGTTGAACCACTTCACCTTGCCTTTGTACTGAGCCACCGGCTTTCGCCTTTCCTGGAATTAGGTGTGATTGCGGCAGGCTGGGTTGGAGGAGAGCCGGCCGTATTTGGTATGACGGCGAAAGTCGGCGAAAGGTTGATTGGGATTCCGGCGAATAGGGTCACAAAAATGGGACACACGTGCCGGAGGCGGGGAGAACCCCCGGGCGAATGCGCGAATTCCTGCGCTTTTGGGGCGATCTGAATGGATTTTGGCGGTTACGACTTGCGCTTGCGGGCCAGCCGGCGGGCGTAAAGGAGGATGGAGGTGATGGTTTTGCCGTCGAGGATGACGCCTTTGTCGATCATTTTGAGCAGATCGGAGAGGCGGACAAGGCGGAGTTCGATCTCTTCGTCCTCTTCGGGATGGGCGTCGCCGGCGATGAGGCCCTCGGCGAGGTAAACAAGCATGGCTTCGCCCAGGAAGCCGGGGCTGGCGTAGTAGCGGACCAGCGGCCGCCATTTTTTGGCGCGGTAGCCGGTTTCCTCCTCGAGCTCGCGCTGCGCGCCGGCCAGAGGATCTTCGCCGGGCTCGAGCTTGCCGGCGGGCAGCTCCCAGAGATATTGATTGGCGGCGTGGCGGTACTGGCGCTCAAGGACGACCCATGGGTCCTTTTTGCTTTTGGAGTTGTCGAGGGCGAGGATGACGACCGAGCCGTTGTGGCGGATGACGTCGCGCTCGCTGGGCTTGCCGCCGGGCTCGATGAGCTTGTCGTGGTGGATGCGAAAGAGCGGGCACTCAAAGACGACGGTGGAGCTGAGCAGCCGGGCGGTCTGGGTGGAGACCACGGCGAGGGCTTTTTTCGAGGCCTTGGATTTGGAGGCTTTGGGCTTGGAGGTCTTGGGCTTGGAGGTCTTGGGCTTGGAGGATTTGGGCTTCGGGGATTTGCGAGCGGCTTTGGGGGCTTTGTCCTTCTTGGGCATGGGGCGGCGGGTCTCCTGAGAACGGGATGGGAAATGCAGGAAGCGGAAAGCTCGGTCAGGAAAAGTATACGCAGGTGCGCGGACCGAGGCTGAGCGGAGTTGTGCATCGATTGGGTGCGGCGTGGCATCCTTAGAGCAAAAGCAGGATGATCGTGTCCTGTTGGGACTGGCTGAGGTCGCCGCTCCCTGGTGGTCTTCACCCCAACGACGAAGACCTGTCGTTGGGGCCCCGGGTGTCGCGTCGACTTGAGTGTCGTGCCTTCGGGATACAGCCACCCTGCTTTTGCTGTAACGCAGCGTTTTTGCGCGGGTGCGCGCGGAGATGCGGTTCCCCCGTTGGATTCCTGAACGAAACGAGAGCGCGTTGACGACCGCTGACTGTCACTCCACGACCACGGTGCCGGGAACGAGCCGGCTGTTTGCGGACTTTTGCGCCGGCGAGGAGCGGGCGCGGCAGTTTTACGGGCCGGCGCGGGAGTGGAAGGAGCGGCCGGCAGTGCCGACGCACATTGCGGAGCTTGCGGAGCTGCTGGCGGCACAGAATTCCGGACAGGAGAGGGGACAGGCAGTTGGGGACGCGCTGGCGGCGCTCACGGCGGGCGCGGGTGTGGTGGTGACCGGGCAGCAGGTGGGCTTGTTTGGCGGGCCGCTGTATACGGCGCTGAAGGCGGCGACGGCGGTGGCGCGGGCGCGGGAGGCGACGGCGGCCGGCAAGCCGCATGTGGCGATTTTCTGGCTGGCGACCGAGGACCACGATTTTGAAGAGATTGACCATGTGACGTTTCCGGCGCGTCGGGAGCTGAAGAAGCTGAAGTATGGGCGGGCTCCGGAAATTGCGCGGCCGGTGGGCGGCGTGGTGCTGGACGAGACGCTATTGCCGCTGCTGGAGCAGGCGTGGGAGCTGGTGGGATCCTCGGATGCGATGGAGGCGCTGGCGGCGGCGTACAAGCCGGGGCAGACATTTGCCGAGGCCTTTGCGGAGTTTTACGGGAAGATGTTTGCCGCGCAGGGGCTGCTGGTGCTGGATGCGGGCGGCCGCGCGGCGCACCGGATGGGTGCGCGGGTGCTGCGGGCGGCGCTGGAGCAGGCCGACGAGTTGCACGCGGGGCTGATGGAACGGAATGCGGCGCTGGAGGCGGCGGGCTATCACGCGCAGGTGGCCGTGGCCGCGGAGTCGAGCCTGCTGTTTTTGATCGACGACAAGACGGGCGCGCGTGTGGCGCTGAAGCGGACGGCGGCGAAGGCGGGCGAGCCGAAGGGTGCATGGCAGGCGGGGCGGACGAGCTACTCGACGGACGAGCTGGTGGGGATTCTGGAGGCGGAGCCGGAGCGGATTTCGCCTTCGGCGCTGCTGCGGCCGGTGTTTCAGGATGAATTGCTGGGGACGTCGCTGACGATTGGCGGCCCGGC
This sequence comes from Occallatibacter sp., assembly GCA_035534635.1. Taxonomy (GTDB): domain Bacteria; phylum Acidobacteriota; class Terriglobia; order Terriglobales; family Acidobacteriaceae; genus Telmatobacter. The sequence continues at coordinate 103,851 of DATLRP010000035.1, forward strand.
GGAGATTGCGTATTTCGCGCAGTCGGCGGTGCTGTTTGAAAGGATATTGGGGCGGATGACGCCGGCGGAGGCGCGGCTTTCTGCCACGCTGATTGAGCCGGCGGTGGCGGAGCTGCTGCGGCGGCATGGGCTGGAGCCGGAAGGTGTGTTTGGTGAGACGACAGACAGCCTGGCGCAGCGGCTGGGCGCGCGGGCGATGCCGGTGGAGGGCAAGCGGAAGCTGGCGGCGGCGGGGCAGGCGCTGGACGCGGAGCTGGAACCGCTGCTGGCGTGGATGCGCGGCCTGGACGCAGGGCTGGGACGGAGCGGGGAGACGGCGGCATGCAAGATGCGCTATCAGATGAACCGGCTGCGGCGGCTGGCGGCGAACTTCCAGTTGCAGAAAGAGGAATCGCTGCGGCGGCATGCGGAGGCGATTTGCCAGTCGCTCTACCCTGGGGGCGCGCTGCAGGAACGGGTGCACGGCGCGGCGTATTATTTTGGACGCTACGGGCTGGAGCTGGCCGAGAGGCTGACCGAGCGCGCGGCCGAGAACTGCGCGGGGCATCAGGTGGTTTGGCTATAATCCCTGCGAAACGCAGGGAGGGATCAAGTGAAAAAGCTGTGGGTTATGGCGGCGCTGGTTACGGCGCTGGGGATGCCGGCGTGTGGGACGGCGCGCGCGCAGCACGCGCGGGCGGAAAAGGAACCGTGCGCGGTTCCGGGCGAGGACAATTCTTTTCTTGGAATCCAGACCTATCGACTTTGGCCGGGCAAGGCGCCGGAGGCGCACGGGGACGCGTGCGAGGACATTCCAACGATTACTGAGTTCGACCCGCAGCCGGGGACGGCAAACGGCTCGGCGGCGGTGATTTTTCCGGGCGGGGCGTATGTGGGGCTGGCGGGCAATCTTGAGGGCCGGCAGGTGGCCGACTGGTTTGCGGCGCGGGGCTTTCGGGCGTTCATTGTGAGCTACCGGCTGAGCTCGAACGGCTACCTGCTGCCGGTTCCGCTGCTGGATGCGCGGCGGGCGATCCAGACGGTGCGGGCGCGGGCGGGGGACTATCACATTGACCCGAACCGCATTGTTCTGATTGGGTTTTCCGCGGGCGGGCACCTGGCGGCGCTGGCGGCGACCAAGTTTGTGAAGGGAGATCCGGATGCCGAGGATGCGATTGACCGGGTGTCGAGCAGGCCGGACTACCTGGTGCTGGGCTATCCGTGGATTGGGGCGATTTCGCCGGACACGTCGCACCTGAGCTATTGCGCGCTGTTCCACGTGATGGACCGCTGCGCGGCACTTCGTGCCGCATACTCCCCGGACCTCTTCGTCACCAAACAAACGCCGCCGACGTTCTGGTATCACACCTTCGACGACCAGACGGTTCCGGTGGAGCAGGGGCTGAAGTTCTACGAGGCTCTGGTGAAGGCGGGGGTACCGTCGGAAGCGCACATCTTCTTTCACGGCCCGCATGGGACGGGGCTGGGCAAGGGGGACGAGTCGCTGGACCAGTGGCCGCGGCTGCTGGAGACCTGGCTGCGGGTGCATGGGCTGATGACGAAGAGCCAGGCAGCGACGCGGCCCTGATGAAGGGCGGTCTTATTTCTGCACGAAGAACTCCGACATCGAGGGAGCCCCGCCGGCCGCGGCGGGAGGGTTCGGCAAGCCGAGGGCCTCCATCACCGCACGCAGCATGCTCTGGTGCTGATAGAGCGTGCTGGACGTCTGGGTGTAGCCGGACTTCACCACTGGTCCCCACAGGACGGGAGCGACATGTCCGCCGCCGTGGTTGGAGTCAGCGACATCGGCTTCGTCGAAGTCGACGATGAGAATTCCGTCGCCCCCGGGCTGGAAGGCGGGATAGCCGGAGAGCGGGGCAACGACGTTGGCCTGCAACCAGTCGTCTGCCTGCAGGGGGGTTCCGTTGTGCGCGTCGTCGTTCAGATCGGGCACGATGAAGGAGAATTCGGGCAGGGAGTGGTTGGCGACGTCGGCGGCAAACTGGGTGAAGGGCCAGATGGTCTGATTGGCAACGGAGGGGTTGTCTGCCACGTCAGAGAGCATGGGAAATGGATTGTGGCGGAGCACGTAGAGTCCGGTATCTCCGCCCAGATAGCCCTGCGTGATGCCCTCGGCATAGACCCGGAAGGAGACGCCGGCGGCGAGCATGCGCCGGGCGATGTTGTCGACGTTCCAGACGGTGGTGGAATTGTCGTCGGTGGTGAGCAACTGCCCTGTGGTGAGCATGAAATAGTTGCCGATGGAGAAATGCGCGTCCGCGAAGTAATTGGTGGGAAGAGCGCCGCTGCCCAAGAGGGCGTTGAGATGCGGCCAGACGGCGGTATTGCCGACCACGGTGGAGTAGCTCTGATTCTCTTCCATCACCATCACCACATGCTTGCTGGCCGGGATGATCGGCTGGACGGTAATCACGGCCGTACCAAAGAGCATGGAGTTCTGCGCACTGGTGGCCGTCACGGTCACGCTGCCGGCGGCCGATGAGGAGGTGAAGAGGCCGGTGGAGGTGATGGTTCCCGAACTGGCAGACCATGCGACGGGATGGTTGGCGGCTGCCCCCTGCGTCGTAGCGATGCACTGCGAGGTTGCGCCGGGAGCGATGGAGGCGGGTGTGCAGGCGACGGTAACAGACGAAGTGGGGGACGGGGAGATTTTGGAGGCGGAACCGCCGCATCCGGCGAGGAGCGGTAGCGCAAGGAGAAACCGCGGTGCGGGGGTCTTCCACCAATCGCGCATTTTGCCGGGTCTCCAGGAGTTGATTGAGGATCCGCCCAGCTTCTTCGGTTGCGAACGACGGGTCCTGCAACACTTCGTATAGTAAGAGTGGGTAGAACGGACGCAGGTTGCATCGGCCGGCAGAATGAGAATGCCTGAAATGGGATTTGGCGGGTGCAGGATGTGTCGCCGGACCAGTGGCCACGGCTGCTGGAGACATGGCTGAGGCTGCATGGGCTGGTTGACGCCGGACAAAGCCGCGGAAGGCAAGTGAAGCGGGAGTGTTTCAGAACAAACGAGTCGTACGCACGAAGAGAAAACACTGAGGAGACGCAGACGATGAGAATGGTTGAGAGGCTGGGAGTGTGCGTGCTGGCGGCGATGGCGCTGGGCACAGTGAGTGCGGCGGTACAGGCACAGGAGGCGCCTAAGGCGCAGGCCGGCGAGGCCTGTAAGGCGGTCGCGAAGGAGACGCCGGTTCCGCCGGAGCGGCCCGTGGCCACCCACCACGAGATGACGCTGGACGGCAAGGTGCTGAAGTACACGGCGACGGCGGGGAATCTGATTATCCGCGACGAGCACGACAAGCCCTACGGCAGCATTTTTTATGTGGCGTACACGCTGGACGGGGCGGAGCCGGGGACCCGGCCGGTGAGTTTCTTGTACAACGGCGGGCCGGGTTCGGCGACCTTGTGGCTGCACATGGGCGCGTTCGGTCCGGTGCGCGTGGAGACCGACAGCCCCAAGGCGACGGCGGGGCCGCCCTTCAAGCTGGTGGAGAACCAGTACTCGCTGCTGGACAAGACGGACCTGGTGTTCATTGACGCGCCGCTGACGGGCTACTCGCGCGCGGTGGGCAAGGCCACGGTGAAGGATTTCGCGGGCGTGGACGAGGATCTGCATGCCTTTGACCGGTTCATCCTGCGCTACCTGACGGTGAACCAGCGGTGGAATTCGCCGAAGTTTCTGATTGGCGAGTCGTATGGCACGACGCGGTCAGCGGCGCTGGCCGACATGCTGGGCGAAAACGGAGTACAGTTGAACGGCGTGGTGCTGATCTCTTCGATTTTGAACTATGGGATTCGCATGCCGGGCTACGACAACGTGTACATCTTCAACCTGCCGAGCTATGCGGCGGCGGCGTGGTACTACGACAAGATTCCGAACAAGCCGGCGGACGTGGCGACGTGGGTGCAGCAGGCGCGGGAGTTTGCCGAAGGGCCGTATGCCGCGGCGCTCTTTATGGGCGACCGGCTGCCGGCGGCGCAACTGGACGAGGTGGCCAAGCAGATGAGCCATTTGACGGGGCTGAGCGTGGAGTACTTGAAGGAGGCGAACCTGCGGGTGAGTCCCTTCCGCTTCCGCAAGGAGCTGCTGCGCGACGACCGGGCGACGCTGGGCCGGTATGACATGCGCTTTGAGGGCGTTGACCCGGACGCGGCGGGTGAGTTTCCTGGCTATGATCCGTCCGACTCGGGAATCAGCGGAGCGTTTGTGGCCGCGCTGCATACCTATCTTGAGGGGCAGCTGAAATACGAGTCGACAGACGCCTACAACGCGGATGCAGAAACGATCGGCAAGTGGGACTGGAAGCACAAGCCGTTGGGCGGGGTTCCTTTTCAAAGGGGGGAGCAGGCCGCGCCCTACGTGGCGGGGGATTTGGGGGATGCAATCCGGAAGAATCCGCACCTTCATGTCTTCAGCGCGAACGGGTACTTTGACCTGGCAACACCTTTCTTTGGAACGGAGTACGACCTGGACCACATGGGGCTTGATCCGGCGCTGCGGGCCAATGTGCAGTTCGGGTATTACCCGTCGGGGCACATGATTTACCTGAACGTGAAGGCGCTGGCGATGCTGAGCGGCGATTTGAAGGCGTTTATCACGAAGTCAGTGGCGGAGTAGCGAGAGCCGGGTGTTCCATTTTACGGAGCGTCCGGCAAGAATCTGCCCCTGAAAATTAAGAAGCGGGCAGCCGAGAACGGGAGTGGAAGGATATCCCGAAGTCGGCTGCCCGCCGGACCCTGAACCGGGTCTAGGTGGTATTTTTAGTGTAGGCCTAATCGAGGGGAAATCAAGTTCTTTTTTGAGCCGGAAGAGGGTACTGTGACCGCAGTCACGATCCTGCTTCAAAACGGTTCAATCGCGTTGACTAGTGTATTTTCCGCCTGATACAAAGAGGTGTTCCATCTCCGATGGAAGATCGCATTTGACCGCCTGCAGCGCCCGGAAGAAGTATGCAAGAACTCTTTCACGATCTTGGGGCCTTGTTTTTGGCCTCGGTGCCCACCGCTCTGCTGTTTCTGGTGGTGGTGGTGTGCTATCAGTTTTTGATTCAAGGGCCGCTGACGGCGACGCTGGCGGAACGGCGCCGGCGTACGGACGGCGCGATGAAGGCGGCGGAGCAGGCAATTGCGCGGGCCGAGGCGCGGGCAGCGGAGTATGCCGAGAATCTGCGGCATGCTCGGGCGGAGCTGATGAGGGCACGGGACCAGCGGTTGAAGCAATGGAGCGCCGAGCGCGATGCGGGGCTGGAGGCCGCGCGGCATGCGGCAGGCCAGCGCGTGTCGAGCGCACGGGCGGAGGTGGAGGCCGAGGCAGCCAACGCGCGCAAGGCGATTGAAGGAGCAGCGGCAGAGCTTGCCAACCAGGTGGTTCGCGCGGTGCTGCCGGCCACGGCCGGGGGTTCGCGTTGACCGAGTCAAGGGTGAGGTCGCGAGGGTTCGCGCGGGTCTGGGTGAGTGTGCTGGCCGCGGTTCTGGTTTTGGGCCTGGGATGGGCTCCGGCGGCGGCAGGGGCGCAGGCGGCCGCAGACCATGCGCCGGCAGCGACGGCCCGGGGCGGGCAGGCGGCGGGCGCGGCGCAGAGTGAGCAGGGTGACGCGTCGACCCCTGAGGATGAGGTCCAGTATCTGCACACGCCAGTGGTGAAGGCGCTGGCGCGGATGCTGCACCTGAGCCTGCAAGTGGCGGACAATCTGTTTCTGGCGATCAATTTTCTGATTCTGGCGTTGGGCATTGGAGTGCCGTTGGGGCGGTTACTGCCCAAGATGCTGCGGCACAGGAAGCAGACGCTGAGTCATAGTCTGGAAACGGCGCGGGAGATGACCCAGGATGCAGAAGCGCGGCTGGGTGCTGTGGAAGCGCAACTGGCGAAGTTGGACGAAGAGATTGCGGCGATGCGCGGCGACATGGAAGAGGATTTGAAGCGCGAGGAAGCGCGCGTGAAGGCCGCCATGGCGGAAGAGAGCGGGCGGATTGTGGCCGGGGCCGAGCAGGAAATTGCGGCGGCGACGGCGCATGCGCGGCGCGGGCTGCGGCAGTTTGCGGCGGACCTGGCGATCGACAAGGCTGCCAAGCAAATGGTACTGACGGCGGAAAACGACCGGGCGCTGATTGCGGAGTTTGTACGCGAGACGACGAATCAGGGGAAGGGAGGGCAGAACTAAGATGGCTGCCTTTGTATCCCGGTATGCGCGCGCGTTTTTGGACGTGGTGACCGCTGCGAAGCTGAACACCGCCGAGCTGGACAAGCAACTGACCGATTTTCTGGCGACGTGGGACGGCAGTGTGGAGCTGGAGAAGTTCTTTACCAACCCGGCGGTGGCCGCGACGCAGAAGGTGGCGTTCCTGGACACGCTGAACAAGAAGCTGGGGATGCGCAAGGAGTTGAGAAACCTGATCGCGGTGCTGATTGACAACGACCGGATTGGGGAGATTCACGCGGTGGCTGAAGCCTGGCGCGCGGAGCTGCGTGAGCGCGAGGGCGTGAAGCAGGCGGAGATTGTGACGGCGCGGGAGTTGAGCGCCGAGGAGCGCGCGGTGCTGGTGGACGGCGTGGTCCGGCTGGCAGGGACGAAAGTAGAAGCCAGCTTCAAGCTGGACAAAACGATCCTGGGGGGCACGGTGGTTCGCATCGGCTCCACGGTATATGACGGATCGGTGCGCGGACGACTGGAGAGACTGAAGGAAGCGCTGGTGGAGGGCTGAGAGCCCGCGGCGCGGAACGCAAGGATTTGGACAAGGACGGGAAGAGCAACAATGGCTCAGATCAAGGCTGACGAGATAACGCAACTGCTTCGCGAACAGATCGCGAACTATGACGCGAAGGTGCAGGTGGACGAGGTGGGCACGATTACCTCGCTGGGCGACGGGATTGCGCGCCTGCATGGGCTGGACAAGGTGATGGCCGGCGAGCTGCTGAGCTTTCCGCATGGCGTGGCGGGGCTGGCGCTGAGCCTGGAGGAAGACCAGGTAGGCGCGGTGATCCTGGGCGACTACACCGAGCTGAGCGAAGGCGACGAGGTGAAGCGCACGGGCAAGATTCTGAGCGTGCCGGTGGGCGACGCGATGATAGGCCGCGTGGTGAACGCGCTGGGCGCGCCGATTGACGACAGGGGCCCGATTGCGACGACGGAGCTGCTGCCGGTGGAGCGGCTGGCGCCGGGAATTATTGACCGGCAGCCGGTGCGCGAGCCGATGGCGACGGGACTGAAGGCCATCGACGCGATGATTCCGATCGGCCGCGGGCAGCGCGAGCTGATTATCGGCGACCGGCAGACAGGCAAGACGGCCGTGGCGCTGGACACGATCCTCAACAACGCGAAGAACGACCTGATCTGCATTTACTGCGCGATCGGGCAGAAGCGTTCGTCGATTGCGCAGGTGGTGCAGACGCTGACCGAAGCGGGCGCGATGGGGCACACGATTGTGGTGGCGGCGTCGGCGTCCGAGCCAGCGCCGATGCTCTATCTTGCGCCCTACGCGGCGACGGCGCTGGGCGAATATTTCCGCGATTCGGGCCGGCACGCGCTGGTGATTTACGACGATCTTTCCAAGCACGCGATGGCGTACAGAGAGATTTCGCTGTTGCTCAGGCGTCCTCCGGGCCGCGAAGCTTATCCGGGCGACGTGTTCTATCTGCACTCGCGGCTGCTGGAGCGCTCGGCCAAGTTGAGCAAGGAAAAGGGCGGCGGATCGCTGACGGCGCTGCCGGTGATTGAGACGCAGGCGGGCGACGTTTCAGCCTACATTCCGACCAACGTGATTTCGATTACCGACGGGCAGATCTTTCTGGAAACCGATCTGTTCAACTCCGGCGTGCGGCCAGCGGTGAACGTGGGATTGTCGGTTTCGCGCGTGGGCTTTTCGGCGGCCATCAAGGCGGTGAAGCAGGTGGGCTCCACGCTGAAGCTGGATCTGGCGCAGTATCGCGAGCTGGCGGCGTTTGCGCAGTTCGGTTCGGACCTGGATCCGCTGACGCAGAAGCAACTGAACCGCGGCCAGCGGCTGACGGAGCTGCTGAAGCAGCCGCAGTTCCATCCACTGACCTGGCAACAGCAGACGGTGGCGCTGTTCGCGGGCACGCAGGGCTACCTGGACAGCCTGCAGGTGAGCGAGATTCGCGCCTTCGAGGATGGATTGTACAAGTACTTTGATGCGATGCAGGGACCGCTGATGGAAGAGCTGACGAAGAAGCGCCAACTGGACGATGAGGTGCGCGAGAAGCTGCACGCGGCGCTGAAGGAATACAAGGCGGGGTTTGCGGCGGAGATGGCCGCGGCCACGGCGTAAGAAAGAAGCTTCCAGCCGCTAGCTCCCAGCTTCTGGCCGTGAGCCTAAACCTGGGGTGGGTTGTGAAGTTGTTTGGTCGAGATGAAGAGCAAAGACCAGAAGTTGTGGGATGTTGAAGTGGAAGGAAGAGCTAGTCGCTAGAAGCCAGGAGCTAGAAGCTAAAAAAAATGGCAAACGTCCTCGATTTACGACGCCGGATTCGCAGCGTGAAGAATACGCGGCAGATCACCAAGGCCATGAAGATGGTTTCGGCGGCAAAGCTTCGCCGCGCGCAGGAGCGCGCGATGGCGGCACGGCCTTACGCGAAGATGATCACGAGCGTGCTGGAGTCACTGACGCGGCGCATCGAGGTCTTCGATCCGCTGACGGGCAATTTGCGGCATCCGCTGTTCCTGACGCGGCCGGAGAAGCGGGTGCTGCTGGTGGTGGTGAGCGGCGACAAGGGCTTTGCCGGAGCGTTCAATGCGAACATCCTGAAGACGGCGCATCAGTACATCGACGAGAACCCGGACAAGGAAATCGATATTGAGGCCGTGGGCCGCAAGGGACGCGACCAGATGCGGCGGCGGTATCCGGCGGCGGTGTACGCGGAGACGCACGACGCCGAGGGCCACGAGCACCGCGTGCGCGAGCGGAAGGCGCGTGTGGAAGTGACGGGCGACCATCCGGGCATGCTGGAAAAGCTGGAAGCGCCGCGGGTCTTCGCGCTGGCTGAGAACATCATCGCGCGTTATGTGCACGAGGAGATCGACGCGGTTTACGTCGTCTACAACGAGTTCAAGAGCGTGATTTCGCAGCGGCTGGTGGTGGAGAAGTTGCTGCCGCTCATCCAGATTGGCACGACCGAGATTGCAGGCGCGCGCGAGTTTACGCCGGAAGAGCGCGAACGGGCGGCCGAAGCGGCGGTGAGCGCGGGCATTGAGCTGGAGCCAGCGGACACGCACGAGGCCGACGAGGAAGCGAAGAAGTTCGGGACGAACGAGGTGGATTACATTTACGAGCAGCCGGCAGAGGAGCTGTTCGCGGGGCTGATTCCGCAGTATGTGTCGTCGATGCTGTTTCACTCGATGGCGGAGTCGGTTGCGGCCGAGCACGCGGCGCGCATGACGGCGATGGATTCGGCGACGAACAACGCCTCAGACATGATTGACGCGCTGACACTGCACATGAACCGCGTGCGGCAGGCGGCGATTACGAAGGAAATCATTGAGATTGTGAGTGGAGCGGCGGCGCTCTAAAAAGGGAAACAGACGATGGCAGAGAATATAGGCAAAGTGATTCAGATTTCCGGTCCTGCGGTGGACGTGCAGTTTGAAGAGGCGACGATGCCGCCGATTTACCAGGCGCTGCGCGTGACCAGCGAAGGCTTCGACGTGCCCACGCCGATCAGCGTGATTCTTGAGGTGCAGCAGCACCTGGGCGAGGGCCGCGTGCGCACGGTGGCGATGGAAGCGACCGAGGGCATGGTGCGCGGGATGAAGGCCATCGACACGGGCGGCCCGATCCGGGTGCCGGTGGGCAAACAGACGCTGGGGCGCGTGATCAACGTGGTGGGCGAGCCGGTGGACGAACTGGGCCCGATCGGCGAGGAGTCGCGGATGCCCATCCATCGCCCGGCGCCGCTGTTTGACGAACAGACGACGCGCGAAGAGATGTTCGAGACGGGCATCAAGGTCATCGACCTGATCCAGCCGTTTTTGAAGGGCGGCAAGATCGGCCTGTTCGGCGGCGCGGGCGTGGGCAAGACGGTCGTCATCATGGAGCTGATCAACAATGTGGCCAAGAACCACGGCGGCTACAGCGTGTTTGCCGGCGTGGGCGAGCGCACGCGCGAAGGCAACGATCTTTGGCTGGAGATGACCGAGTCGGGCGTAATCAAGCCGGGCAAATGGGAAGAGTCAAAGTGCGCGCTGGTCTACGGCCAGATGACCGAGCCGCCGGGTGCGCGGCTGCGCGTGGCGCTGACGGCGCTGACGGTGGCCGAGTACTTCCGCGATGTAGAGGGGTCGGACACGCTGCTGTTCATCGACAACATCTTCCGGTTCACGCAGGCGGGTTCTGAGGTTTCGACGCTGCTGGGCCGCATGCCTTCCGCGGTGGGCTACCAGCCGAACCTGGCGACGGAGATGGGCGAGCTGCAGGAGCGGATTACGTCGACGAGCAAAGGCTCGGTGACGAGCGTGCAGGCGGTGTATGTGCCTGCCGACGACTTGACGGACCCGGCGCCGGCAACGACGTTTGCGCACCTGGATGCGACGACGGTGCTGAGCCGTCCGCTTTCAGAGCTGGGCATTTATCCGGCCGTGGATCCGCTGTCTTCTACCTCGCGGATTCTGGCGGCGCGCGTGGTGGGCGAGGAGCACTATGACGTGGCGCAGGGCGTGAAGCGGATTTTGCAGCGCTACAAGGACCTGCAGGACATTATCGCGATTCTGGGCATCGACGAACTGTCAGAAGAGGACAAGCTGACGGTGGCGCGGGCGCGCAAGGTGCAGAAGTTCCTGTCGCAGCCGTTCCACGTGGCCGAGCAGTTCACGGGCATTGCGGGGCGGTATGTGAAGATTGCCGACACGGTGCGCAGCTTCAAGGGCATCATCGAAGGCAAGTATGACGAGATTCCCGAGCAGGCGTTTTATATGAAGGGCTCGATTGACGAAGTGCTGGAGACGGCGGAGAAGCTGAAGGCGACGGTGTAAGCGAGAGGACAGCTGACAGCAAACAGCCGACAGCTTGCCGCCTGCGAGCGGCGGCAAGAGAGTTTGGGAAGAGGCGCATGGCAGAGGCGACAAATCAACTGCGGGTGAGGCTGGTGACGCCGGAGAAGATCCTGTTCGAGGTGGCGGCGGACTCCGTGGACCTGCCCTCGAAGAGCGGCTACCTGGAGCCGCTGTATGGGCACGCCCCGCTGCTGGCCGAGCTGGGCGCGGGCGACGTGACGCTGCACGGCGGCCCAGCGAACGGGCAGCGGTACAACGTGAGCTGGGGCTTTGCCGAAGTACTTCCGGACCGTGTGACGATTCTGGCCAACGATGCGCTGCGGCCGGAGGAGATTGACGTGCTGCGGGCCGAGGAGCAACTGGACCGCGGCGAACGGCTGTGGAAGGAAGCGGGCGACAGCGAAGATGCCTACACCGAGGCGCTGCGCGTGATTGCCGAGGCCGAGGCGAAGATTGCTTCTGCGAGCGTGGTGGAGAAGGCGTAGCCGCGACGCGAACGAGCAGTGACCAGAGGCCCCGGGAGAAGCGGGGCCTTTTCTGCGCTTGAGAAGCGCTGGGCAAGGGGGCGGGAGTGCGCCTACAATGGCGGTGAGATGGGCAAGAAGAAGGAAGCCATATTTGAGGTTGTGTGCCCGGATTGCGGGGCGATGCTGAAGCTCGACGCAGAGACGGGGCTGGTGGTGAGCCATACGCCGGCGCCCCGCAAGCGCACGTTCGAGGACCTGGAGATGGCGGCCAAGGCGATGCGCGAGAGCGACGAGCGCAAGGAGTCGATCTTCCGGCAGAGCGTGGACGCGGAGCGGAACAAGGAGGATTTGCTGGAGAAGAAGTTTGCCGAGGCGCTGAAGCGGGCCAAGGATGCGCCCGAAGGCAAGCCGCTGCGCGAGTTCGATCTGGACTGAGTGCGCTGGACTGAGTGCGCTGGACTGAGTTCGTTTGATACGTTGCGCAGGGCGGTCTGCGCTGGGAATTTGAGAAATCCAAAGAAGCAGGGCAGGCCTTGTTTGCCGCAGGCAGACGGGGAGAAAGGGAGGATGCATGGCTCTGACGCCATTTCCGAAACGAGCAGACGCACCGGAGGTGGAAGCGGCGGCCGAAGACGGGTCGTCGGAGTGGATGGTGCTGGCGGCGAGCGGCGCGCTGATTGCGAGCGGAGTTTTGCTGCTTGCGGGTCAGCGGCGGGCGGGGCTGGTGACGGCGGCCTCCGGCACGGCGCTGGCGCTGCTGGACCAGCAGGATGCGCTGCGGCGCTGGTGGAATTCACTGCCGGGCTATGTGGAGCGCGTGCAAACGCTGATCGGCAAGGTGCAGAGCACCGTGGACGACCTGGCGCTGATGCGCGAGCAGATTACGCAGGCCATGGCGACGGGGCCGAAAGAGGTCTAAAGACCGAGCTGGCGACGGCCCTCCGGGCTGATGCGGTGGGGCGTCCATTTGGGCTCCCAGACGAGATCGACCTGGACCTTGCTGAGGTCTGGAATGCCGGCAAGGCGGTTGTTGACCTGCTCGAAGATGAGTCCGCTGGCGGGACACTGCGGAGTGGTGAGCGTCATGGCGACGCGGACCCACTGGCGGGGCCATGCGGGCGTGGAGTCAGGGTCGGGGCCGGTCTCGACGGAATAAATCAGGCCGAGATCGACGAGGTTGAGCTTGACTTCGGGGTCGAAGCAATCGCGCAGCGCGGTGAGGATGTCCGATTCAGATAACATGCGCTAATTTTTTCGCTCGACGAGGTAGCGGGCGACGGATTTGAGGCCGTCTGCGCGGCTGCCGTAGGGCGCGAGCGCGGCAAAGGCTTCATCAATGAGCGCGGCGGCATCGTGCCGGCTTTGCTCGATTCCATAAACGGCGGGCCAGGTGGCTTTTTCCGTGGCCAGGTCCTTGCCGGCGGTCTTGCCGAGCTGCGCAGAATCGACGGTCATGTCGAGGATGTCATCAACAATCTGGAAGGCGAGGCCGGCGTTGCGGCCGAAGGTGTGGAGGCGGGCAGCGTCCTCGGGCGTTGCGCCTGCGAAGACGCCGCCGGTGACGACGCTGACGCGGATGAGCGCGCCGGTCTTGGCGCGATGGATGGCCTGAACGAGCTCGGGCGTGGGCTTGAGTCCTTCGCCTTCGAGGTCGAGGACCTGGCCGCCGATCATGCCGTCGACGGTGCCGGTGGCGTTGGCTATGAGGCGGATGATTTCAACGGTGTCGGCGGGCGGGCAGTCGAGGCCGGCGAGGACTTCATAGGCGCGGGTCTGGAGGGCGTCGCCGGCGAGGATGGCGATGGCTTCGCCGAAAACGACGTGGCAGGTGGGTTTGCCGCGGCGCAGGTCGTCGTTGTCGAGCGCGGGCAGGTCGTCGTGGATGAGCGAGTAGGTGTGGAGCATTTCGAGAGCCGCGCCGAGCTGTGTGATACCCGGCGGAAGCGTGCCGGCGATGGTGACGGCGGCCTGCATGGCGAGGACGGGGCGCAGGCGTTTGCCGCCGGCGAAGATGGAGTGGCGCATGGCGCCGTGGATGGATGCGGGAACGGTGTCCACGCCGGGAATGAGCGCTTCGAGCGCCTGATCGGTGAGGTCGGCGCCCTCGTGAATCAGCGACTTTACGTCGGCGGACATCGCCTTATGATAACCGAGCCCGGGAGGGATTTCGCTCGAAGGCCCAGAGCGCGGCGAGCAGCAGGAAGGCGAGCGCGGAAAGACCGCGGCCGAAGAGAACGTCGGGGGTGGCGGCCCAGTCGATGGTGAGGTCCACTTGACCGGCGGGCACGGGGACGGTGAGCAGGCCGTCGTCGCGCTCGGGCAGGTCCGCGGGTGGACGGCCGTTGACGCGAACCTGCCAGGCCGGATAGCGGCGCAGGCCCAGGATGAGATACCCGGGGAGCGGGAGCGAGGCGAGGATGCGGAGGTGCTCGGCCGAAGGGCCGGAGTTGCTTGCGACGCCGTCGAAGGTGGCCAGGCAACTGCCCTGGTCAGGAGTCCACTCGGGCATGCCATCGTCTGGCGAGAATTTGCCGAGGACGACGTAGGGGTTGGTGTTGAAGCAGGCGTCGGGGAGCTGGCCGGCCAGGGCGTCGGGGTCAGTGTGGCGCGGACCGTACTCCTGGTCGCCGTCAAAGCCGATGCCCTGGTGGTAGGCGGCGACCATGTCGCGGACCGCATCCTGGTTGTCGCAAGGCAAAAAGAAGGTGCGTGCGGCAAGGTTGACGCCGGTGAGGAAATAGCAGGCGAGAACGGAGACGGCGGCGGCGCGCAGCCAGAAACGGCGCAGGCCGGCGGGCCAAAGCGCGGCGGCAAGGAAGATGGCCATGGGGGCCACTACGGCGACCAGCCAGCGCCAGGGGAACTGGAGAAATGCGAGCTTGGGCAGGTGGTCCCAGAGCGGCGCGGAGACGGGCAGTTGCAGCAGAAGGACGGCGGGCGGAATGAGCGCGAGTGGAATCCACCAGCGGGCCGGACTGGGTAGCGAGACGCCGGGCAGCGTGCGGCGACGCCAGCAGACAAGAACGCCGAGAACGGCGAGCGCGACCATGGCGACGCAGATGAGGGAGACCGTGCGGAGAACGGAGTTATGGCCGCCGAGCGCGGCGTCGCCTTTGAAGACAAAGAGCCAACTGTTGCGAATCTGCGCGCCGGGGTCGGCGATGGCGTCGCGGATATCGACCCAGCGCTGCTCATAGATGGCCGGGGCGAGATAAAAGGCGGCGAGGCCGAGGCCGAGAAGGACGGCGGCGGAGGAGCGGAGGATGGGAGCCCAGGAACGCCAGAGGATGGCGGCAGCGAGGGCGACGGCGGCCAGCAGATAGGAGGCGATGACGCCGAGGGGGTCGTTCGAGAGCCAGGCGCCGGCAAAGACGAGGGCGAGCGGGGCGGCGGAGCCGTCAAACGCGCGACGCCAGAGGCGGGCGGAGGGTTGGCGGTCGCGGAGCAGGAAGAGCAGCAGGAGTGGAAGCCAGAGGCCGCCGGCAAGTTCGCCGAAATCCGTGCGCTCGATGGCATCGAAGAGCGCGTAGCCGGAAAAGATGGCGAGGCAGCCGGCGAGCGCGGCGGGACCCTCGGCCATGGCCTGGCGGGCGAGGGCGCGCGTGCCGAAGCCGGTGCCGGCCAGCAGCAGGAAAGTGAGCGCGAAGGGGACCAGTGTCCAGGGCAGAATGGCGCCGAGGGCCGCGCCGAGCATCCAGGTGAGCGGAGGGTAGAAGACGAAGCGGGGCTCGCCGGCGCCGTAGTTGGAACTGGGCGACCAGTGGGGATAGGAGATTCCCTGACGCCAGGCATGCAGCGCGTCAAACCAGGAGACGACGTGGAAGTCGAAGTCGTGGCCGCAAGACGCGCCGCGAATGAGCAGCGGCGAAGTGGCCAGCAGTGCGGCGAAGAGCAGCAGGGCCGGAGCAGCGAAGCGCTGCCGAGAAACAGAACGGGCTTGCGGGGGTCCTGCGGGAGGGGCGCTCATGGCAGCAGGCGGAGCGTGTGGCGGGTTTGCGCGTCGACGGCGGCGGGGGTGAAGGGCAGCGCGAAGGTGCGGCCGTTGTAGTAATCCTGCCACTGGTCACGGAAGTAGGGGCTGAGGGGATTGCCGCTTTCGCCGAGGACGATGTTTTCCGTGGAGCCGTCGATGTTGCTCCAGTCCATGGTGAAGCGCTGGGAGGGCCCGAAGGAGCGGCCGACCTGCTTGACGGTGGTGGTGTCACCGCTGAGCGGCAGCGGGCCGGTGTTTGCAATGCGGCCGATCCAGGGCAGGAAGCGGGCGAGGGGGTGGTCGATTTCTACGACATGCCAGTCGCCGTAAGCCCAATGGGTCAGGTCGGCGGGCGGGCGGCCTGCCTGCATGCCTTCGCGGACGGCTTCGGTGAGGAGCGCGTTCCAGTTTTTGAAGCCGGGGGGCAGCCACTGGGGCTTGGCGCCCATGATGATCTCTTCCTCGGCGAATGTGGACTCGGACCAGTGGTAGAGGCTTGCGTCCTTGCCGAGTTTGGGGCGAAGGAGCAGCGGCCAGAGGGCTTTGCGGGTTTGGGAGACGAGCGAGGCGGCGGCGGAGCCGACGGAGAGGCGGCCATCCCAGGTGCGCATCAGGTCGGCGGCGGCGCGCAGGCGGTCGTCGGTGTTGGAGGACTGGTCAATGGCGTAGGCGAAGCGCTGGCCGAGCTGCTGATCGACTTCGCTGTAGATGTCGGTCTGCAGGGCGAGCATCTGGTGGGGAGTGAGGTGATCGCGTCCCTGGAGGGTTTTGTAGATGCGCTCGATGCGATAGGGATCGGCCCACTCGTCGGTGAGGGGATAAGGAGAATTGAGCGTGGTGACGCGGGAGTTGGCGGTGGCCAGGAAGCCTGAGGGCGGGTCAAAGGCGTTGGGCATCTGGTCAAAGGGGATGTAGCCCGCCCATTCGTGGCCGGTGGCGGGAACGGGAACGTCCGCGAGGCCGGCGGGGCGGATGGGAACGCGACCGATGGCGTGATACGCGATGTGGCCCTGGTCGTCCGAGTAGACGAGATTCTGCGTGGGCCAGCACCAGTTGGCCAGAGCGGCGGAGAACTCGGTCCAGTTGGAGGCCGTGTTCATGGCGTAGAGGGGCAGAGTGTTCAGCGAGGGGTCGTAGAGGGTCCACCTGAGGGCGATGGGACGGGATTCGCCGCGGAGGATGGGGTTGAGGAGAGGACCGTGGACGGTGGAGCGGACGGTGAGCTCGACGTCCTTGCCGCCGCGTACATGGATGACCTCGCGGTCGAGATGGAGAGGCTGCCAGGAGCCGTCGGCGGCGCGGTAGTGGCCGTGGCCGTCGAGGGTTTCGAGGTAGAGATCCTGCACGTCGGCGTAGAGGGCGGTGAAGCCCCAGGCGACGTGGTCATTGTGGCCGGCGATGATGAAGGGCATGCCGGGGAGGGTGACGCCGGCGGCGTGGAAGCCGGGGGCGCTGAGGTCGGCCATGTACCAGATGTTGGGCACCGTGAGCTCAAGGTGCATGTCATTGGAGAGTAATGATTGGCCGCTGGCTGTATGTTGGCCGGAAACGACCCATTCGTTGGAGCCGGGCCGGCAGCCGGTGCAGGCGGGCAGGTTCATCAGGGTGCGCAGGCGCGCCAGATCGAGCGCGGGCGGCGGGGGTTCGGTCCGTTTGATGTTCCGGCTGAGGTTCTGGCTTGTGTTCTGGCTTATGTCCTGGCCGGTGTTGGGGTCGACGGGCTCGGAGTGGGGCCGGCTGAGGTCGAGCTGGGTGCCGGTGGGTGGATGGTCGCGCCAGGAGCCGACGGGGTAGAGATCGGCCTCGAGGGCGGGGTTGTGCAGGTCGGCGGAGATGCGCTCGCGGGCGAGCTTGACGTCCCAATGCGTGTCGAGGGTCTCGATCATGACCATGCCGATGGAGAGCGAGTCGGCGCCGGTCCAGGGCTGGGGGCTATAGCCAAGCAGGCGGAACTCGGGCGGCAGGGAGTGGGCGTGGCGGGCGATGTAAAGGTTCACGCCGCGGGCGTAGGCGCGAAAGCGAGCTTTGCTTTGCGGCGAAAGGTTGATCCAGACGCGGCGGGCGACGCGGGCGAACTGGAGAACACGCTGGGCTCGGTCATGGGCGACGAGCGAAGGGCCGAGAATCTGTGCGAGCTGGCCGTCGGCGTTGCGGCGGAGAATGTCCATCTGCCATAGGCGGTCCTGCGCGGTGACGTAGCCCTGGGCGAAGAAGAGGTCCAGTTGATTGGCGGCGGAGATGTGGGGCACGCCGTTCCCGTCACGCCGGACGAGGACAGGCGCGGTGAGGCCGGCGAGATGGAGGTTGCCGTCGAGTTGGGGAAGAGCTTTGCGCGAGATGGCGCGAAGCCAGAGCACGCCCGCACCGGCAAAGACGAGAAGCAGCAGCGCAAGCATTCCGGCGGACCAGAGCGTGGCGCGCAGCCAGCGGCGTCGTGGGGTGCGCGGGGTGGGGGAAGTTTGCGCAGATGCGGGCAAATCAGCAGGCATGGTTCAGCAACAGAATAACGCTGCGACGCCGCAGTTTTGCCTGAGCGGCGGGAAATGCTGCTCAAGAAACGGCGGCAGGCTGCTTGCGGGCGTAAAGCAGGAAGAGCAGACCGAGCAGCAGGAGCAGCGCGGGGATGACGAGCAGACTGCCTTCCGGTCCGACTGCGCCGCCGCTCAGGAAGACGCGTCCGGCGGGCGAGGAGGTGAAGAGACTGCCCTGGGGGATGTTGCCGCTGTTGGCGGTGCCGTAAAAGAAGGTTTCAGCCCAGTCCCATGCGGCGTGGCAGCCGATGGCCCACCAGGCGGAGCCGGTGACGCGGATGCTGACGCAGAAGACGAAGCCGATGGCGGCTGCGGCGAAGATGCCGATGGAATTTTCTCCGGCATTGCCGGTGTGAAAGGCTCCGAACGCGGCGGAAGTGACCCAGGCAGCCTGCCAGAAAGAGGAGCTGGATGCGCGGCGGAGATGAAGCAGGAGGCACGGAACGAGTCCGAGGGCCACGATTGCATAAACCCCGTAGCCGCCCAGGCCGTTGTCGCGCAGGAGGGTGATGGCGCAGATGAGGCCCTGCGCGGCCAGCGCCCACCAGAAGTTGAGGCCGCGGGTGAGGGTGAACTGCAGGTAGCAACGGAAGGAGCCTTCTTCAAACAAGGCGGTGAAGAGGAATGCGACGGTCCAGAGGATGCAGGAGCGGGCCAGCGAAAGGCTGAACGCGGGCGTGTGCCCAAAACGGAGCCAGCCGCCAGCGGTGAGCGCACCGACGAGGGCCGAGAGCGCGAGAAATCCGGTGGCCGCGCCCCAGAAGAATTCAGAGACGGGCCGCGCGCTGCGCAGGTAGTAGTCGAGGAGGGTGCGGCGCTCCAGGCGCGAGAGGATGTAGCCGGCGACGAGGATGGCGAAGAGGGGAATGGCCTCCGCGATGAGCGCATTGCCGGGTGTGAAGTGGAAGTTGAGGAGCGAACGGTCAAAGGCGAAGGCCACCATGGCGCCGAAGACCAGGATGAGGAAGTAAAAGATGCCGAAGAGGGTCACGGACCAGCCGGCGCGCAGGCCATCGGGGCCAAGAAAAATGCGGGTGCCGAGCGGCGCGCGGGGCGGCGGGGCGGACGCAGGCATGGAGTCGCCGGGCTGGGCGGGCGAGAGGGCTGGGTTGCCGTTGGATGCGTTGGCGGAGGCCGGGGGAAGGACCTGGGAGTCCATGCAATCTCCTTGCAGTGGCTTTCGATTGCCGGTGGGCAGCATTCTATCGCGAACCACGGCAGGCGGGCGCGGAGGGTGTACCTGCCTTGACACACGGGGCCCGGCCCTTGATGCTGAACATTCCGGCTATCCGGAGAGATTATCGGCGGGGAGCGGCAGGACTTGCGGGTTCGGGTCTTTTATCACGACAAATGCTTCGACGGGGCTTGCTCGGCATCGCTGTTTTCGCGCTTTCATCGCGAGTGCGTGACGAAGGATGCGGAGTATGAGTATCACGGGCTGGTGCACCGGGCCGGAGCGCTGTTTGACGAGGGTGAGTTCACGGGCGACGAGAACGCGATTGTGGACTTCAAGTATTCGCCGTCGCCGCGGATTAACTGGTGGTTTGACCATCACCAATCGGCATTTTTGACGCCCGAGGACCACGAGAATTTCCTGGCCTGCAAGCGCGATGCGGGGTGCGCGAAGCACAAGTTCTTTGACCCGGACTACACCTCGTGCACCAGCTTTCTGGCGCACATTGCCCAGACCGAGTTCGGATTTGACACCGCGCCCGTGGCGGAACTGATCCACTGGGCGGATACCGTGGACGGCGCGCAGTACGAAAGTCCGGAGGCGGCCGTGGAGATGGCCGCGCCGGCGATGAAGCTGACGCTGATTATTGAGTCCACGCAGGACCCGGAGTTTATTCCGCGGCTGATTCCGCTGCTGACCCGGATGCCACTGGCAGAGGTGCTGGCGCAGCCGTTTGTGGCGGAGCTGCTGCCGCCGCTGCTGGAGCGGCACGCGCAGGGGATTGAGCTGATTCGCGCGCGCAGCGACGAACGCGACGGGACGGTCTTCTTCGACATTACGGACCGGCCGCTGGAGGGCTACAACAAGTTCATCCCGTACTATCTGCACCCGCAGGCGACGTATTCGATTGGGTTGTCGAAGTCGAGCTTTCGGACGAAGGTGTCGGTGGGTTCGAATCCATGGACCAAGGCCGACCCGGCGAAGATGGTGAACCTGGCGCAGGTGTGCGAGCGCTACGGCGGCGGCGGGCATGCGCGGGTGGGCGCGATCAGCTTTCCGGCGGACCGGGCGGACGACGCGCGCAAGGCCGCGGCGGAGATTGTGGCCGAGCTGCGGGCGAAGAACCCGAGGGCGTAGTCCGGGGTTCGCTGCGCCGACGAGTTGCGGGAAGGCGTCGACGAAAAAGTAACTTCCGGATAGCTCACGATGCCCCCGCAACAGGTGGGAACCACAGAATTACAGCCAGTGTCGTTGGTCCCGTTTATCACCGCTCTTTCGGTACTGAATACAGAGCGACGTATTTTGCGCTTACGGCGTGGCATGCATCTTGGCGATCCATGGCCCCCAGAAACTGGAATGCAATTCGAACTAATACCGACGTTGAACTAGCCAAGAGTCGCTGAACGTCTTCTTGCTCGAAATGACAGCCAATTTCGCCGTTCTCTCCCACTCGCCTGTTCAGCTGTTCGAGTCCGCCGTGCGTGAGCCCGCACATGGTTTTCCATGCCTCGCCGGCGTGTCCGGTGAACAGTCCCTCCGTATTGAATACATCATCGAGCTTCGTGGCAAGTTGATTGAATTCGCCATACGGACTTCCCCCTCGCTTTATCGTTTCGATCTGCTCCGGCGTTGCCAGAAAGCCCGCGAACAACCCTCGATTTACCACTTCAACCAGAGGCCGTAGCAGGGCGTAAGCAGACCCAATCAATCGCTCGTGGCAGCAGAGAACGATAATCGCTTCGTGGTGCGATTGAGCAAGAGAAAGGAAGGATGCAAAGAGAGCTCGACGGTCATCGCTCGGGTACTTCCATGCTAGCTGGTCCGCGACAAACTGATGCATCTCCTGAGCTCGGCGCATTTCGTTTTCAGTCTGGGAGTCCATTGCTACAAGGGTACGCGCTGATGCGCTGTTTTGTGCGCGGTGGGCAACAGCAGCTGAGGACGTGTAGCTCTCAACGAAAAAGAGAATCGAAATCAGGCATGCGCGGCCACCAGTTCACGCGTCGCGGTCGAATCACCGCCAACTCGGAAGTTAGTTTTCGGTACTTAGCCGACAGACTTTCTGCGTCTTTCCAGGCAGGTCGTAGCCGCTGAATCCGCACACATCCGGGAGAGTACGGCTACGAATCGCAGGGAAGGTAGAGCCTGACAGCTTGCTTTACAAGCCCAGTTCCCCCGCCCGCTTCTTCATCGCCTGCAAACAAAAATCAATGTGCGTGTCGAGGTCGACGCCTAACTCGGCTGCGCCCTGGATGACGTCTTCGCGATTGACGCCGCGGGCGAAGGCTTTGTCTTTCATTTTCTTGCGCACGCTGGGGAGTTCGACTTCGGCGAGGGATTTGCCGGGCTTGACGAGGGCGCAGGCGGTGAGGAAGCCGGCCAGCTCGTCGCAGGCGAAGAGTGCTTTAGCGAGATGCGTTTCGCGCGGGACGCCGGAGTATTGCGCATGGCCGAGGATGGCGGTGCGGAGGGGTTCGGGCCAGCCGAGACGCTCAAGCTCGCGTACACCGACGAAGGGATGCTCCTCGGGCGTGGGGTGGCGCTCGTAGTCGAAGTCGTGCAAGAGGCCGGTGGCGGCGTAGAGCTCGAGGAAGGCGTCGCGGTCGGGGCCAGAGAGTGCGAGGCGGTCGGCCTCGGCGCGGCCGCAGGCGGAGAGGCAGATTTCAACGGCGAGGGCGTGCTTGCGCAGGCTTTCGCTCTGGGTCCACTGGGTGAGGAGCTGCCAGGCCTGCTGGCGAGTGAAGGGCGACTGTGCGGGGTCTTCGGGGCTCATAAAATTAATCGTACATGTTGATGCATTTGGTTCGTGCTTTTTCGGGTTTTACGGGGTATGATGGGTGAAACTTCAGGTTGACCCCAAGTTTCTACTTGACAATTATGGTTCATTACCCCGACAGTAGCACGTATCACGGTGCAGAAATGCACCGCGGAAGCCAAGCTCTGGCACTCCGCACCGAAAAGATGGCGACGACTCCTGTAAGCGTGGAAACGCGAGAGGTTTTGCGCTGCGATTTTTGCAGCCTGGTGCAATTCAGAACCAGCAACTCTCTTTGCCGGAAATGCCGGAGGCCCCTTGACATCGAGGAGCCCGCACCGCTAGCCCCCCAACTGGTGACGGCGCAGCCGTCGGGAGCCTCAACCGAGGCCGGACTGCAAGTGGCCGGACAGGTGCGCGAGATTCGCCGGGCGCGCCACCTGAGCCAGCGGCAGCTTGCCAGCCGGATGCAGGTGCCACGGACCTACATTTCCAAAATCGAGAACGGGAAGGCGATTCCGACGCTGGGGTCGCTGGAGCGTCTGGCCAGGGCACTGGAAGTGGAAATGTGCCAGCTGGTGCGCGATTCGCGGAGCAGGCGCGAGGAAGAGGTGGGGTCGATTCTGGCCGATCCATTCCTGGCCGAGCTGGCCGCGATGCTGCCGCACCTGGACTCGCTGCACCGGACGCTGGTGTACGGTTCGGCGCGGGACATGGCGATGGGGCGGCGGCGGACCGCGTAAGTCTAAACAGCGCATCATGGCTGGTTGCACGGCGCGGGCGAGCGGAGCCCGCGCGGCACGGTGCCTGTGCGATCGTGCGTGATGTGGGCCTTTGCGGCGGGCTCGCCGCATGTGCTACGGTCGATGGTGCCGTGCTTTTACTCCGGCAGCGAAGGTTGAACCGCGTTGCGCGGCGCGGATTCAAGGGCCTTCGACCAGCGGTGGGAGCAACCGCCAATCACCTTGCAGAGGCTTGATCCAGTGCACCCTTCCGGCACGCTTCGCATTCACGAATTGACGGCCGAAGAGCGCGCCGTGTACGCGAGCCTGAAGCCAGAACGCCTGCCGGAGCACGTGGCCATCATCATGGACGGCAACGGGCGGTGGGCCGGACGTCGGTCGCTGAAGCGGTTCCTGGGCCACCAGCAGGGCGCGAAAAGCGTGCAGCTGGTGACGGAGACGGCTTCGCGCATCGGGCTGCCGTGGCTGACGCTCTACGCGTTTTCGCTTGAGAACAATCTGCGCCGGCCGCGTGCGGAAGTGAACTTTCTGATGCGGCTCTTGAAAACCTATCTCGAAAGCAACGTGCAGCGCATGATGGACAACAACGTGCGCATCCGGTACATCGGGCGGACGCACGAGCTGCCGCCGGAGGTGCAGGAGAAGATGCGCTGGGCGTCGGAGACGACGGCTAAGAATACGGGCACGACGCTGACGCTGGCCTTGAATTACGGCGGTCGGTCGGAGCTGGTGGACGCTTTTCGCGGACTGGCCGACGAGAGGGAACGCAAGCACCTGAACCCGGACCGCATCACCGAAGAGGATATCCACCGGCACCTGTACACGGCGCACATGCCGGACCCGGACCTGCTGATTCGCACCTCGGGCGAGATGCGGATTTCAAACTACCTGCTGTGGCAGATCGCTTACACGGAAATTTACGTCACCGAGCGGCTGTGGCCGGATTTTCGCGGCATCCACCTGCTGGAGGCGATTGCGGATTTCCAGCGGCGCGAGCGGCGCTACGGCGGGCTGGGCGAGGGCTGCGGCGAAGTGGAAGAGGACCTGGCGCGGGTGCGGATCGCGGCGGGGTGAGAGCGGGGACTAGCGACCTTTCCGCTCCCTATTTGGAAATCCACTTAGAGCAGAGATGTGTTGAAATCCGCGATGAACTGAATTCCCGGGATGTCGAGGTTAACGAGCTGCTTGTCGCCGGTGAGGAAGAGGTCGATTCCGGCAGATGCAGCGCAGGCCAGGTGGATTGAATCTGCGATCTTAAGTTTCTCCCTTGCACGCAGCCGACTGAATGGCACCACGGCTCCCTCATCAAATGGCAGGTAGGAGAATCCCATTTCCTTCAAAGTCTCCTGTACTATGCGCGTCTTGGCTGGGTCCGGCGACTTTGCCGCACCTGCCATCACTTCGCCAAGCGCCAGATGGCTGGTAAAAAGAGCGTCGCCTCGACGCCGGGCTCTCACTAGAAGCTGCTCCGCTCGCGACCGAAAGCCGGCGTGGCCTTCCAGCAGATAGATCACAAGCATTGTGTCCCAGTAGATGCGACTCATGCCGCATCCTCCTCGTCGTATCCACGCACCCACCGCAGGAATGCTTCGCCGCCGCCGTACTCTGCGAGTTCGTCCTTAAGGAGTCCGGAGATTTTTCCCGTCAAACGGTGAGCCCATTCCTCTGGAGTTTCGTTGGCGCGATGGATTGGATTCTCCACTTGTCGTTGCGCCCCCTGTTCGTTTTGTGTTTTGCCGGGTGCAAGTCGGTAATGTATGACTACCGTCGTGCTGGTCTTGGACGGGGGGCCATCGATGTTTTCAATATCGATGCTGTTTTCGCGCAAGAATTTACCGCTGGAAAGAGCCATGCAAACTTGCCTTGCGTGATTTGCGGGGAAACCATGCGCCTCCAAGTCCCGCAACAATTCCTTGACGGAAATCGAGAATTGGCGCTTTCCGGCATCAATGGCCGGTCGGACGTAGCTCATTGTGGCCCGAGCCCGAACTTGATCGCTTAATCCGTAATGCATAGTTGCCCTCCCTCAACTTCGACCTGTAGAGACAGAATAACGCATTATGACAGTATGTCAATTAGGTGTAGACATCCTGTCTTACTTCATTGTCTATTAAGAGTTCCCTACAGATGCAAATAGGAACGCGGTCCGGCAGTGTATGCTCAACCCTGAATGAAACGGATTTTGACGGCTGCGATTCTTGCGCCGGCGGTTCTGGCGCTGGTGTTTTTGGGACCCAAGTGGCTGATTTCGCTGACGGTGGCCGGGGTGGCGGTGCTGGCGGCATGGGAGTATTTGGGACTGGCGGAGCGGTGCGGGGCGCGTCCGCCGCGGGTGGCGGCCTCGGCGGCGATCGGGCTGTTCTATGCCGGCAATTTCGAGTGGCCAGACCTGACGCTTTCGATTTTCGGCGGGCTGTGCCTGGCGCTGGTGGTGTACTGCGTCTTCCGGTCGCCGGTGGGGCGCGTGCTGGCCGATGCGTCGGCCTCGGTCTTCGCGATGCTTTATGTGGGGCTGACGCTGCTGGCGCTGCCGATGCTGCGGGACCTGTCGAACGGGCCGTCGCTGGTGGTGTTTCTGCTGTGCGCGGTGTGGTCGGGGGACATTGCGGCGCTCTATGTGGGGCGGATGTGGGGCCGGCACAAGCTGGCGCCGAACCTGAGCCCGAAGAAGACCTGGGAAGGCGCGGTGGCGTCTGTGCTGGGCAGCGTGCTGGTGACGGGCGGTCTGCTTGAGCTGAGCACGCAACTGGCGCGCTGGAACGTGACGCGGCTGAGCTTTGCAGACTCGGCGTGGTGGTGGTGGCTGGGGATGGCGGCGGCGGTGAATGTTGCGGCGCAGGTGGGCGATTTGGCTGAGTCGGCGCTGAAGCGGTCGGCGGGCGTGAAGGACTCCGGCACGCTGCTGCCGGGGCACGGGGGCATGCTGGACCGCATTGACGCGCTGCTGCTGGCGGCTCCGCTGCTATGGTACGCTCAGGTTATCCGCTGAAAAGGCGCATGACGCCGCCGGATTCGCCGCAATTTTGACGACCCGCGGAGAGGCGGCCAGGCATTGCCAATCCCTTGAAACGACTCGCCATTCTCGGTTCGACCGGCTCCATCGGACAAAGCACCCTTTCCATTGTTGAGCAGTTTCCGGAGCGCTACGGCGTGGCCGCGCTGGCGGCTGGCCGCAATGTGGAGGAGGCCTGTGCGCAGGCGGCGCGCTGGCGGCCGAAGATGGTGTCCATGGCGACCGAGGAACTGGCCGGAGAACTGGGCGCGCGGCTGAAGCAGGCGGGCGTGACGGGCGTGGAGACGGCATGGGGCACGGCGGGCACGGTGGCCTGCGCGACGTTGCCTGAGGCGGACTTTGTGGTGTCGGCGATTGTGGGTGTGGCGGGGCTGGAAGCGACGCACGCGGCGATTGTGGCGGGCAAGCCGGTGGGGCTGGCAAACAAGGAATGCATGGTGGCGGCGGGCGAAATCCTGACCGCGGCGGCGCGCGCGCGGCAGGTGCCGATTCTGCCCATCGACAGCGAGCACAACGCGGTGCACCAGTGCATGCGGGTGGGCACGCACGGCGAGGTGAAGACGGTCTGGCTGACGGCCTCAGGCGGGCCTTTTCGGCAGCTTCCCCTGGAGCAGTTTGCCGGCATCACGCCGGAAGAGGCGCTGAAGCATCCGACGTGGGTGATGGGGCGGCGGATCACGATTGACTCGGCGACGATGCTGAACAAGGGATTGGAGATTATTGAGGCGTGCCGGCTGTTTGACGTGCCGCCGGAGAAGGTGCGCGTAACGGTGCATCCGCAGTCGACGGTGCACTCGCTGGTGGAGTTTGTGGATGGGTCGATTCTGGCGCAGATTTCGGTGACGGATATGCGGCTGCCGATCCTGTACGCGCTGGCGTATCCGGAGCGTCCGGCCTCGACGCTGACGTTTGATTTGGCGGCGCTGCGGCAACTGGACTTTGAGCCGCCGGATTTCGAGCGGTTCCCATGCCTGCGACTGGCCTATGAAGCGGCGGCCAAGGGCGGCGCGCATTGTATTGCGCTGAACGCGGCGGACGAGGAGGCGGTGGAGGCGTTTCTGGGGCGGCGCATTCCATTTATGGGCATTCCGCGTACAATTGAAGCAGTGCTTGCATCCACACCGGAGGCGCATCCGGCAACGATTGCCGAGGTGCTGGCGGCGGACCGGGCGGCTAGGGAAAGAGCCCGGGAACTGACGGCTGCGGCCATGTCCAGTCCGGCGCGGTAACGGATGCAGGACCGAGGAAATAAAGCACAAACCTATGCATGATTTTCTGGTATCCGCAGCGGCATTTATTGTTCTCATCGGGCTGATGGTGGTGGCGCACGAGTTCGGACACTTCGTGGTGGCGAAGCTGTGCGGAGTTCGCGTTGAGGCGTTCTCGGTCGGCTTTGGGCCGCGGCTGTTCGGCGTCAAGTATGGCGGCACCGACTACAAGGTGTGCCTGCTGCCGCTGGGCGGCTTTGTGAAGATGACGGGCGAGATTCCGGGCGAGGAGCAGCACGTCGACGATCCGGGCGCGTTCACGTCGCATCCGCGCTGGCAGCGGATGCTGATCGGCGTCGCGGGGCCGGTGTCGAACTTTGTGCTGGCCTTTGTGCTGATGCTGCTCTACTTCGGCTGGATCAACGAGGTTCCGAATCTGCCCCAGTCGACGGTGGAGTATGTGACGTTGAACTCGCTCGCGGCAAAGGCAGGGATTGAGCCGGGCGACGTGATTCGGAGTTTTGGCGCGGTGTCGAATCCCGACCTGGAGACGCTGCTGGAGACGGCGAGAAGGGACGCGGGGCAGACGGTTCCGGTGACTTTGGAGCGCGGCGGCAAGCAGGTTACGACCCAACTGAGCCTGCCCTCCGGGGAGGGCCAGAGCGGGAGCCTGAACATGCCGGCGATTGGGCTGGATCTGCACTATGCGGACGGTCCGATTGGCGTGAACCTGGTGACGACGGGCTCGCCGGCGGAGAAGGCCGGTCTGCGCGCCAACGACTCGATTGTGGCCGTGGATGGGCACGCCTTTCATTCGCTGGACCCGTTCATCGACTACCTGCAGGACGGCAAGGGCAAGGACGTGACGCTGGCGGTGGAGCGCAACGGCAAGCCGCTGCCGCCGATGGCGGTGCATCCGGAGGAGCAGGGAAATCGCTGGATTCTGGGCTTTGAGGGCAAGTCGCCGGCGTTGCCGCCGATCGAGCGGCGGCCGATGGGGTTTGGCGACGCGGTGACGGCCTCAAGGGATTTCTGCACGACGAGTTCGATGCTTGTCGTTGACATGCTGGAGCGGCTGTTGAAGCACCAGGCGTCCATCAAGCAGCTTTCCGGGCCGGTGGGCATTGCGCAGGTGGCAGGACAGGCGGCAGAGACCAAGTACTGGTGGCCGAAGTTTGAAGTGGCCGCGGAGATCAGCGTGAACCTGGGAATCCTGAACCTGCTGCCGTTTCCGATTCTGGACGGCGGGATGATTCTCTTCCTGCTGATCGAGAGCCTGATGCGCCACGACATCAGCATGGAGATCAAGGAGCGCATTTACCAGGCGGCGGTAGTGGTGATCGTGGTGTTCTTTGTTTACGTGAGCTACAACGACGTGAGCAAGCTGTCGATTTTTATGCGCGGCAAGCCCTAAGCGAGCCCCAACAGGCCGGAGACGAGAGAACCGATGGCGGCGAATGTGCACCAGGTGAGGGTTCGCTACGCGGAGACCGACCAGATGGGCATTGTGTATTACGCCAACTACCTGGTGTGGTTCGAGCTGGGGCGCGTGGAGCTGCTGCGCTCACTGGGACTGGCTTACAGCCAACTGGAAAGAGAGCATGAGTGCATTCTGCCGGTGGTGGAGGCGACCTGCCGCTACCGCGCGCCGGCGCGCTATGACGACGAGATACAGATCGAGACGCGGCCCTCGCTGCTGCGCGGATCGGTGATCAAGTTTGCGTATCAAATCTGGCGAAAACCCTCCCAGGAGGGAGAAGAGCGGAAGCTGCTGGCTGAAGGCGAGACGGTGCACGTGGTGTGCGATGACCAGTTGAGCCGCAAGCCGCTGCCGGAGCACTACGCCGAGGCGCTGCGGGCGACGATGACGGAGCCTTCCGCGCACTGAAGCGAATCTATGCGACAACCACGGCGAGTGCGAAGCCGTCGTAGCCCTTGATGCCGACGGTTTGCAGCACCGTGGAGCTGAGGCGCGGCTCGGCGGCAAGGCGTTCCGTGAGACGTCGAACGCCCTGGACGTCGTGGTCGTCGCTGGCGGCGTCGAGCACTTTACCTTCGCGGACCACGTTGTCGGCGACGATGATGGTGCCGGTGCGAGCGAGCTTGAGCGACCAATCGAGATACTCGGACAGGCTGGCCTTGTCCGCATCGAGAAAGATGAAGTCGAAGGGCGCGAGGTGAGCGTCGACGAGCTCGCGAAGAGTTTCAGCCGCGGGGCCAAGGCGCAGATCGATGCGGTCCATGACGCCAGCCTGCTGCAGATTGGAGCGGGCGACGCGGGCATGGTCAGGATTGCGCTCCAGCGTGATGAGGACGCCGTCTGGCGGCAGCGCGCGGGCGAGCCAGAGAGTGCTGTAGCCGCCGAGGGTGCCGACTTCAAGGATGCGGCGGCCCCCGCAGATGCGGGCGAGAAGGTGAAGGAATTTGCCCTGCAGCGGGGTGAGGTCGATGGCGGGCAGGCCAGCCTCGCGGTTGGCGCGCAGCACGGCTTCAAAGGCAGGGTCAGACGAGACCAAGTGGCCGCCGAAGTAGTGATCGACCTGTGTCCAGGTGTCCTGCAATTGGTCTCCGGATGGGCTTATTTTTCGCGGGCGACGACGAAGTCCGGAACCCAGAGCAGGGCGCGGCGGAAGTCCGAGTCAGGGAAGCCGGCCAGAGCCTGGCGGGCCTGCTCGGCATAGCGGTCGGCGAGGTTCATGGCGTACTCGACCGAGCCGTTGCGCGCGAGAATCTCCTGGATCTGATCACGACTGACGTTCTGAAAGCTGCGATCATCGAGGACGCGGTGAATCGCCTGGCGGTCGCGGGCGATGCCATGGTCGAACGAGTGGATGACGGGCAGGGTGGTTTTGCCTTCGCGCAGGTCGCTGGCGACGGGCTTGCCCAGAACCTCTTCGGTGGCGGTCAGGTCGAGCACGTCGTCGACAATCTGGAAGGCGAGGCCGACGGAGCGGCCGTAGGTGGCGAGCTGCGCCTCCTGCGCCTCCGTGGCGCCGGCCAGCACCGCGCCCAGCCGCATGGAGACCGAAAACAGGCAGGCGGTTTTGCGGAAGATGAGGTCGTAGTACTCTGCCTCGGAGACGGCCTTGCCGAGCTTCTGGATTTGCAGCAGCTCGCCTTCGACCATCTGTTGCGTAAGGCCGATGAGCAGCTCGAGGACGCGGAGATTCTGCTCTTCGAGGGCAACCTTGAAGGCTTGCATGTACAGCCAGTCGCCGGCGAGGACGCATTTCTCATTGCCCCAGGTGGTGTTGGGCGAGGGTCGGCCGCGGCGGGTGTTGGCGCCGTCGATGATGTCATCGTGGACGAGCGTGGCGGTGTGGACCATCTCGACCACCGCGCCAAGGCGGATGGCGCCGGGGCCGGAGTAGCCGAGCAGATGCGCCGTGAGCAGCAGCAGCGAGGGGCGAATGCGCTTGCCGCCGCTCTCGCGCAGGTATTCGGCAATCTCAGTGATGGTGCTGACGCTGGAGGCGGCGTCGCGGCCCAGCTCCTGCTCGATGGCTACGAGGTCCTCTCGCAGCAGATCGAAGACTTCTCTCGCGGTCGCTATGGCCAGAGTGCTCAAAGGTGTCCGATTCCCGTTGCCTTCCGTTGCGCGGCTGGGTGGTGCGCCGCTCAGTTGGTGCGGTAGTTGGTGAACTGCAATTCCACGCCGAGGTCCTTGCCGCGCAACAGCGCGATGATGCCCTGGAGGTCGTCACGGTCCTTGCCGGATATTCTCACAGTATCGCCCTGAATGCTGGCCTGCACCTTCTTTTTTGAATCCTTGACCAGGCGAACGATCTCTTTGGCTTTCTCTGAGGGGATGCCCTGCTGGAGGGAAATTTTCTGGCGGACGGACTGGCCGGCGGCGGGCTCGAGCTTGCCGTAAGTGAGGTGCTTGAGGGAGACGCCGCGCTTGACGAGCTTCTGGCCGAGGATTTCCTTGACGGCTTCGAGCTTGTACTCGCTGGCGGAGGCGAGCTGGATGGAGTCGGCGCCTTCGAAGGTGATCTCCGAGTGGGAGTCCTTCAGGTCGAAGCGCTGGCGAATCTCCTTGAGCGCCTGGTCGATGGCGTTGCGGACCTCCTGGAGGTCCAGCTTGCTGACGATGTCGAATGAGTTGTCCTGGGCCATGGTGTCTTGGTACCTCGATGGGCCGGCGCGCGCCGGCGCGACACTTTCAGTTTCCCATGCCGGGCGGGAGGTGGAACAGCCGGCAGAAGTTTTCCGTGGTGACGTGGGCTATGCGGTCCTCGTCGACCGAGAGCAGACCGGCGAGGGTTTGCGCGGTGCGGGTGACAAAGGCGGGCTCATTGCGCTTGCCGCGGTCGGGCTCGGGAGCCAGCCAGGGAGCGTCGGTTTCCACGAGCACCGAGTCAAGCGGCAGGCGCGCGGCGAGGTGGCGGAGGGGCTGGGCCTTGGGGTAGGTCAGGTTTCCTGCGAAGGAGATGAGGAAGCCGAGGTCGAGGGAGCGCTGGGCCTGCGGCCAGCCGCCGCCGAAGCAGTGCATGATGCCGCCGAGGCCGGTGTGACGCCAATACGTGTCGAGGGTGAGGAAAAGATGGTCGCAGGCGTCGGTTTCGCCGTCCTTTGGGCGGCAGTGGATGAGGATGGGGCGCTTGCGATGGGCGGCGACTTCAAGCTGGCGGATGAGGCCGGTGCGCTGCACGTCATGGGGCGCGCCCTCGTGGTAGTAGTCGAGCCCGATTTCGCCGCAGGCGATGACCTCGGGCTCGGCGAGCAGACTGTCTAATTTGGCGAGAACGGCGTCGTCGATTTCGGGCGTGTTGTGCGGGTAAACGCCGGCGCTCGAGAAGAGGCGCGGCATGCCGGGCTTGCCATTGAATTTGCGGCAAAGGTCGAGGGCCTGATGCATCTCGGCGGGTCCTTCGCCGATGCCGATGGAGAGCACCGCGCCCACGCCGGCCGCATGCGCGCGGGCGAGCATCTCGGCACGATCGTCGGTGTAGCGCGGGCTGTCGAGATGGGCGTGGGAGTCGATGAGCAAGCGGGAACTCCGGGTTTGAGGCCGGGGGCGGAGCTACTTGAGCCGCGCGCCGAGGGGGACTTCTTCAAGGAAGCTGGCGAGGACCGGCGCGCCGTCGGGGAGCGAGGCGGCGAGCAGCATGCCGTTCGACTCCAGGCCGCGCATCTTGCGCGGGGCCAGGTTGGCGACGATGACGATCTTGCGGCCGATGAGCTTTTCCGGCTCGTAATACGGCGCGATGCCGGCGAGGATCTGGCGTTTTTCGTAGCCGAGATCGACTTCGAGGCGGAGAAGCTTGTCGGCGTTGGGAATGCGCTCGGCGACGAGGATCTGCGCGACGCGCAGCTCGACCTTGGAGAAGTCATCAATGGAAATGTGCGCGTTGGCCGGCGCAGCGGGCTCCGCAGTCACGGCGACCGCCGCCGGAATGGGCGCGGGCGGAATGGTGGTGGCGGCGGGCATGACTGGCTCCGGCGCCGCGACTGCGGGCGGAGCGGGCTCAGGTTCAGCCACAACATGGGTGGGGATGGGAGCCGGGGGAATGGTGGAAGCGGGCGGCGTGGCCGGAGCTTCAGTCTTTGCGGGCTTCTTTGCTTCGCCGGCGGCGGCGTCGACGGCGTCGGGGGCGCTGGAGTTGTTCTGGTCTTCAAGGTTTTGCATACGGTCGATGGCGTCCTTTTCTGCGCGGGGAAAGAGCGGCGCGGGCTCAAGGAAACGGGTTCCGGCGGGCAGACCGCCCCACGCGAGGTTGGCGAGGAAGGAATGCTTTGCCGCGTCGGCAATGGAGCCGAGGCCGAGCTGGCTCCAGACTTTCGCCGCCGACTCCGGCAAGACGGGGTAGACGAGCGCGGTGAGGATGCGAATGGCCTCAGCGGCGGTGGCGAGCACGCGGGCTTGCAGCGCGAGATGCTCGGCGTCGCTGCGGTCGGCGGCCTTTTTCCAGGGCGCGTGGGCGGTGAGGTAGCCGTCGGTTTGTGCGACGAGGACCCACAGGGCTTTCAGCGCCTCAGAGAAGTTGAGATCATTGAACTCCGGGCCGAAGGTCGCGATCACGTCGACTGCGGTCTGGCGCAGGACGGTTTCGGCCTCGGTTTCCGCGTCGGGCTCCGGCACCGCGCCGCCGAAGTACTTGTGGACCATGTTGACGACGCGGCTGACAAGGTTGCCGTAGCCGTTGGCGAGGTCGCCGTTGTAGCGTTGCACGAGCGCGTCAAAGCTGAAGGTTCCGTCCTGGCCGAAGGGAATTTCGCGCAGCAGGAAGTAGCGCAGGGCGTCTGCGCCAAGAACTTCAGCAACGGTCTCTGCGCGGACAATGTTGCCGCGGGACTTCGACATCTTGCCCTGGTCAAAGAGCAGCCAGCCGTTGGCGCGGACCGAGCGGGGCAGGGGAATGCCGGCAGCCATGAGAAAGGCCGGCCAGTAGACGCAGTGGAAGCGGCTGATCTCCTTGCCGATGAGGTGCATGTCCGCAGGCCAGAATTTTTTGAACCTTTGGTCGTTTTCCGTGCCCCAACCAAGCGCGGTGATGTAGTTGGCCAGGGCGTCCAGCCAGACGTAGACGACGTGCTTTTCGTCGCCGGGAACGGGAATGCCCCAGGAGAAGCTGGTGCGGCTGACGGAGAGATCCTTGAGGCCGCCGCGGACGAAGGAGAGAACCTCGCGGCGCGTGGACTCGGGCCCCATGAAGCCGGGGTTGGCCTCGTAAAACTCGAGCAGTTTGCGCTCAAAGGCGGAGAGCTTGAAGAAGTAATTTTCTTCGCTGACGGTTTCGGTCATACGGCCGCAGTCGGGACAGGGCGTGCCGGGGAGGCCGTCGACGTAGAGCTCGTCGAAGACGCAGTACTGGCCGGTGTAAGAGCCTTTGTAGATGAAGCCGCGGTCGCGCAGGGCAGTGAAGAGCTTCTGAACGCCACGAATGTGCCGCTCGGATGTTGTTCGGATGAAGTCGTCGTAGGTGAGGCCGAGGCTGTCCCAGAGGGTGCGGAACTCTGCGGAGACTCCGTCAGCGAACTCCTGCGGTGTGCGTCCGGCGAGCTTGGCGCTGCGCTCAATCTTCTGGCCGTGCTCGTCGGTGCCGGTGAGGAACCATGTGTCGATGCCGAGGGCGCGCTTGCGGCGGGCGATGGCGTCACAGACGATGGTGGAGTAAGCGTGGCCCAGGTGCGGACGCGCATTCACGTAGTAGATGGGCGTGGTGAGGTAAAAACGGGCAGGGCTGGGCGCGGAGTCGGTCATGGACGGGTGTTGGCTTTCGAGGTTTCCCTGATTGCAGATCCTGATTGCAGATTCCGGTTGCGGGCGCGAAAAACGTGAGGCAAAGCTACTGCTCCATCTTAGGGGGCAAGGTGGGGTGCGTCAAACTTCAAAGGGGCTTGAGGCCGGGCTGTGCTCTGTTAGAATCGCCCTTGAAAATCAAGGATTTTTGGGCGTTTTTATCAAGCGCCAGTAAGGCCTTTCGACTGTGTATCTGGAACTGAAGAAGAGGCTGGAAGCGCGGATTCGCGCCGTGCTGAAGGCGCAGTACGATCTGGAGCCGGAGACGATTCCGCTGGAGATGCCGCCGACGCTGGAGTTCGGCGAGCTGGCCACGCCGCTGGCCTTTGAGCTGGCGCGCAAGCTGCGCAAAGCGCCGAAAGTGATTGCGCAGGAGATTGTGACGGCGCTCGGCCCGCTGCGCGGTTTTGCGTCGTTTGAGGTTGCTGGCTCAGGGTATATCAACGCGCGGCTGGACCGGGCCGCGGCGACGAAGATGACGGCCGCGGGCGAAGGGTTGGAGCCGCCGTCGAGCGGGCTGCACGCGCTGGTGGAGCACACCAGCATCAATCCCAACAAGGCTGCGCACATCGGCCACTTGAGGAACGCGATCCTGGGCGACACCTTTGTGCGCCTACTGCGCGCCGCCGGGCAAAAAGTGGATGTGCAGAACTACATCGACAACACCGGCGTGCAGGTGGCGGATGTGGTGGTGGGGTTTCTGCATCTGGAAGGAAAAAGCGCTGCGGATGTGCGCGCGCTGGTCGATGAACTGTTGGCACGCCGCGAGCGCATCGACTACTACTGCTGGGATTTGTATGCGCGGACGTCGCAGTGGTATACGAGCGGGACGGACGAGGAGAATGAAGCGCGGAAGAAGCTGCGCTACGAGACGCTGCACGCGATTGAGCACGGCGGCAACGAGACGGCGGAGATTGCCGAGCTGATTTCGACGGCGGTGCTGCGGCGGCACCTGGAGACGATGCTGCGGCTGAGCATCGAATATGATTTTTTGCCGCGCGAGAGCGAGATTCTGCACCTGAAATTCTGGGAACTGGCACGTGAGCAGATGATTAAGACAAGAGTGCTTTACGAAGAAAAGAATGGTAAGAATACCGGCTGCTGGGTGATGACGCGGCCGGGCGCCGAGACCACCGAGGGCGAGACGGACGAGGACGCGAAGGTGATTGTGCGGTCGAACGGCACGGTGACCTATGTGGGCAAGGACATTGCGTATCACCTGTGGAAGTTCGGGCTGCTGGGGCGCGACTTTGGGTACAAGCCGTTCTTTGCCTATGCCGATCGCGAGTGCTGGATTTCGTGCGAGCATGGCGAGCGGGAGCATCCGCATTTTGGCGGGGCGCAGGCGATTTACAACGTGATTGACGCGCGACAAAGCGACCCGCAGGCGAATGTGATTCAGGCGATGCGCGGCATGGGATACACGGAGCAGGCCGACCGCTACACGCACTTCAGCTACGCGATGGTGGCGCTGACGCCGCGGTGCGCGCAGGAGCTGGGCTACGACGTGGCGGAAGAGGACCGCGGGCGCGCGTACATTGAGGTGAGCGGGCGCAAGGGCTTCGGCGTGAAGGCCGACGACCTGATCGACAAGCTGATTGCGGCGACGCGGGCCGAAGTGGACGCGCGGCAGACGCCGCGCGACGAGCGAGAGCGACAGCGCATTGCCGAGCAGATTGCGATTGGCGCGCTGCGCTACTTCATGCTGAAGGTCACGCGGAATTCGGTGATCGCGTTCGACTTCAAGGACGCGCTGAGCTTTGAGGGCGAGACGGGTCCGTACATCCAGTACGCCGTGGTGCGCGCGCGGAATATCTTTCGCAAGGGCGGGACGACTGCCGAGGCGGTGCTTGAGGAGTTTCTTGCCTTGAGTGGGGATGGGGGCGGCGCACAGGCCGGGCAACTGGCCGGCGAGGACAATGAGGACATCTGGGCGCTGTGGCTGCGGGCGGGGCGGCGGCGCGCGGTGCTGGAGCAGTGCATTGCCACGTCAGAGCCGGCGCACCTGGCCAGGCACGCATTCCAGCTGGCGCAGGAGTTCAACAACTTCTACCACAAGCACCACATCCTGACCGAAGAAGACCCGGCGCGGAAGATGTTCCTGCTGGCGACGGCGGCGGTGGCGCTGCGCGAGCTGGTGACGGTGCTTAGCTGGCTGGGCATCGAGAGCCCTGAAGCGATGTAAAGCCGCGATGTAGGGCGCGATGTGAGCCTGGGTGCGGCGGCGATTTTGCGCAGCCTCCAACATGCGCATCAGGCGGAGTAGCGGCGCACCCACTCGAGGATGGAGCGGACGGCGACGCCGCTGGGGCCTTTGGCGATGTAGGGCCGCGCGTCCTCAATCCAGGCCATGCCGGCGATGTCGAGGTGAATCCAGGGCGTGTCTCCGGCGAAGACGCGGAGGAACTCGGCGGCGGTGATGGCGCCGCCGTGGCGGCCGCCGGTGTTCTTGATGTCGGCGATGTCGGACTTGATCATCTCGGCATACTCGTCGCTGACGGGCAAGCGCCAGAAGTTTTCGCCGCTGGTGTCGAGCGCGGCGTGGAAGTTCGCGTAGGCCTCGTCGTTGTTGGAAAAGGCTCCGCCGTTGAGCGTGCCGAGGGCGACGACGCATGCGCCGGTGAGGGTGGCCGCGTCGATGAGGTGCGTTGCGCCGAGCTGCTTGGCGTAGTGCAGGCCGTCGGCGAGGACGAGGCGGCCTTCGGCGTCGGTGTTGATGATCTCGATGGTGGTGCCGGACATGGCGGTTTGCACGTCGCCGGGCTTTTGGGCCATGCCGTCGGGCATGTTTTCTGCCGCGCAGACGATGCCGAGGACGCGCACGCGGGGCTTGAGCAGCGCAATGGCGCGCATGGCGCCCAGCATGGCTGCGCCGCCGGCCATGTCGTACTTCATCATTTCCATCTTGTCGGCGGGTTTGATGGAGATGCCGCCGGTGTCGAAGGTGATGCCCTTGCCGACGAGGCCGAGAACCGGGCCTTCGGGCGCGGCCAATTGAGAGGCCTGGGGCTCATAGCGCAGGACGATGAGCGCGGGCGGCTCGGCCGAGCCCTGGGAGACGCTCCAGAACGCGCCCATTTTGAGCTCATGCAGTTTCTCGGTGGACCAGACCTCGCAGTGCAGGCCCACTTCGGCGGCCATGGCGGCGGCTCGCTGGCCCAGGAGGGTGGGCGTGAGCTTGTTGCCGGGCTCGTTGACCAGGGAGCGGGCGAAGTTCTGGCTTTGGCCGACGATGCGACCCTCGGCGAAGGCGGCTTCGAGCGCGGATTTGCTGGCTGAGGCCGGCGCGATGGTGGTGAAGGACTGGATGCTGAGGTCCTTGCGGTCGCTGCGATAGGTGTCGGGGTCAAAGTCGCCCAGGAATGCGCCTTCGGCGGCGGCTCTTGCCATTGCAGGTAGCGGGGCGCTGTCGAGTTCTTCGGGCAAGACAAAGACCAGCTCGCGCAGGCCGCGAGGCTTGCAGGCGCGGACGGCGGTTCCGGCGGCGCTGCGCACCGAGTGGACGGTGGCCTTGGCCTGCTTGCCCAGGCCGACGAGCAGGAGTCGGCGGGCTTTGAGTCCGGCGGGTGCGTGGAGCAGCAGGGTTTCATTGGCGCCGGCCTTGAATTCGCCGCTCAAAAGAACAGCGGCCGCGGCGGCCTGAAGCGCGGCGTCGTCAGTGAGCAGCGCAGGCGCGGGTTTGGCGTCAGGGCCCTTGGCGGTCTGGGTGTCTGCGGCCGGCACCACGAGCAGTTCAGTTTCGATTTCCGAGGGATGGTGAAAGGAAAGCTGGGCGTTCATCGGGTCCTCAAATATGGGGTTGAGCGGCCGGGTTGCGCAGGGAATCAGGCGGTCATCGGCCCGTGCGGTGCTTGCTGGCGTTGATGGCGGCGCGGGCTTCGCGGTCGGCCTCGCGGCGGCGCTCGGTCTCCCGCTTGTCCCAGTCCTGCTTGCCTTTGGCCACGGCCAGCTCGCACTTTACGCGGCCGTTGCGGAAGTAAAGCCGGGTGGGGATGAGCGTATGACCCTTAATCTGCGTCTTGGAGTGTAGCTTGCGGACCTCCTCGCGATGCAGGAGGAGTTTGCGCGTGCGGGTTTCGTCGTGGTTGGCGAGGTTGCCGTGGGAATAATGACCGATATGGACGTTGAGCAGGAAGGCCTCGCCGTCCTTGATGATGCCGTAGGAGTCGCGGAGATTCGCCTTGCCTTCGCGGACGGATTTTACCTCGGTTCCGCGCAGGGCAATGCCGGCCTCGAATTTTTCGAGCAGGAAGTAATTGTGGCTGGCGGCGCGGTTCTGGGCGGCATCCCGCTCGCCGGCGGCCACGGGATCACGCGGACGGGCGGGCTTGCGCGGGGCCGAGCCGTCTTTGGGCACGATAACATGGGTGGTTTGGCGAGCCATGGGAGGGTTGCCTCAACGTTTCATCGTAGCATCGGGGCGGGAAACGCCGCAGCCGGCGGCGAGCAAAGCGGGAAGGCAAGGGAAGCGGTGTGGGTGAATTCCCGGCCTGCGCGCATGGGGCTTTGCTAGAATGAGGCATCGTTGGATGGGAATATCACGCATGAAACGTAGGGCTGAGGGCGGCCAGGAGAGCATCCTGCGGCCGGAGACGGAAGCGGGGCTGGCGCGCAGTCGGGCCCTCCGGCGGATTGCCCCGGCGGCGCTCAGGCAGGCGTTTTGGATGGTCGTCTGCACGGCGCTGCTGCTGGGCGGTTTGGGCAGCGTCCTGCTGCATGCGGAGTCGGCGAAGTCCTATTACAAGGCGGGCGAACGGGCCGAAGCGGCGCAGGATTACGATGCAGCCTACCAGGCCTACCAGAAGGCCTACTCGATGGACCCGAGCGACCTGAGCCTTCGGGCGGCGCTCTATCGTGTGCGCGAGACGGCGGCGGCGATCCACGTGACCAAGGGGCGCAAGCTGCTTGAGGCGGGCAACCAGGAGGCCGCGCTAGTGGAGCTGCTGCGCGCCGCCGAGATTGACCCCGGCAATGAGGCCGCGCAGCAGGAGATCGCGATCATCAAGCAGCGCGACGGGCACATGACGCCCTCGAGCGAGTCGGGCCTTCCGGAGACGCCGGGCGAGCAGTCCGCGATTGACGCCATGGCAACGCCGCCGCAGCTCAAGCCGCTCTCAAGCGAGCCGCTGACGCTGCAGATGGTGCAGGACAGCAAGGTGGTGTACCAGGCGGTGGGCAAGGCCGCCGGCATCAACGTGCTCTTCGATCCGGAATATGTGGGCCGCAGGATTCAGGTGGACCTGACGAACGTATCGCTGCTGGACGCGCTGCGTATCGTGGGCACGATTTCCGGAACCTTCTGGCGGCCAGTGACGAACAATACGATCTTTGTGGCGGCCGACACGCTCGCCAAGCGCAACGAGCTGGAAGAAGAGGCGGTGCAGACCTTCTATCTGACCAACGCCTGGCAGCCGAACGACCTGAACGATGTGCAGACGGCGCTGCGCAACGTGATGCCGAGCGCCAAGGTCTACGGCGTGCAGAGCCAGAACGCGATTGTGATGCGCGGGACACCGGACGAGCTGCTGCTGGCGCAGAAACTGATCAATGACCTGGACAAGGCGCGGCCGGAAGTCGTGATCGACATCGCGGTTCTTGAGGTGAGCAAGAACTGGGAGCGAAACCTGGGGATTGCCTGGCCGAGCAGCGCCAGCGTGGCCCTGCAGACCTCGAGCACGAGCAGTTCGACCTCGTCGACCTCGTCGACCTCGACTACGCCGACCACCACCGCGCCGACGATCTATGACCTTGCGCACTTGAATGCGTCAGACTTTGCAGTGACGGTGAGCGCGGCGACGGCGAATTTCCTGCTGACCAATTCGAACACGAAGATTCTGCAGGATCCGCAAATGCGCTCCACGGACGACCAGAAGGCGACGATGAAGATCGGCTCGCGCATTCCGATTGCGACCGGTTCTTACCAGACAGGCGCGGCGACGGCGCTGGTGAGCTCGCTGGTGAATACGCAGTTCACCTACCTTGATGTGGGCGTGAACATTGAAGTGACGCCGACGGTGCATTTCGACAACGACGTGACGCTGAAGATCAAGATTGCGGTGACCTCGCAAAGCGGCTCGTCGACCATCAGCGGCGTAACGGAGCCGATCATCGCGCAGAAGACGAGCGAGCAGGTGGTACGACTGCATGAGGGCGAAGCAAACATCATCAGCGGCATCATGAACCAGCAGAGCCAGGAAAGCTGGACGGGAATTCCGGGGCTCAGCTCGATTCCAATTCTGAAGTATCTCTTCGGCGCAAAGGACGTCACGAAGACCGACGACGAGATTGTCTTTGTGATGATTCCGCACATTGTGCGCGAGCCGGATTTGACGCCGGTGAATCTGAGGCCCATCGATACGGGGCCGGGCCAGACGATTGAGCTTCGGCGCATGGTGGTTCCGGCGCAGGGC
Source organism: Occallatibacter sp. (assembly GCA_035534635.1). GTDB lineage: Bacteria > Acidobacteriota > Terriglobia > Terriglobales > Acidobacteriaceae > Telmatobacter. The sequence goes on from DATLRP010000035.1 coordinate 144,374, forward strand.
GGCGCGACCGGCTCGATGCACCTGCCGGTGCAGCCCGTGCAAACCGCTCCTCAATCCGCCGTCGGCGTGGCGCCGCTTGCAGGTGCGACGGCGCAGGCTGCGGGTGACCAAGCGCTCGCCCAGGTGCGTTCGGCCGCGGAGGGCATGGCTCCGGCGGCGCAACCTCCGCCAGCGGCCCAATCGCCGCCGGATGAGACGATGAGCTTCAATATGGTTCCGCCGCAGAACATCGCGCCGGGCGCAACGTTCCAGGTGCCGGTGGTGATTGCTGGAGCAAGGGATGTTGCTTCGGTTCCGCTGCAAATCCAGTACGACCCGTCCAAGCTCTCACTCGTCAATGTGAGCAACGGCGATTTTCTTGAGCGCGGCGGGCAGGCGGCGGCGCTGGTGCATCGCGACGATGGTCCGGGAACGATTGTGCTGAACGCCTCGCGGCCGCCGGGCGCCGGCGGCGTGAGCGGAGCGGGCGTGGTGTGCGTGCTCAGCTTCCAGGCCAAGGCCGCGGGCGAAAGCGCAATCACGATTCTGCATCCCTCGGCGCTGAACAGCGCGCAGCAGCCGGTTGCGGCCAAGGGCACGCAGGCCGAGATTGTGGTGAAGTAGGGATCGATTACCGATGAGGAGGATTGAGTCCACGAAAAGGCGAAGCGAACACGGCCTTACGCTGGTGGAACTGATCGTGACGACCGCGATTCTGGCAATCCTCGCGTCGGCGGCGATCCCCGTGGCTCGGTTTGAGTTGAAGCGCGAGAAGGAGCGCGAGCTGCGCTACGACTTGTGGCAGATGCGCGCCGCGATTGACAGCTACAAAGACGCGGCGGATCGCGGGGCGTTTCAGACCAAGGTGGACAGCCAGGGATATCCGCCGGACTTGCAGACGCTGGTGAATGGTGAGGACGTGCAGGGCAAGAAGCTGCGGTTTCTGCGGAAGATTCCCGTGGACCCGTTTACGGGGAACACAGACTGGGGGCTGCGCTCGATGCAGGACGATCCCGATTCGGACTCGTTCGGGGGGCAAAACGTCTTTGATGTGTATTCGAAGTCGCAGGGTACGGCTCTTGACGGCACAAAGTATTCGACATGGTAGGACGAGCGATGCAGAGGAAGCGCAGACAGGACGCGGGATTCACGCTGCTGGAGTTGATCGTGGTGATGTCGATCATCGGGATTCTGGCCACGCTGGCCGTGCCGCGCTTCGCCGCCGCGATCCGTTCAGCGCGGGAGGCTGTGCTGCGGGAAGACCTGCATGTGATGCGGGCCGCAATCGATTCCTATACGATGGACAAACAGAAAGCGCCGCAGTCGCTGGATGACCTGGTGCAGAGCGGGTATCTGCGGTCGATTCCCGAGGACCCGATTACGCGCAGCCGCGACACATGGGTGACGGACACGAGCGACGCGATGTATTCGCTGGACCAGACCGAGCCGGGCATTGACGATGTGCACTCGGGCTCGGAGCAGACCGGCTCCGATGGCCAGCCGTATTCCTCCTGGTAGCGGAAGAGGCAGCAGATGAGGCGATGTTGGCAATTTTCCCTGGCGGTTGGCGCGGGGCTGGGCATGTTGTGTGCGGTGGCGCAGGGGGGCCCGCCCGCCATGCACACGATCACGGTGCGCGTGCTGGACGGGAAGACGGGAAAGCCGGTAGTGCCGACGAACCTGCTGGTGCGCATCGATAAGCAACAGCCAATCCATACCGACTGGGTGCGCCAGAACGACGATGCGACGGGCTTTGTGACGCTGCCGGCGACGGCGAAGGTGGTTTCAGTGGAAGCGGCCTACGACGGGTCGATGGAAATCTATGTGAACTGCGACACGGCCCCGTTAAGTTATCCCGGCGAGCGGCACTGGTATCCGGTGGAAACAATTGTAGGCGCGGGACTCGTTGTCCCGGATGGTTGCGAGAAGCCGAAAAAACATCAGGTCATCAAGGCGACGGCGAAGCCTGGCGAACTCATTTTTTATGTGCGTGAGCGCAAGCGCGGCGATCCGGCGGTGAACTGAGTGAGCGGCAGCGCGAATGCCGGGGCTCTGCGCAGTGAGCGGTTGTCCGCGGCGGGCAGGGGGAAGGCCATCGAGCAGCTGGCCCGGGTTGAAGAATACTTCGGGTCGCTCATGCGCCATGCAGACACGAGGGACGGTGCAGTCGAAAGTGCCGACCCAGGCCTCGGCGGGCGACTGCTCTATGCGGGAGAATTGCACGATGAAGGCCGCGCGCTTGCGACTGCGGGCAACGTTGCCGGAGCGGCAACGCTGGCGGCAACTGCGGATGCAATTGCGCAAACGCAGGCGATTCGCGAGGGCGTTGTGGATTTCCTTGTGAACTCGCTCGACGAGGCACTGCGGATTCTGAAGAACGAGATTCGCAAACGCGAGCCAGTGGCCGTCTGTGTCTCTTCTAATCCGAGAGAGGTGGAGCACGAGATGCGGGAGCGCGGCGTGCAGCCGGACCTGCTGGCGGAAATCCGCGGCGCTGTGCGCGGAGCGGAGTTGCGCAGCCGCGAGACGCACGTGGTCCGTCCAGAGCCCGTTGCGGCCACCCAGGCCCTGCTGGCATGGTGCGTGACGGTGGCGCCGGCGCATTGGATGCCAATGCTGGATGCGATGGCGATGGATTGCGTATGTGCATCAGAGTGGGCGACGCTGCGATGGCTGCGGCATGCGCCGCGCTACGTGAGCCGTGGGTCGCGCGGGGTGCGCGTGCTTCGCTGCTCTCCGCAAACGGCGCGCGCAATCAGCACGCGGATAGAGAGCGCCATGCAGCGCGGGACGATTGAAACCGCGGTATGGATGGCCATGCGCATTGGCGACGAGCGCGAATGGAGGCCGTCGGCGCCCCCCGAGGCGCGGTGAACGCTACTCCGGCGGATGTGCTGCAGACTCAATGCGGGCCCAAAGTTCCTTGACTCCATGGCCGGTCTTGGCGGAGACGGCGAGCACCTCTTCGAGATCGTGTTCCTTGCGGATGGCGGCAAGGTTGCGGGTCCTCTCGTTGCCGCTGAGCCGGTCGACCTTGGTGGCGACGACCAGAAAATCGCGGCCTGCGTGGCGCAGCCAGTCGAACAGCAGGCGGTCGCTCATTTGCGGAGGAACGTTCGAGTCGACGAGACAAACGCAGAGACTGAGGGTTTTGCGTTGGGCGAGGTAAGGCTCGATGAATGCCGGCCAGCCGGCAGAGATGGATTTGGAGATCTTCGCGTAGCCGTAGCCGGGCAGGTCCGCAAAGAGGAGACGCTGGTGCTGGCGCGCATCAAGCAACGCGAAGAAGTTGATGGCGCGCGTGCGGCCCGGGGTCTGCGAGACCTTGGCGGCCTTGTCGCCCACGAGGGCATTCAGCAGGCTGGATTTGCCCACGTTGGAGCGGCCCAGGAAGGCGATTTCCGGCACGGACGGCGCCGGGAATTGCTCCTCTGCAAGTGCCGAAAGCAAAAATTGCGTGGTGTAGCGCATCGTCGGAGTTCGGGCGGCGCTACTGCGGCGCAACCGTACCGCTGGCCACGTCGCCACCGGTTACAGAGCCCAGCACCTCCGGATTGCCGGGCACGGGCGTGGGCAGCGGGCTTTCCAGCGCCAGCGCGAGCACCTCGTCCATGGTGTCCACGAAGTGCAGCTTGATGGAGTTCTTGATGTTGTCGGGCAGTTCGGCCACGTCCTTCTCATTGGCGCGGGGCAGGATGGCCTCGAAGAGCCCGGCGCGGAGCGCGGCCAGCAGCTTTTCCTTCAGGCCGCCGATGGCGAGCACCTTGCCGCGGAGCGTGATTTCGCCGGTCATGGCGATATCGCGGCGGACGGGAATTTTGGTGAGCGCGCTGGCCAGCGCGGTGGCCATGGTGATGCCGGCCGAGGGGCCGTCCTTGGGGATGGCGCCTTCCGGCACGTGCAGATGAAGGTCCATGTTGCGGTAGAATTCGCGGCTAAGGCCAAGCGCCTGTGCGCGTGCGCGGATGTAACTGAGCGCGGCCTGCGCCGACTCCTGCATCACATCGCCAAGCTGGCCGGTGATGGTGAGCTTGCCCTTGCCGTCGAGCACCTGCACTTCAGTGGTGAGGATGCTGCCGCCCACTTCGGTCCAGGCCAGGCCGGTGACGAGGCCGACCTCGTTCCTCTCGTGCGCTTCGGACTCGCGGAAGCGGGCCACGCCGAGGAACTCGCTAATGTTTGCGCCGGTGAGCTCTTCCTTGTGCTTCGCGCCGTTCTTCACCACGCGGCGCGCCACCTTGCGGCACAGGTTGCCGATTTCGCGTTCCAGGTTGCGCACGCCGGCTTCGCGCGTGTACTTGCGGATGATCTCGAGGATTGCGTCGTCGGCGATGACGATGTTCTTCTCCTTAAGACCCGTCTGTTCGCGCTGTTTTTTCACCAGGTACTGACGCGCGATCTCGAGCTTCTCGTGCTCGGTGTAGCCCTGCAGGCGCAGAACTTCCATGCGATCTTGTAGCGCGGCGGGGATGGTGTGGAGGACGTTGGCCGTGGCGACGAAAAGCACCTGCGAGAGGTCGTAATCCACGTCGAGATAGTGGTCCTGGAAGGTGGTGTTCTGCTCGGGGTCCAGCACCTCAAGCAGCGCAGAGGCCGGATCGCCGCGGAAGTCCGAGGCCATCTTGTCGACCTCATCGAGCAGGAAGACGGGATTCTTGGTGCCGGCGCGCTTCATGTGCTGGATGATCTGGCCGGGCATGGCGCCAATGTAAGTGCGGCGATGGCCGCGAACCTCGGCTTCGTCGCGCACGCCGCCCAGCGAGAGGCGGACGAACTTGCGGCCGGTGGCCTTGGCGATGGACATGCCGAGCGACGTCTTGCCCACGCCCGGCGGTCCGACAAAGCAGAGGATGGAGCCCTTGGGATTCTTGACGAGCTGGCGGACGGCGAGAAACTCGAGGATGCGCTCCTTGATTTTTTCCAGGCCGTAGTGGTCGTTGTTGAGCACTTTTTCGGCGTAGTCGATGGAGCGGGTTTCCTTGGAGCGCTTCTTCCAGGGCACGGCCAGCAGCCAGTCAATGTAATTGCGGCTGACGGTGGACTCGGCCGACATGGGGGGCATGGCCTCAAGCTTCTTGAGCTCCTGGATGGCCTTGTCGAGCACATCCTTTGGCATTCCGGCGGCTTCAATCTTCTTGCGCAGGTCGTCGAACTCGCCCTTTTCGCCGCGGCCCAGCTCCTTCTGGATGGCCTTGATCTTCTCGTTGAGGTAATACTCCTTTTGCGCGCGCTCCATCTGCCGCTTGACGCGGGACTGAATGCTGCGGTCGAGGTCCAGCTTTTCAATTTCGATGTCGAGCACGTCGGCAATGCGCGCCAGGCGCGAAGGCGGGTCGAAGATGGCCAGCAGCTCCTGCTTGTCTTCAATGCCGACCTGCAGATTCGCGGCGATGGTGTCAGAGAGCTTGGCGGGCTCGTCCATGCGGGCCGAGGCGATGATGGTCTCGTAGTTGAGCGACTGCTGCAGTTTGACGTACTGCTCGAAGAGCGAGGTCACGCGCTGCATGATCTGGTCGACGGCGGGGGTGGTTTCGAAATCGGACTTGCCGGTGCGCACGGTGGCCACGAAGAAGCCGTCGCGGTCATTCACCTCGACCGACTTGGCGCGCTCAATTCCCTCGACCAGCACCTTGATGTTTCCGTCCGGCATTTTCACGCTCTGCACGATGTTGCAGATGCAGCCGACCTGGTAAATTTCCTTGGGCTTGGGTTCGTCGATGGAAGCGTCATGCTGGGTGGCGAGAAAGATCCGGCGGTCGGCGGTGAGCGCCTCTTCCAGCGCGCGCACGCTGGACTGGCGACCCACCACAAAGGGCGTCATCATGTATGGGAAGATCACCATGTCCCGGATGGGCATCATGGGAAGTTTGCGCAGCTCGGGCTTCTCGCGGGATGAGGTCATAGGATTACCTTACAACTTAGACGCGGGAATGCGGCTACGGCTTGCAGCGCGCCCGGTACTTTGTTGGGATTGTACAGGGGACCCGAAGCGCGGCGGACAAATTGCGGCGCACGGACCTCCAGCGCGGTGGAAAAGAGGTCCATGACCGCCGGGAATGGGAAGGTCATCCGGCTTTTTCAAGCAGGCAGAGCGACAGGTCGCGGCGCTCCACCATTTCGCGCGTGATTTCCAGATCGCGCACGCGCTTGCTCGAGGGCAGGTGATACATCAGGTCGAGCATCAGTTCTTCAAGGATCATGCGCAGGCCGCGCGCGCCCACCTTGCGGGCAAGCGCTTCGCGCGCGACGGCCGCAGTGGCATCCTGCGTAAAGTGCAGGCGGACGTTTTCGTATTCGAGCAGGCGCTGGTACTGCTTGAGGATGGCGTTGCGCGGCTTGGTGAGGATCTCAATCAGCGCGGGCTCGTCCAACTCGTCCAGCACGCCCATCACGGGGAGGCGGCCAACGAACTCGGGAATAAGCCCGTACTTGATGAGATCCTGCGGTTCCGTCTTGCGCAGCAGTTCCGTGTCGCGGTGCGAGCGTGTGGTGGCGGCATCGGCTTCGGCATCGACAGCCTTGAAGCCGAGTGCTTTCTTGCCGATGCGCCGGCCCACAATGCGCTCCAGGCCGACAAAGGCGCCGCCGCAAATGAAGAGGATGTTGGTGGTGTCGACCGCGGTGAACTCCTGGTGGGGATGCTTGCGCCCGCCCTGCGGAGGAACATTGGCCACGGTGCCTTCGAGAATCTTGAGCAGGGCTTGCTGCACGCCTTCGCCGCTCACGTCGCGGGTGATGGATGGGTTCTCGTCCTTGCGGCCGATCTTGTCAATCTCGTCGATGTAGATGATGCCCTGCTGGGCGCGCGTCACGTCGCCGTCGGCGGCCTGCAGCAGCTTGAGGATGATGTTCTCGACATCCTCGCCCACGTAGCCGGCCTCAGTGAGCGTGGTGGCGTCCACAATGGCGAAGGGCACGTCGAGCATTTTGGCCAGCGTGTGGGCCAGCAGGGTTTTGCCGGAGCCGGTGGGGCCGATGAGAAGAATGTTCGACTTGCTGAGCTCGACCTCGTTGTTGCGTATGCGGTTCATCTGGATGCGCTTGTAGTGGTTGTAGACAGCGACGGCGAGCTTCTTCTTGGTCTGGTCCTGGCCGATGACGAAGTCGTCGAGGAAGCTTTTCACTTCCTGCGGCTTGGGCAGGTGGCCGGCGGCGGCGGCGGGATGCGCCTCGCCGCGGTCGTCTTCGAGGATGGAGTTGCAGACGGCGACGCATTCATCGCAGATGTAAGCGCGTGGATAGTCGCTGGGCGACGAGATGAGTTTGGCCACCGCGTCCTGCGACTTGTGGCAGAACGAGCAGCGCAGCGCTTCTTCGGGTCCCGTGCGCGTTTTCATTGGACTACCCCCTGAAAAGACTTATCGTCACAATCTCGTTTTTACTTCTCTGCGTGCCGCGGCTAGGTGCGCGGCCGGTCAATGATTTCGTCGATGATGCCATATTCCTTGGCCTGTTGCGCGTTCATGATGAAATCGCGTTCCACGTCGCGCTCAATGCGATCCAGGGGCTGGCCGGTGTGCGTGGCCATCACGTTGTTGGTAATTTCGCGGATGCGCAGGATCTCGCGGGCATGAATGTCGATGTCCGTGGCCTGGCCGCTGAGGCCGCCCATGGACGGCTGATGGATGAGGATACGGGAGTTGGGCAGGGCGAAGCGCTTGCCCTTGGTGCCGGCCAGCAGCAGAAATGCGCCCATGCTGGCGGCCTGACCGATGCAGTAGGTGACCACATTATTCTTGATGAACTGCATGGTGTCGTAGATGGCCAGGCCTGCGGTGATGGAGCCGCCGGGCGAGTTGATGTAAAGCTGGACATCCTTTTCCGGGTCCTCGCCGGAGAGGAAGAGCATTTGGGCAACGATGAGATTGGCCACCTGATCGTCAATCGGTGTGCCGAGAAAGATGATGTTGTCGCGCAGCAGACGGGAATAGATGTCGTAGGCGCGCTCGCCTCGACTCGTCTGCTCAACCACCATGGGAACCAATGCCATTGAGTCTTCTTCTCGCTCTTCGGTTGGGGGACCGTGTGTTCCCGTTCCTTGTGGATGGCCATGCGGCTCCGGAGGATGCAAAACCGGTTCCGCGCGGCGGGTTGTGCCGCCCAGGATTGCTAGGCGGGAAGCCTTTCGTACAGCAAATTCGCGGTCTTTTCGCGCTTCATTTGTTCCCGGATTCTAGCGAGGCCGCCGTCCTTCGTCAAACGCTCGCGCAGGGCTTCAGGCGATTCGCCGGACTGGAGCGCGGCAAGCTGCACTTCGCGGTCCACTTCCTCATCGCTGACAGTAATGCCTTCCACCTCGGCGATGCGGTCCATCAGGAGGAATGCCTTCACCTCGGCCATGGCGCCGTCCCGCTGCGCGCCACGCAGGCGGGTGAAATCGAGTTTGCGCATCTGCTCTGCTTCCATGCCCTGCGCGGCCAGGGCGCGCAGACCGCGCTCCAGGCGATGGTCAACCTGATCCTGCACCAGCGTTTCCGGCACAGGGAACTGGAACTTCTCAGTGAGTGCGGCGAAGAGCTTGTCCTTGGTTTCAGCCTCCACGCTGCGGCGCTTGCGGTTGGCCATGTGCTCGCGGACGCGGGTTTCAAGGTCAGCGAGCGACTCGTAATTGCCCAGCTCTTTGGCGAAGTCATCGTTCAGCTCGGGCACGATGCGTTTTTTGATGGCCTTCACGGTCACCTCGTAAGCCACCGTCTTGCCGGCCAGCCGCGCTTCAGGATAGTCGGCCGGATAAACGACCTCGGCCTTCAGCTCCTGGCCGGGCTTTGCGCCGCGCAGCACGGTGTTGAAGGCGTCCATGGTGTTCTTGCCGCCCACTTCCACGAGCGTATCTTCACTGGCCACAGGCGCAGCTTGGTCCTCGTCGGCGATTGCGCCGCTGTAAGCGATCTGAGCCCAGTCGCCGTCCGCCAAAGCGCGATCCTCTTCCACGGGCTCAATGGTGGCGCGCGATTCGCGCAGCTCTTCAAGCTCGCGGCGGAACTCCTCGTCGGTGACTTCGACGGGGGGCTTTTCGACGGTGACCGTCTCGTAGCCCTCGATGGAGATCGATGGAATGGATTCGAAGACGGCTTTCACGTGGAGGGGCTGGCCGTCCTCGACGGTGAGCTCTGTGACCTGCGGCTGGCCCACGGGGCGGATGCCCAGCTCCTGGACGCCCTGGTTGAAGCGTTCGGGCAGCAGGGTATCGATGACTTCCTTGCGGATTTCGGAGGCAAATTTGCGGCGGACGACGCTGTCCGGGGCCTTGCCGGGACGGAAGCCGGGGAAGCGGGCATATTTCTGATAGCCGCGGGCGACGCGGCGAAAGGTCTTGCCCACCTCTTCGGCCGGCACGTCAATCACCAGCTCGCGGGTGCAGTCGGGATTCAGAACCGGGCCGTGGGCGTGCTCGTGGGCATGGTCGTGGTCGTGATCGTGGCCCTGGTGGCCTTCCGGGGTCTCAGCCGCTTCCGGCCGGGTGTTGCTTTCGAGGGTATCGGTAGAACTGCTCAAGATTTCGCCTTCCATGCGCAAACAGCGCGAACTGACAGCAAGTCCGGAAGGCCGCATTTCAGAGAAGGGCGCAGCTCCGCCGGGGAAGTAGCTCATTTCATGGTAAGAGGGATTGGGTGCGGGGGTCAAACCAGCCGGGGTGCAGCGAAGGCTTACAGCACACCAAAAGGCACGTTACTCCTCGGTGACCCGGGGCTTGCGCACGTGGGGCAAAAAGCAGGGGTCGGCGGCACCAAAGCGGGTGTAATTCTCGCGCGCTTCACTCAGGCTGAGCGAACCGTTGACGGTGTGCCGGATTTCGTTGGCATCGGCGTCCTCCTGGCCGTCGTCCTCCCACCAGCAGACGGGGCAAAGCACGAGCGCGCCGGGCGCTTCCAGCGTCTTGCGCCCGCAACAGGGGCAGCGATAGCGGACCTGGACCGATTCCACATGCAGATGGACGGGGAATTGCGGTTTTCCGATGACAGGGCCGAGGAGAGGAGTGTTCGAAAGCAGGACAAATTTACGGTCAATGGTCAAAAGCGAAAGACGAGTCCTGTGGAAAAACGGGCCTGGGTGCTCCCGGGCGGCGCGATTGAGGGTGCGCTGATGCGGTCGCCCTGGATGCGCCAGGCAAAAAACGGGACCAGCGGAAAATCCACTCCGCCGCCAAGCGCGTAAGCAAAGGCTCCGCCCGAGATGTTTACCCCGCCCCCGGAGTTGGCGGAGTGCTCGCCGCCCACAAGACCGTGTGCAAAGAGATGAATGCCGAGCGCGCCGACGGTAAGCCGCGGTCCGAAGAGCACGGTGGTGGTGCGGGGCACCGCGGAGTTCGCGCCAAGACCATAGTGGGCGACGTCGGCCTCCACGCCCAGAAATGGTTTGTGGATTTTCAGGTATCCGGAGACCTCCCAACCGTTCAGGTCGCCCACGTTGGGGTAGAAAGTGTCGTTGCCGGTGCGGCTGAAGCCGGCAAAGAGGTCACCCTTGGGAAGCTGGGCCAGTGCCGGCATGGCCAGCAGGATGAAAAGAGCGAAAGACAGCACCCGCGAGGTTCGCAGGAAGCGAAGGGGGATCGGCATCGGGGGAGTGCTCGCTTTCCGGCCGGCGTCGCACGGCCTTTCGAAGGAAAGATGGCCAGGAGGGCGATGCGGTTGCCCCGTGCGCGGCAAGGCGGTCACTTGCGGCCCAAGACGTCGCAGGCCGGGGCGCACCCCGGCCCTGCGCGCAAGCGGTGCGGACTACGGGACGTATACCTCAAGCCGCACGTGCCACTTGGTGCTCTGGCCGGGCTGGAGCGTCACCATGCCGGTGTTCATTTTGCCCCACTCCTTGCCGAAGGGGTCAGCAAAGTTGTACTGGTCTTCGACGGCCACAAACTTGACGCCCGGAGGCGAATAGGCCTGTATGGTTTTGATTTCCGGCGAGAGGCCGAGGATCTTCACGCCATAGTGCGCGGCCGGATCGATGACCTTTACTGTGACCGCGCCATTCTTCCAGTCCAGATGGCTCCAGTTGTCGTCGTAGTAGTGGTCGTCAAAGGGCTTGCCGTCAGGGGCGCGCAGGTCGTACTGGCCCGTGACGGGGACGAGCTTTCCGGTTGGGAAGACGCTGTCGTAGTTGTTCACCTGCGCCTGCATCGATGCGGGAACGTGCAGCCGCGCCTGGGCACGGTCACCGGAGGGCAGGTTGAGATAGGGATGCCAGCCGATGGCGATGGGCTCGGCCTCCTTGCCCACGTTTGTGGCCACAATGCTCACATCAAGAGCGTCGGCGCGGAGGGCGATGGTGTAATGCAGGTCAGTCTTTGAAAGCCAGTGGCCGCCGAAGCTGCCGGCGTGAATGACGCCGGTGACTTCCTGCCCGCCGGGAATCTCATGCACGCGCACGTCGTCGGTTTTTGCTTTCAGAATCAGCCCGTGCATGGCGTGGCGCATGGCGCCCGGCAGCTTGCCCACGTTGTTTGCGGGCAACACCATGGCGTGGCCCTCCCAATGGGTGGTCAGGGTCTTGCCGTCGGGCGAGAGCTTGCCGATGATGCGGTTGGGGTAGGGAACCAGGAAGGCCGCGCCGAGCCGGTAGCCGAGGTCGCCAAAGGCGTCATCCTCCTCGTCGAGCATCTTTTTTGCGCCGGCAATGCCGGGGGTGAAGAGCACGTTCACTTCGCCCTTGCCCGGGAAGTTGGCTTTGAGCTGGATCAGTTCCATGCCTCGGCCCGGGGCCAGGGTGAGGCTGGTGAACTGGGGCTGGGTTTTGCTGGTGACGGCGCGCTTGATTGTGACAATCTTCTGGCCGCCGATCTCCGTGGCCGACTGGGCGGGGGCTGCGGTGGCGAGGAGCCCGGCTGTGACGAAGGGAAGAACCGCAGTGGCGGCGAGGGTGAAAAAGCTTGGTTTCATGTGCTCCATCCCTGAATGAGTCTTCAGATTCTCCGGAGTGGAATCGCGGGTTTGTGCATGTACGGGTGCCCGAGAAAGCGTATTCCGGATGCGGGCCCATTCTACGCCACCGGGCCGGGATGGGGCATCGGAAGCGGGGATGACCCGCTCGGCCGCGCGCTTGCACCCCTCGCAGCCAGCCACTACACTCGTCGGGTGCGGCCGGCCGTCGCGGTTTGCTTCTCCACAAGCCTGACGTTCTTCGCGGAGGTCATCATTCCATGCGAGTAGGGTTGTTCACGCGCGAGTATCCTCCGCAGGTCTATGGTGGCGCAGGAGTTCATGTCGATTACCTGAGCCGCGAGCTGGCCCGGCACATTCAGGTGGAGGTGCACTGCTGGGGTCCGCAGAGGCTGGATGAGGGCAATCTGCAGGTGCGCGGCCAGAAGCCGTGGGCGGAGATCTCCAACGGGACCGCGGGCAAATTTAAAGGGGCGCTCGAGGCCCTGAGCCTGAATCTGACGCAGGTGAAGGCCCTTGAAGGCATTGACGTGGTGCACACGCACACCTGGTACGTCGCGATGGCCGGTTATCTGGCGAAGAAGCTTTACGGCGTGCCGTTCGTGCTGACCACGCACTCGCTGGAGCCGCTGCGAGCGTGGAAGGCCGAGCAACTGGGCAGCGGCTACGCGATGAGCTCGTGGATGGAGCGCACGGCGCTTATGGACGCCGACGCGATTATCGCCGTTTCCCAGGGCACGCGAGCCGACATTCTGCGGGCCTATCCGGACGTGCAGCCCGAGCGCATTCACGTGATCTATAACGGCATCGATCTGGACGAATATCAAAAGACCGACGACTCGACCGCGCTGAAAGAGTACGGTGTGGACCCTGCCGTGCCCTACGTGCTGTTCGTCGGGCGCATCACGCGCCAGAAGGGCGTGACGCACCTGGTGGACGCAATTCGGCATTTGCCGAAAGAGACGCAGGTGGTGCTGTGCGCGGGCGCGCCGGATACCCCGGAAATTGCCGCCGAGATGCGCGCCAAGGTGGAAGCCGCGAAGGCCGACCATCCGCGCATTGTGTGGATCGAAAAGATGGTCACGCGGCAGGAGACGATTCAGCTTTACAGCCACGCGCGGGTCTTCTGCTGCCCCTCGGTCTACGAGCCATTCGGCATCATCAATCTTGAGGCGATGGCCTGCCGCGCGCCGGTGGTGGCCAGCGCGACGGGCGGCATCAAGGAAGTGGTGGTGGAGGGCCAAACCGGCTACCTGGTGTCCTTCGACCAGGATCCAGCGACGAGTTTTCCGCGCGATGCGGAGAGATTCGCGCGCGATCTTGCCGCGCGCATCGCGAATTTGCTGGCCGACGAAGAGAAGTGCAAGCGCTTTGGCGACGCGGGACGAAAGCGCGTGGAAGAGGTCTTTAGTTGGACAGCAATTGCGCACCAGACCATCGCACTGTATGAGCGGCTGGTTGAAGAGCGCCGCGCAAAGCACTAGGATGGCAGTGACTGGTTATGGACGGACGCAGACGCGTAGTGATTGAAGGCATTTCGCCGGCGGTGGACGGAGGAAAGTTTCCGGTCAAGCGCACAGTGGGCGATCAGGTGCGCGTGGAAGCCGACATCTTTACCGACGGCCATGACGCCATCGCCGCCGTGTTACGTGCGCATCGCGAGGACTCCGACGGCTGGCTTGAGATTCCCATGCGCACTCTCGCGAACGACCGCTGGGAGGCCGGCTTTCGCGTAACCGAGCTGGGCCGTTACGGCTTCAAGGTGGAGGCGTGGGTCGACCATTTTGAGACGTGGCGCCGCGACCTGCTGAAGCGCATCCAGGCGGAAACGGACACGGTGGCCGACTACCAGATCGGCGCTGAACTTGTGGCTGCCGCAGCCGGACGCGCCGCGGGACCTGATGCTGCGTGGCTGCGCGGCCGCGCCAAAGTGCTGCGCGGCGGCGCGGAGGTGAAGGCGCTGCGCACCCACGCGACAGACCCGATGCTGCACGAGCTGGCGCTGCGCTATCCCGATCGCCGGTTTGCTTCCGAATCCGACCGCGAATACACCATCGTTGTCGATCCGGTGCGCGCGCGCTTCAGTTCGTGGTATGAGTTCTTTCCGCGCTCTACCGCTGCTGAAGCCGGCAAGCACGGCACTTTTGGAGACTGTGAGCGCATGCTGCCCTATGTGGCGGAGATGGGTTTCAGCGTCGTCTATCTACCACCGATTCATCCCATCGGCGTGATGTTTCGCAAGGGCCGCAACAACTCGCCGCAGGCCGAGCCGGGCGAATGCGGCAGTCCGTGGGCCATTGGCGCTGCCAACGGCGGTCACAAGGCGATTCACAGCGAGCTGGGCACGGTGGACGATTTCAAGCGGTTTGTTGCCAGGGCGGAGACGCTGAAACTCTCGGTCGCGCTCGACATCGCCTTCCAGGTCGCGCCCGACCATCCTTACGTACGGGAGCACGAGACGTGGTTTCGCAAGCGGCCGGACGGAACGATTCAATACGCCGAAAATCCGCCGAAGAAATACCAGGACATCTATCCGTTCGACTTTGAGAGCGAGGACTGGCGCGGCCTTTGGGACGAGCTCAAGAGCGTCTTCGACTACTGGATCGGGCTCGGCGTGACGATTTTTCGCGTGGACAATCCGCACACCAAGGCTTTTGCGTTCTGGGCATGGGTGATTCCTGAGATCAAGCGCGAGCATCCGGAAGTGCTGTTTCTTGCAGAGGCCTTCACGCGGCCGAAGGTGATGTACCGGCTGGCCAAGCTCGGCTTCAGCCAGTCGTATACCTATTTCCCGTGGCGCAACGGCAGCCAGGAGATCGAGGCCTATCTCACCGAGCTTGCGCAGACGCCGGTGCGCGAGTTCTTCCGGCCTAACCAATGGACCAACACGCCCGACATCCTGACCGAATTCCTGCAGGTGGGCGGACGCGCGGCGTTTGTGATTCGATTTCTTCTGGCGGCCACGCTGGGCGCCAATTACGGCATCTACGGCCCGGCCTTCGAGCTGCTCGAGAATCATCCGGTGCGCCACGGCAGCGAGGAATATCTCGACTCGGAAAAATATGAGATTCGCCATTGGGACCTGAACCGCGTTGACAGCCTGCGCACGCTGATCGCACGGGTGAATGCGATTCGGAACGAGAACGCGGCGCTGCAAAGCGACTGGTCGCTGCGCTTTCACGCCACGGATAACGAGCAGTTGATTTGCTACAGCAAGGAGTCCGAGGACCGCTCGAACCTGATTGTCACGGTGGTGAATCTTGACCCGCACCACACGCAGATGGGCCAAGTGACGTTGCCGCTCGACGAGCTTGCGATTTCCGAGGACAGCGCGTACGAGGCCGAGGACCTGCTGACCGGCGAGCGCTACCTGTGGCAGGGGCCGCGCAATTACGTGGAGCTGCATCCGGAGCACCTGTCCGGACACATTCTGCGGATTCACCGTAGACTGAAAGTGGAAACAGACTTCGAGTATTTTCTATAGTGCGGATGCGGGCCCTCCCGCGCCGTCACCCATCGCGAAGTGTTCTTCCTGGTCGCACGAGGTGTATGGAGGGTCGAGGCCTCCGGCGAATGCGGCATGAGAAGGCACAACCAACGCGGCAGAAGTTGGCGCGCATCCAAACCGCTGGGAGACCGCAAGAGTGAAAAAGCTGGCAAGCGCAACGGATCCGCTCTGGTACAAGGACGCAATCCTCTACGAGCTTCACGTGCGGGCCTTCTGCGACTCGAACGGAGACGGTATCGGCGATTTTCCGGGCCTCCTGTCGAAGCTCGATTATCTGCAGGAGCTCGGAGTCACGTGCATCTGGGTGCTGCCGTTTTTCCCCTCGCCCCTGCGCGACGATGGATATGACATTTCGAACTACGAGGACGTGAATCCGGCTTACGGCACGCTGGACGACTTCAAGGACGTTCTGCGCGCGGCGCACGAGCGCAACATGCAGGTGATGATCGAGCTGGTCATCAATCACACCAGCGACCAGCACCCGTGGTTCAAGGCGGCGCGGCTGGCGCCCGCGGGCTCGCCCGAGCGCGAAATGTACGTCTGGTCGCAGACGGACCAGCTTTACAAGGACGCGCGCATCATTTTCACCGACACGGAAAAGTCCAATTGGACCTGGGACGAAACGGCGAAGGCCTACTACTGGCATCGCTTCTTCTCGCACCAGCCAGACCTGAATTTCGACAATCCATGCGTCATCGAGGAAGTGCTGAAGGCGATGCGGTTCTGGCTCGACATGGGCGTGGACGGGCTGCGCATGGATGCGATTCCGTATCTTGTCGAGCGCGACGGCACCGCGTGCGAAAACCTTTCAGAGACGCATGAGGTGATACGCAAGCTCCGCGCGGCGATTGACGCCGATTATGGCAATCGCCTGATCCTGGCTGAAGCCAATCAATGGCCGGCCGACGTGCGACCCTACTTCGGCGAAGGCGACGAGTGCCATATGGCCTTCCACTTTCCGCTGATGCCGCGCATTTACATGGCGCTGCGCCAGGAGGACCGTCTGCCCATCACCGACATCATGGCGCAGACGCCGGCGATTCCGGAAAGCTGCCAGTGGGGTTTGTTCCTGCGCAACCACGATGAGCTCACGCTGGAGATGGTGACCGACGACGAGCGCGATTACATGTACTTCGCCTACTCGGCCGATCCGCGCATGCGCGTGAATGTGGGCATTCGCCGGAGGCTTGCGCCGCTGCTGGACAACAGCCGCCGCCGCATCGAACTGCTGAACTCCCTGCTCCTCAGCTTTCCCGGCACGCCGATTCTCTACTACGGCGACGAACTGGGCATGGGCGACAACATCTATCTCGGTGACCGCAACGGCGTGCGCACACCCATGCAGTGGACTTCGGACCGCAACGCGGGTTTCTCGCGCTGCGATCCGGCGCGGCTCTACTTCCCGGTCATCATGGATCCGATTTACGGATACCAGGTGATAAACGTCGAGGCGCAGCTCTCGGATCCTTCCAGCCTGCTGCACTGGACGCGCAACATGATCGCGCTGCGCAAGCTCTTCCAGGTCTTCGGGCGTGGAACGCTCACTTTTCTCAACTCCGCCAATCGCAGGATTCTTGCCTATCTGCGCGACCTGGACCGCGGCGACGGCACGCATGAGACGGTGCTGTGCGTGGCGAATCTGAGCCGCTTTTCTCAGCCGGTTTCGCTCGACCTTGCGGCGTATGCGGGCATGGAGCCGGTGGAAATGCTCGGCTATGTTCCATTCCCCGCGATCACGGAAGCGCCCTATGCGCTCTCGCTTGCGCCGTATGCCTTCCTGTGGCTGGAGCTGCAGCCGGCCAGCGCCAAGTGGGATGGGGAAACGCAGGTTCAGACCGCGGTAGCCGCGGCGGATACGGCAACGAGCGAGGGCATTGCCGCGGATACGCTGGCCCGCGGGTGGGCGGGGTTGCTGGCCACGCATTGCCGCGACGCGCTGGAGATGGCGCTGCCCGGGTGGCTGCTGAGGCAGCGCTGGTTCGGCTCCAAGGCGCGCAAGATTCTTTCCGCCCGCCTGCTCGATCACGTGGAGCTTCCGCGGCCGGGGGCGGCGGAGGAGCCGCAGGACCGTGCGATCACCGCGGCGATCTTCTTTGTCCAGGTGGAATACGAGGATGGGTCGCCGGAGACCTACCAGGTTCCGCTCGCCATCAGCGGGGGCGCCGACGGGGACGAAATCGCCGCCGCTTATCCGCAGAGCGTGCTCACCACCTTCGCGTTTCCCATGGGCCCCGCGATGGTTCATGACGCAATGATTCGCGACGATGTGCGCCAGTCGCTCCGCGCGCTCATCGCATCCGATTCCACACTGGCGCTTGCCGCAGCGGGAGAAGATCTTTTTCCGGTGCTGCGAGGCGAAGGTGCGGCTGATGCCGGCGTACTGGGCGCGCACGAGGGACGATTGGAGGCGCGCGCATCCGCCGCGTGGTCCGCGCAGGAAAGAGCCGAGGAACTGCCTTCACGCGTCGGCTCCGCCGAGCAGTCGAACAGCTCCATCCTCTTTGGCGACCGGCAGATCCTCAAGCTCTTCCGGCGGCTCGAGCCGGGCGAGAATCCGGATGTCGAGATCGGCCGCTTCCTCACCGAGGAGGCGCGCTTCTCGCACATCGCGGAGTTTCTCGGCGCAATGTCCATTGAGCAGCCCACCGGCGAGGCCACCACGGTGGCCATGCTGCAGAGGCTTGTCGCCAACGAGGGAGACGGATGGCAGTGGTTCCTGCGCGGGCTGGAGGAATGGTTCGCGCGCGTGCGCACGCTGCCCGCGCCGCCACAGCCTTCTGCCGCACGGCTTTTTGCGCCGGCGGAAGCGAAGGACGAGCCGCTCCCGTTTGCGGATGCTACGCTGGATGCCGCGCAGCTGCTGGGCCGCCGCACCGCGGAGATGCACCTGGCTCTCGCGATGCGGACGTCGAACAGTGCGTTCGCCGCCGAGCCGTTCACAGTGGAGGAATTGAGCCACGATGCGCGTTATCTGGAAGAACAGGTGCGCACCACACTGCGCATCTGGAAGGACAAGTTGTCTGCGCTGGACGATGCGATTGCCGAGCGCGCCGCCATGCTGCTTGCGCGGCGGGCCGAACTGCTGGCGCGGGCCGCGGCCGTGGCATCCCTGCCCGCCAGCGGGCTTCGCATCCGCATCCACGGCGACTATCATCTGGGGCAGACGCTGCGCACGCGCGGCGGAGAGGGTCCGGGCGCAGCCAGAGACTTTGTGCTGATCGATTTTGAGGGTGAGCCGGCGCGGCCGCTGGCGGTGCGGCGGCGCAAGCAGTCGCCGTTGAAGGACGTGGCCGGAATGCTGCGCTCGTTTTCTTACGCGGCGCACGCGGGGCTGGAGGCCTTCCGCACGGCAAACGAGAGCGCGCAGCCGGAGGCTGCCGAAGCATGGGCGAATGCCTGGCGGCAGGCCGCGTCCGCGCGCTTCCTCCGCGGCTATCGCGAAACCGCTTCAGCGAGTCCGCATTTGCTGCCCGAACCCGCCGAGGCGCAGGCGCTGCTTGACGCGTACCTGCTCGAAAAGGCGCTGTATGAACTGCTGTACGAATTGAACAATCGGCCGGCGTGGCTTTCCATTCCACTCGGCGGCATCCTAACCTTGTAGGAGCAGTGCTCAGCCAAAGCGCGCATGATGGCGACTTCGACTTCCATCTCCGATGTAACCCCGACCCGGACCAGCGGCGGGCTCTTGGTCCTGCTCACGGCTCTGCCGCGTGAGCAGATCGAAAGCGTGCTGGCGAAGCTCAGAACTTCATTTGCCGCGGACCAGCTGCTGATTGCAACCGCGGAGGAATCCGCCCCGGAATCCCACCCGGATTTGCGCTTTGTGTCGTCGCCGGCCACGGGATCTTCGTGGTCGTTGACCGCGGAGGACTTTGCGCGTGCGCATGAGCTGGCTTCCCAGCACCAGGCGAACGCCATTCTCATATTGGGTCCGGAGGCCGGCTCGTTAGACGCGGCAGTGCTGCGCGATCTCTCCACTCCGGCATTGGACAAAAGCGCGGACTTGGCGATTCCACGATATGAGCTTTCGCGCCGCGCGGGCCTGGTGAATTCTGCGATCCTCTATCCGCTCACCCGCTCGCTCTTCGCAACGCGGTCGCGCTATCCGCTTGCCGTTGACCTGGGCCTTTCGCTGCGCATGGCGGAGCGGCTGGGGATGGTCGCTCATCGCTACACCAATCTCCACCAGCCGGGTGCGCTGATTTGGCCGGTGAGCGAGGCCTGCGTGGCAGGCTACACAATATCCGAAGTGGAGGGCGGACCGCGCGTGCTGCCGCAGCCGGCCCAGCAGGACTTGAATTCGATACTCCCTCTCGTCACCGGTTCTCTGTTTGCCGAGGTGGAGAAGAAGGCGGCTTACTGGCAGCGGGCGCGGCAGCTGCCTTCTGCGCGCATGCCCATGCCGCCGGCGCGTGCGGCGGCCGCGGAGTCTGCCGATGTCGCTTCGATGATTCAGGGATTCCGCCTGGCGTACACTAACCTGCTGGAGATCTGGTCGCTGGTGCTGCCGCCCAATGCGCTGCTCGGCCTCAAGCGGCTTTCGCTCACTGAGCCTTCGGAGTTTCGCATGCCGGACTCCCTGTGGGCGCGCATCGTCTTCGATTTCGCTCTGGCCTACCGGTTGCACACCATCAATCGCGGCCACCTGCTGGGCGCTCTCATTCCGCTCTATCTGGCGTGGGTGGCCAGCCACATCAATCTCACGGCTTCACAGGCCGATCCGGAGCAGCACGTGGAAGCGGTTGCGGCGGCCTTTGAAGCGGAGAAGCCCTATCTGCTTTCGCGCTGGCGCTGGCCAGACAGGTTCAATGCATGACCCGTCGTTTTGCATTACCGCAGTGTTCTTTGCCGCACGGTTCTTCGTGGCGCGCGGGAACGCCATTGTTCAGGGGGCCGAAACCTGAGCCTCACGCTGCCGCAGGCCGTTGCTCGCGGCGCAAGCGCCGAACCAAGGAGTGAGTCCGATGCCAATCTTCCTTGCCATGCTGCTTCAGGCCGCGCCGCAGAACGCGCAGCCCCTCAGTGCGGACAACGCCACGGTCTGGAACCACATGTCCGAAGCGCTGCATCAGTCGCTGGACCGCGTGCTCTCGCTGCTCATCGCGATCCTGCCGGGAATTCTCGCCTTCTTCGTCGCGTTGGCGGTTTTCACGCTCATCGGGGTCGCTCTCTCGGCGGGGACGCGCCGCTTCCTGTCGCTGATCAAGTTCGACGATCGCATCGCGCGCAGGCAGGGCAGCGGCGGCTGGTCGCCAGTCACCTCGCCCACTGAGATGGCCGCGCGCGTGGCCTTCTGGGGCTTCGTGCTGCTCGGCCTCGTCATCGGCGTGTCAGCGTTTGACACCTCGTACGCTTCGGCGGCCGCGCTGCCCATTTCATTGCTGCCGTATCTCACGCACGCCGTGGGCGCGGTTCTGTTGCTGCTGGCGGGCGCCCTCATCGCGCGCTTCCTTGCGCGCTCAGTGCTCATCGGCGCGGTGAATGCGCAACTGCAGTACGCGCGCTTCCTGGCGCTTGGGGTCAAATGGCTGGTGCTGGTGCTGGCGGCGGCCATGGCGCTGGAGCATCTGGAGATCGGCGGCGTGGTGGTCGATCTGGCTTTCGGCATTCTCTTTGGCGGAATCGTTCTTACGCTGGCGCTGGCCGTGGGCCTTGGCTCGCGGGAACTGGTGAGCCGCTCGCTGGAGAGCCACGTGGAACGCGCGGCCGAACGAACCGCGGAGCCGGTTTTCCCTCCTGATGAAGGCGCGAGCGAGTCGATCCGGCATTTCTAGTGTTCAGGCCTGCATTGCGGCGCAGATTGCCAATTGCAGGGCCCTGCGCGATACTTTTCTAGGACGCCGCGCCGCGCGCATGGCCTGAAGAGTCCGTACGCAAAGCCGCCGCACAGCCCACACGTCCATTTGGCGGGAGTAGTTCAGTGGCAGAACGTCAGCTTCCCAAGCTGAATGTCGCCGGTTCGATCCCGGTCTCCCGCTCCATCTTCTCCGATTTCGAATCGAACCGTTTTTCAGCCCTAGGTCAGCGCGGATTGCGCGGCGACGGCAATTCCGCAAGCTCGCGAGCGCGCAAAAAGACGCTCAGCAGCATGGGCCGCGTGAGTTTGCCGGTGTTTGTGTTTTGCAGCGAAGGGTGAAAGCTGGCCAGCGCGACCAGTCCGCCGGGCAGCGTGTATTCCGCGCCATGCCGAAATACGAACGTTGCACGGGAAACCCCGTGGCCCTTGCGCATCGCATGGTTCAACAGGCCGTCAAACGCGACGCGCCCCAGACAAACCACAACGCGAAGCTGTTGCAGCAGGGCGAGTTCCTCATCCAGCCACGGCGCGCAGTTGCGCAGCTCCTCCAGCGTGGGCTTGTTACCGGGCGGTGCGCAGCGCGCCACGGAATTGATCCACAGGCCGGTCAACCGCATGCCGTCGTCGCGACTGGTGGCCTGGGGCTGCGAAGCGAATCCCGCCTCGTGCAGCACCGGATACAGGAACTCTCCCGAGCCGTCACCGGTGAAGGGCCGTCCTGTGCGGTTGGAGCCATGCCCGCCCGGCGCAAGGCCCAGCGCAAGAACGCGCGCCTGGGGGTCGCCGAACGAAGGCACAGGCCGTCCCCAGTACTCCCAGCCGGCGTAGGCGCGGCGGCGAACGCGCGCAACCTCCGCGCAGTGCGCTCGCAGGCGCGGGCAGCGCTCGCAGGCAACAATCCGCAGGTTCAGCCCGTCCAAGGTTGCAGGGCGTGTGGCCATGCAGTGATTTTAGGGCACGCATGCGTTGTAGTTGGAGCGAACTTCACTCGCAATTTCCTCGGCATTCGTGGGAATCTTTGGCGCGTCGTGGTCATCCCATGCGCAGGGAGCGATTGCTGCGCGGCGGGAAACCATGTTGTACTTCATGCGGCGCAACGGAATCACCAATTCAAACTGAAATCTGGAGATGGATGCAATGAGATCTGCAAAGCTGCTGCTGTTGGCCGGGGATTTTGTGGAGGATTACGAGATCATGGTACCTTTTCAGGCGCTGCAGATGGTGGGCCACACCGTGCATGCCGTTTGTCCCGGAAAGAAGAATGGCGACACCGTGCGCACCGCGATTCACGACTTCGAAGGCGACCAGACCTACACCGAAAAGCGCGGGCACAACTTCACGCTCAACGCGACATTCGACGAAGTGGATCCCGCTGCATACGATGCACTGGTGATTCCGGGCGGCCGCGCTCCGGAATACCTGCGTCTCAACCCCAGGGTGCTGGACGTGGTGCGCCACTTTGACCGCGAGGGCAAACCCATCGCGGCTCTTTGCCACGGGCCGCAGTTGCTGGCGGCCGCCGGAGTGCTGAAGGGCCGCAAGCTGAATTGCTACCCGGCCTGCGCGCCGGAGATCGAGCTTGCCGGCGGCATATTCCTTAGTGTTGAGTTCTCCGATGCGGTCGTCGACGGCAAGCTGGTCACAGGTCCTGCGTGGACCGCGCATCCGGCGTGGTTGGCGAAGTTTCTTGAAGTGCTGGAAGCGCACCTCGCAGCCAAGGTGGCCTGAGCGGGGAGTGCGCGCTCAGCGCTCGGCCATGGTTTGCGAGTCGGTGCGCACCTGACGCAGTGGTTGGCCGGTCGCCGCGCCCAGCACCTTTTGCATTTCCGCCAGAATGGAGAGCGCGACGGCCGCAGGCGTCTCCGCACCCAGGTCGAGCCCGGTGGGCGCGTGCAGCTGCGCAAGCCATGTCTCCACGCGGTCCGCCGTTGCCGGCAGCCGCAACAGTAGTGCGGCTTCGGCGAGCAGTTCCCGCGTGCGCCGCTGTGGTCCCAGTACGCCCATGTAGGCTGGCGGCGTCTTAAGCGCAAGCAGTGAGGCCAGCACGCGCGAGTCCTGCTCAAAACTGTGGGTCATCATCACGGCTGCATCTGTTGGCCGCGGATTGAAATGCGCGGGCGCGGCCTGAGGCAGCTCGGCAATCGGCAGCACGCGCACTTCATCTGCTTCAGGGAATCGCTCGCGTGTGGCCAGGTGCGAGCGGCCATCGGCCACGACAACAAACCAACCCAGCTCGCGCGCCATGCGCACCAGCGGCCGGGCGTCGTCCCCCGCGCTGAAAACCCACACACCCGGCCGCGGCGCGCAGTAGTCCACTCGGATCCACGTTTTCCGGACGCGCGTCTTCACGTCCTCAATCGGCAGATGCGTCTCTGTTGAAGTGCCGCGCTCATACGCATTCTGAGCCAGTGCGCGCAGACCCAATGGATCGTCCGTGGCAGCATCGCGCTGGCCGTGGAAGAATTCCCGCTCTCCCGCGTGTTCGCCTTCCAGCACCGTGGCAACCGCGAGCGGTTCCCGCGCGTGAAATGCCTCTTCCAGCGCGAGGAGCAGCGGGTGCGCGGTGTTTCGCCGCTCCAGCAGCAGATGCACCACGCCGCCGCAGCCTGAGCCGTAGGGACGGTCCCCATCGTCGTCGGCGGTTGAATATCGTTCCACCGTGGGGCCCGCTTCGGTCAGCCACCAGGCGCGGCGCGAGACCTCGGCCTCCAGGCAGCCGCCGCTCACCGTGCCTGCGCGCCGGCCGTCCGCCGCCAGCAGCATGCGCGCGCCGGGCTTGCGATAGCTGGAACCCTCAACCGCGACGACGGTCGCCAGCACGTACTCCGCTCCGGCGGCTTCCAGCTCGCGCCAGAGGGACAAAATGGGCTCCAGGTCGGTCATGAATTCCTATTGTCGCTCATGCCTCGAGGATCTTCGACTGCAAGAGGTCCTCGATGCGAATCGGCAGGTTGCGCACGCGGATGCCGGTTGCATGATAGACGGCCGCGGTGATGGCCGGAGTCGAACCCGCCATGCCGATTTCGCCAATGCCACGCGCGCCATACTCATTCACAATCAGATCCGGATAATCGAGGAAGGTCACATCCTGTTCCGGCAGGTCGGCGCAGGTGGTCACCAGGTAGTCGGCAAAGTTGCCGTTGATGGGCTGTCCGCGCGTCAGTTCGTACTCGGTGCCCTCGAACATGGCCATGCCCAGCCCCATCACCGCCGCACCCAGAATCTGATTCGTGCCTGCGCCCTTGTTGATGATGCGGCCGCAGTCAAAAACCGAAAAGATGCGGCACACGCGCAGGCGCGCGATTTCCGGCTCCCACTCCACCTCGGCAAAGTGCGCGCCAAACGAGTGCAGCGAATACTGGCGCGCCTTGGGGTCCTCCCAGGAGGGGCTCGTGCGGCCCTCGCCGTTGACGCTGCCGACGTTGGCCAGCTTCATCACGTCTTCGAAGGGCAGGCTGTTGCTCGTGTCGGCGCCCGAACGCAGCGCCACACCGACCACCTGTGCTTCCTGCTTGCGGCACACGCGCCCTTCGGCCAGTGTGAGTGAAGCCGGCTCGGCGCCGTGGAAGGGCGAGCCGGGGGTAAGCGCCGCGATGTGGAGCAGTCGCGTCACCGCTTCGTCCGTGGCGCTGGCAGCCGCGGGCAGAATGGCGCTGGTCACCATCGATCCGCCGGAAGTTGGTCCGTCCGGCAGACGAGTATCGCCGAGAAAAACGTCAATTCGGTCCAGCGGCACGCCGGTTTTGGAGTAAACCACCTGCGCAAAGATCGTGTAGGTGCCGGTGCCGACGTCCTGCGTGGCGCAGCGCACGCAGACACGTCCGTTCGGGCACAACTCCACGGTGGCCTGCGCGGGAACCCGCGCCGCGGCCCACGATGCGCCCGCAAGTCCCCAGCCAATCACCTTTCCATCGCGGCGCATGGAACCCACCTGCGGAGTCCGTTGCTTCCATCCGATCTTTTCCGCTCCGGTGGTGTAGCACTCCTTCAGGTGTCGCGAGGAGAAGGGGAGGTTCCTGCCTTCGTCACGCTCGGCATCATTCTTCAGCCGCAGCTCCAGCGGATCCATGTTGAGCTTGATGGCGAGCTCATCCATCGCCGACTCCAGCGCGAAGAGCCCGGGAACCGCGCCGGGACCGCGCATTGGCGCAGGCGCGCCCACGTTGCGCCGCACCATGCCCGTGGTCACAATCAGGTTCGGACAGCTATAGAGAAACGGTGTCTGCTCGCCGCAGTGCTCCACGAAATCCTCGAGCTGCGAGGTCTGCGAGTAGAAATCGTGGCGGATGGCGGTGAGTTTACCGTCGCTGGTTGCGCCCAGGCGAATGCGCTGCTGGGTGCGCGGGCGGTGGCCGACGCTGGAAAACATCATGCGCCGGTCAACGCTGAGCTTGACGGGCCGATGGTGGATGCGCGCCGCCGCGGCGGCCAGCGTGGACTGCGGCCAGGGAAACAGTTTGCCGCCGAAGCCCGAGCCGATGAACCGCGAAATCACGCGTACGTTCTCGCGCGGCACGCCCAGCACGCCGGACATGACCGTGCGATGGTTGAGCACGCCCTGCGAGCTTTCGTAGAGCGTCACGCTGTCGCCGCTCCACACGGCAACCGTGCCGTGCATCTCCATCGGGTTGTGCGTTTCCACCGGCGTCGAGTACGTTTCGTCAAGGACAACAGGCGCGGAGGCCAGCGCGGCATCCGGGTCGCCGCGCTTCCAACTGCTCTCGATCTTGCCCGTGAAATCTGCGCCGAGATCGGTGTTCACATCCGGAGTTTCGGCGTCATACTCCACTTGAATCGCATGGGCCGCGGCCGTGGCCTGCTCCAGCGTTTCCGCCACGGCGAGAGCCACAAACTGGCCCCAGTAATCGACGCGGTTGTCGCTGAGAGGCGGGCGCGTTTCGCTGATGGTGCCGTCATGCTCATGTGGAAAGAGCTGATAGACGCCCTTCATGTTGCCGTAATGGTAGATGGCCAGCACGCCCGGCATCTTCTTGGCCGCCGAGGCATCCAGCGAGCGAATGCGGCCCTTGCCGATGGTGCTTTGCACGGCCACCGCGTGCACAAGGCCGGGAAAGTCATGATCGCACGCGTAGCGCGCGGTGCCGGTGGTCTTCAGCGGACCGTCGATACGCGGAACGAATGCGCCGATGATTGCGGCTGCGCGGGAAGTAGGTTCAGTCGCCATACGATGCTCCTTCTGCTCCTAAGCGGTTGCCAGTTTCAGGGTGCGGGCCAGGCAGCGCTTTGCCAGCTCCACTTTGAATGCGTTGTCCTTGCGCGGTTTTGCCTGAGCCAGCGCGGCTTCCGCGGCTCGGCGAAAATGCTCGGCGTTGGCCGGCTTGCCCATCAATGCTGCTTCGGCTTCATGGGAGCGCCACGGCTTTGTGCCCACGCCGCCCATGGCCACGCGTACATAACGAACATGGCCGCCCTCCACTCTTGCCACCACGGCCGCCGAGGCCAGCGCGAACTCATAGCTGGCACGGTCGCGCAGCTTCAGGTAGACGGAGCGCGCGCCGGCGACTGGCTTGGGAAGATCGACGTAGGTGATCAGTTCGCCCGGCTCCAGCGCGGTTTCAATCTGCGGCGTGTCGCCCGGCAGTTTGTGGAAGTCCTCGAACGCAATCGCGCGTTTGCCCTTCGGCCCCTCCACGTGAATCACCGCTTCCAATGCGGCCATCGCCACGCACATGTCGGAGGGGTGCGTCGCAATGCAGTGATCGCTGGTTCCCAGGATGGCGTGAATGCGGTTGTAGCCGTCCATCGCGGCGCAGCCCGAGCCCGGTGTGCGCTTGTTGCAGCCGTAGGCGCCGGGCGTGCCCGCGCTGGGCTCGCGAAAATACATGCACCGCGTGCGCTGCATCAGGTTGCCGCCGGTGGTGGCCATGTTGCGCAGTTGCGGCGATGCGCCGGAGAGCAGCGCCTGCGACAGCACCGCGTAGTTCAGCTTCACGGTTTCATCCCAGGCCAGGTCAGAGTTGCGCACCAGAGCGCCGATGCGCAGTCCGCCCGCGGGCAGCTTTTCAATCTTGTCCAGCGGCAGCAGATTGATATCCACCAGCGCGGAAGGCCGCTCAACGCTGAGTTTCATCAGATCCACAAGCGTGGTTCCGCCGGCGATGAACCGCGCGTTCTCGGAGTGTGCAATCGCCTGGCCGAGGCTCGCGGGCTTTCCATATTCAAAGGTCTGCATTGTCCTCTCCCTTTCAGGCTTGCGCCCGTCCCTGCCGCACGGCCGCCACAATGTTGGTGTACGCGCCGCAACGGCAGATGTTGCCGGCCATTGCTTCCTTGATGTCCTGGTCAGTGGAGCCGATGGGCTCCTTCAGCAGCGCCACTGCACTCATAATCTGTCCGCTGGTGCAGTAGCCGCATTGGTAGCCGTCGTGCTGCACAAAGGCCGCCTGCATGGGGTGCAGATTCTCTGGCTGGCCCACGCCTTCAATGGTGGTAATTTCGTCGCCCTCGTGCATCACGGCAAAGGAGAGGCAACTGTTCACGCGGCGGCCGTTCACGTGCACCGTGCAGGCACCGCACTGGCCGTGATCACAGCCCTTCTTGGTGCCCGTGAAATGGATCCGCTCGCGCAGCGTGTCCAGCAGCGTGGCCCGCGTATCCAGCCCGCGCAGCGTGTACTCCTTGCCGTTCACGCGCAGCGTCACGTCCCGTGTCGCGATTGCGCCCGTGGCCTCGTCTTCGGCGGGCTCGGCGGCGGGACTTGCAACCGCCAGCGGCGCCGCGCTCGCCAGCAGGCTGGTGGCTCCCAGCGCGGAAAGAAAGGTGCGCCTGTTCAGTCGCAGGCCTTCCCGCACGGTGTCCGGCGTCGGCATCGGCAGCGGCTCCAACTCCACGCTCTGCTGGTCGGGCGCAAGCCCCTCCGCCGAATCGGGAAAAGCGTGCGAGCGTAAATGGCTCAAACAAACATCTGATGGCTTCATCTCAGGAGCCCTCCTTGGGACGATTGATTCACAAACTTGCAGGCCGACGCGCGTCTGTTCCGGGTCCGCACGCAGGGGCGATGAGAAAATTCAGGGGTCCGCGCCGTTCTTACCGAATGGACGGTGCAGGGAGCCTCAAAGTTTGGGCGGTGGCGGTCCGACTCCCCCGCGCGCGGCCGGTCAATTCTACCGAAGCGGCTCAGCATCTTCCGCCGCTGTTTTCACTGGTTCAACAGCGCCATCATGCCCGGAGCGTAGCGTTCGCCCGCAGCGGCGTCCGGCGGAAAAGCCTGTTGCAACGCCTCCAGCAGCGATGGAGCCAGCATAGTCTCCGCTGCCGCCGCGTTCTCTTCCAGATACTTCCGGTGCTTGGTTTCAGGAATCGGCACAATGTCGTCGCCCTGGGCCAGGACCCAGGCCAGCGCCAGCTGGCTGGGCGTTATGCCGGCCTCGGCTGCAAGCTTTCTCACCGTTTCGGCCAGCTCCAGATTGCGCTGGAAATTCTCGCCCTGGAAGCGCGGGCTCGCTTGCCGATGGTCGCCGGGCTCAAAATCTTCCGGCGATCGGAATCGGCCTGTCAAGAATCCGCGCCCCAGCGGGCTGTAGGCCACGAATCCCACTCCAAGCCTGCGGCAAACGGCCAGAATCTCGTTCTCCGGATCGCGCGACCACAGTGAATACTCTGTTTGGAGCGCGGTAATAGGATGCACGCCGTGTGCGCGTTCCAGCGTGGCCGGTGCAGCCTCAGACAATCCCAGGTAGCGCACCTTGCCCTCTTCCACCAGCCGCGACATTGCGCCCACGGTCTCCTCAATCGGCGTATTGGGGTCGATTCGGTGCTGGTAGTAAAGGTCGATGGTTTCGATGCCCAGCCGGAGCAGGCTTGCTTCCACACTCTGGCGCACATAGGCGGGGCTGCCGTCCACGCCGCGCCTGGCCGGATTGGCCGGGTCGCGCACAATGCCGAATTTGGTGGCGACGAAGAACCGGTTTCGACGGCCCTTCAGCGCGCGGCCCACCAGCAGCTCGTTCGTGTGCGGCCCGTAAACATCGGACGTGTCAAGGAAGGAAATTCCGAGTTCGAGGGCGCGATCAATCGTCGCCAGCGATTCCGCATCATCGCGGGCTCCATAAAACTCGCTCATGCCCATGCAGCCCAGCCCGATGGCCGAAACTTCCGGACCGCTGCTGCCTAATCTGCGGATCTTCATCGTCGCATCCCCTGGGTTGGAGTGACAGGTGGTTAGCTGGCAGGCGCCAGCGAACAATCGACCGCGGGCTCAGAGAGCGCCGGTTTGTCGATGCGAATCCTGTGTTCAATCTTTTTGTAGTTGGCGATTTTGTGGGTCAGCAGCGCATGCGCCTGCTGCAGCTCCACAATCTGCGCCGCGATTCCCGCCTGGTGGTCTTCCAGAATCTTGCGCCGCTCAAGCGAGGTTGCATCGCCCAGCTCGCGCAGCGTTGCGTAGCGCTGCATTTCGCGGATAGGCATGTTCGTGGCCCGCATGCAATGCAGAAAGTGAATCCAGGCCTCGTCGGCTTCCGAGTAGCGGCGATGCCCGTTGCTTGCGCGCCCAACCGGCTGAATCAGTCCGACGCGCTCATAGTAGCGCAGCGTGTGCGCCGTCATGCCGCAACGCTCCGCCATGCTTCGAATGGTGTAGCCTGCTTCTCTCATCCCCTTAACCGTACATCTTTGAGCGCGCTCAAAGTCAAGACGCCATTTCCGGCGGCCTCTCGCAGCCGGCTTTCCCGGCACAGGCGGGCGCGTCCGGGTGTATCGTATCCTCAACATGAGAGGTATGTTGTGGCTGACCGCGCGTTATACGAACAGATGCTGGCCGTGGCGCTGGAAGAAGCCCGGCATGGCCGGATTGAAGGTGGCATCCCCATCGGCGCCGCGATGTTTACCCGCGAAGGGCAGTTTGTGAGCCGCGGCCACAACCGCCGCGTGCAGCAGGGCGACCCCAGCATCCACGGCGAAATCGACGCTTTCCGCCGCGCCGGGCGCCAGCGCAGCTATCGCAACATGGTCATGGTCACCACGCTCGCGCCCTGCTGGTATTGCAGCGGACTTATCCGCCAGTTCCACATCGGCACACTGATTGTAGGTGAAAGCCGCACCTTCCAGGGCGGTGTGGACTGGCTGCGCGACAACGGCGTCGAGGTCATCGACCTTGACAGCCGCGAGTGCCGCGAGCTGCATGAAGGCTTCATCGCGGAGCACCCGGAAATCTGGAACGAGGACATCGGCGAGGAGTAGGGGCCTTGTCCGCCGCTACTGCGCGAAGTTCAGCGAATAGGCCGTTGTCGGGTCCACTGTAGCCTTTAGAATTCCGAGCGACTGCAACTGCTCTTCCATCTCCTGCCAGCGCGCGGCCGTCATGCGCCCCACCTCGGTGCCGCTCGCATCGCCTCCGGTGATGAATCCGCCCTCGCGCAGCGCCGCGACGGTGAAGGCCTCCTGTGCCGGATTCAGCGCGGGGTTCAGCTGCAGCAGATAGGCGTCCGTCGGACCCGGGTCGCGCAAATACTCGCGCCATCCGCGAATGCTGGCCTGTACGAACTTCTTCACCACTTCCGGGTGCTCGGCCGCGTACTGCCGCGTGGTGAACTGCACGCGATAGGGGTCGTAGCCGGATGAACTGATCAGCAGCGTACGCACCTTTGCACCCGCCTGCCGCGCGAAAAAGGGCTCGCTTGTTACAAAGACCTGCTGCACATAATCCGGGTCCTCAAGAAAATTCGCAATGGAAAGCGTGGAGGGAATCTCGTGCACCTGCTCGAGGTGGTAGCGGCCAATCACGTATTTGAGCCAGGTCGCGCCGGTCTGCGCGGCGATGGTGTGGCCCTCCAGGTCCTTGAAGTCGTGGATGGGCGAGTCCGCGTGGATCATGACGGCCTGGGGGTCATGCTGCATCGTGGCCGCCACGGCCAGCAGCGGCAATCCATTCGAATCCCACTCCAGAATCTGGTCGCTCGAACCCAGCCCGAACTGCGCCTGGCCCGTGGCCACCAGCTGCGCGGCGCTGCCATACTGCGGAAGCGGCACCAGAGTCACGTCCAGCCCGGCCTGCTTGTAGTAGCCCTTCAGCACCGCGGTGTAAAAGCCGCCGTGCTCAGGCTGCGGATACCAGTCCAGTTGCAGCCGAACAGGAATCAGACCATTGCTGCTTGTGGCTGTGCGGCCGTGGCATCCGCTCAGCGCGGGCAGAATTGCGGCTGCGGCAAGCAGGGTAAGAATCCTCAGAAACCTCAATGCCGGCCTCGCGGGGGAAGTGCCCCTGCTCGGACGCTATCATGCGCCGCGTGAGGAATCCGTGAGCTTTCTCCGAGCGCCCATCCGCGCCGCCAGCGCCAGCAGGGCTTCGTCGCGGCCGCGCGCCGCGGCCAGTTGCATTCCTCCTGCGGGGCAGGGAATTGTGACCACTGGAACACCCCCAAGGCTGAAGGGCGCGGTGTAGCGCAGCAATCGCCCACGCGTCTCACTATGGTCCGCGCCGGCCGCGAGACGCGCCACCGGTGTTGCCGGCAGCAGCAGAGCCTCATGCTCGCGCAGCAGCGCATCCA
This sequence comes from Occallatibacter sp., assembly GCA_035534635.1. Classification (GTDB taxonomy): domain Bacteria; phylum Acidobacteriota; class Terriglobia; order Terriglobales; family Acidobacteriaceae; genus Telmatobacter. The sequence continues at coordinate 176,039 of DATLRP010000035.1, forward strand.
TCCGCGCACGAAATTCTGCATGTCTCTGGCGCCGCCCCGCAATCTCGGCCTCGGAAATCCGCGCACCCCACTCCAGCCGCTTGCGAATCGATTCCTCAAAACGGTCGAAGTGCCCCGCGTGAATTCGCGCCGCCTCCCATGCCTGGATGGGCGCAAAGATCTCGAATGCCTTGCGCCACCACGATGCATCCACTATTGACTGTTCGAGCCCCAGCGCGCCGAGTTCTTCCTTGGCGCCGCGAAAACAAGCCAGAATCTCCGGCTCGCAATCCTCCAGAAATCCCTCGTCCACCGCGGCGAATCGCGTGATCGGCGTTGGCTCCGCGGGGTTCTCCGGCGCGCAAGGCGCGGCCAGCAGCGGCGCATCGCACAGGTCGCGAAAGAGCCAGCCCATCGTGTCAAACGACTGCGCCAGGTGGGCCGCGCCGCGCCAGTCTCCGCGTCCCAGCGTTGCGCGATAACCGGCCAGCCCGCACAGGGCCGCCGGCGCGCGCACGGAGCCGCCCGTGTCCGTGCCGATCGCCGCCAGTGCCGAGCTCTCCTGCACGCTGGCCGCCGCGCCGCTGGACGAGCCGCCCGTCAAGGCGCACGGATTTTCCGGCTGCAGGCAGTCGCCAAACTCGGGATTTTCGCCCGTGATGCCGTAAGCCAGAGGATGCAGGTGGGTCTTGCCGATGATTACGGCGCCGGCAGCGCGCAGCCTCTCCACGAGCCAGGAATCCCGCTTCGCCGCTCCATGAAAATCCCGATAAAATTCGACGCCGCAGCTCGTCGGCGCGCCGGCGAGGTCAAAGCAGTCCTTGACCGAGACAGGAAGCCCCCATAACGCCGCCCGTCCGTCGCCAAATGCGCCGCCCTCGCTCCGCAGCATCGCCTCGGCCCGCCCAGCCTCGGACCTAGTCCACGCCGGATCCAGCCAAAGATAAGTGTTCCGGCCCATGTTGCCGTTGGCCCGCGCCAGCGCCTGTGCGGCCAGCGAGCGCGGAGTCGTTCGTCCTTCCGCCAGCGCCCGGCGCGCCTCGGCAATGGGTCCCATTGGCTCGCGCATGCCTTCGATTGTAGGCGCGCGAAGGCTCATATTCCGCCGGCCGCTTTCTTGACGGGTTCATTATGGCCGCAATGCTAGCTTCGGACATGGGCGCCATAGAGATCCAATCCAATCGCTCCGCCGTTGCGACGCCCAGGCCGAGCGAGCGTGACCGCGCACAGATGCGCGCCCTCGTAGACTTCACCGCGCGCTCCTTGCGCACGGCACATCCACGCCCGTTCGGTGCGTCCATTGTGCGCACAGACTCGGGACGCATGCTGCTGCGCGCGCTTAATCGCGTGGCACAGGAGAAAGACCCCACCGCACACGCGGAAGTCCGCGCTGTGCGGCTGGCCACGCGCAGGCTCGGCCGTGTCTCTCTCGCGGGCTACACGCTCTACACCACCTGCGAGCCATGCCCGATGTGTATGAGCGCCATCCTATGGGCCCGCTTTGATCGTGTCGTCTACGGCGCAACCATTCAGGACGCCAACCGCCACTGCAACCAGATTCGCATTCCCGCGGCGGAGGTCGCCGCCCGCGGAGACATGCCCTGCGCCGTCACGGGCCCGCTGCTGCGCAAGGAGTGCCGCGGACTCTTCACTCATCCCAACATGCTGCGCGCATTTGCAAACTGGACCACGCGCAGGAATGCTTAGCGACGCGGCGTTGCCGCTCGCATGAACTTTGAGGCTTCCCGCTTTTATGAAGGAACCGCTCCAGCCAGATTTAACCACCATTGTTGGCGATGCGGCGCGCGTCTTCACCGCGCCCGCCGTCCTTGATCGCCTCTCGCATGATTTTTACTGGTACTCGCCCGTGCTGCGGCCGCAGCTCGTCGATAAGGTCGCGGACGTGGCAGTGCAGCCCGTAAGTGTGGAAGAGGTGCAGGAGATTCTCGCCTACGCCGGACGCCACGGCGTGCCCGTGACCGCGCGCGGCGCAGGCACCGGCAATTACGGCCAGTGTGTTCCTCTTGAGGGTGGCATCGTGCTGGACCTTTCGCGCATGGACAAGCTTGAAACCATCGCGCCTGAAGGCGTCGCCGTCTGCCAGCCCGGACTGCGTCTGGGCGCGCTGGAAACCGAGGCGCGGCGACAGGGCTGGGAACTGCGCATGTATCCCTCCACGCTGGTCAAGGCCAGCGTCGGAGGCTTTCTCGCCGGCGGTTCCGGCGGCATCGGCTCCGTTACGCACGGCGGCCTGCGCGACTTCGACACCGTGCGCGCGCTCGAACTCGTGACCATGGAGGAAGAACCGCGCGTCGTGCTGCATCACGGCGCGGAGGTGCAGGAGATTCTCCACGCATGGGGCACCAACGGCGTACTCACGCGCATCTGGTTCGCCCTCACGCCCGCGGTGCAGTGGACGCAGAGCACGGTGGCCTTCGACACTTACGAGGACGCCTTCAGTTTTGCCGAATCCATTGCCGTGGACGCGGCCTGGACCAAGCGCCTTGTCACTGTTTTCGAGTGGCCCATTCCTTCGTTCTTCGCGCCCATCCGTTCGTGCCTGCCGCAGGAGAAGGCGATTGTGCTCACCATGATCGCGACCGCGCAGGCTGATGCATTTCACGGCGCAATTGAGGCTGCGGGCGGCGAGCTGACCTTTTCTTCGCCTTACGAAGGCCCGCGCACGCAACCGCTGCTGAGCGACTACACTTGGAACCACACCACGCTCTGGGCCATGAAGGCCAACCCCGCTTACACCTATCTCCAGTGCGGCTTTTCGCCAGCTGACTGCCGGAAACAGTTCAGTCTTCTGCGCCATCGCTTCGGCGATGAGGTTCTCTTTCACATCGAGTTCATGAAGAACGGCGAGGGCGTCGTCATTCCCGGCGCGATTCCAGTGGTGCGCTTCGTCAGCGCGGAGCGGCTCAACGAAATGATCGATTACTGCCGGTCGATCGGCGTCTCTGTCGCCAACCCGCACGTGAATTACCTCGAAGACGGCGGCCGATTCCGCGAGGACAACATTCAGCTCCTTGCCAAACAGAAGTACGACCCGCGCGGCCTGCTCAATCCGGGAAAGATGATCAGCTTTCACAAACAGGCGGTGTCCCGTTGAAAACCTGGATTCCCGATGCGCGCAACTTCTCCTATCTCACCTGGAAGCAAGTGGACGCGCTGCCGCGCGAAACCACACTGCTGGTGCTGCCCACGGCTGCAATCGAGCAGCATGGGCTTCATCTGCCGTTGGCCACCGACACGCTCATCAACAATCTTCTGCTCGGCAAAGCGCTCGAGGGTGTTCCGGCTGAGCTGCCCATCTTCGCGCTGCCGCCCATCTGCTACGGCAAGAGCAATGAGCATCTCGGCTTTCCTGGAACCCTCTCCGTCAGCGCGCAGACTTTTCTCGCCGTTGTGCGCGACATCGGCGCGAGCCTCGCATCCGCTGGCTTTCGCAAGCTCGCGCTGTACAACACGCACGGAGGCAATACCGCGCTTGTGGAGGTTCTCGCGCGCGACCTTCGGGCCGAATTCGGCCTGCGCACCTTCTCGCTCTTCGGTTCGCCCGGCGCTGCATTTGAAGGCGTCAGCGCACAGGAGCGCGCCTACGGCTTCCACGCCGGAGAAATCGAGACTTCCTTCCTTCTCCACGCCGCGCCGTCCCTCGTTCATCCTGAAGAATTCACGACGAATTACATCGCACGCGTGGACCGTCCCGAACCGCTGAAGCCGGAAGGCTCCTCGGCCAACTTCGCGTGGCTCACGCGCGACATTGCGCCCAGCGGCGTGCTTGGCGACCCATCCGCGGCCACGGCAGAGCACGGCGAGCAATGGTCGAACGATGCAGCCGCGCGCATCGCTGAACTGCTGGTGGCCATGTTCCACTTTGAGCCTGATTCCGGAGTCTGAGCATGACATCCATCGACTTCGGCTGCGGAGTGCGCGTGGAGCGCGGCGTCGCCTGCCGCATGAGCGACGGCGTCACGCTCGTCTCCGACCACTACTGTCCCGCGGGGGAAGGTCCATGGCCCACGCTCCTGATGCGCCAGCCCTACGGGCGCGACATCGCCTCCACCGTCGTCTATGCGCATCCCGCATGGTTCGCGCGGCGCGGCTATCAGGTCGTCATTCAGGATGTGCGTGGGCGCGGCGATTCCGAGGGAACCTTTTATCCATTCCGGCATGAAGCGAGCGACGGCGCGGAGACCATCGCGTGGCTGCGCACCCACTCCGCGTGCAACGGGCGCATCGGCATGTACGGCTTCTCTTACCAGGGCGCCACGCAATTGCTGGCCGCCGCTGAGCAGCCTGAAGGGCTCGAGTGCATCGCGCCGCACATGACTGCCGCGGACCTCTATCACGGCTGGTTCTATCATCAGGGCGCTCTTCGGCTCGGCTCCGCGCTCGGATGGGGCATTCAGATGTTGCGTGAGGATGCGCGCCGGCTCGGTCTTCGCGATGCGAGCGCGCGCCTGGAGTCAGCCTGGCAAAGCATCCGCACGCAGCCGCTGCACGCGCCTTACGCCGATCACCCTGCTATCGCCGATCCTGCCCTGCCCGCGTATCTGCGCGACTGGATCGCGCATTGCGAGCCCGGCGCATACTGGTCCTCGCTCGACGTAAGCATGAGCATCCAGCGGATTCAGGTTCCCGCGCTGCATCTTGCCGGCTGGTTTGACACCTATCTCGAGGGCTCCATCGCGGGCTATTGCGCGCTGCGGCAGGGTGCGGGTTCCGCCCTCGCGCGTGAGCATCAATATCTCATTGCCGGGCCGTGGATTCACATTCCCTGGGGCGATCGTGCAGGTGAAGCGAGCTTTGGGCCGGCTGCCAATCTCGACACCGATGAAATTCTCTTGCGCTGGTTCGAACATTGGCTGAAGGATTCTGGCGATCTGGCCGGGGAGCCGCGGGTGCGCTACTTCGCGCTCGGCCCCAATGAGTGGCGCAGTGCGGACGAATGGCCGGAAAGCGCGGATTGCCCGCTCTACCTGCACAGCCTTGGCAACGCGAACTCGCGCAAGGGCGACGGCGTTCTCTCAGGCATCGCGCCCGCTTCCGGAGAGCCTTGCGATGTCTTCGTCTACGACCCTGAAGTACCGGTCCTCGCGCCGGGCGGTCCTAAGGCGTTGAGTGGCTGCTTCGATCAATCGACCATGGAGCTCGGCAACAACCTTCTCGCCTTCACCACGCAACCCGCCGTGCGCGAAATGGAGGTCCTCGGTCAGCCGCGCATCCGGCTCTACGCGGCAACCTCCGCACCGCAGGCCGACTTTACCGCAAAGCTTGTCCGCGTGCTGGCCTCCGGACGCGCGGAGTTCCTCGCCATCGGCATCGCGCGCAGCGAATGGCTCTTTCGCGGTTCCGAGTACACAGCCAACGCCGTTCACGGCTGGGAGTTCACGCTCGAGCCCACGGCCTTTGTCCTCGCTCATGGTGAGCGGCTGAGACTCGAGGTTGCCAGTTCGGCCTTCCCGCTCTACGACCGCAATTCATCGAACGACACGCCGCCGCAGCTTGCCGGCCCGTGGAACTGGTCTCGCTCCACGCAGCGCGTCTTTCATGGCGAGGAGTATCCGTCCGCGCTCTATCTGCCCGTGAAAGGTGAAGCCGCATGGTGAAGCGGCTCCAGGGCGCGGTGCCGGAGGTGACGCTTGAAGGCGTCAGCAAGGTCTTTCGCACCGGAGCAACGGTCCTGCAGAACCTCTCGCTTACGGTGGAGCGAGGAGAGTTCGTCACCTTTCTCGGCCCCTCAGGCTGCGGCAAATCTACGCTTCTGCGCATCGTCTCCGGCCTTAGCCCGGCAAGCAAAGGCACGGTGCGGGTGAACGGTATGACGCCGGAAAACGCACGCGAGCTCACGAGCTTCATCTTTCAGGACGCGACGCTTCTCCCCTGGAGAACCGTGGAGCAGAACATTGGGCTCGGCATGGAGCTCGACTACGCCGCGCGCGATGCGCGCCGGGAACGAGTCGCGCGCATGCTCGAACTGGTGGGCCTCAGCGATGCGGCCGCGCGTTACCCGCGCCAGCTCTCCGGCGGCATGAAGATGCGCGTCTCCATTGCGCGTGCACTGGCCAGCAAGCCTCGCCTGCTGCTCATGGACGAGCCCTTCGCCGCGCTCGATGAAATCACCCGCGACAGGCTCAACGAGGAACTTCTTCGTCTTTATGCCGAACAGCAGTGGACCGTCCTCTTCGTCACACATTCGGTTGCGGAGGCGGTTTTTCTCTCCACGCGCATTGTCGTGCTGGCGCCGCATCCCGGTCGCGTGGCCCACGAGCTGGCCGTCGACCTTCCCTGGCCGCGCACTGCCGTCACGCGCGAATCCCCCGCATTTGAGAAGATGGTTACGCAGGCTTCGCGTCTGTTGCGAGGAGTTCATCAGGGATGAATCGCCGCGGTCTTCTCCTCGTCCACAGCATGCTCGTCTTTGCGGGCCTCGTAGTTCTCTGGCAGGCCGCAGTGTGGGCCTTCCGTCTGCCTGTCTATATGCTGCCCGGTCCGTGGCCCGTGGCGCTCGCGCTGTGCGACCGCCTGCCCTCGCTGCTCAATTCGCTCTGGATCACCACTGAAGAGGCGGCCGGCGGGCTGCTGGCCAGCGTCGCCGTCGGCGTCGCGGTTGCCATGGTCTTTGCGCAGTGGCTCTGGCTGCGCCAGCTGCTTTATCCCTACACAATCCTGCTGCAAACGGTGCCCATCGTCGCCATTGCGCCTCTCATCATCCTGTGGGCGGGTCCGGGAATTCTCTCGGTCACCGTGGTCACCTTCATCATCTGTCTCGCGCCCATCATTGCGAACACGACGCAGGGGCTCATCAGCGTGGAGGAAAACTATGTTCATCTCTTCGTGATGCACAATGCCACGCCCGCCCAGATCCTTTTCAAGCTGCGGCTGCCCAACGCACTGCCGAATCTATTCACCGGCATTCGCATTTCGGCCGGCATCAGCGTCATCGGCGCCATCACCGGCGAGCTCTTCGCCGGCTCACCGCGCGTGGGCCAGGGAGGCCTTGGGTATGCAATCCTTTATGCAAACAGCCAGCTCGAAACAAGCTATCTGTTTGCGCTGGTGATTGCGGCCACGCTGCTCGGCTTTGTCTTTTTCTTTCTCGTGATGTTTCTGGAGTGGCTCGCGCTGCACAACTGGCACGAATCGAGCCGTTCCCATTTGTCGGAATAGCAACCGCAAGGACGTGTATTCGCATCATGCTTCGCATGGAATCAGACACCGGTTGGTGGCTCATCACGCATCCCGATCACGCGCGTCTGGCGGGCGCATTCGCGGCCTCCTGGGGCAACGCGCAGTTTCGCAGTCCGGAGCCGCGCACGCGCGTGCTGCACGGCATCGCAAGCCATGATGACGGCTGGGCCGAGCGCGATGCGCACCCGGTCATCACGCGCGAAGGAAAGCCTTCGGCATTCTCAACGGAACTGGTCGGCAAGTATTCCGCGTTCGAGGAGATCGATCTCGCCGATTATCTCGCCGTGCGCGAGCGCGCCGTGCGCATCATCGCGGAGACGGACCCGTATGCGGGTCTTCTCATCGCCATGCACACTTACAATCTTCTGACTGAACATGCGGATCGCGCGACCACCGCGCCCGATGGCCTCGCGCTGCTAGACGCTTTTCTGGGCCGCCAGAGAACTTATCAGCAGGAACTCCGCGAATCCATCGCGGCGGACGCATCGCTCGCGCCCGAGGAGCGCTCCGAACAGACCGTCCTCGAGCACTTCAGGCTGCTGCAGGCTTGCGACAATCTCTCTCTACTCACCTGCGTGGCGTACAGCGCCCGTGCGAATCTGCTGCATCCGCTTCCGCTGAACGGCGGCGGCGCCTCGGAAGTGCAGGTCCATCCGGCTGGGCCGCGCGTCTTTCGTCTGTCTCCGTGGCCGTTTGCGCAGCCCGAGATGCGCTTCACGTTTCCAGCCCGGCATGCCGTGGGACACGCCTTCGCCACCAGCACGGAGCTCGAACACGCGTTTCACGCAGCGCCCGTCGAGACGCTTTCGGTTACACTCGCGTCCTGATCCGGCGCCGAATTTCGCGCAGCGCATTCTTTCCATCGAGCACAACAAGAAGGGCGCCCGACGAATCGAGCGCCCTGTGCCGCGAGCCCTCCCGCCTCAGAAGTCCAGATGCAGTGACATCTGAATCTGCCGCGGGCTGCCGATGGTGTGCGTCACGATGCCCAGGCCGCCGGGGCAGTTGTAGAAGCTCGCGTTGGTCTGCGAGCCGTCCGCCGCGCAGCCGGTAGGCATCGGTGTCGTCCCGGTCACCGGGAAGGCGTCGTAATACTGGTTCTGCGAAACTTCATTGCCCGGAACGTCGAAGCTGGTGGTGTTGGTCAGGTTGTACACGTCGAAGGTGTACTTCAGTGAGTACTTTTCCTTGAGCGTCATCACCTTCACCAGTGATGCGTCGGCGCGCTTCTGGAAGGCCTGCCGGAAGATGTTCCGCTGGCCGTTGGTGAAGCCCGTTTCATACGGGTCCGTCGGCGGAATGGCGCCGTTCAGCCCGCCCGCCGGCAGAATGGGGAGCGTGAAGCAGGCCGGGTCCAGCGCCGTCTTGCCGTTGATGGGGAACCATGCGCCCGATGCGCCGGTGGTCGCCTTTTTCGGCGAGCAGCCTGGAGCCAGCGGAACGATGGGATTCGTGATGCCATCTGCCGTCGAGTAGTAAATGCTGCCCACGGCGCCGGAGAAGTCGATTACGCTATACGGCTGCCCGCTTTGCAGAATGGTCAGTCCGGTCAGCGACCATCCGTTGATGATCTTGCCGGCAAGCGATGTGTCCCGCGCCATGTTGGGAACGCGGAAGATGTAATTGAAGTTCAGCACGTGCGTGCGGTCGAAGTCGGCCGTGGCGTAGGAGCTGCGCAGATTCAGCGGGTTGTTGCCGTTGTAGAACAGACCCAGTCCGCTCTGCTCGTCGAGGGTGTGCGAGTAGGTGTAGGAGACGCCGAGCTGGATGCCGTGGCTCATGCGCTTGTCCACGTGTGCCTGCAAGGCGTCATAGGCGTCCACGCCCGCGGCTTTGTAGGTGATCGATTCGGCGGCGTAGCCGATGTAGGGAACGCGAAGGTCCACGTTGCCGCCTTCGTAGTTCGCCAGGTAGGACGATCCATCCGGCAGCGTTAGCGGCGGGCCAAAGTCCGGTTCGCTCACCGTGTAGCCATAGGTATAGTTCTGCTGATAGGTGCTGCCCGCCAGCGTCGGGCTTGAGGGCGACGCAATGGTCGGCTGGTTGAAGGGAACCGGAATCACCTGGTGGCGGCCGCGGTTGCCCATGTACCCGATCTCGATGGCCAGGTCGCTGCGCGGCTGCCACTGGATGTCGAGCGTGTAATTCATCGTATAGGGCAGCTTGTTCGCGCGGTCATACACGCCCAGCGAAATCGGCTGGCCATAATTCATGATGCTCGCCGCGTTGGGCAGGTAATTCTGCAGGTCCGAGGCCTTCGGGTTGTTCGGCGGCGGCAGCAGGGAGGTGCCGTAGGGATTCTCCAGGTTGCCCTGCTCGTCCGTGCCACCGCAGGTGGGAATGTAACCTTCGTAGTAGTACACGGTCTCCACCGGGCAGTTGGAAACGTTCACGAACGGCAGCTGCTGGTTCACGCCAAACGGTCCGCCGGTCACGGTGCCGATGGCGTAGCCGGGCGAGAAGTAGCTGAACAGTTCGCCGCGATCGTAGTACATGCCGCCGCCGGCCCGCACCACCACCTTGTTGTGGAACATGCCCGGCTGCCAGGCAACGCCCAGCCGCGGTGCAATGCCCCACTGGCGGCCGGTGAGCGTGGTATTGCTTACGCCCTTGGTGCCGTTGGTGTTGTTGCCGGCGATAATCAGGCCCGAGCTTACGATCGTGTCCGAGGACGCGTCGTACTCATAGCTCTTCGGATCGAAATTGAAGATGCGCCCATATTTTTCTGTGAGTCCGCCATCCCAGTCGTAGCGCACACCGGCGGTCAGCGAGAGGCTTGGCGTCACCTGGTACTTGTCCTGCAGATACATGCCGAGCTGATTGGCGCGGTAGTAGCGGTTGGCGTTGCCCTGCAGGAAGGAGCTCACGTAGAAGCCCGTCGCCGAGCTGCCTGGCGTCACGAAGCCCTGGATCATCTGGCTGAAGTCGTCCGTGGCCACCGTGCCTGTTCCCGTGCGCTTGTCGATGGTGTTCAGCTGCGTGTAGGTGTAAGTCGCGCCAAAGGCCACCGTATGCTTGCCCAGCGACCAGATCGCGTTGCCGGAGGGTGCGAGACGGTTCTGGAAGACGCCCGTGTTCGGGGCCTGGCCTTCTGCGTTCGGCCCGATGTTCAGAATCGCGGTGCTGGTGCCCGGCGGCTGCAGATTGCCCAGCACGTTGAAGATGGATACGCCGGGAAAGTAGGTCGAGCCGAACTGGTTGATGGAGCCGTTCCCTGCCGAGCCGCCCGGAATCGAGTCCGGGCCGAAGGGCTGCTCGTTGGTGCCGTAAATCTTTTCGCGGATAAAGCCCAGCGTCGCCGTGGTGCTCAGGTTCGGTTTCACCAGCAGGCTGTTGTTGACTGAAAAGACTTGCGCGCCCGCGTCCAGATGCTCGTCAAAACCGGGAACGCTCGAGTAGGAGTAGGGCGCGACGGCCGGATCGTGCTGGTAGAAGTACTTCGCCGCCAGCGTGTCCTTCGAGGTCGCATTGTAGTCCATGTCGGCGGTCACCATGTCGGCCGTGAACCGGCCCGTGCCCGGCAAAAATGCGTTGTCCACATGCGCCGCGCTGGGCGCCGCGCCGTTCAGCGCGTCGTTCGGTATCAGCCACTTTCCGGGCTCGCCCGGCAGCGACGGTGAATTGAACAAGGCCAGGGCCGTGCGGTCAATCTGGGCAGAGGTGATACTTGTGCCGAAGGAGTTGTTGGCCAGCGACGCCAACGCGTCCGCCGAGCGGTCGTCGCTCAGGCCCACGGGCACATCAATCACCGAGTCGCCGATCTCCTGGTCGGCCACGTGTACGTGCTGATAGGCCAGGAATCCGAACAGCTTGTTCCTGATCAGCGGGCCGCCCGCAGTAGCGCCTACCACGTAGCGGTGCAGCTGCGGCACTTTGCTGCCGGCTGGAATATCCCCATCCTGGTTGAAGAAAAACGGCGCAGCGTTGATCCAGTCCGTGCCGCGGTGGATGTACGCCGAGCCATGCAGCGTGTTGGTGCCCGAAGCCGTGCTTACGTCGATGTGCGCGCCGGAGGTGGAGCCCTGCTGCGCGTCGTACATGGAGGCGTTCACCTGCACCTCCTGAAGCATCTCCGGAGCCGGCGTCGGAATCGCGTTGCCGATGGAGAGATAGACCGAGGCCAGCGTCTGAATCACGCCGCCCGCGCCGGTGCTCGATGAGACTCCGGTGCTGTTGATAACGCGCGCCGACGGCACCTGGCTGGTGCTCTTGCCGTTGAACAGGTTCGAGGCGTCCACGCCGTTCAGTGAGAAGCTGTTGCTCGTGTCGCGCTGGCCGTTGGCCCAGATGGGCGCGTTGCCCAGCCCGCTGTTGGCACCGGTGCCACCGGATAGCTCCGCGCTCACGCCCGGCGAAAGGATGGCCACGCCGGTAAAGCTGCCGGTCGAGAGCGGCACGGCCTCAATCTGCGACTTTTCCAGTACATAGCCCACCGTCGTGTCCACGGCGTTCATCAGCGGCGAGGCCTCCACCTCCACTGTGGTCGTCGCCTGCCCCACCTTCAGCGCCGCGTCCACCGTGGCCGTGCGGTCGGCCTGCACCAGAATGTGCCGCGTCTTCTGCGCGTTGAATCCCTTGGACTCGTAGGTCAGCGTGTAGGTGCCGATCGGCAGGTTCACGAACGTGTAGATGCCCGTGGCGTTTGTCGTCGTCTTTCGCGTCAGCGAGGTCTGCTCGCCCACAAGGGTCACCGTCGCGCCCGGCAGCGCGCCTCCGGAGGAATCCGTTACCTGGCCGGTGACGCCGCCCAGCGTCTGCTGCGCCCAGAGCGTGGACATGCCCAGCACAACGACCGCCACAACCGCCAGCAGCCCGGAAATCAGAGAGGGGATGGTGCCTTTGATGTCTCTCAATGCATTGGCCTCGATAAAAGTAGGGTTCGCCGTCTGCTTTTGCGGCGTTCTGTACGGGGCCCGTGAGCCCGTTGTCTTTGTTGCTGCTTTGCCCGAAAAAGGAGAAGGGAGAACGGGAACGTCCGGCCTTCGCCTCCTGTTCTTTACTGCTCCGGCGGAGCCGTTGTATCCGTTAACATAACGGTTCGTTCATAAATTTCGCCTAAAGATGCGCTCGTCCCAGCGGCAATCTGTTCCGCCATCACTGGGGCATCAGCGACACATGCGCCTGCACAATGCGCCAGCCTTGGGGCATGCGCACCCAAACCTGGTTTTGCCGGCCCCGGATTAGGCCCCCATCCGGCCTGTTTCGCTCGAATTCCAACGTAATCGACCCGAAATCCCGCCCGAAGCTCACCACATCCAGCCGCGTCACCTTCCGGGCCAAATTCGCCGCCGGACGACCGTTGCGAAAGGCCGCCAGCTCCTCCGGCCCGTAGAGGTTCTCGGTCACGCCAAAGCGCATCACTTCGGGCCCAACCCAGAACATCGCCATCAGCGTCTCCACGTCGTTTTCCACCAGCGCCCGCTCATAGCGCGGATAAAGCGCCCGCAGTTCGGCCATCACCTCTGGATCATTGATCGTCATCGCGCCCCGAACAGCTCCCTCGGCGGCAAAATCTGCTTGCGGATGGAGGCGCTGACCGTGTGCACCGGCTCATTCACCACCTGGCTCAACCTCAGATTCATGGCCACGCTGCACAGCAGATAGGCGTGCAGCTCGCTCAACCCCCAGCGGCTTGCCAGCAGGTAGATCATCCGGCTGGTGGCCTCGCGAGCCGCCGCCTCCAGCTCGGTTCCCGTTTCCACCACCACCCACGCATCGCCGGTCGCGTCGGGCACAAGCCGCTCGCTGGCTTCCACAATTGGCCCGCTCAGCGGCTGCTGTTTGTGCAGGCGGAAGCCCAGCGTCACGTCCAGCGGGCACTCAATGCCGTTGATGCACACCTCGCCGTCGCCCTGCGCCGCGTGACCGTCTCCGCAGCTGAACAATGCTCCGGGGACAAAGACAGGCAAATAGAGCGTCGACCCGGCGCACAGCTCGCGCACGTCCATGTTGCCGCCGAAGGGACCCGGCGGCCGCGTGCGAAAGCTCCCCTCCTCGGCCCGCGCCACGCCCATCACTCCCAGGAATGGCCGCAGCGGCACCACGGCTGGCGCAAGCGACCGCGTCACCTCGCCCTCCAGCTCCCAGTGGAAGAGATACGGCTCGCGGAACCGCTCCTTCAGGAATCCCATTCCCTGAATCGTGCTCGACCAACCCCAGCCGCTGTGCCGCGTTGCCAGCACGTCAATCTGCAGCACGTCGCCTGGCTCGGCATCCTCCACCCAGATCGGCCCGGTCAGCGCGTGAATCCGCGTCCGGTCAATCGCGGGATATTCCTCGGTCGTCATACCCGGACGAACCTGCGCGCCGCTGGCATCCACGCACTCGATCTGCACCTCATCGCCGGGCTCAATGCGCAGCCGCGGCTCCAGCGCCCGGTCCCACACTGAGTGCGTCGGGCCCGAGGATAGACTGTGCTCTCTCATGCCTCGCGCACCCTCACCGTCATCTGCAGCTCCACCAAAGCATTCCAGGGCAGCGCGCCCACGCCCACCGCCGCCCGCACATGCCGACCCGCCTCGCCGAAGACACTCACCAGCAGGTCCGACGCGCCATTGATCACCGCCGGAGAATCGGCGAAGCCCTGCGCGGCATTCACATAGCCGTTCACCGTCAGCACTTCAGCAACACGGTCCAGCGAGCCCAGCTCCCGCCGCAGCACCGCAAGCTGCATCAGCGCGCAGGCGCGCGCGGCCGCATAACCTTCCTCCACTGTTCGCCCCGCGCCGGCCCTGCCCGCAATCACGCCGTCCGCCCCGGTGGAAATCACACCGGACAAATACATCACCACGCCCACCCGCTTGGCCGAAACATAATTCCCGCCCGGCGCGGGAGGCTCAGGCAATTCCACGCCCAGTGCCTTCAGATTCTCTTCAGCGCTTTCCGCATTCGTCATTTCCAACGAATGTAGCACGCTTGCTCGCGTTTCTTCTTGGGCCGGGTTCTCCCTTCCGGTTATCATGGTCTATGCCCGGTCATTTACTGCTCCTCCTCACGTTCGAAAGGCCGCACGCATGATCACCCGCACAGCCAGACTTCTCCTCCTCGCGGGCATCGCCGTCTATTACACGCTGGTGGTCTTCAACAACCTCACGGACTTCAACTCCAACTATCAGTTCGTCCGCCACGTCCTCTCCATGGACACCACCTTCCCCGGCAATCACGGCATGGGTCGCGCCATCACCTCGCCCACCGCCGATCTCGCGTTCTACTACTCGATCATCGCCTGGGAGATCGTCACCACACTCCTGCTCTGGTGGGCGGTGGCCGTGCTCTTTCGCGCTTTGCGCAAGCCGGCCGCGGTTTTTCACGCCTCCAAGCGGGTTGCAGTTCTTGCGCTCACCCTTTCGCTGCTCATGTGGCTGGTCGCCTTTCTCTCGGTCGGCGCGGAGTGGTTTCTCATGTGGCAATCGCACGTCTGGAACGGCCAGGAGGCGGCCTTCCGCATGTTTACGGTCGTGGGCATCGTGCTGCTGGTGCTCATCCAGCCGGAGACCGACGCGCAGCCCTGACGCCTTACTCCGCCTTTGCCGCGCCGCGCTTCCGCCGCAGCACATACCACGCCATGCCCGCCGCAAGATAGGCCAGGTAAATGTTCGGAATCCGCGCGTGCAGGTCATCGGATGCAGAACGCAGGTCATAGACGGCGATCAGCACCAGGACCAGCACCGTCAGTGCGCTTACGGCGAGCACCGCATGCGAGTGCTGGGCCCGAGCCCGCCGCGCAAAGGGCAGCGCAACCGCCACCAGCGCATAGGCCGTCAGAAATCCAAAGACCGAGATCGATCCCAGCAGGTCGTACATCTCCGCGCCTGAAAATCCGCGCAGCGCCATCACCGCCGTGGCCGCCAACATCAGTCCTGCGGAAATCCAGATGCCCGCGCCCGGCGTTCCGTGCCGCGTACTCGTGCGCTCCAGCGCATGCGGAAGCAATCCATCGTGCCCCATCCGCATCAGCACGCGCGCCGCTGCCGTGGTGCAGGCCAGCACGCAGGCCATCATGCTGATCCACGCACCGAAATCGATGCCGATTCCAAGCGGCGCCATGCCCGCCTTGGCCGCCAGCAAATGCAGCGGGCTCGTCGTGTCGCTCAGCCGGCTCGACTCGCCGCGAAATCCCAGTACCTCCGAGTACGAGCACAGCATGAAAAACATCCCGGCAAGAATCGCGCATTGCAACACGGCCCGCGGAATCGTCTTCAACGGTTCGCGCGCCTCGCCGCCCAGCGTGGTCGCGCTCTCAAACCCCACAAAGCTGAACATTGAAAGCACCAGCGCCGGTCCCAGCGCGGAAAGCGAAACCCCCTTCAGACGAAATTGCTGCCAATCCGGATGCAATCCGTGTCGCCCCAGCATCACCGCCAGCACAATCACCACCAGGCTCACGGACGCGATCTCAATCCAGAGCATCACCTCGGCCGAGAGCTTTACGTCGCGATACGCCACCCATCCCGCCGCTGCGCAAACCACCGCCAGCGCGGGCAGCGCCGGCGGTGCCCAGTGCAGAAACTGCCGGCCCAGCAAATCCGTGTAGTAAAGCGCGCCGCCCGCCACCGATCCGCCAATTGCCAGATACGCCAGCAGCAGTCCCCATGCGGTCATCACGCCGAAGGCCTCCGGCAGGGTTTCCGCCGTGTAGGTATAAAGCGATCCCGGTGAAGCCGAGAGCCGCGCGAACCGGCTCACGCAGAACCCCACCAGCAGAATCGCGCCCGTCGCCAGCAGATAGACAAACCAGGTCGCATTGCCCGCCAGCGCAAACACCAGCGGAATCGTCAGCGACGCCGATGTCGACGGCGCCATCGCGCTCATCGACTGCGCCAGCGTTTCCACTGGCCCTAGCACGCCCTCGCGCAGGCCATACTGTTCCTGTGCGTACAGTGCTCCCTTGGCGTTTGTCTGGTCTGTCACCCAACCGCCTTTCTCTGCGGAATTCAAAAGAATGTCCCCTCAGTCTTGCCGGTTCCTAACCCCGCCGTCAAGAAACCCGCGCTCAAGCAATTCCTGAGTCACTGTATGCCGAAGCCCGTGCGTTCAAGTCGACGCGACCCGCAGGGAACGGCGACCTTGAGGATTGCCCAAAAGGTCACGGCTACTCAGGAATTGCCGTACACTTGTGCCGATGACCGTCCCTGCCATCCTTCTCGCTGCCGGCGCCAGCAGCCGCCTGGGCCAGCCCAAGCAACTTGTTTCCGTGGGTAGTGAAGTGCTGCTGGAGCGCGCCATCCGTGTGGCCCGCGAAGCCGGGGCGCATCCGGTTCTCGTCGTGCTCGGCGCGCACTTCGCGCCCATCTGCGCCCGCATCGATCTTCAGGATGCCATTGCCGTCCTCAATGAAGAGTGGATGCAGGGCATCTCCACCTCAATCCGCGCCGGCCTTGGCGCACTCGACGTCAGCGCTCCCAATTCCTCATGCGCTTTGATCATGACCTGCGACCAGCCGCGCCTCACCGCCGCGCATCTACGCGCGCTCATCGCCGCCTTCCACGCGCAGCCCGCATCTGCCATCGCCGCTTCATCCTATGCGGGCGTCCGCGGCACACCGGCCATCTTTCCCCGCGACATGTTCCCGCGGATGCTCGCTCTCAAAGGCGACAAAGGCGCACGCTCTCTCATTGCGGCAGAATCATCAAAGGTAGTCGCTGTCCAGTTCGACGGCGGCGAAATCGACATCGATGAACCGGCCGATCTCGACCAGTTGCGTTGATCGCTACCGCTCCACAATCGCTTCAATCGTTCCGTGCGGCTCATCGATGGGCACAAAGATATGATTCGGATTCTCCTGTCCGAAGCGGCTCAGGTCTGCCAGCAGATGATGCAGATTCGGCATCGACAGCGTAATGCGCGCAATCTCCGGAGCCGCATCCAGAGCGGCTGTTCCCATGTCGAACAGCGTGTGCTGCACGCTCTTGCTCTCATGCCCGGCAAAGACTTGCAGCAGAGTTCGCAAAATCCGCGCCCGCGTCGTGGCATAGTCCGCGTTGCGTGTCGCGAACTCCCAGCGAGCCGACGCCGAGGTGCCCAGGATGCGATCCGTTGCGGGCTTGAGAGTCGTCAGCTTGTCCACAAGAAATCCGGTGAACGCTGAGTGAGTCGTCTTCAGGATGACCAGGCCCTCCACACCCGACGTGATGGACCACACGCCTCCGCGACGGCGCTCGGCCCGCACCGTCTGCAGTTCTCCGCCGCGCAATTGGAAGGTGGTCGGCTCAGGCGTCTCCCTCACCTGCACGCGCTCCCACGCCTTCTCTTCCACGCCAATGGAGACCGAGGAGACCTGAGACTGATGATCCAGAAAAAAGTCGCCCAGTTCCATCGCGAAGGCCTCGATGGTCTGCGACTCGGAATCCCGCGCCACCGAGTACACCGTATTCTTCATTGTGTCCGTCGGCAGCACATTGCTGTTGTCGGCCGCAGTGTAGCTCGCCTCGATGTCTCCTTCAAGCAACACATGCACCGTCCACTCCTGAAAATCGTGCCGGTCGGCGTGCCGCGTAATCCGCGACAGCCGCACGCGCGATTTCCCATAGCGATTCGCTCCCAGTCGCGCCATTGTTCAGCTTCCCCTGTAGGTGGTATATCCGTTATCGCTCAGCAAAAGCGGAAGGTGATAGTCTGCCTCGCCGTCGCAGGTGAAGGTCACCGCAATCTCAGGATAAAGACTCGTGCGTCCGCGCTCTGAAAAATACGCTGTGGTCAGAAATACGATTCGATATTGGCCCGCATTCAAATCTTCCGCCAGCACTTTGCATCGCCCGTCCGCATCCGTCGCGCCTTCGGCCACCGTGCTCCATGCGCCGTTTTGCTTGGCTTCCAGACGCACCGGAATGTCTGCCGCGGGCTTGCCCGCCGCAGTGTCCAGCACGTGCGTTGAAATTCTGCTCATTGGCTCAGCCACTTTCCCAGCCGAATCTGCATGATCTGCCGCTGCTGCTCGGCCGCTTCCCGCAGCTCCATTACTCGCGTGCGCCCAAGCCGGTTTTTCAGCATCGCCAGCATTTCCTCAGCGCTTTTCCCGGTTGCGCACACAATATAGGTAAAGCCGAATTTCTCTTCATACTCCACATTGCCTTCCGCCAGTTCTTCCAGCACGAGCGCCGCCGCCCCCGCCGCGCCGGCCTGTTCCTGCCTCGACCAAGCCACCGACTGCGCGCTTGCATGCGCCGCCTTGCGCTCGCCAATACGGGGATGGCACGCGAACGCTTCCATCCAGTCCGCCTCTTCCATCGCAGCCCACGCGCTGTCTGCCTCTGTGCTCAGCTCCACAACGTCCCGCATCGGCCGCCGCGCCACCATTGCCTCCGCCCATTGCTGCGCGCCGCAGCAGGCCAGCATCGTCTCCAGCGCGTCCTGCGCATCCGCCTGGTTCCATGCCGCCAGCGCTGCATTCATCGCTCTTCCACTCCGGTCCGGCATTCTCTCAAAAATTCCTCCAGCAGGTTCGCCGCCACGCGCTTCCTGTATTCCGCCGTCGAGCGAATATCGTCAATCGGTCGCGCCTCCTCGAGCAGCGCCTGTCGCGCCTGGCATATCGTTTCTGCTGTCAGCGCCCTGCCTTCCAGTGCCGCTTCCGTCCGGTAAAGCCGCGTCGGGAACGGAGCCAGGCTTGCCGCGCCCAGCCGTACTTCCCGCATCGCGCCGCCTTCAATCCGAACAGTCGCGCCCAGCGCCACCTTCGCAATCGCCATCGCCCGCCGCGTGCCCACTTTGCGAAGATACTGCTTGTGTCCGCCGAATCGCCGCGGCAGGTGAATCGCGAAGAGAAGCTCATCCGCCGCAAGCTTGTTCTGCTTGTACCCCGTGTGGAACTCCGCATACGCAATCCGCCGCCTTCCGCGCACGGAAATGAGCTCTACCTCAGCGTCATAGGCAAAGAGCGCCGGCGACGAATCTGCCGCAGGCGATCCATTCACCAGGTTTCCTCCCAGCGTTGCGCGGCTCTGGTTCGCAATCGAACCAATCCAGCTCGCGGCCGTGGACAGCAATGGAAAGTCCTCGCCGATCACGCGCGTCTGCCGCAAATCCATGAATGTCGCGCCAGCACCAATCGTCACGCTCGCTTTCTGCGCTTCCACATGGCGCAAATCCTTGATGCCCCAAAGGCTCACCAGCTTTTTTGCGCCCAGATTTCCGGCCGCGTGCGCCACCATCAGCTCGGTTCCGCCGGCAATCGGTGTCCACGTGCCGGGCTCGTTGGCCATCAGGTTCAGCACCGCATCCAGGCTTCCCGGCGCAATCAGTTCCTGCGCATCCGCATTACCCCGCATGCGGCGCCTCGCGTGTCCGGCTCTCTGCCGCCGCCGCAACCACCGACTCGAAGATGCGGATGAAGCCCGTGCAGCGGCACAAATTGCCCGCCAGGCCCTCGCGAATTTCCGCCACGCTCGGCTGCGGATTCCGCTCGAGAAGATGCGTCGCCGCCATCAGCATGCCCGGTGTGCAAATGCCGCACTGCGCGCCGCCACAGCGGAGGAATGCCTCCTGCAGCGGGTTCAGTTTCCCGTCATGCGCCAGCCCCTCTACGGTCTCAATCGCCGTGTCCGCTGCCTGCAGCACGGGCACCAGGCAGCTGTTCACCAGCTCGCCATTCATCTGCACGCTGCACGATCCGCACTCGCCCTCGCCGCAGCCTTCCTTGGTTCCGGTCAGGTGCAGGTCCTCGCGCAGCACGTCCAGCAGCCGCTTCATGGGCGGCACGCGCACCTCGCGGCGCTCGCCGTTCACCTGCATCTGGATTGCAACCCATTGCGTGCTCATACGGCCGCGCCTTCCGCCACCGGCTCCTTTTCCGCCATGCGCTCAAATAGATTCTCGGGCAGCAGCGGAATCGCGTGGAAGCTCACGCCCGTCGCGTCGCGAATCGCATTCAGAATCGCCGGCGCGGGCCCGTCGTGCGGCAATTCACCAAGGCCTTTCGCGCCGTAGCCGCCATGCGCATACGGCATCTCTTCGAAGTAAACGTGAATCGGGGGCACATCCTCGGCAGTCGGCATAATGTAATTGGTCATCTGATTGTTCGCCATGTGGCCGTTCGCGAGCTGCACCTTTTCATAGAGCGCGTAGCCGATTCCCTGCGCCACTCCGCCCTCAATCTGCCCGCCGGCCAGCACCGGATGCAGCACGCGGCCCACCTCCTGAACCGCCCAGAACTCTTCCACCTCGGCCGAGTAAGTCGTCGTGTCCACTGCCACCTGCGCCACCTGCACCGCCCACGCAAACGCCGGATACGCCTCGCCTTGATAGGTCGCGTCGTCCCAGTAAATGCCAGGCGGCGCCTCATAGCGGCACAGCGAAACCACCTCGCCCTTCTTCGCACGCAACCGCTCGCAGGCGGCAAAGAATTCCTCACCGCTGAACTGCTCGCCCAGCCCTGCATCCTTCCGCAGCACGTCCAAAAGCTGCCGGCTTGCCCGCTCAATCAGCCGCCCCACAACCATCGCCGTGCGCGAGGCCACCGTCGGTCCGCTGTTCGGCACAATCTTCGTGTCCGGCGGCGCCATCGTCAGGCGCGCGTACTCGATTCCCAGCGTCTCCGCGGCAATCTGCGTCAGCACCGTGTTCGTGCCCTGTCCGAACTCCGTGCTTGACACCAGCACGCGCACCTCGCCCTCGCGCGTCACGTCCACGCCCGCCAGCGAATTCAGATACCGCTCGCCCGAACCCGTGAATCCTGAGCCGTGGAAGAACGCCGAAATGCCCATCCCGCGCTTCACCGCGCTGCATTCGTTCTCCCGCGCAAACCGCTCCCGCTTCGCGTAGTAATCGCTCTCCTTCAGCGCGCTCTCCAGCAGCCGGTCCAGAATCACCGGCTCGCGCATCACCTGCCCAGTAGCGGTCGTGTCGCCGCCGCGCAGAAAATTCCTTCGCCGCAACTCCACCGGGTCCATCCCGATTGCCGCGGCAATCTCATCCATGTGTCGTTCGACAGCAAAGATTGCCTGCGGCGCGCCGAACCCCCGAAACGCTCCGTAGGGCACCGTGTTCGTCGCCCAAGAGCGCGACCGAATCCGCACATTCGGGCACAGGTAGGGGCCGGTCGCGTGCAGGGTCGCGCGCGAAAGCACCGTGGACGACAGCGTCGAATACGCGCCGCCATCGGTCACCACTTCAATCTCCATCGCCAGAAGCCGGCCCTCGCCATCGAGCGCGGTCTTGTGTCGCACGCGCGAAGGATGCCGCTTCGTTGTCGCGGCCAGATCCTCCATGCGGTCATAGACCATCTTCACCGGGTGCCCGCTCTTCATCGCCAGCAGCGCAGCGTGCGAGCCAATCACCGACGGATAATCCTCCTTGCCGCCAAACGCGCCGCCTGTCTCCGTCTGAATCACGCGCACCTTCTCGGCCGGCAGATCGAAAACCGACATCAGGCTCTTGTGCACGTAAAACGGGCATTGCAGCGATCCCCACAGCGTCACGCCGCGCTCGGCGTCGCACTCCGCAATCACCCCATTGTTCTCAATGTAGAGGTGCTCCTGCGCGCCGGTGCGATACTCGCCTTCCACCACGTGCGCCGCGCGCGACCACGCCCCATTCACGTCGCCCTTTTTCACCAGAAAGCTCTTCAGCAGATTGTTCTTGCCCCACACCACGGTCTTCTGCCGTTCGCTCTCCTCAATGGTCAGCACCGGCGGCAACGGGTCGTACTCCACGCGCACCGCGTCCACCGCCGCGCGCACCTTCGTTTTGTCCGCATGCGCCAGCAGCAGAATCGCCTCGTCGCAGTGGTTCACCATTCCGTCGGCAAGGCACGGCTGGTCGGCCACGATCATCTGAATTTGGTTCTTCCCCGGAACGTCCGCCGCCGTCACAATCGCGAACTCGCTCCAGTCCACCGTTCGGTCAAAGAGAATGGAGCGAATCAGCCCGCGCGGAATCGTGCTGCGCACCGTGGCCCCGTACCACATCCCCTCGCGCTCCATGTCGTCCACATAGCGCGCGCGACCCGTCAGCTTGTCCACGCCTTCCTTGCGCGCAACGGGCGCGCCGACAATGCGGGTTTTCGCGGGCGTATTCATCGTTGAATGCGTGTTCCTGCGTCGTACAGGTTGACGCATAGCATACAACGATGCGGCGCGGAATCCAAACGCGCCCTCAGCTTGCCAGCGCCGCCAGCGTACGCGCCAGCACGTGCACGCCGCTCCCGATCCACTCCGGGCTCGCGTACTCGTCGGGCCTGTGGCTCACGCCTCCGCGGCAGGGAATGAACAGCATCGCCACCGGCGCGATGCGCGCCATAAACAGCGAATCGTGATAGGCGCGGCTCACCATCTTTTGGTAGCTACGCCCCGCGGCCTTTGCTGCTTCTTCCATCGCCGACAGAATCTCCGCATCGCACGTCGCCGGCGGATCGGCATTGATCACTTCCGCCGTGTACGTCACGCCGCGTCTCTTCGCCGCATCCTCGCACGCATCCCGCAGTGCAAGCATCACGCTGTCGCGCCGCGCCGCATCAATGTCACGCATGTCCGCTTCCAGCTTCACGCGCGAAGGAATGCTGTTCACCGCGCCCGGAAACACCTCGCACACGCCCACCGTGCCCACCGTATCCACCGCGCCGCTGGCCTTGGCCGCGCGCTCCACGGCCAGAATCACCTCTGCCGCCGCGGCCAGCGCGTCCTTGCGCCCGGGCATCAGCCTGCCGCCCGCGTGTCCGCCTTCGCCCTCGATCACCACGCGCATACTCGCCGGCGCGGCGATGTGGGTCACAAGCCCCAGGTCAATTTCGGACTCTTCAAGCAGCGGTCCCTGCTCAATGTGCAGTTCCACGAATTGATGAAATCGTCCTTTTGCCAGCGCAACCGATTCAAGCGTTCCCGTGAATCCAGCCTGCGCGCGCAGCTCCTTTAGCCCGCGCCCTTCCTTGTCGCGCAGCGTGCGTGCCTGCTCCGGCGTCAACACGCTTGCCATCATCCGACTGCCCAGGCATCCAATCCCAAAGCGCGTCGGCTCCTCCGCCGTAAAAATCACCAGCTCGATCGAGCGCCGCGGCTTGAATCCCATCTGCTTCAGCACGCGAATCGCTTCCAGCCCGCCCAGCACGCCCACGCATCCGTCATACAAGCCCGCATTCGGAATCGCGTCAATGTGCGAGCCCGTGCCCACCGGCGCAAGCTCCGGCTCCGCGCCTTCCCAGCGCGCAAAAGTGTCGCCGATTGCATCCTCGCGCACTGCGAGGCCCGCCTCCGCGCACAGTCCTTTTACGTAGGCGCGCGCCCGCAGGTCGGCTTCGCTGAAGACCACACGCGTCACCACCGGCGGCTCTGCTTCTGAGATCTGCGCCAGCGCCTGCAACTCTGCCATCAGCCTGTCAATCGACCGTTCCGGTTTCGCGCTCATCGCTCAGGCTCCCAGCGGATGCCGCCGCCAGTCCTTGTAGATGAGATACTTCGCCGGTCGCTTGCCCAGCGCGCCGAACCACTGCGGGCAGTACGCGCGCATCCAGATGAAATCGCCCGCCTCCACCGGATACCACGCGTCGCCCAGCCGATAAATGCCGCCGCCTTCCAGCATCAGCAGCCCGTGTTCCATCACGTGCACTTCCACCATGCTCAGCGCCGCGCCGGGGTCATAGGTCATCGTGTTCACCGCGAAATCATACGCCGGGCCGTCCGGCATCAGTGCCCGCACGCGCAGCGCTTCGTCGCCCATCAGCGCTGTCGGGGTAATTGCTGCCTCATCACCGGCCACAAACTGCGGAGCAAACGCGCCCGGTTGCGCTTCATACGGCTTCTCGATCACCGCCGCACGCGCATTGCCCGCGGCACGCACCGTGTGCGGCAAGCCCTGCGGCAGATACGCAAATCCTCCCGGCGATAAGGAATGCTTCGCGCCCGCGGCCTCCACCTCCAGCGCGCCCTCCAGCACATAGACGAACCGCTGCGCCGGCGCGGGTCCCAGCACGCCTCCGTTCGCAAACTCCGCCGTCATTTGCGTAAAGTGCGCGCCCAGTTGCGGCGCCGCGTGCACCACAAACTCCACGCCCTCCGCGCCCGGCAGCGGCGTGCGGACGAATGTGTCCTGCGTTTGCAGCAGATGATCGGCCTTCAGGCTGCTTCGTGTGGCTCCCAGATGATGCACGTGCGACCTCGCAGAAAAAATTCTGTAATGCGTGGTTCGATTCTAGCGAATCTCCGCGGCCAGCCGCTCCACAAACCTTTGCCCCACGCGCAGCGCCGCCTCCACATCCTCTTCGCGCACCGTCTCTGCCGGGTTATGGCTCACGCCTCCCGGGCTGCGCAGAAAGAGCATCGCTGTCGGCACCAGTCCGGCCATCACCATCGCGTCGTGGCCCGCGCCGCTTGCCATCCTCCTCGCCGGCAGACCCTCTGCTTCCATTGCCTCGCAAATATACGCGGTCAGCCGCTCATCCATCGGCACCGCCGGCGCATCCATCAGCTCCTTCCATTCCATGCCCACGCCGCGCCGCTCGCCAATCGCACGCGCCCGTCCCAAAAGAGCATCCACAGCTGCCTTGCGTGTCGCATCCTTGGCATGTCGCAGGTCCAGGCTTAGCTGCGCCGCTCCGGGAATCACATTTGTCACGCCGGGGCTTGCATGCACCCGCCCGACCGTTGCCACCAATCCCTCTTCTGCCCGCGCCGCTGCTTCCACCGCCAACATCCACTCCGCCGCCGACGTCATCGCATCCCGACGCAGCCGCATGGGCGTTGTCCCCGCGTGGTTGGCCTCTCCGGAAAACTTCACATCCAGCCGCGACTGGCCCACAATCGCGGTCACGGCAGCCACGCTCAGCCCCTCGGCCTCCAGCGCGGGTCCCTGCTCAATGTGGAACTCCACAAACGCCACTGCGTCCGCATCCAGCGCGGCTTCGCTGATTCGCGCCGGGTCCAGTCCAAATGCGCGAATCGCCGCAGCCAGGGTCACGCCTTCATCGTCTTGCAGCTCCAGCAGGGCCGCATCCCATCGCCCGGCCACCGCGCGGCTGCCCAGGAACGGCCCGCTGAAGCGCACGCCCTCCTCTTCGCTGAAGGCGATCACCTCCATCGCCGCGGGCCGCGCCATTGCATGCGCCGCGTCCACCAGTTCCAGCGCCATCGTCACTCCCAGCACGCCGTCAAACGCGCCCGCATCCGGCACTGTGTCAATGTGCGATCCCATCACGATGCGCCCTGCACCCGCGCCCTGCGGCCGCCACACGCCGCGCAGATTGCCCACCGCGTCCACGCGCACCTCCATGCCCAGCGCGCGCATCCGCTCACTCAAATATGCATGCACATCGCGCACCGGCGGCGTCAAGAACCCCCGCGTGATGCGGCCCGGTTCTTCCGTCATCGCCGCAATCCGACGGCATGCGTCAATGGCCCTCCACGCGCGCTCCCTCATCGCCGCACCAGCTCTCTTCCGCGCGGTTCGCCCACAAACTCTCCGCGCGCAAACACCCGCTCGCCGCGCAACCACGTCTCCTCCGCGCGCCCCTTCAGCTTCGCGCCAATGTAGGGAGACACCTTGTGCCGAAAATGCAGATCATCCTCCGTCACCGTCCACTCCGCGTCCGGGTCGAGGACCACAAAATCCGCGTCCATGCCCGCTTCCAGCGCGCCTTTGCGCCCACCTAAACCCGCCAGTCGCGCCGGCGCCGCCGCCATCCACCCGGCCAGCGGCTCCGCCAACCGTTCTGTGCTCAGGCCGCGCTGCCGCATCGCCGTACCCATCACCGGAAGCGCAAGTCCCAGCCCAGCAATCCCGCCCCATGCCGTGTCAAAGCGTCCTTCTTCAAGTTGCTTCATTTCCGACGGGCAGGGCGAGTGGTCCGTCGTCACCATGTCGATCAACCCCTCCTCCAGCGCCTTCCACAGCCGCTCGCGGTTCTCTGCGCCGCGAATCGGCGGCGCGCATTTCCACTCGGTCGCGCCGTCCGCGATCTCTTCCGCGCAAAACCACAGATAGTGCGCGCACGTCTCCACGGTGATCGGCAAGCCTCGCCTTCGCGCCTCGGTCAGCATCGCCAACGCCTCCGCCGTGGCCAGATGCACAACGTGCACCGGCACGCCAAATTCCTCCGCCAGCCGAATCAACATCGCAATCGCTTCGGTCTCCGCCGCGTCCGGCCGCGAAGCCAAATATGTCGCATGGTTTCGCCAATCCACGCCTTCGTTGTTCAACCGCGCCGTCGCGGCTTCCACCGGCCCGGCCACCTCCGCGTGCGCCAGCAGCGGCAAGCCGGTTCCGCGCAATTGCGCGAACGCCAGCCGTAGCTCCGCCTCATTTATCCACGCAAATCCTTCCACGCCGGAATCAATCAAAAAGCACTTGAACCCCCGTACGCCCGCCGCAGCCAGCGAACGCAGCTCGCCCGCGTTCCCGCGCACCACGCCGCCCCACGCGGCCCAGTCCACCCACGCCTTGCCCTCGGCCGCCGCGCGCTTGGCCTCCAGCGCCGCCACGTTTGTCGTCTCCGGAATGCAATTCAGCGGCATGTCCACCAGCGTCGTCACGCCGCCCGCCGCCGCCGCGCGCGTCGCCGCCCAAAAACCCTCCCACTCGGTGCGCCCCGGCTCGTTGATGTGGACATGCGTGTCCACCAGGCCCGGCAGCAGCATCCGGTCGCCAAAGTCGACGAGCGTTGCATCGCGCGGTACATCGTCCCAGCGCACGACGGCCACGATGCGCCCCTCGTCAACCACCAGCGCAGCCGGAGCCACGCCGCCCGCCGTCACCACGCGGGTTGATCGAAATGCCTGTGCCATACTGTGTCTACTTTCGCCGCTCAGGGAGGCGGCAGGCAAGCAGGATGTCCGCCCAGCCCAATCCCGTCTTCCTCCGCCGCGCCATCGAGCTGGCCACCGGGAACGTGCGATCCGGCCGCGGCGGTCCCTTCGCCGCTGTCATTGTGCATGACGGCCGCATCGTCGGTGAAGGCGTCAACACCGTCACCGCCGCCAACGACCCCACCGCCCACGGCGAAGTGAACGCCATCCGCGCCGCCTGCCAGGCCCTCGGCACGTTCACCCTCGCCGGCTGTCAGCTTTACACCAGTTGCGAGCCCTGCCCAATGTGCCTCGCCGCGTCCTATTGGGCGCGCCTCGACGCAATTTATTACGGTGCCGCCGCTGCCGACGCCGCCCGAGCCGGTTTCGACGACGCCTTTCTCTACGACGAACTCCGCAAGGACGCGCGCGAACGCACGTTGCCCTCTACGCAACTGCTGGCCGAGGAAGCCTGGGCCAGCTTTGCCGCCTGGATCGCCACGGACACAAAAATCGCCTACTGACCCCGGGCCCTCCGCAACGTACCTCCCGCGCTGTTTGCAGGCTCTTCCTGCGCGGTCGAATCGGTTGACAGCGCAAACAAAGCCATTGCTCAACCTGCGCCCATGTTTTAACGTCAAAGACTCACACGCTCTTTCTTGGGAGAAGCCGTCTTATGCCACGCATCGTCCGCTGCTCCGTCATTCAGGCCTCCAACGCCGTTCCGGCCACTGAGCCGCTTGCCGTGCAGAAAAAGGCGATGATCGAAAAACATCTCGTCCTCATTCGCCAAGCCGCAGCCGACGGCGCGCAAATCGTCTGCCTGCAGGAAATCTTCAACGGGCCGTACTTCTGCGCCGAGCAGTCCGTCAAGTGGTACGACGCCACCGAGCAGGTGCCCGGCGGCGTCACCGTCAGCCTCATGCAGTCGCTCGCGCGTGAGCTGCGCATCGCCATGATCGTGCCCGTTTATGAAGTCGAGCAGGAAGGCATCTTCTACAACACGGCCGCCGTCATCCATAACGATGGCTCCTATCTCGGCAAATACCGCAAGACCCACATCCCGCACGTCGCGCCCGGCTTCTGGGAGAAGTTCTACTTCCGTCCCGGCAATCTCGGCTATCCGGTCTTCGATCTCGGCTTCGCCAAAATCGGTGTCTATATCTGTTACGACCGCCACTTTCCTGAGGGCGCGCGCTGCCTCGGCCTGAATGGCGCGGAGATCGTCTTCAATCCCTCGGCCACCGTCGCCGGCCTCAGTGAGTACCTCTGGAAGCTGGAGCAGCCGGCCCACGCCGCCGCCAACGGCTACTTCATCGCCGCCATCAACCGCGTCGGCACGGAACCTCCGTGGAACATCGGCGAGTTCTACGGCTCCAGCTACTTCGCCAATCCCCGCGGCCAGATCGTCGCCCAGGCCTCGCGCGACAAGGACGAAGTGCTCACCGCCGACCTCAACCTCGACGAGATTGCCGATGTCCGCCGCACCTGGCAGTTTTTTCGCGACCGCAGGCCCGATCTCTACGGCCCGCTGGTCGCCTCCTGACGCGCGATGAAACATCGTGCGCGCCGGAATCGTTTTGCTTTGCCCCGCAGCGCCGCGTTCCCCGCGCGCCGGGCGGGCTGGAACGTTGCTCTGAGGTTCGCATGACCGCCGCAACTCTGCCCGACGATCCCATCCTTCGCGATCGCTTTCGCGAGCTCAAGCCGCCGCTCGAGCCCCAGGCCGCGGTCATGGAGGCCAACCGCTGCCTCTACTGCTTTGACGCGCCCTGCACCACCGCCTGCCCCACGCACATTGACGTTCCGGGCTTCATCAAGCGCATCGCCACCGGCAATCTGCAGGGCTCAGCCCTGCGCATTCTGGACGCCAACATCCTCGGCGGAAGCTGCTCCCGCGCCTGCCCCGTGGAAGTCCTCTGCGAAGGCGCGTGCGTCTTCCATCGCCTCAACCGCGAGCCCATCCAGATCGCGCGCCTGCAGCGCCACGCCATGGACGCCTTCCACGCCGCGGGTCAGGCTCCCGTCGTCGCTCCGCGCGGCCAGCGCAATCTTCGCGTTGCCTGCATCGGCGGCGGTCCCGCGTCGCTGGCCTGCGCCGCGGAAATCTGCCGCGTCGGTGCGCGCGCCACCATCTTTGAGCGCCGCCCACTTCCCGGCGGCCTCAACACCTACGGCGTTGCCGAATACAAGCTCCGCGCCGCCGAAAGCCTGCGCGAAATCGAAATGATCCATCGCATGGGCGTCGAATTCCGCTTCGGAGAAACCATCGAGTCCGCGCAGGCCCTCGAATCCCTTGAAGCCGAATTCGACTTCGTCTTCATCGGCATTGGCCTCGGCGCCATGCAGCGCATGAACATTCCCGGCGAGGAGGGTGACGGCGTCACCAATGCGCTCGAACTCATCGCCGCCTACAAGACCGGCAGCCTTCGCCAGCTCTCCGGCACCGTCGTCGTTGTCGGCGCCGGCAACACCGCCATTGACGCGGCCAACGCCGCCCGCCGCCTGGGCGCGGAGACCGTCTACATCCTCTATCGCCGCGGCGAAAGCGAGAGGTCCGCCTTCGACTTCGAGTACGAGCACGCCAAGCAGGAGGGCGTCCAGTTCCTCTGGCGTCGTCAGCCCTCGGCCATCCGCCGCGACCAACGCGGCCGCCTGCTGCTCGATACCGTCCAGGTGCGCGAAATCGACCGCACCCTCCTCGCCATTCCTGACTCGCAATACACCATCGCCTGCGATCTCGTCGTTCCCGCCGTCGGCCAGTCGCCCTTCGCCGAGCTCATCGCCGACTTCCGCCACATTGAAATGGCCGAAGGCCGCATCCTCGCCGACCCCGCCACCGGCCGCACTTGCAGTCCCCGCTACTTTGCCGGCGGCGACTGCGCCAACGGCGGACGCGAGGTGGTGGACGCCGTGGCCGACGGCAAGCGCGCCGCCCGCGCCATGCTCAAGATTGGTGAGGCCCGCTATGTCTGACATTCGCGTGCGCAACTTCGCCGGAGCCATCAACGCGCCCAACCCCTTCTGGCTCGCCTCCGCTCCGCCCACCAACACCGGCGAGATGATCATGCGCGCCTTTGACGCCGGATGGGGCGGCGCAGTCTGGAAAACCATCGGCGAACCCATCACCAACGTCAGCTCGCGCTACTCCTCCATCGACTGGCAGGGCCAGCGCATGATGGGCTTCAACAACATTGAGCTCATCAGCGACCGCAGCATTGAAACCAACCTCCGCGAAATCTCCGAAGTTAAAAAGCGCTACCCCTGCCACGCCGTCATCGCCTCGCTCATGGTTGCCTCGAACCGCGAGGCATGGCACGACATCGTGGCCCGCGCCGAGGACGCCGGCGCGGACGGCCTCGAGCTCAACTTCGGCTGCCCCCATGGCATGAGCGAGCGCGGCATGGGGTCGGCCGTCGGTCAGGTGCCCGAGTACGCGCAGATGATTACCGAGTGGGTCAAGGAAAAGGCCCGCACGCCCGTGCTCGTCAAGCTCACGCCCAACATCACAGACATTCGCACCGTGGCCCGCGCCGCCAAGCGCGCCCGTGCCGACGGCCTCTCCGCCATCAACACCATTAACTCCGTCACCGGCATCGATCTCGACACCTTCGCGCCGCGCCCCAACGTCGATGGCAGCAGCTCCCACGGCGGCTACTGCGGCCCCGCCGTCAAGCCCATCGCGCTCAACATGGTCCAGCAGATCATGGCCGACCCCGAATCCGCGCTGCCGCTCTCCGGCATCGGCGGCATCGCCTCCTGGCGCGACGCGGCGGAGTTCATCCTCCTCGGCTGCGGCACTGTCCAGGTCTGCACCGCCGTCATGCACTTCGGCTATCGCATCGTGGAAGACATGGCCGAGGGCCTGGAAAGCTGGATGCGCGCCAAGGGCTTCCGCACGCTCGACGACTTCCGCGGCCTTTCGCTCCCGCGCGTCACCGACTGGAAGCACCTTAACCTCAATTACAAAATCGTCGCGCGCATCAACGAATCCAAGTGCATCGGCTGCGATCTCTGCCACATCGCCTGCTGGGACGGCGCGCACCAGTGCATCCATCTCGATCGCGTCTCCGGCCCCGTCGATGGTCACGTCGAGCTGCATTCGACGCCCGCTGACGCGGAAGCGCGCAGTCGTGGCTCCATCACCGTCACGCCCGTCTCGCGCAACGAGCGCGCCGCCCTCGCCGCCGCCGAGGGCCCTTATCCCACGCCGCTTGCACGCATTCCCCGCGTGGATGAAACCGAGTGCGTCGGGTGCAATCTCTGCGCCCTCGTCTGCCCGGTGGACGAGTGCATCACCATGGTCCGCGTTGACTCCGGCCTCGCGCCGGAGACGTGGGACGAACGCACCCGCGGCGCAACGTGCAACCCGCAACCGCAACCTTCCAACGGATAGAAGCCATGGCAACCCTCATCCAGAACGGCGCCCTCGTCAACGCCGACTCGACCACCCGCGCCGACCTCCTCATCGACGGCGCAATCATCAAGGAAATCCGCCCCTCCATCCCCGCCTCCGCTGCTGAAACCGTCGTCGACGCCACTGGCCTGCTCGTTCTTCCCGGCGGCATTGACGCGCACACCCACCTCGACATGCCCTTCGGCGGCACCAACTCCGCCGACGACTTCCTCACCGGCACGCGCGCCGCGGCCATCGGCGGGACGACAACCATCGTTGACTTCGCCATCCAGGCCCGCGGCACCAAAATGCGCTCGGCGCTCGACACCTGGTGGAAGAAAGCCGAAGGCAAGGCCTGTATCGACTACGGCCTCCACATGATCGTCACCGACCTGCCCGACGCCGGCCTCGAAGACATGGATGATCTCGTCCGCGAAGGCGTGGCCAGCTTCAAGCTCTTCATGGCCTACCCCAACGTCCTCATGGTCGACGACGCCACCATCTTCAAGGCCATGCGCCAGACCGCCAAAAACGGCGCGCTCATCTGCATGCATGCGGAGAACGGCTCGGTCATCGACGTCATCGTGCAAAAGGCCCTGGCCGAAGGCAAAACCGCGCCCATTTATCACGCGCTCACGCGCCCCACGCAGGCTGAAGCGGAGGCCGTGCACCGCGCCATCGCCCTGGCGGAGATGGCCGGCGTCCCCGTCTACATCGTCCACCTCTCCAGTGAGGACGCGCTCAATCAGGTCCGCGAGGCCCGCGACCGCGGCCTGTCCGCCTTCGCGGAAACCTGCCCGCAATATCTGCTGCTTTCGCTGGAAGACAACATGGAGGGCAAAGGCTGGGACGGCGCAAAATACGTCTTCACGCCGCCCCTGCGCGAGCGCCGCAACCAGCCCAGCCTTTGGCAGGGCCTCAAGAAGGACAACCTTCAGGTCGTCTCCACCGACCATTGCCCCTTCTGCTTCGCCGATCAGAAATCTCTCGGCAAAGACGACTTCACCAAAATCCCCAACGGCGGCCCCGGCATCGAAAACCGCCTCCAGCTTTTGCATCATCACGGCGTCGGCCTCGGCCACTTCTCCATCAACCGCTTCGTCGAACTCGTCTCCACCGCGCCCGCGCGCATCTTCGGCATGTACCCGCAAAAGGGCGCACTTGCAGTGGGCAGCGACGCGGATATTGTTCTATGGGATGAAAGCGCCGATCACACCATCTCCGCCGCCACCCACCACATGCGCGTCGACTACTCCATGTTTGAGGGCTTCAAGGTGCGCGGCAACGCCCGCGACGTCTACTCCCGCGGCGAGCTCATCGTCTCCAAAGGTGAATTCATCGGCCGCCCCGGCCGCGGCCAATACCTCCGCCGCCAGGCCCGCGGCGGCGCCTGGAAATAGCCTCGACTTGCACACGAATGTTTCAGCAGACATGCTTGCATGGCGTCTTCTACGAGCACCAAGTTTCAAGAGAGCCCCAACGATGACCGGACACAAGACGAAGACTTACGAGGAAATCTTCACGGTTGAATCCACGATTCAACTGATCAGCGAACTTGAGACTATCGTCAACAAGATTGGTGTCTATACCAGGCGTTCCGACCTGTATCCATTCGACACCGTAGCCGGGGAACTCTTATCAAAGTGCTTCGCCATCTCGCACAGCGCTATTCTTTTGATCCAGGCGGGATATCCTGATGAAGCGTTTGGCTTGTGCCGTAGCTTGTACGAGTCATCCATCTATCTTCGCTATATCACTCGTGAACCAGAATGCCGAGAGGAACGGGCAACTGACTACCTGAAGTTCGGTGTTACTTCGAAGGCGTTTTGGTTCGACTTTCTGATGCAAAGAGACCTCAAAGATTCCGACCGGACCGATATAAAGAGATATAAGGATGAGAATGCGATTCCGGATGATCCAAGGATTGTGACCCAGCCGTGGTCGGGACGTCGGAAGTTTTTCGAGACCTTCTCGAAGTTAGAGCACCCCACAGATTCACCTGCTTCCACGGAGAAATTTCGCTTGATGGACAAAGCGATTAGCTACACGGACACCTCTTCCTATGTTCACTGCACACAGCCAGGGCTGAACTCTTACACGTTCGAATGGAAGGAAGCGATTAGGATTCGTAGGTCCAAGTCCGGTTCTGCGAACACCGCATCCAAGGCATGCATAGTGATACAAAACCACTTGCGCGCCGTCCTGCGCTATTGTTTGTTTGGCTGGGGGTACGAATCATCGGATGACCTCAGAGACCCGAGCAATCCTGTCGCTGACATTTTTGGAAATGACGATTATGTTGCGGATATCGGCGTCCAGCTTCCGCGAGATGCAGGGTAATGATTAATCACCACGAACTGGCTCAAGTTGCCGAATCTTCGTGACCCAGTGGCTATGCGCAATCGGAGCGTTTCGAAAATTGCGAGTCGCCAATCGTTCCGCGACCCCGTAAAATCTGATTTCATCTTTGTCCCCGCCTCAGTAAAGTCAATGCAGCATCCCCGTTCGCGCTGACTCGCTAACTCGCTGACTAGCTGACCCGCTGCTTCGGAGGTCCCGTGTCCGTCAACGACCCATCCCTCTCCAACGCCGACCTCCGTCCCACCACGCCCGCCCAGCGCACTTGGACGATGTACAACTACATCGCGCTCTGGTTCTCCATGTGCATGGAGATCACCACCTATCAGCTCGCCTCCTCGCTCATCGCCAAGGGCATGGATTGGAAGCAGGCCCTCTTCACCGTCCTGCTCGGCAACCTCATCGTCCTCGTGCCCATGCTGCTCAACGCCCACGCCGGCGCAAAATACGGCATTCCGTTTCCCGTCTTCATCCGCGCGCCCTTCGGCGTCCGCGGCGCAAACCTGCCCGCCATTCTCCGCGCCATCGTCGCCTGCGGATGGTTCGGCATCCAATCCTGGATCGGGGGCACCGCCATCCATTCCATGCTCGCCATCCTGTGGCCCGCCGCGGCCGCCGCGCCCGTCGCGCTCTGGGCCTGTTTTCTTGGTTTCTGGTTGCTGAATATGGTCGTCGTTTGGCGCGGTGTCGAGTCCATTCGCCACCTGCAGGCCTTTGGCGCGCCCTTCATGTTCATCATGGCCGCGGCTTTGCTCCTCTGGGTGCGGATGAAGGCCGGCAGCTTCGGCACCATGCTCTCCACGCCCTCGCAGTTCCACTCCACCCACGCCTTCCTCGCCGTCTTCTTCCCCTCGCTCACCGCCATGGTGGGTTACTGGGCCACGCTCGCGCTCAACATCCCCGACTTCACCCGCTACTCCAAATCGCAAAGCGCGCAATCCTGGGGACAGGCCTTCGGCCTACCCGTCGCCATGACCCTCTACACCTTCGTCGGCATCTCCGTCACGTCGGCGTCCGAGGTGCTCTTCGGCCATCCCATCTGGAACCCCATCACCCTCATCGGCCAATTCCATCAGCCTGTCGTGGCTTTCATCGCCATGGTCGCCATCCTCGTCGCCACCCTCAACGTCAACATCGGCGCCAACGTCGTCAGCCCCTCGAACGACTTCTCCAACCTCTATCCGCGCCTCATCAGCTTCCGCACCGGCGGCCTCATCACCGGCTTCCTCGGCCTCGCCATGTGCCCCTGGCACTTCCTCTCCACGCCCGACGCCTACATCTTCGGCTGGCTCGTCGGCTACTCCGGCCTCCTCGGTCCCGTCGCCGGCATCATGGTCACCGACTACTTCCTCATCCGCCGCACCGAGCTCGACGTCCACTCGCTCTACCACAGCGAAGGCGCCTATCACTACACGCGCGGCATCAACCCTCGCGCTTTCGTCGCGCTCGCGCTCGGCGTCGGCCTTGCTCTCATCGGCCTCGCCGTTCCCTCGCTGCGTTTCCTCTATGACTACGCATGGTTCGTCGGCTTCTTTGTTGCGGGTCTTGTGTACCTGGCCCTCATGCGCCTCGCCCCGCCCGCCACATTCGCCGCCAAAAGCGAATCCGCCTAGCCCCTGCGGCTATACTGCCTGCGATGCGTCCCTCGGCGATCATCGTCTTCGCAACTGCGTGTGCCATGCTCTCCGGGTGCCCCATCCTTTCGGCGCAGTCTGCGGAAAAGGGGGGGTGGCCACGAAACCCCACTGTCCAAATCCGAACGCCCCGTCGTCTGGCAGATGCAGACCTCCGGCACCACAGCCGGGCTGCGCGGCATTGACTCCGTCGACGGCACCGTCGCATGGGCCAGCGGAAGCGAAGGAACAATTCTGCGCACCATCGACGGCGGCCAGCACTGGACCCGCTGCGCCACGCCCGACGCCGCCACCGACGGCGCGACTTTGGATTTTCGTGGAGTCCAGGCCTTCGACGCGAACACCGCCATCGTCATGGCCTCCGGGCGGGGCGACAAAGGCCGGCTCTACAAGACAACAGATGGGTGCCTCACCTGGAAACTTGTCTTCTCCAACCCAGATAAGGATGGCTTCTGGGATGCCATTCGGTTTTTCGACCGGGATCAATCCTCCCTCTATTCTCATCAATACGCGAATGGCGTGCTCGTGGGCGATCCCGTTAATGGCATCTTCGCGATTTTCGTTACCCGGAATGGAGGGGATAACTGGACCCGATGGAACGAGAACGATCCAAAGCATCCCCCGAAAGCGAACGTAGGCGAGTCGCTATTTGCCGCAAGCAATGAAGCGGCCATCTCGCCGGGCAGCAATGGACCATTTGCCTTCGTTACAGGAGGGACTGACGCAAGAATCTACCTGGCTCAATCCCACTCGCCTTTTGATGCTGGATGGTGGGAGTCCTTATCCTCGAAGGATCTCAGCTTCGCTTCCGGCAAGAGCGCGGGCGCTTTCGCCATTGCCGCAAGACGGTATCCAAATTCGCCCTTTGCCGACTTCATGGTCGTCGGAGGAGACTATTTGCAACCAGATGCGCTGGGCAGTGCGGCGTTCGTACATGAACCGCCGGGCTTTGTTTTGGTTTTGGGCGATCGAGCGATTGCGCGTTCGAGACACCCGCCCCACGGCTTCCGCTCCGCCGTCCAGTGGTCCCCGTCGCTCCACGCATGGATCACCGTCGGCACCAACGGCTCGGACATCTCTCGCGACGACGGCCGCACCTGGCGCCCCCTCGACAACGGCAACTGGAATGCCCTCTCGCTCCCCTTCGTCGTCGGCCCAGACGGGAGAATCGCGAAACTCAATTCAGTGGCCATTCCCAGGAATTAGGCGCGCAGCGCAGTCAGCCCCACCGCAGGTGGCGCAGGTGGCCGCAGGCGGTGTCAAGTCCCGCGCCGCGCTCCATCGCCCTCAACTCTCTGGATTCATGCCGGATATTTTCCTGCGCATCTTTGCGTGGAACTCATGCGGCCCACGGTAAAATGGAATCAATCGGATGAATCAGGTCCCATCAGCGGCTGCCGGTCCGGCTTCCCGCTCCACGCGGGTACCGGAGTCACGGGCGCCCATCATCCAGGTTCAAGGCCTCGAAAAGACTTACACCACCGCCCGCGGCGCCCTTACTCTCTTCCATGGATTGGACTTGGATGTCTTCGAGGGCGAGCTGGTCGCCATCGTCGGCCAGTCCGGCGCGGGAAAAAGCACACTTTTGCACATCCTTGGTGCTCTTGATACGCCCACCCAGGGAACGGTACACTGCGCGTCAACCGATTTAGCCGGGCTCACTGCGCGTCAGGCAGCCGCCTTTCGCAACAGCCGCATTGGCTATGTCTGGCAGTTTCATTACCTTTTGCCGGAGTTTTCGGCGCTGGAAAACGTGGCCATGCCCCTGCTCGCCCGCGGCCAAACCCGCCGCGAGGCCTTGCAGGTTGCATCCAACTGGTTAGAGGAGGTGGACTTGGAGGATCGCAGCGAGCATCGGCCCGGCGAGCTCTCCGGCGGCGAGCAGCAGCGCGTTGCCCTGGCCCGCGCCCTGGTCGGCGGTCCGCGCATCCTCCTTGCCGACGAGCCCACGGGCGATCTGGACGAAATCACCGCCGGCCGCGTCTTCGATCTGCTTGAGCGGCTCCACTCCTCCCACGGGCTCACCTCCATCGTGGTGACCCACAACCTTGATCTGGCCGCGCGCTGTGCGCGGACTCTGCGCCTGGAGCGCGGGCGCCTTGCAGCGGTGGGGAGCAGTCCCCAAACTTGAGCTTCACTCAAACGGGGGGTGGCGCCTTTGAACCGTTTGGTATTGCTTCTGAGTCTCATCAGGTAGGAGCCTGTATGGGCTGGACCGGCGCAAGCCGTTCCGGCAAGGGCCGGAAATCACGGGATGGCAGTTCCCCGGCAGCAACCTCGCCGGCAAAGCGGGCAGAACCTGGTCCGCAACCATCCCCAAGAGCTGTTCGGGGCGGCAAGCGGGATTTTCCAAAGATGGCCACCGGCGGCGACATACATAGAGAAGGGCTCGCGCGGGCGGGGCTGAAGCCGATAAAGTCATCGGACAGCCACTTCCACCCGAGACCCGCTGCAAGAGGGAGAACATCATGTTCGAACGCTATACGGAGAAGGCACGGCGCGTCATCTTCTTCGCGCGATATGAAGCCAGCCAGTTCGGCTCGCCTTATATCGAGACGGAGCACCTGCTGCTCGGCCTGTTGCGCGAGGACAAGGCGTTAACCAACCGCTTCCTGCGTTCCCATGCCTCGGTGGAGTCCATCCGCAAACAGATCGAGGCCCACACCACGATTCGCGAGAAAGTCTCCACCAGCGTCGATCTTCCGCTTTCGAACGAGTGCAAGCGCGTCCTGGCCTATGCCGCGGAGGAAGCCGAGCGTCTGGGCCACAAGCACATCGGCACGGAGCATCTGCTCCTGGGCCTGCTGCGCGAGGAAAAATGCTTCGCCGCGGAAATCCTGCAGGAGCGCGGCCTCAAGCTCGCCCAGATTCGCGACGAGCTGGCCCGCGTCACTCAGGAGAAAGCTCCGCAGCAGCAGCGCCAGCGCGAGTCCAGCCTGCTGGCAGAGTTTTCGCGCGACCTGACGCAGGCCGCTATGGACGGCCAGCTCGATCCGCTCGTCGGCCGCGACAGCGAGCTCGAGCGCGTCATCCAAATCCTCTGCCGCCGCACCAAGAACAATCCCGTGCTCATCGGCGAGCCCGGCGTGGGCAAAACCGCCATCGTCGAGGGCCTGGCCCAGCGCATCGCCGACGGCGAGGTCCCAACCTTCCTTGCCGACAAGCGCGTCCTCGGCCTCGATCTCTCGCTCATCGTCGCCGGCACAAAATACCGCGGCCAGTTTGAGGAGCGCCTCAAGACCATCATGAAGGAGCTGATGGAAAATCAGAATTCCATCATCTTCATCGATGAGCTTCACACCCTGGTCGGCGCGGGCTCGGCCGAGGGCTCGCTTGACGCGGCCAACATCCTCAAGCCCGCTCTCAGCCGTGGCGAAATCCAGTGCATCGGCGCCACCACCCCGGCCGAGTATCGCAAGTCCATTGAGAAGGACCGCTCCCTTGAGCGCCGCTTCCAGGCCGTCAAGGTGCCGCCGCCCAACGAGGCGGACGCCATCAAGATCATCAACGGCATCAAGGACCGCTACGAGAAATTCCACGCCGTCAGCTACACCGAGGATGCCGTCGAGTACGCCGTCGCGCACTCCAACCGCTACATCCCTGACCGCTTCCTGCCCGACAAGGCCATCGACCTCATCGACGAGGCCGGCGCGCGCGTCAAGCTCCGCCAGACGTCGCTGCCCGAGGAGATTACCGAGGTCCAGAAGCGCATCAAGTTCATCGTTCACCGCATGGACTCGGCCATCGCCAACCACGAGTTTGAAAAGGCCCGCTTCTACTCCGACGAGGAGCGCAAGGAGCGCGAGAACCTGCGCGCCCTGCGCGACAAGTATCACCTCGACGACTCCGCCGCCGGCATCGTCGGCCGCGAGGACATCGAGGACGTTGTCTCCCGCTGGACCGGCGTGCCCGTCACCAGCATCAAGGAAGAAGAGACGCAAAAGCTTCTCCGCGTGGAGGAAGAGCTGCACAAGCGCGTCATCTCGCAGGAGAAGGCCATCAGCGCTCTGGCCCGCGCCATCCGCCGCAGCCGCGCCGGGCTCAAATCGCCCCACCGGCCCATCGGCAGCTTCCTCTTCCTCGGACCCACCGGCGTGGGCAAAACCGAGATGGCCCGCACCCTGGCCCATTTCCTGTTCGGGTCAGACAAGGCGCTCATCCGCTTCGATATGTCCGAATTCATGGAGAAGCACTCGGTCTCGAAACTCATCGGTTCGCCTCCGGGATATGTCGGTTACGAGGAGGGCGGCCAGCTCACTGAGCGCGTCAAGCGCTCGCCCTACTCCGTCGTCCTGCTCGACGAGATTGAGAAGGCGCACCCTGATGTCTTCAATCTTCTGCTGCAGGTCTTTGAGGATGGCCAGTTGACCGACGGCCTCGGCAATACGGTCGACTTCAAGAACGTCATCCTCATCATGACCTCCAACATCGGCGCGCGCCATCTGCAGAAGAAGCAGGGCCTGGGCTTCCAGAGCGACCGCGAAGACCTGGTCAGCGAAAAGGTCGAGGAGCTGGTCAAGCAGGAAGTGAAGAAAACCTTCAACCCGGAATTCCTCAACCGCCTGGACGAAGTTATCCTCTTCCAGTCGCTCAACGATAGCGATCTGCTCCAGATTGTCGAGCTGCTCGTGCAGCAGCTCAACCTCAATCTGGCGCAGAAGGCCATCACCATCTCGGTCACCGAAGAGGCCAAGAAGTGGATCCTCGAGAAGACCCTCGTCGACCGCAGCTACGGTGCGCGTCCCCTGCGCCGCGCCCTGCAGCGCTACGTCGAGGACCCCTTGTCGGAGGCGCTCATCGCCGGACACATCACCGCCCGGCCCGCCTTCCTCGAGGTCTACCTCGATGCCAACCAGCTCTTCTACCGGCCCGTCAGCGCCGACGACACCGGCAGCGAAGAGAAACCCACCGGCGTGCTGCTCTTCAGCAACTAGTCTGGAGCAACTAGCCGGAAGCAACTAACATGGAGCAACGAATCTGGGCCGGTCGTCCCGGCGCGAAAATGGGTCAACGAACCTGGGCCGTCATCCCAGCACGAAAATGGGAGCCCCGGGTCTGGATTTTCAGACCTGGGAAACCGAAGACCTGAAAAAAGCCCCCGGTGCGCCGGGGGCTTTCCTTTTCTGTACACATCCCATCGAAGGAGCCATCAGTGGCAGCAGAAAAATGGACGGGAGACCTCCGCGGCAGGAACCATCCATGGGAGAAGAAATCGAGGCACGCTCAGGATTCCTTCCGCTCCGGCTTCCATTCGTCCGCCGGAGGGGGGTCGATAAGGTCCTCGCGGTCTTCGCGCCTCTCCAGTTCGCGGCGCTTCTCCCGCTCCTCGCGCTCTTCCCGGCCGTCGCTCATCCCGTCCTCCGTCGTCCAATGGTTTTAGTCCGGTCCCTCAACCCGGCCCCAACCGCAACTCCCTGATTCTTACTCTCTGATTCTTACTCCCTGTTCCCGGCTCCCCGGCAACTTGCATACCCCCACCCGCCTATTTTTATTTGCAGTTTTCCACAGGCATTTTGTCGAAGATTTCTACTTTGATATTCGTTTTTGATTCGCCATTCGCGCCCTGCATCTCTCCACGGCCTCCACGGCCACCCCGCCGACCTGCTGACTCGCTGACTTGCTGACCTGCCGCCAGCGCTTCGCCAGCCTTCACTCGCCCAGCACAGCCCGCTGGGCCTGGAAGATATCCTTCAGCCCGCTCTCGGCCAAATCAATCAGCCCGTTCAACTGCGCCCGCGAGTAGCTGCCCTTCTCCGCCGTTGCCTGCGTCTCCACCAGCCCGCCGTCGGCCGTCATCACCACATTCATGTCCACTTCGGCCTGCGAGTCCTCCTCGTAGCAGAGGTCGAGCAGCGGCGCTCCCTCCACCAGTCCCACGGAGGTCGCGGCCACCAGCTGCCGCATCGGCGAGGCCTTCAGCGTTCCCGCCGCCACCAGCGCCTTCAGCGCCAGCGCCAGCGCCACTGCCGCGCCGGTAATCGCCGCCGTCCGGGTCCCTCCGTCGGCCTGGATCACATCGCAGTCCAGAATCACCGTCCGCTCGCCCAGCGCATGCATGTCCACCACCGCGCGCAGGCTGCGGCCGATCAGCCGCTGAATCTCGTGCGTTCGGCCGCCGATCTTGCCCCGCTCGCTCTCCCTGGGCGTCCGCGTCACGGTCGCCCGCGGCAGCATGGCGTATTCGGCCGTCACCCAGCCGCGGCCGGAGTGGCGCAGCCATCCCGGCACTCCCTGCTCAATCGTCGCGTTGGTCAGCACCCGCGTATTGCCCAGCGTCACCAGCACCGAACCCTCCGCCGTCTGCACGTAGCCGGGCTCCAGCTTCAGCGGTCGCAACTCCACCGCCGCACGTCCCCCTGGTCGAAAAAACCGTTCGTCTCTGTCCATTCAGAAATTTTACGGGAATCCTTCCGTGGAGTCGTTCCGGGATGAACTCCGTGGTTCAAATCGGGAATCGTTCCCGTTCTGGCCCCATCGCCTTGACCAAAACTAAACTCCCTGTGTTTGGGACGGTTAAGCGCAGTTAGACTGCGGGTGGAGTTTCATCTTGGAACTTGTACGAAGAGACCGGGAGGGGGCGGGCTCCATCGAGACAACTCCGTAACCCATTGCAGGTAAAGATCTTGCTTCTATTGTCCGCATTTGGCACGTCGCGTGTAAGAGGAAAGGGTACATTTCCTGACCCGATAGCGGAATGGGAAAGACTCAATCGGGCAAGCAAATTCGCACCTGGACCGGAACAGAACCAGGGGAAATGGGCCGGCCGCAAACGCGTATGGGGGGTAAAGATGCAAGGTATCGAGCAGGTCCGGCGTGCAACGGTCTCCGAGCCCTTGCGGGTGGAGACCATTGTGGAGACGCTGGCCCATCTGCAGGGGGACGATTACAGCCTGGCGGCCTTGGCGCACGAGGCCCGGAATATGGGCACCGCGCTGGGCCTCTACTGCGAGCTGCTGGAGGAGCCCGGGGTACTGGCTCCAACCTTTCAGCATTACGCGCGGGAGCTCAAGATGGTCGCCGCCGCAAGCCGCCGCCTGATGGAGAAGCTCTCCATTCTTCAATCTTGTGGAGTCGGCGGCGCGCGCCGGGCGGAGCCGGTGCGGAAGCTGCCGGCTCGTGCCCGGAGGACGAGACCGGCATCCGCCGAACCCGCCGGGACGGGACGCTGGGCGCTGCTTCCTGCCCTACCCATTCGCGATTTTGCCGGCGAGCTCCGCTCGAACCGCAATCTGCTGGCAGCTCTCGCCGGCCCGTCGATTCAGTTAACCATGGACATTCGCGGAGCCGCTCTGCCCGTGCGCCTGACCGGCGAAGACCTGACCCGGATTCTGGTGAACCTGGTGAAGAACTCCGTCGAGGCGATGGCGGCCGAAGGACGGATGCGCGTGGGTGTGAGGGAAGCCGAAGGCGACCCGGAGGCCGAACGCCGGCTGGAGCTGGCCGTCGAGGACACGGGCCCGGGCATTGCGCCGGCGCTGATCGAGTCCATCTTCGAGCCGGGCTGCACCACGCGTTCAGCC
This sequence comes from Occallatibacter sp., assembly GCA_035534635.1. Lineage (GTDB taxonomy): Bacteria > Acidobacteriota > Terriglobia > Terriglobales > Acidobacteriaceae > Telmatobacter. The sequence continues at coordinate 218,832 of DATLRP010000035.1, forward strand.
GGGCGTTCGGCCGGGCGTTCGGCTGGCGGCGCCGGGCATTTGGAGCATCGCGGCGTGGGGCTGGCCGTCACGCGCGCCATTGTGGAATCTGCCGGAGGAAAGATACGCGCGGAGAATCTCGATCCCGTCGGCGCCAGTTTCCGGATTATGCTGCCGGTGCCGGAATGTTAGAGACAGTTCGGCGGCCGGAGCGGGTTCCCGCCGCAGCTTCACTGATTACCTTAACCACACGCGAGGCGAATACAATGCTAGAAGCAGTTCTACACGATCGATTCATGGAGTTAAATTCTCAAATTGCGGAGCCGACGGTAAGGCTGCACCTACTGGTGGTGGACGCGGACCCGGCGGTGCGGTCGGCCTGCAGTGAGATCGCTGCCAGCCTGGGATATGTGGTGGAGACCACGGGCGAGCTGGCCCAGGCCCGCAGCCTTCTTCGCGGGCAGGCCGCCGACATCCTGCTCCTGAATCTGCCCTACAACAATCACCACAGTCTGGAGCTCATCTCCGAAGTCAAGCTGCTCTACCCGCAGCTGACCGTGATCGCCATGACGGCTTCGAGCTCGGTGAACGCGGCTGTCGAGGCCATGCGCTGCGGCGCCACGGATTACCTGACCAAGCCCTTTGCGATCGATGAGCTGTCGACGGTTCTGGAGCGGGCCTCCTCCAGCCACACCATCGATACCGCCTCGCGTCAGCTGCGCGAGAGGCTGCGCCTCAGCCAGGGGCTCGGCTCCATGATCGGCCGCTCCCCGGAGATGGAGAAGCTCTACCGCATCCTTTCCAAAGTTGCCCAGAGCAGCCACCCGGTTCTCATCCTGGGCGAGAGCGGCACGGGCAAGGAACTGGTGGCGCGCACCATCCATGCCTACGGCCCGAATGCGACAAAGCCCTTTCTGCCCGTCGACTGCGGCTCGCTGGTGCCCACGCTGATTGAAAGCGAGCTCTTCGGCTACGTGAAGGGAGCCTTCACCGGAGCCAACCGTACCAAGGACGGCCTGCTGGTTTCGGCCGAGGGCGGCACGGTCTTTCTGGATGAGATCGGTGAGCTCTCGGTCGAGCTCCAGGCGAAGCTCTTGCGCACCCTGCAGGAGAAGGAGGTGCGGCCGGTGGGCGCCACGCATCGGGTGCCCATCAAAGCGCGCATCGTGGCGGCCACCAACCGCGATCTGGCGGCCATGGTCGAGCGGGGCACCTTCCGCAAGGACCTCTTTTACCGGCTGAACGTGGTCAACCTCAGGCTGCCCTCCCTGCGCGACCGCCGCGACGACATTCCGCCGCTGGCGGCGCACTTCCTGGACCGCATCAGCCGCGAGCACGGCCACAAGTTCACGCTCAGCGACGAGGTTCTGCGCACCATGATGCTCTACGACTGGCCGGGCAACGTGCGCGAGCTGGAGAACGCGGTCGAGCGCGCCTGCGCGCTCTCGTCTGGCCCGGTGCTGCACCTGGGCGATCTGCCCACGCAGCTCCAGCAGCAGGGTCTGGCGGCCCATCGCAACGCCGCCACGGCCGAGGGCGACGCGGCCGGCCACCCCCAGCCCGTGAAGCGGTTGGCCGACCTCGAGCGGGACGCGATCCTCACAGCCATTCGCGCCCTGCGCGGCGACAAGCTGCAGGCCGCGCGCCTGCTGGGCATCGGCAAAACCACCCTCTATCGCAAGCTGAAGGAATACGGCATCCACGACGCGATGCTGGACGAGTAGTTGCCCCCTGCGTTCGAAAGGCAGCAAGTTGCCGGAGAGAGATGGGGCGAGGCTCGGCGAAGCCTTGCAGACGGCAACCGGGGCGGAGACGGAACACTGAGACCGGCAGGGACGAAACCGGGGCAGGAACAAGGAGCAGGCAATGAACATCCTGATGGTTACGGGGATTGAAGGGGCGGACAGCTGCGCGGAAGCGGTGAGTGCCCAGCTGAAGATGCATGTGGAGGTGGCGAACGGGCGTAAGGCCGCCCTCTACGCGCTGCGCCACAGGGAGTTTTCCGCGGTGGTTGTGGACGAGACCATCGCCGAGTGCGATCCCGCCGCGGCGGAGACCATCTGGGACCGGGCCGGACTGGCCATTCCCCTCCAGATCAACTTCGCACTGTCCGGCACCGCGCGGCTCATTCGCGAGATCCGTGCGGCCCTGCACCGCAGGCAGCGGGAGCAGGCGCTTGCCCAGCGGGCCGCCGCGGCGGAGATCGAAACCGAGTTGAAGTCCACGCTCGCGGGGCTGCTGCTGTACTCGCAGCTGGCACTCTCTGACCGCGAGTTGCCCTCGCCGGTGGCCGAGAAGCTGCGCACCGTAGCGGAGCTGGCAGGCAACCTGCGCCAGAAGCTGGATGCACCGCTGCCCCGGCGCGGACATTCGACGACCTGAGCAGTGATTTCCTTCTGCACGCACTTGGCCGGGGGAGAGATGCCCCGGCCCATTTTTTTGACTGAATAGTTCACCGGCCGTGATGCCGTAAGCTGGAATCAGGATGAAGGACTCGGCCGTTCTCCTGATCGATTGCCCGGACCGCAAGGGGCTGGTGGCCCGCGTGGCGGGGCTGCTCTATGAACGCGGCGCCAATATTCTGCACGCCGACCAGCACGAGGACCATGACCTGGGCCTCTTTTTCATGCGCGTGGAGTTCGCGCTCAACGCCGACGCGCCACCATCGCACTCAAAATTTGACCTGGAAGGCTTTCGCCGGGCCTTTGCGCCGCTGGCAGCAGGGCTGGGCATGCGCTGGAGGTTGTTTGCCGCACCCGAGCAGCCACGCGTGGCGCTCTTCTGCTCGCAGTATCTGCACTGCATGGCCGACCTGCTCCATCGATGGAAGACGGGCGAGCTGGATTGCGCGATTCCGCTGATTGTCTCGAATCATCGCGAGGTGGAACCGCTGGCCGCGTTCTATGGAATTCCCTTCGAGCACATTCCGGTCACCACCGCCGCGCGCGCCGGGGCCGAGGCGCGGCAACGGGAGCTGCTCGAAAAGCACCGCGTGGAGCTGGTGGTCCTTGCGCGCTACATGCAGATTCTTTCGCCGTCCTTCGTCGCGCGCCATCCAGCTTCGATCATCAACGTTCACCATTCGTTTCTGCCCGCCTTCACCGGGGCGCGGCCTTACCATGCGGCCCACGCGCGCGGCGTCAAGCTCATCGGCGCAACCAGCCATTACGTGACCGAGGTGCTGGACGACGGACCCATCATCGAGCAGGATGTGGCGCGCATCTCGCATCGCGACCAGGTGGAAGACCTCGTCGCGCGCGGACGCGACCTGGAGCGGCTGGTGCTCTCGCGCGCCGTGCGCTGGCACCTTGACCGGCGCATCCTGTGCTACGGCAACAAGACCGTGGTGTTCGATTAGAGACAGCGGCAAGCCGGGAGCGGAGCTGTGATTTCCCACTCGAAATCAACGTTTATTGCGCCGCCTGCGGGGAACCTTTGTGCCGTCTCCGGTGTCAAAGTAGCCATGCTAGAACTGCGCCGCGTTTCCAAGCACTTCTCCGGAATTCCTGCGGTAGACGATGTCAGCTTCTCTGCCCGTCCCGGTGAAGTGACCGGATACCTGGGGCCAAATGGCTCGGGCAAGTCCACCACGATGAAGATGATTACCGGGCTCATCGAGATGACTGCGGGACAGATTCTGTTTAAGGGCCAGCCGATTCAGGAGGATCTGATTGCTTATAAGCGGCGCATGGGATATGTGCCGGAGGAGCCGTATCTCTACAACCATCTTTCCGGGGCGGAATACCTGACGATGGTGGCGCAACTGCGCGGATTGCCGGAGCGCAAGGCTTCGGAGCGCATCGACGGACTGTTGCGGCTGCTCTCGCTCTACGACGATCGGCACGCGTCAATCTCGGGCTACTCGAAGGGCATGCGGCAGAAGGTTCTGATTGCGGCAGCCCTGATGCATAACCCGGATCTCGTGCTGCTGGACGAGCCCTTTTCCGGGCTCGATGTGGGCTCGGCGCTGGTGCTGCGCAGCCTGATTCAAGAGCTTGCCGCGCGCGGCAAGGTGGTGCTGTTCAGCTCGCACGAACTGGACACGGTGGAACGCATCAGCACGCGCGTGGTGATTCTGCACCGCGGCAAACTTGTCGCCGACGATACGATCGAGCATCTGCGCGTCCTGATGGCGTTGCCAACGCTGGAAGGCATCTTTGCGCAGCTTGCCGTGGAGCAGGACACTCAAGCGATGGGTCGGCAGATTGCGGATTTGATCCATGCGTAAGGCGATCCGCAAGACACTGGACCGCCTGCCGCTCGAGTTCCGCGTGCTGTATCGCCAGTCTCTATTGCGCGTCGTTGACCTTGAAGCGCTGTCGATTGAGGCCGATATCCCGAGTTTTCTGGGACAGTTTGCCGGGATACTCATCTTGATCACACTGTTCCGAGCGATCTTTACGCTTTGGCTTCCGCCGCCTCCAACCTTCGCATGGCACACGGAGCAGTCAGCTATTTCCAACATGATGCTCGTCATCGGACTTATCTCTGTGCTTACCTGGGACAACACGTTTCCCGACCGGCGCGATGCCATGGTGCTTGGGCCCTTGCCGGTGAGACCGCGAACCATCCTAATGGCCAAGATAGCGGCTACAGGGGCCCTTCTTGGGCTGGCCATCGTGTGTCTGAATATTGCTTCGAGTGTGGCGTGGTCGTTGGTCTTCGCCGCGCCCGGCGGCCCGATAGCATTTCTGCGCTTTCTGACGGCATATTGGTTCACAATCGTTGCTGCCAGCACTTTCCTCTACTGCTCCGTGCTCACGCTTCAGGGGCTGACTGCGTACCTGCTTCCACGCCGGCTTTTTCTTCGCCTCTCGGCGCTTTTTCAGCTCGCGGCCTTCGGTTTGTTTCTCTCCGCATATTTTCTCGCACCGTTCATTGAGTCAACGGCCGGGCTGGCCGCGGCTCGAAATCACCCATTCCTCGCCGCATCGCCCGTCGTGTGGTTTTTTGCACTGTTCAATCAATGCAATGGCACATTGCCGGGTGATGCCCTGTGGCTGGCTCGGCGCGCCTGGATCGGCCTTGGCTGCAGTGTGTTTGGCGCAATTGTATCGCTGCTTGTCTGCTATCTGCATACGATGCGCAAGACCGTCGAAGAACCCGACCTGGTTCCAGCGAGGCGAGGTTTTCACTTCACGCCGCGCATGGGCGGTTCGCTGCAATCCGCGGTTCTCCTCTTCATTGTTCGCTCGCTGCGGCGCAGCCGCCAGCATCGCGTCATTCTCGCGTTCTTCTTTGCCATTGTCGCCGCGTGCGCGCTCGCCCTTGTGCACCAGGCGCCCAGAATCGGCTCAACCTCTCAGATATCGCCCGATTTCGCAATCATGACGATCTTGATGATGGGGTTTGCGGTTCTCGGTTTTCGCGCCGTCTTCCCGCTTCCCATTTCGCTGACCGCCAACTGGGTCTTGCGAATCACACAGGTTCGCCCGCCCGAAGATTACATCACCGCCGTCCGGCGTTCGCTGTTCTTGCTTGCAGTGATTCCCACTTGGTTTACAGTTGTGTTTTTGTCTTTGCCCTATCGGCCTCTTTTCGAGATGGGCGAGCACCTCGCGGTCCTGTTATTGTTCGGTTTCATCCTGGTGGACCTTGCGCTCATCGGCTTTCATAAGATTCCGTTCACGTGTTCCTATTTTCCAGGGAAATCGAATTTTCAATTCTTATTCTGGGGAGCCCTTGCGGGAGTCATGTTGATGACAATCTTTGCTATGAGTGTGGAATTCCCCGCTCTGCATCATCCTGGGCAATGCGCGCTGCTTCTCGTCGTGCTTGCAGCGGCTGCCGCGGGATGGCGCGCCTTCAACCGCCAGCGCGCGCGATCCGCAGTTCTCTATTTCGAGGAGTTGCCGCCACAGGTGATTACGACGCTGGGACTGACGCAGCCGCAGCCCCCGCTGGCTGAGCCAAAACAGGGTCCTGCAGCGGTTTGAGGCGCCCGTCTACTCCACCAGCGCGTCGGCGATGGCCAGGTGGCGATCGAGAGCATCGATGCCGAGGTCGAGCTCTTCCTTGGTGACGATGAGCGGCGGAGCGATGACGAAGTGGCTCACCCAGGCCTGCTGGGCCACGCCGTCGGCCATCATCTTCGCGGCAATCTGGTCCACCACCAGCGGCTTGCCCTCCACCTTGTCGCGCATGGTGTTGAAGGGCTGCTTGGTCGCGCGATTCTTCACAATCTCCACGGCGAAGAAGAGGCCGAGGCCGCGCACGTCGCCGACCGACACATGCTTCGCCTTGAGGGCTTCGAGTTTTGCACGGACATACGGCTCCAACTCGGCGGCGCGTTCAACAAGCTTGAGCCGCTGCATCTCCTCGATGGTGGCCACGGCGGGGCCCAGCGTGATCGGATGCGCTTCGTAGGTGTGGCCGTGCGAGAAATAGTGATCCTCGAAGAAGTCGGCGATTTTGCTGGTGGTGGCGCAGAGGCCCAGCGGCACATAGGCCGAGGTGATGCCCTTGGCGGTAACAAGGATGTCGGGCTTCACGTTCCAATGGTCGACGGCGAACCACTTGCCGGTGCGGCCCCAGCCGGCCATCACTTCATCGGCGATCATCAGCACGCCGTGGCGGTCGCAGATTTCGCGCAGGCGCGGAAAGTATTCCGGCGGCGGCACCAGCACTCCGTTCGTTCCGACCACAGGCTCCAGGATGATGGCCGCCACGTCGCTTTCATTGCGGATCATGTGCTCGATGTAGTCGGCGCAGGCAATGTTACAGCCGGGATAGGTGTGCTTGATGGGGCAGTCGTAGCAGTTGGTCTCCGGCGCGAAGACCACGCCCGCGCCTTTTCCTGCCGGCTCCATGGCCCAGCGGCGCGGATCGCCGGTGGCGGCGATGGAGCCCATGGTGGAACCGTGATAGGAACGGTAGCGCGAGATGATTTTCGTCTTGCCGGTGACCATGCGCGCGATTTTGAAGGCGGCCTCGTTTGCCTCGGTCCCGCTGGTGGTGAAAAAGAATTTTTCAAGGCCCGCGGGCAGCACCTCAAGCAACTTGGCGCTGAGCCGGGCGCGCGCGCTCGTGGCGTAGCCGGGCGCGACGTAAGCCAGCTCGCGGGCCTGCTCGGCGATGGACTCGACGACCCGCGGATTCTTGTGCCCCAGGTTAACGCACATCAGCTGCGAGGAGAAATCGAGGTAGCGCTTGCCCGCGCCGTCGGTAAACCAGCAGCCTTCTGCGTCGGCAATATAGAGCGGCTTCCAGGATTTCTGGAAGCGCCAGGTGCCGTAGTTGGTCTGGCGGGTGAGGCTGGAAATCTCTTCGGACGTAAGGCCTGCTGCGGCGGTGGTTTCGCTCATGGATGCCCTCTCAATAGCGGCGCGGGCCAACGGACGGCGTGCGCCTGTCCAACCATGCTAAGCCATCGGAGCGGCGAGCGGCGCAAGGATGTGGGGACGAAGCACGCGCGCGGCGGAATGGAGGATTGCGTTTCGGCTTTCATTCGGCGTGGGAAGTGAAGGGCGTTGCCACGCCGCGCCTGCGGGCGAGCCAGAACAGCATGGTGCCGAGGAGCAGGCAGGCGAGGATGCCGGCTGTGGCGTCTGCGATGAAGCTGCCGGAGATGCCGCCGCGGGTGTAGCCAAAGGATTCGACGTAGAGCATGTAAGAGATGGGTAGCGAGAAGGCGGAGCCGATGAAGCAGAAGGTGGTGGAGGCGAGCGGGTTGTTGGTGCCGATGGTGTCAAACATGATGGCGGTGCTGGTGGTGATGGCGCAGGACTGGAAGAGATTCTCCGCGATGAGAACAATGGCGAAGGCGGCCGGGACGTGGGGCAGAAGAGTGAGGCTGAGGGTGACGCATGCGCCGGTGAGCCCGATGCTGAGGTAAAGCGGGCGCAGGGGCAGGAGGCGGCTGAGCGGCGGAAAGAGGAAGCAGCCGGCGATGCCGCCGACGGTTCCGCCGAAGGCTCCGATGAGGCCGACGAAGGCGGCGGAGGCATGGAAATCGTTGCCGCGCGCGCCGAGGAAGTTGGTGAGCGAGAAGGTGGCGGCGGGAGCGGCGAAAAGGATGAGGGCGATGAGGACCTGACGGCGCTTGACGACAGCGATGAGATCACGAAAGAAGTGGGAAAAGGATTCGCTGGCGAGGCGGCGGTCGGGCCCAGGTGCGGGCATGAAGGGGAAGGCAAGGAGGGGGAAGAGAATGGAGACTCCGAGAACGAAGGCGGAGGCGAGCGGGGACAGGCGCTCCACGACCTGCCCCGCGCCGATGGCCATGATGCCGAAGCCGCCCACATTGGCCACGGTGATCCAGACGCTGATGGTCTTCTCTTCCTCGGCGTTGGCAATGGTGGAAAGCCACCCGCCCAGAGCGCTCTGAAAGAGATAAGCAGTGAAGAAGCCGGCCGTGAGAATCACTTCAAGCAGGACGTAGTGGCCGAGGTTGAGGAAGGCCACGACGATGGTGAGCGCGGAGAAACAGGCAAGCACGACCGCATACCAGCGTCGGCTGAAGCGGACGTCGAGGATGGGGCTGAAGAGGAAGGCCCAGAAACCGGGCGAGAAGCCGACGGCAGTGATGCCGGCGATGATGGACTCGGGAACGCCGCGATTGCCCAGAATCTGCGGAATGGCGAAGGCGACCACGCCGCCGTAAAGGCCGTAGCACAAGTTGGTGAGGCCCATGAGCCAAAGGGGAAGGCGGCGGATGGGGAGGCTTTCGGGGCTCATGAGCGGGGTTGAGTTAGCGTATCACGCGGGAGACGACGGGTGTGGGTGCGAGCGGGTAAGGCACCCTTGCGGCAGAGCGCAAAAGTCTAGCGCGCTTCGGTCAGCGCTTCGGTGCGTTTGCTCATTTTGGCGGTGCGTTCGATCTTGTCCCAGTTGAAGGGCTTGCCGTCGAGGGCGCGGATGAGCGTTTTGAAGAGGACGACGGAGAAGACCTGGCGATAAGCGAAGCGCTGCAGCCAGATGTGGAAGAGGAGCCACCCGTCGCCTTTGTTGGCGGGGTGGCGGCGCTCCAGCGAGAAGGCGATGAGAGAGGTAACAAAATCGATGAGGAGGAATGCGCCGAAGTAGGCGAGAAGCTTTTGCAGGCTGGCCATGGAGGCGGCTTCGGGGTGGAAGTGGCGGTCGACGAAGTAATGGGCGACGCCGACGACGAAGATAAGGTCAATGAAGGGCGAGACCAGGGGCAGGAGCATTTGGAAGATGAGGATGTTGGGCAGGGCGAAGAGGCCCATGGCCTTGTTGCGGACGAAGGCAGCGCGATGCTTCCAGACGGCCTGCAGGGTGCCGAAGGACCAGCGGAAGCGCTGGCGCATGAGGGTGCGGGCGTCGATGGGCGCCTCAGTGAACGCGAGAGCGCGGTCTTCATAGTCGACTTTGAAGCGCTGCTCGAGCAAGTTCATGGTCAGGTCGGCATCTTCGGCGACGGTGTTGAGCGGGTAGCCGCCGGCGAGCTTGACGGGCGCGGTGCGCCATGCGCCGATGGCTCCGGGGACGACGGTGACGACGTGGAAGAGGTCGAGGGCGCGGCGCTCAAAGTTCTGGCTGGTGATGTATTCGAGGGCCTGCCAGCGGGTCCACAGGTTGACGCGATTGCCGACTTTGGCGTTTCCGGCGACGGCGCCGACGGTCGGGTCCTCAAAGTGGGG
>DATLRP010000036.1:0-17365 GCA_035534635.1 Occallatibacter sp.
AGGGCGCAGAATCGGCTCCACCAACTCCCACTGTTCGTCTGTCAGTTCCCAACCGCCTGCCATCCAAGTCCGCGGAGACGCCTTGAGCACCTTCAGTCTCGCAGAAAAGGGCTGCCAAAATGTTTATGAGATGGGTTCTAGCAAGTTGGTCCGCATCACGACCTTTCCGGGAAGGGACTGGCATGTGCCAGCCCTGGAGATCCGCGGCTTACCGATTCGCAAGCCAGAGAGGGTCCGAATTGATGCCAACGGCGTCTGTTGTTGCTGATGGCTCCGCCTGAAAAAGCAGCATTCCAAGTTGCGGGGAGTACCGCAAAACGTACTCATCCGTTTGAAATCGAGGATTCGACATTGTATCCGCTTAATCTCGCCTAGATGCTCACTCAGGTAGGTCGTACCGGTGCTCCCGTATGCGGAATGCATCCACCCCGCCCTCAAGCACATGGCAAACCTCTTCGCGTATGCCCGGGTTTGGAGGCGCGGATGTATTCTCCAAGGCTCCGCTACGATATTGAACTCGAGGAGCGCGCGATCCATCGAAACTTCCAATAATGATCTGCTCCGAGTCGGTTGTGACAACGAGGTTCGGATTGTGCGTAATGATTATGATCTGGCGCGTATGCTTGCGCTCACGGAAGTATTGGACGAGGCTGGGGAAGATCGACAAGTTGTCCAGGTTGTCGTCTGGCTGGTCAATGATGAGGGGTCGATGGTCGTCCTCCTCTGCTTCTAAGTACAAGAGGAGCAGGACGATGCCTTTCTCGCCTGGGGAAAGGTGCTTGAGGTCCTTCTTGTCGTATTCGAGTGTGTAGGTAACGCCGAACGGCTCGATATCGAAGAACCAGTCGGCCAACTCTCTCGTGGTGCGCTTTTCGCGCAATTGGTCCTTCATTGGTCCATTTCCGATGATGTCCGATCTCAATTGTTCGAACGCAGTACGCGTCTTTTCCCTGTCGAAGCCGTCGCTTGAAATTCCCTCGAAGTACTTAGCCAGTGCTGCCCGGAGCGTCTCTTCGTCGCGGATGAAGCTTTTTCTGCGGTCGAATAGTTCCATCCCCCGTGACGCGTGGCCTTCTGAGCCGGGGGTTGTGGGTTCGATTCCCGCCTCGCCTACCATACCCATGCGCCAACGAGAGTGGGCGCGAGCCGGCACCTCCGCGGGAGTCCAACCTTTCCAATAGGAATGGTGCGTAGTCGCGGAATTCGTGTGCAGGCCGAACGCGCATCGAGGAGCCTGTTGCGGCTCGCGCCGCTTGCAATTTCATGGAATTTTTCTTTGCGCCGAGCCAGCCAGCCGTGCACGGGCGGGAGTATGATGCTTGCGCCGCGCTCCAGGCCCTTGAACCCGCGCGGAAGCAACTGTGGAGGGCAGTTTGATGGCGACTTTGACAGCGACACATCCGGGCAAACTGAGCGACAAGATTAGTTTTCGCCCGCGCTATGGCAATTACATCGGCGGCCAGTGGGTTGAGCCCGCATCCGGCCAGTATTTTGACAACGTGACTCCGATTACCGGCAAGGCCTTCTGCGAGATTCCGCGCTCGAACGCGCAGGACATTGAGCGGGCGTTGGACGCGGCGCATGCGGCGCGGGAAAGCTGGGGCCGGACCAGTCCCACGCATCGAGCGCTCATCCTGACCGAAATTGCGCAGCGCATGGAAGACAACCTGGACATGCTGGCGCTGGCAGAGACCTGGGACAACGGCAAGCCCATCCGCGAAACCACGGCGGCGGACCTGCCGCTGGCGGTTGACCATTTCCGCTATTTTGCGGGATGCATTCGCGCGCAGGAAGGGACAATCTCCGAGATTGATCACGACACAGTGGCGTACCACTTCCACGAGCCGCTGGGCGTGGTGGGCCAGATTATTCCGTGGAATTTTCCACTGCTGATGGCCACCTGGAAACTGGCGCCGGCGCTGGCGGCGGGCAACTGCGTGGTGCTGAAGCCGGCCGAGCAGACTCCGGCGAGCATTCTGGTGTGGGCTGAGCTGGTGGGCGATCTGCTGCCTCCCGGAGTGCTGAACATTGTGAACGGGTTCGGAGTGGAAGCGGGCAAGCCGCTGGCTTCAAGCTCGCGTGTGGCGAAGATCGCGTTCACGGGCGAGACGACCACCGGACGACTTATCATGCAGTATGCCAGCCAGAACCTGATTCCTGTAACTCTGGAGTTAGGCGGTAAGTCGCCGAATATCTTCTTTGACGATGTGTGCCGCGAGGATGACGATTTCTTCGACAAGGCGATTGAAGGATTCGTGATGTTCGCGCTGAATCAGGGCGAGGTGTGCACCTGTCCGAGCCGCGCGCTGATCCAGGAGAGCATCTATGACAAGTTCATGGAGCGGGCGCTGAAGCGCGTGGCGGCGATCAAGCAGGGCAATCCGCTGGACCCGACGACGATGATCGGCGCGCAGGCGTCGAGCGAGCAGTTGGAAAAGATTCTGAGTTACATCGACATCGGGCTCAAAGAGGGCGCGGAACTGCTGGTCGGCGGAAGCCGTGCGAGCCTGAGCGGCGAGCTGGAGGGCGGCTACTATATGAAACCGACCGTCTTTCGCGGACACAACCGGATGCGCATCTTTCAGGAAGAGATTTTCGGGCCGGTGGTTTCCGTGACGACCTTCAAGACGGAGACCGATGCGCTGGAGATCGCCAACGACACCCTGTACGGGCTGGGCGCGGGATTGTGGTGCCGCGATGCGAATCGATGCTACCGCCTGGGCCGCGGCATTCAGGCGGGGCGCGTGTGGGTGAACTGCTATCACGCTTATCCTGCTCATGCGGCCTTCGGCGGCTACAAGCAGTCGGGCATCGGCCGGGAGACCCACAGCATGATGCTGGACCACTATCAGCAGACCAAGAACCTTTTGGTGAGTTACAGCCCGAAGAAACTCGGTTTCTTCTAGACTTAGAGGGAAGTTATGGAGGGGTTACCCAAGCAGGTGCTGGCGACGGACCTTGCCATTCATCTTGTTAGGGTGCTGCGCGAAAAACACGGGCTGCTGATGTTTCACCAGTCGGGGGGCTGCTGCGACGGCAGCTCCCCAATGTGTTTTGCGCGCGGCGAGTTCCTGGTGGGCGACTCTGACGTGCAACTGGGCGAGGTGGACGGCGAGCCGTTCTACATGAGCCGCAGCCAGTTTGAATACTGGAAGCACACGCAGCTGATTCTGGACGTGGTGCCGGGGCGCGGCGGGATGTTTTCGCTGGAGGGTCCGGAGGGACTGCGTTTTCTGATTCGCTCGCGGGTGTTTGACGACGCGGAGATTGCGGTGCTGCGCGGGGCGGGGCGCATCTAAACTTGCAAATAGCCGATGCTGTCGCTTGACCGATTCCATCGCCCGGAGCACATGGAATGCATGAAGCTGTAATTGTTTCCGCGGTGCGAATCCCTGTGGGCAAATTTCAGGGCTCGCTCAAGGGCTTTTCCGCGCCTCAACTTGGCGCGCTGGTGGTGCGCGAGGCGGTGCGGCGCGCAGGCGTGGAACCGGCGCAGGTGGACGAATGCATCATGGGCTGCGTGCTGCAGGCGGGGCTGGGGCAGAGTCCGGCGCGGCAGGCGGCGATTTTCGGCGGCCTGTCGCCGGAGGCGGGTGCGCTGACGGTGAACAAGGTGTGCGGCTCGGGGCTGAAGACTGTGGCACTGGCGGCGCAGGGGATACAGACTGGCGATGTGGAGATGGTGGTGGCGGGGGGCATGGAGTCGATGACCAACGCGCCGTATCTTTTGCCGCAGGCGCGCGAGGGCTACCGGCTGGGCGACGGCGCGCTGGTGGACGCGATGATCCACGATGGGCTTTGGGACGTGTACAACGAGTTCCACATGGGCGCGGCGGCGGAGATGGTGGCAGAGAGGTGCGAAATTTCGCGCGCGGACCAGGATGCGTTTGCGGCGGAGTCGCACACGCGGGCGGCAGTGGCGACGCGGGAGGGATTTTTCCGCGACGAGATTCTTCCGGTGGAGATTCCGCCGTGGAAGAAGGGCGAGAGCGCGCGCGTGTTCGCGGCGGACGAGGCCATTCGGCCGGAGACGACGGCGGAGATTCTGGCGCGGCTGAAGCCGGCCTTCAAGGAGGGCGGCACCGTGACGGCTGGCAATGCGCCGGGCGTGAGCGACGGCGCGGCGGCCGTGGTGGTGACGAGCGCGGGGCGGGCGGCGAAGCTGGGCCTTCGACCGATGGCGGCGATTCGTGCGCAGGCGACGAGCGGGCGCGCCCCGGAGTGGTTCAGCCTGGCGCCGATTGACGCGGTGCGCAAGGTGGTGGCACGCGCGGGCTGGACGCTGGACGAAGTGGAGTTGTTCGAGCTGAACGAGGCCTTCAGCGTGCAGGCGCTGGCGGTGATTCGCGAGCTGGGACTGGATGCGGCGCGCGTGAATGTGCATGGCGGCGCGGTGGCGTTGGGGCATCCGATTGGCGCCAGCGGGGCGCGGGTGCTGGTGACGCTGCTGCATGCCATGGCGCGTCGGGACGCGCGCAAGGGCGTGGCGGCACTGTGCCTGGGCGGCGGAAATGCCGTTGCTCTGGCAGTGGAACGGGTGTGATCGCGAGATAAATCGGCGCACACTCCGCGCGGAGCGAGTGTTCGGAATCGGACAGTCGATGGCGCGAGCGGTCATTCGCGGCGGGAGGGGGAGTGATGGTGGACGGCCGCAACCTCTCTTGATTGAGCAATTTTAAGCGTAGCCTCCTTTGGCGACCCGCATGCAGGGTTCGTTGGCGTGATGGATATTGCGCGCCCTGACCTAAAGAAAAAGAAGCGACGCCAACTGCTGATTTGGAGCGGCCTGGGGGCCGTGGTGCTGGTGGCGGCGGCTGTGGCCGTTGCGCGGCTGAAGCCGGCGGACCCGGAGGTGGACCGGTCGACGATTTGGACCGACACGGTGAAGCGCGGCCCGATGATCCGCCAGGTGCGCGCGTCGATCGGCTTGCTGGTGCCGCGCGAAGACTCGATTGAGCTCATTCCCGCGCAGACCGACGCTACCGTTGTCCGCATTCGCGTGCTGCCCGGCAGCAAGGTCACGCCGGATACCATTCTCATGGACCTGGCCGATCCACAACTTCAACAGGAACTGCTGAACGCACAGCTGGCTCTGAAAGCTGCGCAGTCTGACTACAAGAGCCTGCGGGCCACCTTGCAGAGCACGCTGATGGATAAGAAAGCCGCCGCTGCGCAGGTCAACTCCGACTTTACCCAGGACCAGTTGCAGGCAAAGACCGATAAAGCACTCTATGACCTTGGCGTTATCGCTGGCATCGCCTACAGCAAGTCGAAGGACCTCGCTGACCAGTTGACTGCCCAGCACAAGCTCAGCATGGAGCAGATAGAAGTGAACGAAAAGGCGATTGTCGTCCAGCTTGCATCACAGCAGACCAAGATCGAACAGGCCAAGGCGCTGCTGGATCTCTATCAGAAGCAGTCGGCAGCGCTTCAGGTCAGAGCGGGCATCTCCGGGGTTCTGGCGCCTCCTCCCACTCCACTCCAGGTTGGCCAGCACGTGACTGCGGGAACCTCCCTGGCCGAAGTCATTCAGCTCGACAAGCTTAAGGCCGCCCTCCAGATTGCCGAAACACAGGCGCACGATATTCAGCTCGGCCAGCCTGCTTCCATTGACACCCACAACGGCGTTGTTCCCGGCCACGTGACCCGTATTGATCCCTCCGTTGTGAACGGAACGCGCACCGTTGACGTAACACTCGATGGGCCGCTTCCCACAGGTGCGGTGCCGCAGTTGAGCGTGGACGGAACCATCGATCTGGAGCGGCTTTCTGACGTGCTCTACGTGGGCCGGCCCGCGCTGGGCAACGAGAATTCAACGCTGAGCCTGTTCCGGATTGATCCGGACGGGAAGAGCGCGACCCGGGTTGCGGTGAAGGTGGGGCGCGAGTCAGTGAACGACATTCAGGTGCTCGCCGGATTGAAGGAAGGCGACAAGGTGATTCTGTCGGACATGTCGCAGTACGACAACGTGGACCATGTGCGGCTGAATTAGCCGCGCGGGAGAAGTCTGTGCAGGGCGCAGGAACGCAATCGACAAGCAAACCCGCAGCAAAGAGAGGAACCGCATGGCAGGCAACGGCACACTCATTGAAATCGAAGATTTGACCAAGGTGTTTTACACCGATGAGGTGGAGACTCACGCCCTGTCGGGGATTCATCTGACCATTGCGCGCGGCGAGTATGTGGCGATGTCGGGGCCTTCGGGCTGCGGCAAGTCCACGCTGCTTTCGATTCTGGGACTGTTGGACACGCCGACCGGGGGGCGCTACCTGCTGAACGGCAATCCGGTGGAGAACCTGAGCTTCAGCGAACGGTCGCGGATTCGCAACCAGGAGATCGGCTTCATCTTTCAGAGCTTCAACCTGATCGGCGATCTCACGGTGGAAGAGAACGTGGAGCTGCCGCTGACCTATCGCGCGGGCATGCCCTCAGCCGAGCGCAAAAAGCGCGTGAAGGAGGCACTGGAGCGGGTGAACATGGCGCACCGAATGCGGCATTATCCGGCGCAGCTCTCCGGCGGCCAACAGCAGCGCGTGGCCGTGGCGCGGGCGCTGGCCGGTTCGCCTTCGATTCTGCTGGCCGATGAGCCAACCGGCAACCTGGACTCAAAAAACGGCGAGGCGGTGATGCATCTGCTTGCCGATCTGCACCGCGAGGGTTCGACGATCTGCATGGTGACGCACGATCCGCGCTTTGCCAAGCACGCCGAGCGCGAAGTGCATCTGTTCGACGGCAAGGTGGTTTCAGAGGGCGAGCTGAGGAAGCTGACCGAAGAGCTGGAGGCCTGACCATGCTGCGGAATCTTTCTTTTGCGCTGCGCCAGTTGCGCAAGTCGCCCGGCTTTGCCCTGACGGCCGTGTTGACGCTGGCGCTGGGCATTGGAGCGGTGACGACCGTTGCCGCGTGGACCGACGCGGTGCTCTACAATCCGTGGCCGCACGTGCGCGCGCCGCGCGATCTGCGCTTCATCAGCGCCACGGTGCTGGGCAGCAACGGTTATTCGGTGCACTACGGCCAATACCGCTTTGTGCGCGATGCGAATCACTCCTTTTCCGGCGCAGCGGCATTCGCGCAGACCACGGCGAATTTGAATACCGCCTCGGGCCGGCCGGAAGCTGTGAATGCGGGCCTGGTCTCTTCGAACTACTTTCAGATTCTGGGCCTGAAGCCGCAGGCGGCCCAGTTCTTCCGGGCCGACGCCGATGACCGCGCCTATGGCTCGGATGACGAGGTTGTGCTGTCAGACAGTTTGTGGCGCGAGCGCTTTGACGCGAACCCGGCGATCGTGGGCCGTGTTGTCTCCATCAATCGGCATACATTCACGGTGGTGGGCGTGGCGCCGGCGGAGTTTGCGGGCATCTTTGGCGGCATCGCCGAGTCGGCATGGCTCCCGCTTTCGAGCCTTCGCGACCTTTTGCCGGACGCCGCGGCGGACCCGCTTGCGCACTACGGATTGCAGGTTGTGGTGCGGCTGCGGCCGGGCGTGCGTGGCGCCACGGCGGCTGCGGAACTGCACACGCTGGCGAAGACCTTTGCGCGTGAGCAGCATACGGGCAACTACAAAGGATGGGACCTGAACCTGGACGATGCAGCGCATTTTCAGCGCGGCTTCTTTGTCATCGTGGGCGAGCAGCTTCCAATTCTTGCGGGCGCATCTGCTCTGCTGATGCTGCTGGTGTGCATTAACATTGCGTCGCTGCTGGCGCAGCGCGGGGCGCGCCGCCGGCGCGAGGTGGCGATTCGCATAGCCCTGGGCGCAACGACCGCGCGCATTGCCGCACAGGTGTTAGCGGAGATGGGAGTGCTGGCGGTGCTGGGCGCGCTGGCAGGATGGGCGGCAAGCACGGCAATGTCTCGCGGGCTTTATCTGCTCCTGCCGAGCTTCGGCATGCCGCTGGTCTTCAATCTGCAGCCGGACTCGCGCATACTGCTCTTCGTGACAGCGATAACGGTTGCGGTGACGCTGGTGTGCGGCATGTATCCGGTGCGGCAGGCATTGCGCGTCTCGCAAAAAGAGGCGCTGCACGAAGGCGGTGCGGCAGTGGCGGGCGCACCGCGCCGGCGATTCGGAAGAAGCATTGTGCTGGGATTGCAGCTCGGAATCTGTTTCATCATTCTGGTGTGCTGCGGCCTGCTGATGCGCACCGCGTTAAATGTGGTGGGGCGCAACGTGGGCTTCAATCGCGCGCACTGCCTGACGGCCACGCTCGATCTGGAGCGGTCCGGCTATGACGCAAAGCGCGCGATGGCCTTCGAGTCCGCGTTGCTGGAGCGGATGCAGAATGCGCCGGGAGTAACGGGCGCAACGCTTACCACGCATCTGCCCATGGGCGACTGGGGTTCAGGGAACACGCAGGGCTTCAGCATTCCCGGCTATGTGCCGGCCAAGGGCGAAGAGATGGATGTGGTGACGGACTTCGACGGTCCTAACTTTTTCCACGTGATGGGCATTGCGCTGCGGCAGGGCCGCGACTTTACCACGCAGGACAACGCCAACGCGCCGGGTGTGGCGATTGTGAACGAGACGATGGCGAAGCGGTATTGGCCGAAGGGCGATGCAGTCGGTAGCACGATTGTGGCGAACAAGCAGCCGCATCGCATCGTGGGCATTGTGCACGACTACGCCTATCACGATCCGGCAAACACGGAGCCCGACCCTGTGCTCTATCTGCCGCTGGCGCAGGGCGTGCCGGGGTATGGCTATGTGATTGTCGCGGTGCGCTCGCGCACAACGGCCGCGGCCATGCGGGAGCCGCTGAGCCAGGCTGTGGCGGAACTGGACGGCTCGCTGCCGCTTGAACAGGTGCGCAGCCTGCAGTCGGTGTCCGGCGAGTTGTATCAACTCGAGCGGATTCCGGCCGAGCTGCTGGGAGTGTATGCGCTTTGCAGCGTGCTGGTGGCGATGCTGGGGCTGTACGCGGTGATTGCTTACTCCGTAACCGAGCGGCAGAGAGAGTTCGCGCTGCGCATGGCGCTGGGCTCCACGCGTTCCGGGGTCTTCGGTCTGGTGCTGCGCAGCAGCGCAGGCATCGCGCTGATCGGGATTGCGACCGGCGTGGCCGGTTGCGCGGGCGCGGTGCGGCTGCTGCACTCAATGCTCTTCGGGGTTGCGTCGTCGGATCCCTTAACCTACGTTGCCGCCGCGGCGCTTCTGCTGCTCACGGTGTTTGTCGCGGGCCTGCTGCCGGCGCGGCGGGCGGCCCGGATTGAACCGATGCAGGCTTTGCGAACCGAATAACCCGATTGGAATATTCAAGCTGAGGAGACCGATTGCGATGCAACAACTCCTGAAGGACATCCGTTACTCGCTGCGGCAGCTTCGCGGTTCGCCGGGGTTCGCGATTACGGCGATTGTGACGCTGGCGCTGGGCATCGGGGCCAACACGGCCATCTTCACGCTGGTGCACGCGGTGCTGCTGCGTTCACTGCCGGTGGGCAATCCGTCGCAGTTGTATCGCATTGGAGATAACGACGATTGCTGCGTGGATGGAGGGTTTCCCGGCAGCGCGTCGGATACGGGCGACTACTCGATCTTCTCCTATGATCTCTACAAGCGTCTCGAAGCCTCCGCGCCGGAGTTCGAGCAGCTTGCGGCGGTGCAGGCGGCCCAGGGATCGATGAGCATTCGCCGTGGCAAGGAGCTGCCGAAGTCGCTGCGCACTGAGTTTGTTTCAGGCAATTACTTCGCCACGCTGGGCCTGGGTCCATACACGGGACGCCTGTTCACCAGCGCAGACGACAGGCCGGCCGCTTCGCCCGCGGCGGTGCTGAGTTATGCGGCGTGGCAGTCGGAGTACAGCGGCGATCCATCGATTGTCGGCAGCACGATTTACATTCAGACGCATCCGTTCACGGTGGTGGGCGTTGCGCCCGCGGGTTTTTTCGGCGACCGCGAGACGGACCGCCCGCCGGAGGTGTGGATGCCGCTGAATACCGAGCCCTACGTGGACGGCGACACGGCAATTCTGCATCACGCGGAGTCCAACTGGCTTTATCCGATCGGTCGGATCCACCCAGGTACGAGCATTGCGGCGCTGCAACAAAAGCTGAGCGCGGCGCTGCGGCAGTGGCTTGCCGCGCAGCCTGTGCTTACCGCGAACGGCGGCGCAGCCGTGATTCCGAAGATGCGCGTGATGCTGACGCATGGCGGCGGGGGCATCCAAAACCTACAGCAGGAAGTGGGCAGTGGCCTGAAGATGCTGATGATTTTGGCCACGGTGGTGCTGCTCATCGCCTGTGCGAACATTGCAAACCTGCTGCTGGCGCGGGGCACGGCGCGGCGGGCAGACCTTGCGGTGCGGATGGCGCTGGGCGCGAGCCGCAACCGCGTGATTCGCCAGATTCTGACCGAAAGCGTGCTGCTGAGTTTTCTAGGCGGACTTGTGGGGCTAGGCGTGGCCTATGCGGGCACGCGCGCGATTCTGGCGCTGGCATTTCAACATATGCAGAACGTTCCGATCAGCGCGAATCCTTCCTGGGTTGTGCTTGGATTCACATTTCTGGTGGCGCTTGCGACGGGCATTCTTTTCGGCATTGCGCCGGCGTGGATATCTTCGCATTCGCAGCCTGCGGAGGTTCTGCGCGGAGTGAACCGCTCCACGCACGATCACTCGTCGCTGCCGCAGAAGGCGCTGGTTGTGTTTCAGGCGGCGCTGTCTCTGGTGCTGCTGGTGAGCGCGATTCTGATGAGCCGCTCGCTGGCCAAGCTGGAACACCAGGATTTTGGCGTGGAGACGGCCAACCGCTACGTGGCGCACTTTGATCCGGCAGGCGCGGGTTACACGGCGGAGACCATGCCGGCGTTGGACCGCCAGATTGAAGACCGATTCGCCGCGCTGCCCGGCGTGGCCAGCGTGGGGCTGGCGCTTTACAGCCCGCTGGAGGGCGACAACTGGGGCGATTGCGTGATTCAGCAGGGACATCCGGCGCCGCCCCCGAACAGCCACTGCGGCTCGACCTGGGACCGGGTGAGCAACGGGTTCCTGAACTCGATTGGCGTGCCGATTGTGCAGGGGCGGAACTTCAATGAGCAGGACACGGCCAGCTCTCCGCCGGTGGCCGTTGTCAACCAGGCCTTTGTGAAGCATTTCTACCCGCATCAAAATCCGGTCGGGCAGCACTTCGGCATCGATTTTCCCCAATACTCGGGAAGCTTTGAGATCGTGGGCGTCTTTCGCGACTTCAAAATGAACAACGTGCGCGAGCCGGTGCGTCCGGTTTATCTGCGGCCTCTCACGCAGCAGTATCTCGGCTACAAGGAAGCGGAGATGAAATCTGGCGAAGCACAGTCGATGCTGATCAACGCGATGATCCTGCGCTTCGACCGGCCGCAGCAGGATGTGGAGCCGCTGGTGCGCAAGACGCTTGCGGGCATTGATCCGAACCTGACGGTGGGCGATCTGCGCTCCTTTGAGAGCCAGGTTTCAGGCAACTTTGACGAGGACCGGCTGGTGGCGCGGCTTACCAGCCTGTTTGGAGTGCTGGCTTTGATTCTGGCTTCGGTTGGACTGTACGGCGTGATGTCGTATTTCGTGGTGCGGCGGACGGGAGAGATTGGAATTCGCATGGCGCTGGGAGCCACGCGCTCAAGCGTCATCGGCATGGTGCTGCGCGGAGCAATGGCGCAGATCGCGGCGGGTCTGGTGCTGGGCATTCCGTGCGCGCTGCTGGCCGGCCACCTGATGGCGAGCCAGCTCTACGGCGTGAGCCAGTACGATCCGCTGGCGCTGGCGGGAGCCGTGACGGCGCTGGCGCTGTGCGCGACGCTGGCCGGATTCATCCCCTCGCGGCGCGCGGCGTCCATTGATCCGATGAAGGCGCTGCGGATTGAATAGCACGGCGCGAACCGATTGCCTGAAGCCGGAATGGAGCGGTCAACGATCATGATTGAGCTGAAGAACGTGGAGCGAAGCTTCCGGACCGGGCACACCGAAACCTGGATCCTGCGCCGTGTCGGGCTCAGCATTCGCGCGGGAGAATTCGTGACGGTGATGGGCCCTTCCGGGGCGGGAAAGTCGTCGCTGCTGAACGTGCTCGCGCTGCTGGATGACGGATGGCTTGGCGAGTACTGGTTTGAGCAGACGCCGGTGCATACGCTAAACCGCAAACAGCGCGCGGACCTGGCGCGCAGGCGCATGGGGATGGTTTTTCAAAGCTACCATCTGCTGGATGACCTGACGGTTGCAGAGAATATCGATCTTCCGTTGTCCTACAAGAATCTGCCCTCGCGCGACCGGCAGGGCATGGTGGCCGACATTCTGGATCGATTCCAGATTGTGGCCAAGAAGGACCTGTTTCCGAACCAGCTTTCCGGCGGTCAGCAGCAACTGGTGGGCGTTGCGCGCGCCGTGGTGCATGCGCCGGCGCTGCTGCTGGCCGATGAGCCCACGGGCAACCTGCACTCCGCGCAGGCGCGCGAAATTATGGAGCTGTTTCGCGAGCTGAACCGCCAGGGCACCACGATTGTGCAGGTGACGCATTCGGAGGAAAACGCGCGCTACGGCACGCGCATCCTGGAGCTGAAAGACGGCTGGCTCACGCGCGATGAGGCGCTGCGCAGTGACTCCCCCGAGGTTGAGAAATCATGATGAGATTGATTCCGGCACGCATCGAAGTTAGGCCCGCCACCGCTTTTGCGACGCGGATGCAGGCGGCCGTGGCGATTCTGCTGCTGCAGGCCAATCTTGCTTTCGCCGTCGACCCACCATCGGCGCCCGCGCCGAACGGAAACATTCCTTTCGAGCAGTTGAAGAAAAGCTCGATGAATCCCATCGATGCCTATCGCGGGACGACGGTTCCTCCGCCGACGATGATCAATTCGTCGCGCCTTGAATCGCTGGTGCGCAAGGGAAAGATATATCTGTCACTGGATGACGCGATTCGTCTCGCGCTTGAGAACAATCTGGACCTGGTGATCGCGCGCTATAACCTGCCGATTGCGGAGACCGACGTGAAGCGGACCGAGGCCGGTGGCTCAGTGCGCGGCGTGAATACGGGCGTAGTTTCCGGAACGCCCGGAGGCGGGCAAGGGGGATTTGGATCAAGCGGCGCGGGCGCGGGAGCGGGCGGCACCACGGGCGGCGCGGGCGGCGCCGGCGCCGGCGCGTCCGGCATTGTTTCCTCAACGCTGGGTACCGGCACCGCGGTTTCCACTTATGACCCGGTGATCAATGCGAATGTGTTGGTCGATCACTCGTCGCAGCAGTTGACAAACTTCCAGGTGGAAGGAGTGTCGATCTACAAGATCAACCAGGAGCAGGCGAACGTCAGCTATGACCAGTCCTTTCCCACGGGGAGCAGCATCCAGGTACAGTGGAGCAACAGCCGCCAGACCTCGAACGGTATCTACGACTACTTCAGCCCGGAGCTTTACACGCGGGTGCGCTTTTTGGCCACGCAGCAACTGCTGGCGGGCTTCGGACTTGGGCCAAACCTGCGTTTTCTGCGCATCGCGCGCACGAACCTGAAGATCTCCGACATTGCCTTTCGCGCGCAGGTGATTGCGACGGTGACGCAGATATGCGACATGTACTGGGACCTGGTGAACGCCTATGATACGGAGCAGGTTGGGGACCGCTCCGTCGCCTTTGCCACGGAGACGCTGTCGACCGCGCGCCAGCGGCTTGCCCTGCAGGCGATTCCGGAGATGGACGTGCTCAAGGCCGAAGGCGACCTGGCTAATCGCGAACAGGATTTGACCGTGGCCCGGACAAACCTGGAGTTGCAGGAACTTCTGATGAAGAACGCGATCACGCGCACACTGGACGATCCCACGCTGGAAGAGATGCCGGTTGTGCCGACGGATCGCATCCGCTCGCACATTGAGCCGGTGACCGAGCCGGTGCAGCAGATGATTGCCGAGGCGCTGGCGGACCGCACGGAGATTCAGGAGTCGGCGTTGGACCTGAAGAATCGCGCGCTGAGCCGCAGGACGGCGCGCAACGCGCTGCTGCCCTCGCTGACGGCGTATGGGTTTTACGCGGGCAACGGAACGGCGGGCGATTTGAATGCGAAGTACTACGACCAGACGGTTCCGACCACGCTGCCGGCCACATACGGCGGCGCGATTCAGAACGCGATGAACGACACTGCTCCCGAGTATCAGGTGGGGCTCCAATTGAGCATTCCGCTGCGCAACCGCATCGCCAAGGCCGACCAGTACCGGACGGAGCTCGAGTACAGGCAGTCGCAGGTATATCAGGAGGAGCTGAAGAAGCGCATCCGGATCGAGGTGCGCAATGCCCGCTACGCGCTGGAGCAGGGGGCCAGCCGGGTGGATGCAGCGCGCCAGGCGCGCGATCTGGCGCAGCGGAGCTTCGATATCATGAAGCAGGAGCAGAAGCTGGGTGCGGGAAGCAATCAGCAGACGCTGGCGGCCGAGCACGACCTGGCCCTTGCCGAGTCGGCGCTGGTGACGGCCGAGACCGCGTATGAAAAGGCACGTATCGAGATGATGCGCGCGACGGGTACGATTCTCCAGTCCTACGGCATTTCGATCGCCGACGCGAAGTCCGGCACAATGGAGGCAAGCCATCTCCGGTAAGCGTGACAGCATTCGAGTTCTGGTTGCCGACGATCAGCCGCATGTTCTTGAAGCAGTGGAACTGCTGCTTAAGCCGCAGGGAATTCATGTGGAGACGGCGCGGTCGCCGCAGCTGCTGCTTGAGGCGCTGGGCGAAGACGACTACGACGTATTGCTCATCGACCTGAACTACACGCGCGACACGACCTCCGGCCAGGAGGGCCTGGACCTGCTGGCGCGCCTGCGGGAGATCGATTCGCGCCTTCCGGTGATCGTGATGACGGCGTGGGGCAATATTGATCTTGCCGTGGAATGCATCAAGCGCGGCGCACGCGACTTTATCCAGAAGCCGTGGGAGAACGAACGGCTGCTGAGCCTTGTGCGCGTGCATGCCGAACTGCGACAGGCGCTGCGGCGGGCGCGCCAACTTGAACTGGAGAACCGGCTGCTCCGCTCCGAGGGCATGCCGGCGTTCCTTGCGAGCGCGGCGGCCATGCGCCCGGTGCTTGAGCTGATTGCGCAGGTGGGCCCCTCCGACGCGCATGTGCTAATCACAGGCGAGCACGGCACAGGCAAGGAGATTGTGGCCAAGCTGCTTCACGCGGCGTCGCCGCGCGCGCGCATGCCTCTGGTGGCGGTGAACGCGGGCGGTTTGCCGGAAGGTACGTTTGAGAGCGAAATCTTCGGACACGTGAAGGGCGCGTTCACCGATGCGCGCACCGACCGCGTAGGCCGGTTTGAGATGGCCAGCGGGGGCACGCTTTTTCTGGATGAGATTGCGAATGTTCCCCTTCGCCAGCAGGCCAAACTGCTGCGCGTGCTGGAGACGGGCGAACTGGAGCGCGTGGGGTCCTCGCAAACGCGCCGCGTGGACGTGCGCGTGCTTTCGGCCACCAACGCCAATCTGCAGGAGGACTCGAAGGAGGGAAGGTTCCGCGAAGACCTGTTGTTCCGCATCAACACGGTGGAGATTCATCTGCCTCCGCTGCGCGAGCGGCGGGAGGACATTCCGCTGCTGGCGGCGCATTTTCTGGAGCGCAATCGCTCGCGCTATCGCAAGCCGATTTCCGGATTTTCTCAGGGCGCGATGCAATTGATGATGCAGTACGCGTGGCCGGGCAACGTGCGGGAGCTGGAGCATACGGTTGAACGCGCCGTGCTGCTGTGCCGCGAGGAGGAGATCGAGCCCGCGAATCTGGCCATCTCATCCACCCGCGCGTCCGGGCAGTCATTCGAACACATGAGCATTGACGAGGTGGAGGCGCTTTTGATTCGCAAGGTGCTTCGCCGATGCGAGGGAAACATTTCGCAGGCCGCTGAAGCGCTCGGCCTCAGCCGCGCGGCGCTCTATCGCCGCATTGAAAAGTATGGTCTATGAGCAGAGGGGGCGCCGGAACCGGCGCGCGGCCGTGCGCCGCGCGTGGCTGCACAGCGTTCTGCTCTCCGTGCCCGGCGTTCTGTTTGTCTGCATCCTGCTGGCCGAGCACCAAGTCGGCGTTGAGCCGGCGCTGTTCGCGCTTGGCGGATTGCTGCTCTATGCCGCTCTGGTGGCGTCGTCGCTGATCGACAGCCTGATTCGCCCGCTGCAGACGCTGTCGAATGTCATCGCATCGCTGCGGGAGGGCGATTATTCGTTCCGCGCGCGGGGAGCGGGCACGGCGGACGCGTTTGCCGAGCTGGCCGCGGAGGTGAATGCTCTGGCGGACCTGCTGCAGAAGCAGCGTGTGCGCTCACTGGAGGCAACGGCCCTGCTGGCGCGGATTCTGGAGGTGATGCATGCGCCGCTGTTCGCCTTCGACCGCGACAATGTGCTGCAGCTTGTGAATCAGGCCGGTGCGCAACTGCTGGGGCTGCCATACGCGCGCTGCTACGGGCGGACCGCGGCCGAGCTGGGAATGACGGCGCTGCTGGATGCGCCCGACCAGAGCATGCATTCGCTGGGCACGCAAACCACACGCTGGCTGCTGCGCAAGGCGGCCTTTCGCCAGGATGGCGCGCCGCACATGCTGCTGCTGCTGGCCGACGTGAGCCAGCCGCTGAAGGAAGAAGAGCAGGCGGCTTGGAAACGCCTGATCCGCGTGCTGGGTCACGAGCTGTCGAATTCGCTGGCTCCCATCAAGTCCATCGCGGGCAGCCTGCTGGCGCGGGTGGACGGGATTCCGGAGGACAAGGATCTTGTGCGCGACTTTCGCCGCGGCCTTGGCGTGGTGGAGGGCCGCGCCGACGCGCTGCACCGCTTCGTGCAGTCCTATCGCGCGCTGGCGCAACTGCCGCCGCCGCAGCTTCGGCCGCTGGAGATTGCGCCGCTGATGGAGCGCGTGGCGCTGCTGGAGCAGCGGGTGCCGGTACAGCTGACGCCGGGGGCTCCCGCGGTGCTGCGGGCCGATCCCGACCAGCTGGAGCAGATGCTGATCAATCTGATCAAGAATGCGGCCGACGCCTCGCTGGCCAATGGAGGGCAGCCGGTGAGCCTGTATTGGCGCGTGGAAGGCTTGCGCCTGGCGATCCTGGTGGAAGACCGCGGGCTGGGAATCGCCAACAGCGAAAATCTTTTCGTCCCCTTTTACACCACCAAACCGAATGGCAGCGGAGTGGGGCTGACGCTGGCGCAGCAGATTGCCCGCGCGCACGGTGGAGAGATTGTGCTGGTGAATCGCGAAGACGGCGAAGGGGCGCGGGCGATGGTGCGTTTGCCCCTGGTCTAGGGCCTGTTCACACTACTGGAATGGCGGCGACGGGAGCCGGTTTTTCTCAGTTCCTTTTCTCAGTTCCTTTTCTCAATTCTAAGGAGCGAGGAGCGACAGATACCGGGTGTATCTTAGGGACGAGCGGCGAAAAAATGGA
>DATLRP010000037.1:0-52204 GCA_035534635.1 Occallatibacter sp.
GACGAGCTGATGGAAGACATTCTCATTTCCATCGACGCCATTCGCAACTCTCCCGAGAAACTCAGCGGATGCATCGCGCAGTCCGAGTTGCCTTTTTCTTTGCGTTAAATCGTTGCATTATTTATGCAGCAGTCAATAGAATTGAGAAAAGGAACTGAAAAAAACCGGCTCCCGTCGCCGCCATTCCAGTAGTGTGAACAGGCCCTAAATCCGGAGGTGTTGTGGCCAATCCGGAAATAACCCGATTTTTGAGTAATGTCCGGTTAGGCGGTCATTCAGTCGGAGCCACGTTTTTTTGTATGAATATTGGCGTCAACTCCGTGCGGTAGTGATCTGACGATCGAGCCCATGCCTCGCGGTTTGCCGACGATTCAGATAGGGAGGGGTGCAGAAGCCCACCGCAGAGTTCTCGCCGAGCGAAGCCTGCAGGACTGCCGGCAGCATAACCTCCTATTTCGAATGGGCGAGCCAGACCTCGCCGGCCAGTAGGCCGGCCGAGACACCGAGAAATGTTCCGGCAATTACATCGCTGACAAAATGCCAGTCACCGGCGATCAGCAGCACTGTCGCAATGAGCAGCAGTGCGGATAACGGCAAGATACTGCTTCGATAGAGTCGCATGAAAACACCCGCTAAAGCGCCGGCGAGGACCATGTGGCCCGAGGGGAAACTACTGTTAGAAGAGCCCGCTAGGAGATCGAATGCATGTCGGGTTCCGTGCAACACGGCCGCAGGATTCGGTACCCCGAAGAAGAGCTTCAGAGTGCTGTCGTTGATTGCGTAAGCACAGATGGAGGTCAGACACGCGAGCGCGGTCGCCTCGCCAAATCGCGACAAATGTCCGCGCGTTATCCGAATACAAACCAGCGCCAGCGCAACAGCCGCTTCGATAGCGAGAAGAACGGCACTTGCAAATCCCTTCCCCAGGCTTTCAGCTGACCAACGAAGCCCATAGACGCGATGGGCTATCGGTACATCGAGGTAGACGAACGCCAGCGCCACCGCGAGCGTGCAAATCAGCAATGACAGAAGCCACATCAGGCCAGGAAAGCCTAGAGGTTTTCGTTCCAGCGAGCGTCCGCCGTGCTGCCGAGAACTGCCGGCATTTTGAAGCAATAAAATCTCCCCTCAAGGGTCTACCCTCGGCGGCACCCTACCAACCCTTGTTTGGCTTTGCCTTGCTGTGTACAAGGTCCGTGCGCCCGAGGTTGTGCAAGTCAATGATACTTGTGAACGGGCCCACTCTCCCGCTTCCGTCAGACGGATCACCGGGACAGGCGAAGGTTGGCCAAAGGTCCGAGCGGGCGGTCACTCGCCCAGTACTCCAGATTTGGCTCGGTGAGTGAATTCCCGATAATGCGCTCATTGAACTGGCGGCGGAGAACGCGGGAGTGAATCCCGTTTCAGGGGACTTGTCCGGATCAGAGTTCAGGCGTGCACGGCGATGGCCGGGGCGTACTTGACGGAGAGGACGGTGATGTCGTCCTGCTGGCCGTGGGCCTGGGCGGCGTCGGCAATCTCTTCCACTGACCGGATGCTGATCTCTCGCGTTCGGTCAAATCCGAACAGCTCGCCGGCGGCGTTGCAGGCTTCGACGACGCCGTCGGAGAGGAAGGTAAGGGTGTCGCCGGGCGCGAGGCGCAACTTTGTCTCGGAATATTCGGAGTCGGCGGTGATGCCGAGGGGCTATCCGGGTGGCCATGCGACGATGGCCACCTGAGGCGGCACGTGCGCGCGGGCGGGCAACGAGAAAGCGGGCAGACAAAGCAGCCCCAGCAACAGGAGATTTCGGCGCACGTTGCCCCCGGTGAGTTGTGTCTTCAGATGATTGCATGGAGTAGGGTGCGCCGGAAACCTGAAAATCTCGGCGGCGATTATTCATCGAAAGTCGGCATGGCGACTGGAATGTCGCGCCATCCTGCCTGATGGCGGTCCGAGGAGGCTCCCGGGCCCTACGGCGTTTGAACTAAGTCGCTGGCGCCAATCAAGCTGCGCCCCGAGGTCATCGTGCGACCGCTCACGATAATCCAAATTCACGACCTCGAAAGCGTAATGCACTCGATCGAGCATGATGATTTCGACTTCATCTCCGCCATAAATGACAGGATAACTATGGACACCTTGGGATTGTCGGACATGATGGACTGGTTCAGACAGTATGAAGAATTTGGGCATGGGCCGTCGCCCCGGCTGAAGGAGATCGTCGAGGACGTTAGCCGCGACTCGTTCTCGTACCTCTTTCCCGGTCACAGCCCTGAATAACCGAAAAGGTAACGGCATGTCGGCTTCTCGAAAGTTTTCCGAGGCCTCGGCGCGGTCTTGGATAATCCATCCGGCGGCAGACAACATGCCGTCGATGGTTTTGCGGGCTTGCTCTTCTGGTGTCAAGGAAGTCAGAAAGCTCTTGGCCACCAGTGTATGAAAGCGAAAGCTCCCGGCCATCGCTCACCATGTACCGCCCGGCCCTTGGCTTTGGTGCCTCGATTCCTGCGCCTGTCAGTGCCATTTCGCCCCTTTTCTCAGTCTCCTGGATCATTCTGGAGACTCATTCCCGTCTGAAGACTTGCTGGAGACTCAAACCCGCTTGGCTTTCCTGAGTCTCCTAACAGTCTGTGGCAAAAGTCCGGTTTTGAAAGGGCACGACTTCAGTCGTGCCCTACGTGGGGTAATATCAACGCGGCTTTAGCCGCTGAGGGGCGGCTTTTCAGAGATGTTGAGTTCTGCCACAGGCTGGTAAGGACTTAATAGGACAATAACTATTGCTAGGGCCTGTTCACACTACTGGGGTGGATGGCGTTGCGAGCGAAAACCGGGCCAGACGAGACGGAACCCGCAGGCTTTGGTGATTCCAAGGTCAAGGGTGACAACGAAGTTTGGCCCGGTTTTCTCCGCAACCCGGAGGGACGGGGCCAGTTTTCCCGATTTCGTTGTCGCTCGTCGCTCGCAGATGCCTGGTATGCGTCGCTCCTCGCTTCTAGAATTCGTAAAAACTGGCTCCCGTCGCCGCCATCCCAGTAGTGTGAACAGGCCCTAATACAGGCTAATATGAGACATTTCTATATTCTATTGGACGACTTTGGAAGCCGTATTATTTGCCAATGCAGAATGTAGAAAAAATCAGGTGAAGAATGTCGTCCGGCGTCGTTTGCCCGGTCAGCGAGTCCAGCGCCCACAAGCCGCGATACAAGTCGATCAGGATCATCTCGTGCGGAATGCCGTCTCCATTCGCCGTTGCGGCGTCGGCCAGCGCCGCGCGCGCGGCGGCAATTGCCTGCTGGTGGCGCAGGTTGGTCAGCGATCCCGGCTCCGCGCTCGCGCCGCCGGTCGCCAGCTCCAGAATGCGGGTGCGCAGTCCCGCAATTCCTTCGCCCGTCAGCGCGGAGGTCAACAGCGCCGTCCATCCTCCCGCTTGCACAGCCTCCAGTTCAGCACCCAGGCGCTGGCTTCCCGCCAGATCGCATTTGTTCACGGCCACCAGCGCCGGCCGTCCCTCCAGGGCCGCCAGCAGCCCGCGCTCCTCCTCGTTCAACGATTGCGTCGCGTCCAGAACCACCAACACCAGCGCCGCATCGGCCAGCGCCTCGCGGCTGCGCGCAATACCCATCTGCTCGGCCTCTCCCTGGGCCTCGCGCAACCCGGCCGTGTCCACCAGCTCCAGCGGAATTCCGTCCATCGAAATCCGCTCTGTCACCAGGTCGCGCGTCGTTCCCGGCGTCGCCGTCACAATGGCCCGGTCGCGCTCCACCAGGCGGTTGAAGAGTGAGCTCTTTCCCGCATTCGGCCTGCCCACAATGGCCAGCGTCAATCCGTCATGCACCACGCGTCCACGCGCGAATGTCGCTTCCAGCGCGGCCAGCGGCGGCTCCAGCTCCGCAACGCGGCGCGCAATCTCCTCAGGCGGAGTCACGTGCACATCGTCCTCGGCAAAATCGATCCCCGCCTCCAGCAGCGCAATCAGCTCCACCAGCGCCTGCTTCACCGGCTGCACCCGCCGGCTCAGCGCGCCGCCCATCTGGCTGGCCGCCTGGCGGGCCTGCGTCAGTGTTTGCGCGTCAATCAGGTCGCGCACCGCCTCGGCCTGCGTCAGGTCCAGCTTCTCCGCCAAAAGCGCCCTTTGCGTAAACTCTCCCGGCTCGGCCAGCCGCGCGCCCACATCCAGCGCCCGCCGCAGCAGCAGGTCCAGCACCACCGGCGAACCGTGCGCCGCAATCTCCACCACGTCTTCGCCTGTGTACGAGTTCGGCGCGGCGAAGAAGGTGACCATGGCCTCGTCGATGTGTTCGCCGCCGGCAGCCGGATCGTCGAGCACATCGGCCAACCGTGCGTGCCCGTGCTCCATCGGATGGCGAAGGCGCACCAGCTTCTCGCTCATCGCCCCGGCCTGTGGCCCGCTCAGGCGCACAATGCCGATGCCCCCGCGTCCTGGCGGCGTGGAGACGGCGGCAATTGTATCGACGGCGGCAGCGGGCTCGCTCATGGGCTGGCACCAGTGTAGAAGCTGCGCCTCCAGCTCATTCAAGTTCGTGTACCGGCACGATTGCCGCGGAAGCGAACTTCCGCTTCGGACGATATAATCCTCGCAAGAAATGCGTTGAGCGGAAACAGTCGCGGTGAGCGCTTGCTGGGTTTCATCAGCCTGCTTGCCAGCCGTTGTTCTGTACTCCACAACGTCCGTCCTTTCCTGCATCTTGAGAAAGGTAAAGCCGGACCTCTCACGCGCAAATCGCGCCGACGAAGCTGAATCATGATGCGTGCCGACCTCCTCCATTCCTCTGCCGCGCGCCGGGCACATCGCGGCGCGACGCGCTGGTTTTTCGCTCTGCTTCTGTTGATGGCCTGCCTGGTGGCTCCGGCCCAAACGCCGCGGGCGCCGGCCCTGCAGGGCCTGGTGCGCGACTCCTCCGGAGTACCCATCGCTGGCGCGAAGGTCGTGCTTTCCGGCCAGGGCGAGACCCACCGCGCCGTGACAACAGCGAGCGGAGCATTCCATTTCGCGCATCTCGCGCCCGGGGCCTATCGGCTCCAGGTCCAGGCCGAGGGTCGAACCGCCAACTACGCCGAGCCGGTTGAAATCAGCAGTACGCCGCGTGCCGTGCTGCTCACGCTCTCCCCGCGCGGCGAACTCACCCTCGGTGCACTCGCCGGCCAGGGCGCCAGCGGCGGAGAACAGCTTTCCAGCCAGGCCGTCAGTTCGCTGCCGCTCAACAAGCGCGACTTCAGCTCCCTTCTTTTGCTTGCCGCCGGAACAATGACCGACACCAACGGAGCCACCAACTTCACCCAGCAATTCGCCATCAACGGCCAGCGCGGCGTGGAGGCCACCTTCGCCATGGACGGCGCCGACATCAGCGACCCGGAGATGGGCGGCTCGACCTTCTCCAACTTCAACGTCGACGCGGTCGAGGAAATTCAATCCAATTCCGGCTGGATGCCCGCCGAAATCGGCCGCGGCGCCTCCGGATTCACCAACATCATCACCCGCTCCGGCGCCAGCGGCTTCCACGGCTCCTTTTTTGAGTTCGTGCGCAACTCGGCATTCGATGCGCGCAATTATTTTGACCACCCCACGCCCGCATACCCCGGCCGCATCCCGCCCTTCCGCCGCAATGAGTTCGGCTTCACCAACGGCGGTCCCGTTTACCTCCCGCACCTCTACGACGGCCGCGGCCGCACCTTTTACTTCACTGAGTACCAGGGCTTCCGCCAGGTCCTTGGCACCACGCAGGTCATGCCCCTGCCCACCGCCGACGAGCGCGCCGGCCAGGACATGCTCACATTCCCTGACGGCTCCACGGACACGCTCATGGTCCCCGTCAACTCCAGCATCGCCGCCATCCTCGCACGCTATCCCATGCCCAACGATCCCTCCGGAGCCTTCGGCAATCGCACTTACGCGACGGCCTCAAAGGTCACCACCAACGCCAACCAGTTCTCGCTCCGTTTCGATCACAGAATTTCGTCGAAGGACCAATTCTTCACGCGCTTCACCATGGATAACGTCACCGGTCCCACCACCAACCCTGACCAGACGGCCATTGATCCCGCTTTCGGCGTCCATTACATCGATCACCAGCGCAATGTCGTCGGCGCCTGGACCCGCACCGTCTCTCCGCGGCTTGTCCTGCAGTCGCTCATCGGCATCACGCGGTCCACGCCCGGCTTTCCCGCCGCGGACTACACTGACCCCGCAGTCAAATTCACCGACGGATTGTTTGAGGCGTTCAATAGTGCGGGAGGAACGGTAATGGTGGCCTTTGGCAATCTTTTCCAGGGCCGGCAAACCGTGGCTTTCACCAGCGGCCGTCGCGCCTTTAAGGCCGGCTTTGAGGCGCGCATCAACCGCGACACCACCTACTTCGGCATCAGCCCCAATGGCGAATATGACTTCGGCGGCGGCACGGCCTACGCCACTGAGGCCATCCCTTCACAAAGTGGAATGCACAACATCGCCGTCGGCGATCCACTGCCTGACACGCTCTCAGGTTTTCTCTCCGGCAGCGCATTCATCTATACGGTCGAACTCGCGGCGCCGGGAATTTCCGGCGGTGACCACATGGGCCCAGCGGCCATCAACCGAGAAAACTACGCCCTGTGGGCGCAGGACACTTGGAAGATCACCCCACGTTTCACGCTCGACTATGGCCTGCGCTGGGATCTCTACACGCCCATCTCAGAGCGGGCCCGGCGCACCGGCGCTCTGCGCATGATTGATGGCGTGCAACAATATGTGGTCAATCCGCAGCCCGGTTACCAGACCAGCAAGCATGGCTGGGAGCCGCGCGTGCAGGCTGCCTGGCAAGTCACGCCCAATCTGCGGGCCAACGTGGGCGGCAGCATCATGGTCATCCCGCCCAACATCTGGCAGGACAACTTCCTCACCGGTTCCACGCCCTTCGCCGTCAGTCCGCGCGTGGTGGCCGCGTCCGGCGCGCCCATCCCCTACGGCTTCCAGATCACGCCCGCGCAACTGCCAGACGTCTACACGCCTGACGGCCAGCTCATCCTTGTGCCCGGCCACTTCAAGCCGGTCCCGCCCAACACCATCATGGATGTGAACCGCTACGAGCACGACATGGCCGCGCTCACCCCCAGCCACGTGGTCAGTGCGCTCAGCCTCAGCGGCATCGACGCCTCCTTCACCAATGCCACGCTCTACACCTGGACGCTCGGCCTGGAACGCAGATTCGGCAACCTCACCGCCGACGCAGCCTACGTGGGCACCGCCGCGCAGCGGCTGCCGCGCTACAGCTTTCCCAACGCCTACCCCGGCGCAAGCCCCGGCTTTGCGCCGCACACGCAGTTTGACGCGAATGGCAACGTATCCGGCGGCTTCGGTGTGGAGAACGTCATCATCGCGGACGCGCACTCCACTTATCACGCGCTGCAAGCCTCGCTCTCCGGTACCGTCGGCCACGGCGGTCCCGGCATCCAGGCCAGTTACACGTGGAGCAAGTCCATTGACAACACCAGCGTGGTGCTGGGCGGCACCGGTTACACCGGCGCGGTCAGCTCCGGCTTCTCGCAGAATCCCTTTGACACGCATCCTGAGAAGGCCCCGTCTTCGTTCGACATCACAAACGGCTTCGGCCTCAGCCTGGCCCAGGACCTTCACCTGCAGCAGGTCAACTTCCTTCAGCCCCTCAGCCGCAAGGTCACCTACGGCTGGGAGCTGCTCAGCATCTCCAGCATCGCCTCAGGCGCTCCCTTCACCGTTTACTCCGGCGTGCAGCAAACCGGCTATGGCGAAAACGGCGTCGACCGCCCTGACCAGATCGCCAAGCCGCATCTCTCCACCGCGGGCAAGGACCGCAAGGACTACTTCGGTGCCGGCGCCGCCAACGCCACGGACTTCTTCTCCATTCCCATCCACGTCTCCGGCGGCTCCGGCCCCAATCAGGGTCGCTTCGGAACCCTCGGCCGCAACACCTTCCGCGGCCCCGCCTATTACAACTTTGACTTCGCGCTCATCAAAGACACGCCCTTCGGCCGCCGCGCCAGCGGCGCCGAGCGCGTTGACCTGCAATTCCGCTCGGAGTTCTTCAATCTCTTCAACATCGTCAACATGGGCCTGCCCTCGAACATCCTCAACGGCTCGGGATTCGGCGAAATCAGCACCACCGCCGGCAGCTCGCGCCAGATTCAGCTCTCCCTCAAGCTGATTTATTGAGCCCCGCGCTTGCGCCGAGCAAGAAGAGGATGCTACGGCGGGGAATCTCCACGCACGCGAATGCTACACTCCCACGAGCAGGACTACGCCATGCGCGCCACACACATCGAATTCCGCCTGCGGATGCTCATCAACGCCGCCATCATCATCCTCGGCTTCTGGGCGCCGTGGATCGGCGTCCTCGCGCCGCCCACCGGCTTTGCCTCGCGCATCTCCACGCTGGAATGGCTTGCCAGCACGCTCAGCCGCCTCGGCCTCATGTCGTTCACTCATGCCGCGCCCTTCGTCCTCACGGTGGGCGCAGGTGTGGCCGCGCTCGGCGCAATTCTCCGCATCTGGGGCTCGGCGTGTCTTGGTCCGTCTACCGTGCAGCACCCTGACATGCAGGCCGGCGCCGTCATGGCTGCCGGCCCCTATCGCTTCGTCCGCAATCCCCTCTATCTCGGTCTCTGGTGCATGGTCGCGGCCATGGCGCTCCTCATGCCGCCCACGGGAGCGCTCTTCACCCTGGTGCTCATCTCCATCTTTCTGCTCCGCCTCATCCTCGGTGAAGAAGCCTTCATCGGCCATCAGCTCGGCGAGCGTTTCCGTGTCTATCGCCTGGCCGTTCCGCGTCTCATTCCGCGCCTGCGCCCCCTGTTGCCGCGCACCGCCGCAAAGCCCCAATGGCTCCGCGCCATCTCTTCTGAGCTGCTCTCGGTCGGCGTCTTCATCACCTTCGCCTTCCTCTCCTGGAGCTACAACAACCGCCTCATGCTGCGTGCAATCCTTGTCAGCTTCGGCGTCTCGCTCATCGCCCGCGCGCTCATCGGCGACTCTCCCAGAGCTCTCAGCAATCCCAATTAGCCGCTCGCCTGCCGCGCGCCACAGTGCGTCCCTCCAAAGCCTTCGCCAACTTTCAGGCCGCAGCGGGGTTCCGGTCCACGCGGCACAAAAAGAGAGGGAGAGCCCGCAGGCTCTCCCTCTTTGGCTCACTTCTACGCCCAGTTACTTCTTCGGAGGAGCAATCACGTCCTTGGCCGACTTGGCCACGCGGAACTTCACCACCGTCTTCGCCTTGATCTTGATCGCTTCGCCGGTCTGCGGGTTGCGGCCCATGCGCGCCTTGCGCTCAGCCTTCACCAGACGGCCAATGCCCGGAATCACGAAAACGCCGTTCTTCTTCGTTTCCTTGATCGCGGTTTCCGCCAGCAGGTCCAGGAATCCGGCAGCCTGCTTGTTGGTCATTTCCAGCTTCTCGGCCATGTGCCGCGTCAAAGCGGTCTTGGTCATTCCAGTTGCCATGTGCGTTTTCTCCTTATGGGCGTGCCCTCGGGGCAGCCGGTGTTGCCTGGGTTTCCGTCGTTCAGCATCGTCCACAACTTTCCAGATGCCGAAATGCGTTCCGCATGGAGGGAGTGCGACCGGGGCAACTTTTGCACGAAACCCCTGTATTCATGCGGGTTCTCGAGAACCCTGTCGTTCGTAACAATGCGGCCTCGGACCGCACAAAGTCAATGGGAAAACGCCCATTTTCCACAGTTTTCTTGGGTTTTTGTGCCATTTTCACCGAAAATCGCCGATTTCAGCCGATTTTTCGCCGTGCCGGCCCCGCCAGCCGCCTTCCAACCGCCCCGGCAAAGCCCGGTCCGCGCCCACTCCAAACTCGCTTACCGCAGCCCGAACAGTACCATCTTTTTCGGCTTCAGCGCCGCGGCAATCGGCGTGTTCAAGGCCTCCACCACGGGCGTCGCCAGCTTGAAATAGCGCGTAATCGTCACAGCCAGCTTCGGGTCCAGCGCCGCTTCGGCCGGCAGCGTCGCATGCAGCCCCCACTGCCGGCACTTGATCAAATCCATCCCCGGATGCTCGGCCGGGAAGCCCTTCGGCGGCCGCGTCAGCGCGTTCCCTTCAAACTCGGCAAATCCCGTTCGCTTGGTCGCCGCCCGCAGGGCTTTGCGAAACTCCGCGTGATGCTCCAGCAGCCAGTGCCGAATCGCCGCCAGCTGGTCCTTCTCCGGCATGTACGCCCCGGCCGCCACCACCACTTCCTTCGCGCTCACGTGAAGGTAGTAGCCCGCGCCCGACGTCTTCTTGAGGCCCTGGTGCGACCACCACGCCGCCACATGCGTCTTGTAAGGCCGCTTGTCGTTGCTGAAGCGCGTGTCGCGATAAATCCGGAACAGGCTCTTCTCCGCCGGCCGCACATGGTTCGGCGCAAACTCCACCATCGCGTCCGTAATCCTGCGCACCACGGCCAGCATCGGCTCCTTCAGCTCCGCCTCAAACACCGCGTTGCGCGGCAGGAACCATTCGCGGTCATTGTTCCGCGCCAGGTTGCGCAAAAACTTCAGCGCCTCCGGCCGAAAATACGGCAGCGCAGCTTCAGCAGCGGGTTTTGGAGAACGGGCCATAGGCAACCAGTCTACCGAATCACCTTCCGCTTGCCGCGCTCAGCCTGCCAGCGCCCGCTCCACCGCCTTGGGCTGACGCGCAATCACGGTCAGATACGCGCGTGCGGCCCGGTCGGGCTTGCGCCTGCCCTGCTCCCAATCCTGCACGGCGCGCGCATCCAGCGCATAGCGACGCGCAAACTCCGCGCGGCTCAAGCCTGTGGCAAGACGAATTTTGCGAATCTCCAAAGCAATGGACGGCTTGAAGGTGGTAACGCGGGCCGGCTTGGCGTTGCCTTTCACGATGGCAAGTGCCTCTTCCATGGATTCAATCAGCTCGGGGCCAATGCTTTTCCGCTTCATCGCTTCACCCTCCTGGCCTTAGCTTCCGCTTTCATTGCCGCCGCAAGAGAAGCTGCGAGCTTCTTTTCCGACGGCGTTAGATTCGCCTGTTCATTCTTCCCGTAAAGAAAAAGCGCAAGAAGCGGGTTTACCTCGTCGAAGAAATAATAGATCGTCCGTACTCCGCCTGATTTTCCGCGCCCACCAATTGCATACCTGAGCTTGCGCACCCCGCCAGTACCCTGAATCTCATCTCCAACCTTGTGGTACATCGACAGATAAAGCAGCAGGTCTTCGTGCTCTTCGTCCGTGAGCAGTTTCTCCGCTCTCCGCGCAAAGGCGCTGGTTTCCACCACTGTCAGCAGAGAGTCGCTCACTTAAACAGTGTGCGGCAATGCCGCACTTGTGTCAAGGTTGTCTGTGGCAACCAGCTTACCGAATCACCTTCAGCGCGCCGCGGAACAGCCCGTCGAAGTCATCTTTCAACGCCGCATCCTTGGCCACCGCCTGCTCCATTGCCTTCTCCGCGGCGGGCCGCTGATAGCCCAGGTTCACCAGCGCCGAAAGCACATCCTCCACCGCCGCGCCATTTACGCCCCGGGCCGCGGGCGCCACAGCAAAGTCGTCCAGCTTGTCTTTCAGCTCGACGACGAGCCGCTCCGCCAGCTTCTTGCCCACACCCGGAATCCGCGTCAACTGCACGTGATCCTGCGCGCGGATGTATTGCACCGCGTGCTCCGGCGAAAGCCCGCTCAGAATCTTGATGGCCAGCTTCGGCCCCACCGCGCTCACCGTAATCAGCCGCTCGAAGAGCCGCTTCTCCTCGCGGTCCAGAAAGCCAAACAACGCAATCTGATCGTCGCTCACCTGCGTGTGGATGTGCAGCGATGCCTCCGCGCCCACCGAGGGCAGCGCCGTAAACGTCGGCACGGAGATGGCCACGTCGTACCCCACGCCCGCCGCCTCCACAATGGCCTGGCCGGGCTGCTTAAAGATGAGCTTGCCGCGCAGATGAGCGATCATGAAACGCTGTTTACCTAACCTGCGATCTTGTCGAGGTAACTGATCGCTTTTCCTACGCTTGCATCAATCTGATTGGCGGACCTTCGGGCTAGTTCATAGAGGTTCGCAAGCAGCTTGGAAAGATCTGCTTCTTCCTGTGTGCCATATCCGTAGGAAGGGTCTGTTTCGATGGAAACGTGCAGAACGGTCCTATCTGGAGCCAGCGGAGGGTCAAAACCAGCTATAGCAGAGAAGACGGACTGATCCGACCATCTCGGATCACGCTCGATCAACGAAAACTCAAGGAACCCATCCTTGCGCTTGCCGATTACGGCTTGCTGGCCCGGATCGAGAAGTGGGGCTGAAAATCTAATGATCTCAGTTTCGTCGGACGTGTCTGAATGCCCGGCAAAGCCAATGGATGGCTCTGCGACTTGCCACTTGAGCTTTCGCTCACGAGTTCGGTCGATCAGCTTGTTTACAAGCGTCACGGATTCGGTCAGTTCAATTTGCGAGTTCATTTGTCCGTCTCCTCCGTGTGCCGTTCCACCACCCCAGCAATTCCGCAAAGCGACCGATGAATCTGATGACAGCGATCGAGAAGCTGTCGTCTCTTGCGCGGCTCATCGGCGAAACCTTCTGTTCCAAGAGATCTACTTATGCTCTGTAGGTTCCTGATACAAAGCTGCGCCTCAAATTCCTTTGGCAAATAGGATGCGCGTCTTTCAACGGCAATGACTAGCAAGTGAGTCAAATCATCTGCAGCCTCAATTGCTCTTCCCTTTTGTCCATTCTGCACTGCTGCCAACAAATCCTTAGCGTCGGTTGCCAATTTGGTAAACTCGTGTGCCGTATCCCGTGTCTTTACCGCGTCAGTCGCTTCCTCCGCCGCGCGCTTTGCGCCCTTGGCTTGCACCCAAGCCAGCACACTAAAGATAACTCCGACGATGCTTGCCAATGTTCCGACGATCGCCAGCAACCAACTCCAGGCAATCAAATTCATCCCGTCTTTTTCAGATACCTCATGGACGATATTATTCTACTCCCGTTTCAAAATCCCCATCCGCTTGGCCACGCGCTCCAGCGTCTCCAGCGCGCGGTCCAGTTGGGCCCGCGTGTGCTCGCTCGTCACAATCAGCCGGATGCGCGCCTTGCCCTCCGGCACCGTGGGAAACGCAATGCCCGTGCCCATCACGCCCTCGTCAAACAGCGCCCGGCTGAACTCCATCGCCGCGCGCCCCTCGCCCACAATCACCGGCGTAATCGGCGTCTCGGTCGCCGGCGTTGTCACGCCGCCCACGTTAAAGCCCATGCCCCGCAGCGCGCCTTGAAAATACCGCGTGTTCGCCCACAGCCGCTCAATCCGCTCCGGCTCGTTCTCCAGAATGCCGAAGGCCGCCATGCAGCTCGCAGCCACCGCCGGCGGATGCGACGTCGAAAACAAAAACGGCCGCGCCCGATGGTAGAGATAATCAATCAGGTCCTTCGATCCGCACACATAGCCGCCCAGCGAGCCGATGGCCTTTGACAGCGTGCCCACCTGCACATCCACCAGCCCATGCATGCCAAAGTGGTCCACGCTGCCGCGCCCGTTGCGCCCCAGCACGCCCGAGGCATGTGCGTCGTCCACCATCATGATGGCGCCGTACTGCTCGGCCAGCGCCGCCAGTTTGTCCACTGGGCCAATGTCGCCGTCCATGGAGAAGACGCCGTCGGTAATCACCAGCTTGTGCCCCGGCTCTGCGGCCACTTCCTTCAGCAGCTCCTCGCAATGGGCCGCATCCTTATGGCGAAAGACCTTGATCTTCGCCCGCGACAGCCGCGCGCCATCAATAATGCTGGCGTGGTTCAGCTCGTCCGACAAAATAAAGTCGTCCTTGCCCAGAATCGCGCTCACCGCGCCCGCGTTCGCCGCAAAGCCGCTCTGGAAAACGACGCAGGCCTCCACATTTTTAAATGCGGCAATGCGCTCTTCCAGCTCCATGTGGATGCGCATCGTCCCGGCAATCGTCCGCACCGCGCCGGAGCCCACGCCGAACTTCCGCGTCGCCTTCAGTGCCGCCTCAATGAGTTTCGGATGGTTCGCCAGCCCCAGGTAGTTGTTGCTGGCCAGGTTGATCACCTCGCGTCCGTCGTAGTGGCACACCGGCGCCTGCTGGTCCTCCAGCACACGCAGCTTGAAGTGGGTTCCCTTGGCCTTCAGCTCGTCCAGCGCAGCGGTCAGGTGCGCAAGCTGCGGGCGGGCGGCGGTCTCGGTCATGGCGGATTCCTCCCAACCTGCCAGCATAGCGCGAACCCCCGGCCAGTTTGCTCCGTAAGGACTGATCCGGCGCTTCCGGCCGCAAACTTGTCGGTTCCACAAGGCCTTTTGAGGCCGCCCGCGTCCAACTCCTCACAGGGTCCCAGCCGCCCTGCCGGAGAGGGGGTGTGGCCGCGGGCCGCCGCTGTGGTTGGCCCGCACACGCCCCCGCCGGATACAATGTCCTTACGCTGCCGCAAACAGGCAAATCGCAATTTTTCTCTTCAGATTGGGAGTCAGGTGCAAGTGAGATGTTTGACCAGCCGCCGTTTGCGGCTCTTGATGGTTGCAGGACTGGGTACCGCATTGGCGCTGCCCGCGCTGGCCGTACCCGCCGCAAACTCCACGGCCTCCGGCGCATCCGCGGCGCAAAGCTCACGCGCCCTTGCCACGCAAACCACGCAAACCACGCTGCGCGCTGATACGCGCGACATAGCCGGCCGCACCCACGCCACTCTCTCGGTCTTCGTCCTCGGAACGGACGGACAGCCGGCCACCGGCGCGGTTGTCTTCCGCGACCACCGCAAGGCCATCGCCGGCGCGGCACTCAACGCAAAGGGCTCGGCAACCGCCACGCTCACGCTGCCCCAGGGCGACCACCAGATCACAGCGGCCTATCAGGGCGATTCGGCTCATCTTGCCTCGGCCTCGCACTCTGTGCCCATCAATGCCGTCGCCAGCGGCACGCCGGACTTTTCGGTCTCCGTCAATCCCGGCTCGCTTTCGCTCACCGCGGGCCAATCGGGCTCGACCATCGTCTCCATCACGCCTTCTGACGCCGCGGCGCTTACCTCGCCCATGTTCGTCGAGCTCTCCTGCTCCGGGCTGCCCGACCAGACCGCCTGCACCTTCACGCCGCAGACCGTAC
This sequence comes from Occallatibacter sp., assembly GCA_035534635.1. Lineage (GTDB taxonomy): Bacteria > Acidobacteriota > Terriglobia > Terriglobales > Acidobacteriaceae > Telmatobacter. The sequence continues at coordinate 15,051 of DATLRP010000037.1, forward strand.
AGATTCTCCCCAACGCCACGGACGCGGTCACCGCGGGTCTGGTCGTCGCCACGCAGGCCGCTTCCACAGCCCAGGGTGCTCTCCGCACGCCTTCCCATGGCAATCCGGTCGCATGGGCCGTACTGCTTCCCGGCATCTTCGGTCTCGGCGGACTAGCTTTCGGCGCGCGCCGCCGCCGCTGGCTCTCGCGACTTGCTCTGCTGGGGCTCGTCGGCTTCATCGCCGTCTTGGGCACCACGGCCTGCTCGCCGCTCTACTACTACCACAACCACGGGCCGCCGCAGAACCTGCCCACGCCCGCCGGCACCTACAACATCACCATCGCGGCGCAGTCCAGCAACGGCATCACGGCCATCACGCACACCACCACGCTGGCGCTCACCGTTAAGTAGAGCGCCGGGGGCAGCGCCGGAATTCCCCGCTTCTTGTTCCGTCGTTCGCCCGACCCCCGGGTTGAACGCATCCTGCACGCATCCTGCACGCGTCTTGCACGCGTCCTGCATGGCGACCGCCCGCGTGTCCAGTGTCCTTGCATCTCCGCGTCTGCTCCCAATGGAGCAGTTTCCTTTCCACCCAAAGTTGGATGCGCATTCCGTCATGAGTCGGTAGCTTTACCCGAGAACCAAATAGGCCATCCGCACGGCCGGAAACTCCACCGTCGCGCGCCTTGCGCGTCCTGGCGTTTCCTGCCCACCAAACAGAGCCTTGGTTCTGAAAGCAAATTCCCCAATTCGTGAGAGGTCAATAAACGCATGCCCACTGTCCCTGCCGTCACACGGCAAGCGCCCCGCTGTTCCTTGCGAAAGCTCAGCCTTCGCACGTTGGCTCTCAGCCTTGTTGCCATCGCCACCCTGTTCGTCTCCTCGAGCCGGCTCCACGCGCAGGGCTGCATTCTTGCCCGCTCGCCGGAGCAGACCGGGCTGCCCGGCAATCAGGGAGGCCTGCTACTGCCCGGCCACTTTCAGGTCACCCTCGGAGAGCGCCACCAGTTCTCCACCGACCACTATGTCGGCGATGTCTATCAGGAATACCGCAAGGAAGACCACAACCGCGTGCAGAATCGCATCAACCTGCTCGACTTCAACCTCACTTATCAGTGGACGCCCCGCATCAGCTTTGAGGTGGATGCGCCCATCCTCTTCGCCTCGCGCAAGTCTGAGAACTCCACCGTCGAATACCAGGCTTCCGGCCTTGGCGACCTGATCGTGGGCGTCAACGGATGGCTGCGCAATCCTTCATCCGCGCCGCACAACAACTTCTCCATCGGCCTGGGCCTGCTCATGCCCACCGGCAATGACGACGTCACCAACACCATCCTTACTAAGGACAGCAACGGCAACCCGGTCACGGTCACCACGCCGGTCGACTACTCCGTCCAGCCCGGCGGTGGCGGATGGGGCCTCGTCATGCAATGGATGGGCTACCAGCGCATCAGCAAGACCATTAACTTCTACACCGACGGTGACTACATCGCCACGCAGGGCGGCACGGACGGCGTTCCGCGAAATTACAACTACCTCACCGCTCCGCCCCTCGAGCAGTACAACGCCATCTCCGATCAGTACCTTTTCGAGGCCGGCCTCCAGTTCCCGGTTGAGCGCGTCAAAGGTCTCTACGCCACCGTCGGTCCGCGCGACGAAGGAGTTCCCGCCGACAATCTCTTCCCCAACAGCAACGCCGGATGGCGCCGTCCCGGCTTTGCCGTCTCCGCCGGCCCCGGTTTTGAATACGTGCGCGGAGCCAACCTCTTCACCGGCAACATCTACAAAGCCATCCACCGCGACCGCACCAGCAGCTATCCTGACCAGGTTTACGGCACGCACGGCGACGCGGCCTTCGCCAACTGGGTCTGGCTGGCAAGTGTTACGCACCGCTTCTGATCGTCTTCGCCCTCCCTCCGCAGTGGCCCTCCGGCGCGCTTGCTCCGGTGGGCCGCTCCTTAGAATGGATTGCCGCATCCTCGTTTGGAGCTTGCCCGCATGAAACGCACCCTCGCTCTCTTCGCCGCGCTGCTCTTCGGTGTTCTTGCGCCCATGGCCCAGGCCAAGCGCGCGCCCAATTTTGAATTCAAGGATCTCGACGGCCACACGCATCATCTCGCGGACCTGCGCGGCTCCGTCGTTGTACTCAACTTCTGGGCAACATGGTGCGGTCCCTGCCGCGAAGAGCTGCCCATGCTCACGCGCCTCAGCAAGGACTACGCACCGCAGCACGTCCGCTTCATTGCCGCCTCCGCCGACGAGAAGAAGGACCGCGCCAAGGTCAGCCAGTTCATCCAGTCGCACAACGTCGGCATGGACGTCTGGGTCGGCGCCGACCTCGTCATGCTGGACAGCGCGAAGCTCGGCAATGAGCTGCCCGCCACCCTCATTCTCGACGCCGACGGCAACATCATCACGCGCCTCAAGGGTCAGGCCCGCGAGAAGGACGTGCGCGAGGCGCTCGACTGGATTCTCGGCGGCAAAAAAGGTCCCGCGCCGCCGGCCGTCGTCACGCACTACTGACGAGCCACCGCCGGTCCCCATCTCTTTCCTCACCCTGTCGCGCCGCAAGCGCGGGATGATAGAACGTTGAGGGAAGGGAAGGGCAGCTTCTGGGATGCATCGCACACGTCCAATCTTTGCCGCCGCGCTGATCATTGCTGCAAGCCTGTGTATTTTCGCACGCGCAGGCGCGCAGACTAGCGATCCCGCATGGCTCCGCTACGCCCCGCTCAACCATCCCCTCAGCGTGCCCACGCGCGTCATCGTCCTCGGTCAGGATCCCGTCCTGCGCAACGCCGCCGCAGAACTCGAACGCGGCCTGCTTTCGCTCAGCGGCCGCACCACGCCCAATCCCAGCTCTGACTCGATCGTCCTCGGCACCGCGCAGCAATTCCACGCGCGCAGGCCCAAAGCTGCCATTCCTTCACTTCAGCCCGATGGCTTCCTCATCTCCTGGCGCGACATGCCGCTCGTCCGCGAGCTCGACATCGTCGGCGGCAGTCCACGCGGTGTGCTTTACGGCGTCTTCGCTCTCCTGCGCAATCTTTCGCAGGGCGCGGACATGAGCCACTCCGGCTTGCGCGAGCACCCCGCCCTGCCCATCCGCTGGGTGGACCAGTGGGACAACGCTGACGGCTCCATCGAGCGCGGCTACGCCGGCCGCAGCCTCTTTTTTGAGGGCGGCCACGTCCGCCAGGATCTCGCGCCCGTCGCCGCTTACGCGCGCCTGCTCGCTTCGGTCGGCGTCAATGCCGTCAACGTGAACAACGTGAACAACGCCGCGCAGTTTCTCCAGCCGCAAACGCTCCACGAACTCGTGCGCGTGGCGGACGCCATGCGCCCCTGGGGCGTTCATCTCGCCCTCAGTGTCGACGTCGCCAGCCCCAAAATCATCGGTGGCCTGCCCACGTATGACCCGCTCGACCCCGCCGTCAAAGCCTGGTGGAACGCGAAGGTGGACGAAATCTACTCGCTCATTCCCGACTTCGCCGGCTTCACCGTCAAGGCCGACTCTGAAGGCCAGCCCGGCCCTGCCAGTTACGGCCGCACCCCCGCCGACGCCGCCAACACCCTGGCCGCCGCCCTCGCCCCTCACCACGGCGTCGTTCTCTATCGCGCCTTCGTCTACAATCACCGCCTCGACTGGCGCGACCCCAAGGTCGACCGCGCCCGCGCCGCTTACGACATCTTCCATCCTCTCGACCGCAAGTTCCTCCCCAACGTCATCATTCAAACCAAGGAGGGCCCCATCGACTTCCAGGCGCAGGAGCCCGTCTCGCCGCTCTTCGGCGGACTCACCCGCACCAATCAGGCCATGGAAATCGAGGTCACGCAGGAGTACACCGGCCAGCAGCGCCACCTCGTTTATCTCGCGCCCATGTGGCAATGGGTCCTCGACTTTGACTTGCGCGTCGGTGGCGCCCATACGCCTGTCCAAAAAATATTAGCCCGGAAGGGCCTCGGCGGCCTGGTCGCCGTCGCCGGCGTCGGCCGCGACCACTGGCTCAACTCCCCGCTTGCCATGGCCAATCTCTATGCCTTCGGCCGTTTTGCATGGGACCCCAGCCTCACCGCCAGCCAGATTGCCGTCGAATGGACCCGCCAGACCATCAGCCGCGATCCCAACGTCGTCGCCATCGTCGCCAAAATGCTGCTCGAGTCCTGGCCCGCCTACGTCGATTACACCGGCCCGCTCGGCATGCAGACTCTCACTGACATCACCGGCAGCCACTACGGCCCCAACATCGAATCCAGCGAGCGCAACGGCTGGGGCCAGTGGCACAAGGCTGACCCTCTCGGCGTCGGCTTCGATCGCACCGTGGCCACCGGCACCGGCTTCGTCGGCCAGTATTCGCCGCAGGTCGCCAAACTCTACGAGTCCGCCGCCACCACGCCCGACAATCTGCTCCTCTTCTTCCACCACGTGCCCTACACATACAAGCTCCACGATGGCCAGACCGTCATTCAGTACATCTATTCCAGCCATTACCAGGGCGCAGCCGAGGCCGCCGAGTTCGTCAATGACTGGATCTCGCTCAAGGGCCGCATCCCCGACAGCCTTTACCGCAACATGCTCCCGCGCCTCGAATACCAGGCCGGCCACGCCATCGTCTGGCGCGACGCCATCACGCAGTACTTCCTCAAGCTCAGCGGCATTCCCGACGACACCGGCCGCGCCGGCCACTTCCCGCATCGCTATGAGGCCGAGGACGCGCGTCTCACCGGCTATCAGGTCTTCGATGTGAACCCGTGGGAGGACGCCTCACGCGGCAAAGCCGTCACATGCCCCATCCCCGCCGGCTGCACTGCGCAGTTCGCCTACACCGGTCGTGAAGGCCGTTACAACCTCGCCGTGCAGTACTTCGACCTGCAAGGCGGCGTGGCTCACTTCACTCTCCGCATCAACGGTCAGCCCCGCGTCTCCTGGGCCGCCAACAACAACCTGCCATCCTTCCGCCCCAACGGCGACAACTCCACGCGCTACACCGCGCATCAGGTCGAGCTCAAACCCGGCGACACACTCACCGTCAAAGGCGTCCCCGACGGCCACGACCCCGCCGCCCTCGACTACCTCCAGGTCCTGCCCGGCACGCCCGAACCGTAGAGAGCGTGCCTCGCGCACACAGCGTCTACTTTCCGGCCGCAGACACAGGGCACGACATGCCGCTGATGATCTCCCATCGATTTCCCACGCGCATCCAGGTGTGGGTGATGCGATCTCGCTCCAGCTTCCTGGTCCCGTTCTTATCGACCCAATCCATGGTGACCCAGTAATCGGTCACAACAAGGTTGCCGGTCGCCTGGCTGGCGGCGGGCTTCAGCGTGTATCCGCTGAGGTGAATGCCTTTCGCTGCGTTATTCGTGATCCAGTCTGTGATGTGCGCCTTGCGGGCCGGAGTCGCGCTCGACCTGGGCCAGCCCAGGAAATTCGGGTGCCACAATGCCCGGTAACTCACCAGATCCGCTGCCTTCACGTCCGCCCAATACTTGTGCTCCATCTTCCACACGGCCTGTTCCTGTGCCGTCTGCTGCGCAAACACCTGGCATGCGCAAAGCGCCAACACCACTGCAACCAACGCGCGAACCCTTCTCATCCCAGTAACCTCGCTCGATTTCAAGTGAATGCTGGCCAATTATCCTTACTCACGCGCTCGCTCTGCAAGCCGGCGTTATCATTCCCCCGTGGCAACTCTTCGCGTTTTCGTTCGCCGCTGCTCGCTCGCCATCCTCGTTGTGGCTCTCCCAGCACTCTGTGCCCGCGCCGCCGCGTCGCCTGCTGCGTTAGTCTAGGGAGCACGCACTCTCCGCATCGTTTCCAGGAGGACCATGGCACCGCGCACTTCGCTCACCCGCCGCGGATTCTTCGGCGCAGCCTCGGCTGCCGCAGCCGCGCTTGCCGCCCCGAGGTCCGCGTTCGGCTCTGCCCTCGCCGCGCCGGATGCGGCGTTGCCCCAGCCCATCGCCGCGCTCTCCAATCTCTCCGGCCAGGCTCGTCCCTTTTCGGTCGAAGAGCGCCTCGCCCGCATCGAGCACGCCAAAAAGCTCATGCACGCCGCGCGCATGGAAGCCATCGTCCTCGCCAACTCCACCGCGTCCTCGTTTTACTTCGCCAATCTCCGCTTCGGCTCCAGTGAGCGCCTCTGGGCTCTCGTGCTGCCCGCGCGCTCCACGCCCTTCCTCGTCTGCCCCGCGTTTGAGGAAGGCCGCGCCCGCGAACTGCTCGCCGCCGGCCCGCTCGCCGCGCATGCCGATGTGCTCACCTGGCAGGAGGACGAAAGTCCCTACGAGCTTTTAGGCAAAGGCCTCAGTGATCGCGGCCTGAAAACCGCCGCCATCGGCATCGACGAAGAAATGAAGTTTGTCTTCTCTGACGGCATTCGCGCCGCCAATCCGCATCTCTCACTCGTCAGCGCCACGCCCGTCACCGCCGGCTGCCGCATGGTCAAGGACGCGCATGAAATTGAATGCATGCGCCTGGCCTGCCGCGCCACTCTGCTCGTCTATCGCGCCGTCGCGCAATCGCTCACGCCCGGCATGACCACCGGCGACGTGGAGGCCCTCATCGCTCAGGCCTATCGCCGCGTCGGCTTTCGCGGTGACGCCAGTCTCAATGTCGACGAGTACACCGCGCTGCCACACGGCTCGCCCACGCCGCAGACCCTCCGCGAAGGCTCCATCCTCATGCTCGATGACGGCTGCCGCGTCGAAGGCTACACCTCCGACATCACGCGCACCTTCGTCCTCGGCCGCCCCACTGCGAAGATGAACGCGGTCTTTGACATCATTCACCGCGCCCAGTCCGCCGCCCTTGTCACCGCGCGTCCCGGCGTTCCCGCGGCCGACGTCGATGCCGCCGCACGCAAGGTTATCGTCAGCTCCGGCTACGGCCCCGGCTTTACCTACTTCACGCACCGCCTCGGCCACGGCATCGGCCTCGATATGCACGAGTGGCCTTACGCCTTGAAAAACAACATGTTCGGCTGGGATCTTGCGCCGCGCCTCAAGGCCGGCATGGTGCTGAGCGATGAGCCCGGCATCTACATTCAAGGTCAGTTCGGCATTCGGCTTGAAGACGACATGCTTGTCACCGAAGACGGTGCGCAACTCTTCACGCTGCAGTCCCCGTCGCTCGAGGACCCCTTCGGCAACATGGATTCCTAGCGCCCCGCTCCTTAAAGACTGCGCCCCGTCACAATCTTGAAGGCGCGTTCATACGAGCCCAGGTTGTACACCTGTGTGTATCCCTGCCGCTCCAGCTTTTCCTTTGCGGTTTTGCTGCGCATTCCACTCTGGCAGTGCAGCAGAATGATCCGGTTCCTGTCCTTCACGCGGCCGGGAATCACCATGTCGATCTCATCCACAGGAACATTCACCGACTGCGACAGATGCTTCGTCATGTACTCGGTTGACGTGCGCACGTCAATGATCATTCCGCCCTGCCGTATCAGTTCCTTCGCCTTCTTGATCGGAACCTGGCCGGCACGCCGCATCACGATGAATCCCAGCAGCAGAGCCAGCACAACAAAGTACAGCGTCCAACTCATAGGCTTACGTTGCGGCCGTCGCCGCATCCTTTCCGGTGGATTGTGCAGATCCCTGCGCTCTTTCCACTTCCACCAGCACGGAGTAGAAGGTAGCCGCCGCGCCCAGGTCCGTCAACCGCTCGCTCGTCAGCGCGTTCTGATTGCTTCCCCCGGCGTGTAGTTTGGCCCAATCCAGCCGCCCGGCCACCACGCCCCGCGGCACGCTGTTGCTCACCAATGCTGTCAGCCGCAGTTCGCCCCGGTCATTAAAAATGCGCACCGCATCGCCTTCGCCAATCCCGCGCGCGGCTGCGTCGTCGGCGTGCATCTCCAGCTTGTGATTCGTCCTCGCCTCCATCTTTCTGTGCCCGTCCAGGTTCGCGAAGGTCGAGTTCATATAGTTGTCCGCCTTGCGCGGCAAATACTCCAGTGGATAGCGCGCAGCGTCTTGCCCCCAACGTGATTCTGCCGGTGGAGTGAAACCCGGGACGGGATCGAGTCCCTGCGCTGCCAGCGCTTCGGAACAAAACTCCACTTTGCCCGTCGGCGTCTCCAGCGTTCCCTGCGTATAGGGCAAAAACGGATCAGTCTCCGGCGCGCGATGAAAGCTCAGCGCCACATGCCCCTCGCGCTTCAGTGCCTCCAGCGTGACGTGCTCCATGCCCGGATTGCCCGCATGCCCATCTGGCCCCATCCGCAGCGCCTGCCGAATCATCTCCTCTTCCGTATCGCGGAAGCACCCCTCGTCAAAGCCCATTCGCTGCGCGAGCTGCCCAAAGAGCCACACATTCGGCCGCGCCTCGCCCACCGGCTCAATCGCCTTCTCTGAGAGCTGCAAAAAGTAGTGTCCGTACGCTCCCTGTATATCCGTTTGCTCCAGGAACGTCGTCGCCGGCAACACGTAATCCGCATAGTCTGTCGTGTCCGTGAAAAACTGCTCATGCACCACGGTGAACAGATCAGCCCGCATCAGCCCGCGCCGCACCGCGTTCTGGTTCGGCGCAATCGCGCCCGGATTTGAGTTGTAGACGAACAGCGCATGCACCCGCGGTCCTTCTCCCGGCTCCCTGCCCAGATTCGCGCCCGGTCCCGTGACCGGCTTAGTGCCCAGCTCCGTCAGCGCCTCGCCCAGCTTCGACATATTCACCGTGCGTGCCAGCCGGCCCAGCGGCGACTTCTGCGCCAGGTCCGGCCGCTCCAGCGCCTTCTTGTTCCACTGGAATCCGCCCGACGTCGACAGCGAACCGCCTCCACCGCGATGCTTCCACGCTCCCGTCAGTGCCGGCAGCATCGCAATCGCCCGCACCGCCGTCCCGCCGTTTTCGCTCCTCTGCACGCCGTAATTCAACCGCAGCGCCGCCGGCCGCGTCGTCGCGTACTCGCGCGCCAGCTGCTCCACTTCGCCGGGCGTCATCCCTGTCCAATGCGCCACGCGCTCTGGTGTATACTCGCGCACGCGCTCGGCCAGCCGCTCGATTCCGTGCGTCCGTTCCGCAATAAACCCGCGGTCTTCCAGCCCATCGCGCAGAATCACGTGCATCATGCCCAGCGCCAGCGACACATCCGTTCCCGGCCGAATCGCGATGTGCCAGTCGGCCAGCGCCGCGGTCCGCGTGCGATAGGGATCAATCACAATCAGCCGTGCGCCGTTGCGCCGCGCCTGTTCCACAAACGGCCATAGGTGCACGTTGTTCCCGTGGATATTCGCGCCCCAGGCCACAATCAGCTTCGCCAGCCGGTAGTCCTCCGTCGGCGTGCCCAGCTTCCTGCCGTACACCAGGTTCCACGCCACGCCGCCCGCTTCGGAGCAAATCGTGCGGTCCAGTTGGCTCGCGCCCATGCGATGAAACAGCCGCCGGTCCATCGACCCGAAGCCAAGCTGCCCAATCGTACCCGCATAGCTGTACGGCAAAATCGACTCCGGCCCATGCTCGTCGCTGATCCGCTTCAGTCGCGCGGCAATCGCGTCCAGCGCCTCGTCCCAGCTCACGCGTTCAAACGCCTCGCGCTCCTGCCCGCGCTGTCTCTGCCCCTTCGCCGCGGTCGCTCTGCGCCTCATCGGATAAAGCACCCGGTCCGGCGCATACACGCGATCCAGATACTTGGCCACCTTGCCGCAAAGAAATCCCTGCGTCACAGGATGCGCCGGATCGCCCTGAACTTTGACGGCCCGGCCCTCGTTGTCCACAGTCACCAGCACGCCGCAGGAGTCCGGACAGTCGTGTGAACAGACCGTGTGCACCACACGGAACGCCGAGGTTGCCGCAGCGCTTGCCATGCCTCCATTGTATGCTTGACCCGATTCCTCCGGAGGTCCCGCATGTCCCGCGCCCCGTCGTTCCTGGTCCTTGCATTGCTTCTGCTTGCCGCGCTTCCCGCAGCGCCTCAAGGCGCAAAGCCGTCAGCCGCCGCGCCGAAGAACGCGGACGAGATCGCCATCCGCGCCGCAATCGCCGCACAAGTCGCTGCCTGGAACCGCGACAACATTCCCGCATTCATGCGGTCCTATGAGGATTCCCCCTCTACCACATTCATCGGTTCCACGGTCCAGCATGGCTTCCAGCCCATCCTTCAGCGCTATCGCCAGGCCTACACCAGCCCCGCACAGATGGGCACGCTCACCTTCAGCGATCTCACTGTCCGCCTGCTGCCCGGTTCATGCGGAAATGTCGAATACGCCATCGTCACCGGCCGCTTCCACCTCGCGCGCACCACCCGCGGCGCAGCACAAAAAGACGATGGCATCTTCTCGCTCGTCTGGCGCAAGGACCCCGCCGGCTGGCGCATCATCCTTGACCACACCAGCTAAAGAATTTTCAGAGAGGATGGAATGCGAAATCGACCAGATGGGCGGGCGCGGCCAGCAGGAAGCGGCGACCTTTCAGCAATTCTCCAGAGGTCACTGCTTTTCTGAAAACGCCGTGGCCGCTTCTATCCAACCGATACGCCACCACCCGCGCACTCGCCTCGCGTTCCTGTACACTGTTTGCGCCATGAGCTGCCTCTTCTGCAAAATCATTGACGGAAGCATTCCCTCCACCGCCGTCTACCAGGACGAGCTCTGTTACGCCTTCGCCGACCTTCACCCGCAGGCGCCCGTCCACGTCCTCCTCGCGCCGCGCGTCCATGTCGCCTCGCTCGCGGAGACGGACGACTCGCAGGCCGGCCTGCTCGGCCACTTGTTGCGCGCCACCGCCCGCATCGCGCAGGAGAAGGGCCTGCATAACGGCTACCGCGTCGTCCTCAACACCGGCGAGGACGGCGGCCAAACCGTCGACCACCTCCACGTGCACCTGCTCGGCGGCCGCCCCACCGCCTGGCCACCCGGATAACCCTCCCGGCTAGCAGGCCGCGCTTCCTCGCATACACAAAGAGCGTCTCCGAATTCGGAAACGCCCTCGCTATCTTTGTAGCTGCCCAACCGCCTCACATCGGCTGCGGCACGTATTCGTCCTCTTCCTCCAGCCCATAGCGGCGCAGCAGGTTCGGCAGTCCCTGCGAGAAGGCCGACCGCGGCATCACCGTGTCGCATCCCGCCTCGGTCGCCTTCGCCTTCAGGTCGCCCTGCAGGTGGTTCAGGAATCCGATGATCGACGTTGCCTTCTTCAGCTTCGCCTTCAGCTTGGGAATCATCGTCAGCGGCTTCGCGTTCAGGTTGTTCAGGTCGAAGACCAGCAGCGTGGGCCGCTCGTTCTCTGCCGTCTCGGTCAGCCGCGTAAAGACATCCTTGTCGCCCTTCACAAACTCCACCTTCACGCCCAGCTTCTTTGACGTCTCCTGAATCTTGGCCTGGAAAAACAGATCCTCGATAAAGCAGAAGATCCGCGTCGGCGTTCCTTCACGCACCGGAGCAGCCGTTGTGGAGTGATACAGCTCCGGATAGTAATGCCCGTTGCTCGGGAGCTGGATCGTCGACGGAGGCGAGTCGGCCACGTTGCCATTCGCGGCGCGGTAGCTGTGGTCCATCGGGCCCACAAAGGTCCGCGGTCCCCTCTGCCTGTCCTTGCGGCGGCTCTGCGGCGGCGGAGCAATGCTGTTGCCCGGTTGCGGCATGGGACCCTGGTTTTCCCGGTCGCGGAAGAACTTCTTCTTCTTTTTCTTCTTCCGCCCCTGGCCCTGGCCCGGCTCAAACGGCTGGCCTCCGCCCTGCGGCTGCGGCGCGGCCTGCCCCTGCGGCTGGCCCTGGCCCGGCTGCGCCTGCATTGCGCCCGGCTGGTTCGATTTGTTCTTGCGGCGGCGTCGGCGGCGCCGATGCCCCTGCGACTGTCCCTGGCCGTTGGCCGGGACCGGCCCCGATTCCACATGGGGCTGCGTCGTTTCTGTTGTCATGCGTGCACTTCCTGGCACTTGGCGGTGTGTTGCATTCCCTAGCCTGAGCCGCTGCCCCTCGCTGCGGGCGCGGTACTCCTCGCCTGCCGCTCGTCCACAACCTGGGCTGGGAGTTCAGCGGCCGGCGAACTTCTCTCTCTTGCTTTCCAAATCGGGGATGACTGCTCGGGGTTTGCGTCCCCACGCAATCAACAACGTTCCCTCGAATCCTTGGCCGCGTCTTGTGCGGCCTGCCTGGCCTGCGCCCTGGGCTGTCATGCTTCGCGGCAGCTTCTCCACATCCTGCGCCGGCTCCTGCGTACAACTCCTGGAAAACGCCTCCGTCGCTTTGCGCACCCAACTTATGCCTGCCACTGCGCTCTACTTATGATCAGGATTGGTGCGGTGCGGTCTGCGATTCCCTCTGAGTGATGCCCCTTCTTTAGGCAGCTTTTGCCGCTCTCGGCCCTTAGTTCCGGCCGGGCTGGCTTCCAGCATCCATGCAGCGGCGAGCTTTCACACCCCTGTTCGGGTGGTTCGCATCAGCCGCCGGTCAGGCAAGTTTGATAGTACAGCCTGTGGCACCGGCTTGCAAGTTACTCTCGACAGTTCCCCGGCCGGGAATCCAGTCCGCCAGCCCCACGCCTCGTTCCAGCGCCAGGGCCTTGCCCAGCCGCCCTTTGGCCGCCCCGTCCGGTCATCCTGGCCGTTTGCTGGTCCACTCCTGATGCGCAAAACGCCGCTCCCCTCCGGAGCGGCGTCCTGCGTTTACCGTGCTGGTCACTGGCCTCCCAGCTTCTCTCGGCCGGTGGTTTGTCCACCGCGCCTTGTGCAGACTTTCCCGGCCGGTCTCTCCCTCGTTCGGGGCCGCTCGTGGCGGATGCTCTTGCCGGGTGCCTGTCGTTTCGTGGGCTCGCCTGGATCCCTCCAGCAGCCGGTACATCACTGGCACTTCACTAAATTGCAATCAGCGTTCCGTTCATCGTTCATTGAATTTAAACCACTTACCTCAGCCATCCACAACCTTCACTCTGCATTCCCGTATCAAAAGCAGCGCAATAATCCGAAAATTCATAGAACTGCGCCCTCACCGCTGACACTGCGAGCAGTAGTGCGTGCTCCTTCCCGCCACCACCACCCGCCGGATTGCCGTCCCGCACTCCCGGCACGGTTCGCCCTCCCGCTGATAGACTCGGTGCTCCAGTTGAAAGAAGCCCTTTACGCCGTCCGCATCCACATAATCGGAGACCGACGATCCTCCCAGCCGGATCGCCTGCCGCAGCACTTCCCTCAGCGCCGCCCGCAGCCGCTCCAGCTCCGCCCGGCTCAGCCGTCCCGCGCGCCGCCGCGGCCTCACCCCCGCCCGGAACAAGCTCTCATCGGCGTAAATATTGCCCACCCCGGCCAGCAGCGTCTGGTTCAGCAGTGCCGCCTTGATGGCCAGCTTTCGCCCGCGAAACAGCGCCGCAAACTCCGCCTCGCCAATCCGCAGCGGGTCGGCTCCCGGCGCCAAAAAACTTTCCTGCCGCCTCAATTCCCTGAATTCCAGCCGCCCGAACCGGCGCGGATCCACAAACCGCAGTTCGCGACCGCTCTTCAGCGCAAGCCGCGCGTGCGTGTGCGCGGCCACTTCACCCTCCGGTGTCGTCACCAGCAGCCGGCCGGTCATGCCCAGGTGCACAATCCACTGTGCGTCCACCCGGCCACGGCCTTCATCCAATGGTCCGCCGTGCGCAGCACCCAATTCGCACACAATATGCTTGCCCGTCCGGTGCACCGCCAGAATCGCGCGCCCTTCCAGCCCCGCCGCCTGCCGCGCCGCAGGGGTCTTCATCGGCTCGCGATGCCGCCCGAACCAGGCCTCCGCAATCACGTCGCCGCGCACGCGCGCGTCCACGCCGCGGGCAATCGTCTCCACCTCCGGCAGTTCAGGCATGGCTCAATTTTAATGGGTTCACGGACAAATCTCAGCGGTGTTGCCGATGCGGCCGAATCCGGCTCGCCTCAAAGCTCACAATCCGCCACACGCCCTGCGAGCCCCGCGCATAAACCCGCGTATAGCGATAGTTGCCGGTCAGCTCACCCTCCGGCGTCGTCCCCGTCACGCGCGCTTTTGACGTCACCACCGCCGTCTGCCCGTAAAACCGTACCCGCTGTTCCAGGATGTCGATTGAATGAAACACCAGCGTCCCGTTCCGCATCGCGGCCAGCGTCTCCGCCTTGGTCTGCAGCAGTCCGCTCGGAGTAATCGCCAGGAAGTCCTCGGCCAGCAGGCGATTCATGGCGTGCGTATCCCGGTGCAGCACCGCCTCGCGCCAGGTCTGTTCCAGTTGGTCAATCTCGTGCTGGCTCGCGTGTTGCTCGGCCCGCGGCATGGCCTGCAGCCCCCAGGCCAGGCTGGCAAACAGCAACAGCGCCGCTCCCATTGCCATGCGGCGTTTCCTGCGTACGTGCTGTGCGGCCAGGGTCATCCTCATCGGCGTAACGCATGGTATCCATACCTCGCCGCCCTGGTCAACGACCTTTTGTGAAATCCTTCGCCGCTCTGTCGCGTTCCCTGCATCCATGGCTGGCGACACTCCTTCGCCGCGCCACGGTTTAGACGCTCCCCGACTGCTAAACGAGAGCGCTCAGGTCCTCGCGATTCCGCTCCAGCATCTTCTGGTAAAGCCCGCCGACGGCATACTTTTTGAAGTGCGCCGTCTTCCGGTGCGCCTCCTCGGCGGCCTTGTCCACATACTGCTCGTAGATCACCACCGTGTCCGGATCGCCCTCTACCCGGTGCGGCACAAAGCTCCTGCAACCCGGCTCCTGGCGCGAGGCCTCCGCCAGTTTGCGAAGAATCTCTTCCACTTCCTCCCGGTCTTCCGGGGTGAACTTCAGCCGGACCGTAAAGCTGATCATCGTCGGTGGCCTTCCCAATCTGCCCTGGGGGCGGATTCAAACAGTCTATCTGCAGCTAGCCGTGAATCTCCTTGAGCGCCGCGGCAAACTCCGGCAGCACCATCGTCTGCTCGCGGTCAGGGCCCGTCGAAACCATCCCGATCTTCGCCCCGCTCTCCCGCTCCTGAAAACGCAAATACTCCTGCGCCGCCTGCGGCAATTTCTCAAAATGGGGAATGCCTTCCGTCGTTCTCTGCCAGCCCCTCAGCGTCGTATAGACCGGCTTGATCCGATTCAGTCCCTCCACATCCGCCGGAACCTCGTCCGTCACCTTGCCGTCGATCTCATAGCCCACGCACACCGGAATCTCCGCGAGCGTGTCCAGCACGTCCATCTTGGTCACCACCAGCCATTCCGTGCCGTTCACCTGGTTGGAGTAGCGCAGCATCGGCATATCCAGCCATCCGCATCGCCGCGGCCTGCCCGTCACCGCGCCATACTCGTGGCCTCGCGCCCGCAGCGTCTCGCCCACTTCTTCGTGAATCTCCGTCGGGAACGGCCCTTCGCCCACCCGCGTCACATAGGCCTTGGTCACGCCAATCACCGTCCCAATTGCCGTCGGTCCCACGCCCGTGCCCGTGGACGCGCCCCCCGCCGTCGCGCTCGACGATGTCACAAACGGATAGGTCCCGTGGTCGATGTCCAGCATCGTCCCCTGCGCGCCCTCGAACATCACGCTTCCGCCCGCCGCCAGCACCTCGTGCAGCAGCCTTCCCGTCTCCGCCGCAAACGGCCGTACCCTCTCGGCCGCCGCCGCGTACTCCTCGAACATCTTTCGTGGGTCCAGCGGGTCCGTCCCAAACAGCGCATGGGCAATCGCGTTCTTCTCCTTGCACGCCGCCTCGATATGCGTCCGCAGCAGCCCTGTATTCAGCAGGTCCACCACGCGCAGCCCACTCCGCGCCATCTTGTCTTCATAGGCCGGCCCAATGCCACGGCTCGTCGTCCCAATCTTCTGCCGCCCCGGCGCGCTCTCTGCCGCCAGCTCAATCATCCGGTGATAAGGCAGTATCACCTGCGCCCGCTTTGACACAAAAAGCCGCCCGTCCACCTCCACGCCCAGCTCGCGAACCCGGTCCACCTCCTGCAAAAACGCAATCGGGTCCAGCACCACGCCGTTGCCGATCACCGCCTTGCACCCCGGCCGCAGCACTCCGCAGGGAATCAGTTGCAGCACGAACTTCTGCTCGCCGTGGATCACCGTGTGTCCGGCGTTGTGCCCGCCCGCATACCGCGCCACGGCATCAAACCGCTCGCTCAGCACGTCCACAATCTTGCCCTTGCCCTCGTCGCCCCACTGGGCCCCCAGCACCACCGCCGTCTTCGCTCGCATCCGTTCCTGCCTGCTTCCCGCAAAATGGCCCGCCGCAGCCGCCTCTCCGGCCCTGCTACGCACGGTTGCCATGGCGGGCACTTTCTCCCGCATCCTCCCAGATTCTAAACCCTGCCCATTGCGTCTCTCGCCGTCTTGACAGCCCCTCGCCGCGCATCCTAGAGTGACCCCGCCGGCAACTGGCTTCTCATCGCCAGCCCAACTCTGTATTACGTCCCGCATAAGGAGACTGTCTTCATGCCTTCGCCCTCTGCCTCACGCCGATCCTTTCTCAAGCAGGTGGCTGCCCTGTCCGCCTTCGCAGCGGCCGCGCCCGCACTACCCGCCGTCGCCACGCCCGCCCTGGCCGCCCCGGCACCCACGGACGCCTCCGCCCCCGCCCCCGCCTCGCCCATCCAGCAGCAGATGGACGCCACCCGCGCCGCGCGCATGGCCTGGTGGCACAAGGCCAGGTTCGGCATGTTCATCCACTGGGGTCTTTACTCGGTCATCGGCCAGCATGAGTGGGCTCTCGAAGTCGAAGGCGTGCCCATCCCGCAGTACGAGTGCCTCGCCAAACACTTCAACCCCAAACCACACGCCGCGCGCCAGTGGGCCAGGCTCGCCAAACAGGCCGGCCAGAAATATATGGTGATGACCACCAAGCACCATGAGGGCTTTTGCCAGTGGGACACCAAACTCACAGACTACTGCGCCGCCAGGCAGGGCCCCGGTCGCGACCTCGTCCGCGAATACGTCGAAGCCGCGCGCGAGGAAGGCCTCCACGTCGGCTTCTATTACTCATTGATGGACTGGCACCATCCCGACGGCGCGCGCTGCAAAACCGACGAGGCCGCCCGCAAGCGTTTCGTCGCCTACACCCACGGCCTCATCCGCGAGCTGATGACCAACTACGGCAAAATCGACGTCCTTTGGTATGACGTCGACTGGCCGCTCACTCCCCAGCAGTGGGAGTCCGAGCGCATGAACCAGATGGTCTTCGATCTCCAGCCCGACATCATCGTCAACAACCGCAACGGCCTCCCCGGCGACTTCTCCACCCCCGAGCAGCACATCTCCGCATCCGAGGTGGGCCGCGCCTGGGAAACCTGCATGACGCTGAACGACAGTTGGGGCTTCAACCGCTATGACGATGCCTGGAAGACTCCCAAAACCATCGTCAACAACCTGGCCACCTGCGCCCGCGGCGGCGGCAATTATCTGCTCAACATCGGCCCCGAGCCCGACGGTTCCGTTCCGCCGGCCTCCGTCACCATCCTCGAGAAGGTAGGCGAATGGCTCAATACCAACGCCACGGCCATCTATGAAACTGATCGCGGCAGCTTCCAGGGCAACGTCAACGCAAATTACACCCGCCGCGGCAACACGCTTTACATCCACCAGCACTTCTGGCCCGGCCACACTCCCGCCGCAGACTGGCTCACTTACTATCAGCCCCAGGCCGTCATCGCCATCGGCGGGCTCAAGGGCAAAGTTCTCTCGGCCAAAATCCTCAAGACCGGCCAGCCCCTCAAATTCACGCAGGATGAGTTCTCGCTCCGCCTCACCGGCCTGCCCCTCGTCGCGCCGGACCAACCCGCCACCGTCCTCGAAGTCCAGTGCGACTCCGAGCCTTCCATCAACCACGAGGCCATGCGCTCCCTCTGGCCCCGCTACAACGTCGGCATCAGCATCTAGCTGCCGAGTCATAACCAAGGGCCGGCTGCCCCATTCTTTTCCGCGCTCTTTGCGGAAAGGATGGGCCCAGGGCAGAGCAGCCGCAGCCGCAGCCGCAGCATCGCCTACTTCCAGCTCAGCCGCAGCAGCGAAACCGACTCATACGGCTGGTTCACCCGGATCGTCACCGCGCCATCGTGCACGTCAAGCCACTGCGGCGACGTCAGCAGCGCAAGCTGTCCGGCCTCCTTCAGCCGCTTGTACTGCTCAACCGTCGGCGGTTGCGGAGAGCCCATCGCCAGCCACGCCGTAAACGCATTGCTGTGCGTGTGGTCGATGCGGTAGCTCTCCAGCAGCACGCGATGCACTCCCGCCGGAATCCCCCGCACCTCAAGCTCCGTCGGCTCGCTCGGTTGCGGCAGATTCGTGTCGCCATAATTCCATGCCAGAATCGCGGCCTCATGGTCGCCGCGCGTGGCCAGCGCATCCACGTCCGGCGCGCCGCGCGCTCCTTCGTGCACCAGCGTCTCCAGCGGCACAACGTTCGTGCTCGTCACGCCCACCTGCTCGCCGCTCATCATCCCCAGCATCCGAAACAGATTCAGAATCGGCTTGTCGATCCCGTTCGTCGCCAGTGATCGCAAGCCCTCGAAGTACTGCCGGTTTTCAAATTCGAAGGACCAGCTCAGCATCGCTCTCAGGTCCACGCCGTGCTCGCGCTGCAAATCCAGAAGCGCCTTGAATGCCGCCGCTGTATAGGCCGGATAGAGCGTGTCGTTGCGATAGTTGTTCGCCGGATTCGTTCGCGCCGAGCACGCCGCGCAGCCTTCCGGGTCAGCCTCGGTCAGCAAAATCGGCACATGCCTGAACCGCGGTAGCGACGCGACCAGTGAGAATCCCTGGTCCACGTCGGTCAGTTCATGATTCAGCCCCATCGTCACCGTGCCGTCGTGGAACACCGGCGATCCCTTCGCATGGAACGAGATGAAATCCAGCGGAACCGGGCCTCCCGTGGCCGCGCTGCGTCCATGCCCCACGTGCTCCAGAAAATCGCGCAGGTACTGGCGCGCATGTTTGCCGCCCGGCCCGGTCGTCGCCGGCCCGCCCACGCGCGCCCCCGGCAGCGCCGCGCGCACGCCGGCAACCGAGTAGTCGTAGAGCTTGAAGTAATCCTGCTCTGTCCCATGCCAGTAGGGGATGTCCGGCTCGTTCCACACCTCGAAGTACCACTTCAGCACTTCCGCGCGGCCATAGCGCTCGACCAGGTGCGCCGTCACCGCATGCACCAGTGCCTCCCAGCGCTTGTAGTCCTTCGGCGGATTGTTCGACGCGCCCGCAATCGTCGAGCCGGGGAAGTGCACCTCGTAAGGCTGGTGCCGTCCGGGCTCCTTCGCCGCCAGGTCGCGCGGCATAAACCCAAGCTCCACCAGAGGCCGCACGCCTGCCGCCTGCCACGCATCGAAAATGCCGTCCAGAATCGTGAAGTTGTAGTGCGGCTTTCCGCTCGCATCCTCGGTATACACATTCGTCGAGCTGAATTTCAGCTCCGGCTTGCCACTGCCCGACGTAAGAAGGTAGTGCACGCGGATGTACACCGGCACAGGGCTCAGATCGTGCAATTCGCGCAGCAGCTCGCGTCCATGCGGCGTCGTCGTATTGTTCGCTTCGTCGTAACCGAAGAAGCTGTAAATTGGCCGGAACGGCGCAACGCCGGCATGCAGGTCCACGCGAATCTTCACCGGGACCGCCCCAGGCTGCGCCGCGCTCTCCTGTGCGCCCGCCACGCACCCGCAACCCACCGCAACACTCAGCACAAACAGAATTCGCAGCAAGTTTCTTCGCATCCTCACTCCCCCAGCAATCTAGCAGACCCACCTTCGATTCAGTCTCGCATCCGCATCATTTCACCTGTTAACCAATCCCCTTGCCATCCGTTGTACCGGCAGCAGCGGCCCCAAGCGCCGCTTGCGCAATTCAACGGAGCCCACCATGCACGCTTTTCGCCGCTCATTCTGGCTCGCCGGCCTTTTCGCCGTCGCCACGCTGCTGCCCGTCTCGTTCGCCGCCGCGCAGGCCCGCACGTCCCCCGCACCGGAGCAACTCTCTGACAAGGACGTCGCGGCCACCCAGGAACAGCTTCTCCACCTGCTGCGCACCAGCCCCACGCTTACCACCGTCGTCGCGCGCGACCCCTCGCTGCTCTCCGATCAGGCCTATGTCGCCCGCAACAATCCGCAGCTCGCTGACTTCATCGCCGCGCATCCCGACGTTGCGCGCAATCCCGGTTTCTATCTCTTCTCCCATCTCGACCACCCTGACGGCCAGCGCGACGAAGCCCTCGAGCGCGCCGTCTGGCCCGACCTCATCCAGGTGCAGCCAACCCGATCCATGTGGGCCGAGTTCCTCAGTGACATGCCGCCCGTCCTCGCGCTCGCCTGCTTCCTCGTCGCCCTCGTCTGGATGATCCGCGTCTTCCTTGAGAACCGCCGCTGGAATCGCGTCTTCAAGCTGCAGAGCGAGGTCCACACCCGCCTCATTGACAAGTTCAGCTCCACGCAGGAGCTCGCCACCTATATGGAAACCGATGCAGGCCGCCGCTTCCTTGAGGCCGCGCCCATTCCCGTCCAGCTTGACTCCGGCCAGCGCATGCCCAACGCCGTCGCCCGCGTGCTCACGCCGCTGCAGGCCGGCGTCGTCATGGTCCTGCTCGGCATCGGCCTCCTGCTGCTGCGCCACGCCGGCAAGGACATGGAAAACCCCATGCTCGTCCTCGGAACCATTGTCCTCATGCCCGGCATTGGCTTTATCCTGTCCGCAGGAATCACCTGGGTGCTCGCCGCGCGCCTTGGACTCATGCCCGAATCCTCGGCGGCCACCCACTCTATTGCTCCCTTCGGCTCGCAGGACAAACTGTGAGCTCAGACCGGAGCCCGGACGGTGAGGAAGCTTCGACGCATGCCCTGGGAATCCGCAATCCCGAATCCGCTCGCCGGCGACGCGCTCGCCACGCCTGCCGTCTCCGGCATGGATAGCGACCAGTTTGCCGGCTTTTACGAGCGCTCCGCCCGCCCGCTCTGGGCTTATCTGGCCCGCGTCTCCGGCGATCCGGCCCTCGCTGATGACCTGATGCAGGAGAGCTTCGTCCGCTTTCTCACCGCGGACCATCCCTCTGACGGCGAGGTCGCCGCGCGCCGCTATCTCTTCCGCATCGCCACCAACCTTCTCCGCGACCACTGGCGCAGGCCGCGCGCCCATTCGCTCGAAGACGTGCCTGAAGACCTCTTTGCCTGCGCCTCCGCGTCCAACGTTTCCGATTCGCAAATCCTTCTCGGTCCCGCCCTCGCACTGCTGCGCCCGCGCGACCGCCAGCTTCTCTGGCTCGCCTACGCCGAGGGCTACTCCCACCGCGAAATCGCCGCGATCACCGGTCTGGCCTCCGCCGGCATTCGCCTCTTGCTCTTCCGCGCACGCCGCAAGCTCGCCGCCTTCCTGCGTGAAGGTCGCTCCACCGCCGGAGGGTCCGCATGATCCTCCGCACCTGCCCACGCGAAAGGGAACTCGCAGGCCTGCTCCATCGCGGCCACTGGCCCCACGCCTGCCCGCCCGATCTTCAGGCCCACGTTCCCATGTGCCGCGCCTGCTCTGATCTGCTCGCCGTCACGCTCGCCTTCCGCCACGCCCGCGCGCAGTCCTCATCCACCGCGCGGCTTCAGGCGCCCGGCATCCTCTGGTGGCGCGCCCAGCTCCGCCACCGCAACTCCGCGCTGCAGACCATCCGCAAGCCCATTCTCGGCGCGCAGCTCTTCGCCTTCGCTGTCGCACTCGTCGCCGCATCGCTCGCGCTCGCCGCCCAGGCCGCGCGCGGCCGCCAATGGCTCGCCTGGCTCGCGAGTCTGCCGCACGCCTTCCATCCCGACTCACTCAACCCGGCCGCGCTCATCCCCACCACACTTCTGCCTGCCAGCATGCCAAGCTTCTCCGGCGCGCTCTGGCTGCTCGTCCCCGTGCTGGCCACGCTCGCCATCCTTGGCGGACTCTTCGTCTGCTTCGGCTCGGACCGCCGCTAGCCCTGCCGCTCGCGCTACACTCGCTCCAACGCGCCTTTGCGCGCAATCGGATTCACGCACTGCACGTGGCTTCACGCACTCAGGAGCGCTCATGCCCACTTACGTCGCCCTGCTTCGCGCCGTCAATGTCGGCGGCACCGGCAAGCTTCCCATGGCCGACCTGCGCAAGCTCCTCGCCGGCCTAGGCCTCCGCAACGTCGAAACCTACATCCAGAGCGGCAACGCCGTCTTCGATGCGCCCGGCTCCGCATCCACCGTCCACAAGGCTCTCGCCACCGCGCTTGAAAAGCGCATGGGCAGGCCCGTCGGCGTGCTTCTCCGCACGCATGACCAGCTCACCCGCGCAATCGCAGACAATCCCTACCCCGCCGAGGCCGCAGCCGACGGCGCGCGCGTCCACGCCGTCTTTCTCTCCGCTCCCGCGCCCGCATCGGCAGCCGCCGAACTCAATCGCGTCGCCGCCGCCAACCCCAATCGCCGCGACCGCTTTCACTTCCGCGGCGACATGCTCTATCTCCACCTGCCCGACGGCGCAGCCGACACCAAATTCACCCCGGCTGTCATGAATCGCGCCGTCGGCGCTTCCATTGAAGCCACCGCGCGTAATTGGAACACCATCCTCAAGCTCCACCAGATGTCCGCGCGCTAATTTGTCCAGCATTCGCGCAATCGAAAGGGAACTGCCCTAGCCCGCGTCGAGCACCGCGTCCGCAATCCGTGCCGCTTCCACCGCCGGCCGCACTTCATGCACCCGCACAATCGACGCCCCGTGCAGAATCGCTGCCACCATCGCCGCCACGCTCGCCGTCTCGCGCTCGTTCACCGCAGCATCTGCGCCGCCATGCAGCCCCCGCAGCGTCCAACCCAGGAACGACTTCCTTGAAAGCCCCGCAAGCAGCGGCCGGCCCAGATCAAGAAGTTCCGCCTGCCGCGCCAGCAGCGCATAGTTTTCTTCGAGCCGCTTGCCGAATCCGTATCCGGGGTCCAGAACAATCGCCTCTTCGCCCACTCCCGCCCGCCGCGCCGCTTCCAGGCTCGCCGCCAGCCCGGTGCGCACCGTCTGCATCACATCGTCGGCTACAAGCCGCGCCTGCGTGCCCCACTCCTCCGGCCTTCCCCGCGTATGCATCAGCACCACGCCGCAGCGCGCCTCCGCGCACACCGCCACCATCTCCGTGTCCCACCCAAAGCCGCTCACGTCGTTCACCATCTCCGCGCCGGCCTCCAGCCCCGCCCGCGCCGTCGCAGCCTTATACGTATCCACGCTGACGACCGCATCCGGTCTCGCCGCCAGGATTCCTTCCACCACCGGCAGCAGCCGCGCCTGCTCCTCCTCGGCGCTCACCGCCGGCTCTCTGCCTGCCTTCGACCCCGCTTTCGACCCCGGCCTCGTGCTCTCCGCGCCCACATCCACCACGTCCGCGCCCTCGTCCAACATGCGCAGCGCATGCGCCACCGCATCTTCCGTGCGCAAAAACGCGCCTCCATCGCTGAACGAGTCCGGCGTCACGTTCACCACGCCCATCACCATCGTCCGCCGGCCCAGCTCCAGCACGCGCGTGCGCAGCCGCCAGCCGCACACCGTCCGCTTCGCGTTCCAACTGCGTTCATCCATCTCTCGGCCCCGCGGCACGCTCTGATTCTATCCGCCCTTCACCCGCCACCCGCGCGCGCCCACCTGCTACACTCCGGCCATGCGTCTTCCACGGCTAGCCTCCGCGCTCCTGCTGGCGGCCCTGCTCGTTGCGCCCGCCCTTCTTCCCGCACAAACCCGCCACGCGCGCCTCAAGAAAAACCAGGCCGAGCCCACCGGCACGCTCGCCCAGCGCATTCAGAAGATTATCTCCGCGCCCGACGTCGCCCTCGACGATTTCGGCATAAGCATCACTTCGCTGGATGGTAAGCAGATCTACGGCCTCAACGAGAACCGCCTCTTCACGCCGGCCTCGAACGCCAAGCTCACCACCACCGCCGCCGCCTTTGCCCTGCTGCCCGTGAACACCCTCACCTGGACCACCCACGTCGTCGCTGACGGCTCCGTCGATGCCGCCGGCACCCTCCACGGCAATCTTGTCCTCCTCGGCGTCGGCGACCCCACGCTCAGCAACCTCTCTTATCCCTACCGCGAACCCGACGCCTCCAGCCCGGCCCCGCCCAAAGCCCAGACCATGAACGTCCTCAACCTCCTCGCCCAGCAGGTCGAGCAGGCCGGCGTGCGCACCGTCGACGGCAACATTATCGGCGACGACAGCTACTTCCTCTCCGAGCCCTACGGCGCATCCTGGTCCTGGGACGACCTGCAGTGGGACTACGGCGCGCCCGCCTCCGCGCTCACCTTCAACGACAACACTGTTCAGCTCGAATTCCTGCCCGACTCCGCGGCCCCCGGCGGCTTGCTCACCGTCTGGAATCCGCCCATCGATTACTACACTCTGGAAACCACCATGACCGCCGCGCCCGCCGGCCAGGCCGCCCATCCCGGCCTCTCGCGCATGCCCGGCAGCCTGCTCGTCCGCGCCTGGGGAACCGCGCCCCACCAGGGCCTTGAAGCCTCACTCGCCGTCAACGATCCCGCCGAATTCACTGCGCTCGCCTTCACGAGCGCCCTCGAGCAGCGCGGCATCCAGGTCAATGGCGCAGCCACCTCCGCCCATCGCCTGCCCAACGGCACCGGCGACTTCTCCGCCGAGCGCGATCAGCCCATCCACCTCTTTCCAGCCACGCTCTCCACCGTCGAGGCCCCTCTCAACGGCCGCCGCGTCCTCGCCACGCACATTTCCGTGCCCGTCGCGGACGACATCAAGCTCACCAACAAAATCAGCCAGAACCTCCACGCCGAGCTGCTGCTCCGCCTCCTTGGCAAGCTCTGCGCCGGTGACGGCAGCCTCGAGCAGGGAACCCGCGTCGTCCGCCAGTTCCTCCTCAATGCCGGCGTCAAGGATGATGAGTTCTTCTTCTACGACGGCTCCGGCATGAGCATGGATGATCGCATCGCTCCTCGCGCCTTCACGCAGCTTCTCGCCTACGCCTCACGCCAGCCCTGGGGCCAGCAGTGGAGAGACACCTTCCCCATCGCCGGCCACGACGGCACTCTCGTCCATCGCTTTCTCAACTCGCCGCTCAAGGGCCGCCTCTGGGCCAAGACCGGCACGCTCAATGAGACGGGCGCGCTCTCCGGCTATCTCCAGACTGACAGCGGCAAAATCATCGCCTTCTCCATCCTCGTCAATGGCCACCGCCCCGGCGACGAGGCCTACCGCGCCGCCATGGAGCGCATTTGCGAGGCCATCGCCGCGACGGAGTAGCGCAACTTACTCCACCGGCTCCGCCGTCACTTCCACCACTTCCTGCTTCGCCACCGTCGTCGCTGTGCTCGGCACATCCAGCGTGCCCAGTGTCAGCGCCTTGCCCAACTCCAGCGGCGTATCTCCGTTCAGCACCGTCTGCTCCACAACCGGATCACCGGCCCCCATGCTCGACTTGTTCTCCCGCAGTCTTGACTCCTCCACCGCGCTGCGCAGCCGCGCGCCGTCCAGCTCCGCCGTAATCTTCAGCCCCACATCCACGTACTGCACCTGCGGCTTCGCCCCGGATTGCGCATCCGTCGTTCCGGTCACGATAGGCACGCGGCTGCCCTGCTTCATCTCCGCCCTGCCGCTCGCATCCAGCGCCAGCTCAAAGTGCCGCGTATCCATTGTCTTTCCGCCTTCCTTCACCGTAATTCTGTAAGTCAGCCGGTACGCCATCTGCGGCTTGTCCAGCTCCGCCAGCATCTTGCGCGCGGCATCCACGTCCTCCTGCGTGCCGCGAATCGCCACCGCGTTTTGCGTAGACACGTAATAGATGTGCGCCCGCGTAAGCACATTGCGCAGTGCCGTCATCACGCCGTTTCCATCCTGGTTGGTCTTGATGTTCTTAAGCGGAATCACCGCGTAAGTCTCCCCGGCCGGAATCGACCCCATCGGCTTCGCCGTCGGCTCCTGCGCGCGCGCCGTCACGCTTCCCACCGTCAGAACCGCCGCCATCATCGCTCCTGCAGACGCCAACGCAATCGCACATACGGTCCGCCGCCTCCACATATCAATCCCCATGCCCATCGTTTGCCTTCCTCTCTCTTGTTTGCCGTCTCCAGCCGCCGCACATCCTTCGCTGCGTCCTGTATTCCGCTCTGACTGACGGACCCTCCCTTGCCTTCGCTCGAAAAAACCCGCTCCCGCACTGTTTATCCCCACCGTTTATCATCGATAAGCGAATGCCTACACGCTCTTTTGCCGCCCTGCTCGCCGTCGTCGCCTGCGCGGCTCTTCTGCTTTTCGCCCTCGCCGGCTGCCGTCCTCTGCCGCCTTCCAAGCCCGCCTCGGAATGGAACCCCCAGGAAGCCCGCGGCGCGGCCGTCTTCCAGGCCCGCTGCGCCCGCTGCCATTACCCCACCACCACCGCCGGCCTTCATGGTCCCGGCCTGCAAGCCCTCACCAAGCTGCCTTCCATGCCTTCCGGCGCGCCGCCCACCAACGAGCGCATCACCGCCACCATCCTTGAAGGCCACGGAACCATGCCCGCCATTCCCGTCAGCGACGCCCAGCTCCGCGACCTTCTCGCCTACCTCCACACCCTTTAACCCCGCGAGTCCAGCATGCCTGAAGCTCCACACGATCCCGCCGGCCAGCCCGAAACGCCCGCGCAGCCCGGCGCTAAAATCGCTCCAAGCTCGCCGCGCGTCAATCTCCTCCCCGTCCCCGGCGTCGCCGCCATCTGCCTTTATCTCTTCGTCCTCGCCGCCGTCATCATCATCGGGGTCGTTGACGGCCACCATTACCCGCGGCTCTACTTATGCTTCTCGGCCGCCTTCCTCAGCGCCAGTTTCGGCCTCTTGCTCCTGCTCCGCTGGGCGTGGGCTCTGGCTCTCTCCGCCGTCTTCCTTCTCGCCTCTTACAACCTCTGGATATTTGCCTCGCTCCATCAGTTTCCGGCCCTCGTGCAGGGCCTGCTCAACCTCGTCTTTTTCCTCTATCTCATCCGGCCTGAAGTTCATTCCCGCCTGCATTAGCCGCGCCAATCCTGCTCATCCAGAGCCTGTCCACGCGGCCGCCGGCGCGCCGGTTCCGCTTGCACCCCTGTGTTACCCTTCCTTCCATGCTGCGCATCTCTCTTTCTTCCCTGCTTTCGCTTGGCCTCTTCTGCACCGGGTCCCAACTCTTCCTCGCGCCGGCCCACGCTGCGGACACACCCCACAAGCGCGGCATCAATCTCGACGATCTCGACCGGCTCATGAACGTCGGCCGCCCCGTCATTTTGCCTGACGGCAAGTGGATCCTCTACACCGTCAGCCACACGGACACCAAAAAGGACAAGCACATCTCCAATCTCTGGATGGTCAGTTGGGACGGCGAAATCCACCTCCAGCTCACCTACGGCGAGGAGAGCGCATCCGATCCGCAGTTCAGCCCCGACGGCCGATCCATCAGCTTCCTCTCCTCGCGCCCCGGCCCCGCCAAGGGCAATCAGGTCTGGCTCCTTGACCGCAGCGGTGGCGAAGCCCGCCAGCTCACCGCCATTACAGACCAGATCATCCACGGCTATCTCTGGTCGCCTGACTCCAAACAGCTCCTCCTCACCCTCCACCCGCGCCATGAGCCGCTGCCCAAGAAAGGCAAAAAGCCCAAGGCCCCAAAGCCCATCGTGATTGACCGCTACCACTTCAAGCAGGACCGCGTGGGCTACCTCCGCGACGACGACTGGGACTCGCTCTACCTCTACGACATCGCCGGCAAGAAGGACGAAAAGCTCACTACCACCAAGGATGTGAACGAGGAGAACGCCGCCTTCTCGCCCAACGGCAAGTGGATTGCCTTCGTCAGCGATGAAGATCCCGATCCCGACCGTACCAATAACGACGATGTCTTCGTCGTCCCCGCCAAGGCCGGCTCCGCCCCGCGCAAGCTCACCACATGGGATGGCCCCGACGGCGGCCATCTCGCCTGGTCGCCGGACTCGGAATCCATTGCCTACACCCAGGGCGCGGCGCCCAAGTACATGGAGTACTCGCAAAACAAACCCGCCGTCGTCACACTCAGCGGCAAAGTCACTTACCCCGCATCCGGCCTCGACCGCAGCGTCCGCTGGCCCATCTTCTCCCCCGCCGGCAAGCTCAGTTATCTCGTTGCTGACGACCGCAACCAGTACCCCGCGCAAACGGACCTCTCCGGCCCCGGCGACACCAAACTCCTCAACCGCCAGGGTTCCGTCTCCGCCTGGGATGGAGCCGCCGGTCACACCGTCGTTCTGTTCACGGACGATGAGCAGCCCGGAGAATTATATGCATTGAACAACGGCCATCTCCGCCGGCTCACGCACCACAATGACGCGCTCGTGGCCGAGCTCAACCTCGTGCCCACCCAGGGCATCGAGTTCAAAAGCCCGGACGGCGCCGACGTACACGGCCTGCTCACCAAACCAGCCGATTTCAAGTCCGGCTCGCCCGTTCCCATGGTGCTCTTCATCCACGGCGGGCCCAACGGCCAGGACGAGCACGGCTTCAACTTCATGCGCCAGTGGCTCGCCGCCAACGGTTACGCGGAGCTCAACGTCAACTATCACGGCTCCTCCGGCCGCGGCCAGGCCTACGCCAAGGCCATCTTTGCTGACTGGGGCAACCTTGAAGTCAAGGACCTCCTCGCCGGCGTCGACAAGGCCGTCGCCCTTGGCGTCGCTGACCCCAACCGCCTCGCCGTCACCGGCTGGAGCTATGGCGGCATCCTCACCGACTACACCGTCGCCAACACCAACCGCTTCAAGTGCGCCATCAGCGGCGCAGGCGTCGCCATGCCCATCTCCTTCTACGGCTTTGACCAGTACATCCAGCAGTACGACATGGAGCTCGGCCAGCCCTGGAGCCACCTGCAGGAGTACATCAAGCTCGGCTATCCATTCCTGCAAGTCGACAAGCGCGTCCACACACCCATGCTCTTCATGGGCGGAACGTCGGACATGAATGTTCCCCTCCTCGGCGGCGAGCAGATGTATCAGGCTCTCAAATCCCTCAACCGTCCCGCCGAGTTAGTCGTCTACCCTGGCCAGTTCCACGGCTTCACGCGCCCCAGTTACATCCGCGACCGCTGCGAGCGCTGGCTCGCCTGGTGGAATAAATACACTGGCGGCCCAAACAAGTAACATCCGCAAAGCCGCAACATAGACAAGGGGAGAAGCTCCGGCCCGCGCCAAAAGCTTCACCCGCTTTTGTGCAGTGTACCCTCACACTCTTTTCAGCTCGCACCCTTTTCAGAATGACTTGCGACAGGCTTTAGGATGCTTTGTAACAGGGCACGACTTCAGTCGTGCTGCACGCCGTTTTAAGAGATTGAGGCTTTAGCCCTCGCGCCATCTGCGCGTAACTTACTTTTAACCCACCGATAAGTCAACTTACTTGCAGAGATTCTCCAACGTATCGCTCGGCTCCGGCACAAACTTGGGATATGGCAGGTGGTGCGCGTCGAGAATCTGATTCATCAGCGACCCTCCATCCTTCGACACTTCGTTGGGATTGATCCGGTACGCCGAATTGCTCTCCACCTTCTTCAGCGACTCAAACCGGAAGCCATCCTCGTGCAGAATCTCCATCAGTTGCGGCAACATCAGCGTCGTAAAATCCGTCGCGTGCAGCAGCAGCACATTCGGAATCTCATGCCCCAGCGCAATCTGCTCTTCCTCGCGTCCCTCGCGCAAAAACTCCCGCGCGTTATCCAGATAGCTCTTCTTCAGCCACGCAATTCCGGCCTCGTCGTGCTTTTCCAGGCAGCGTCCGTAGGCGTCGTCCCAGTCGTCGTCGTTGAAGTTCAGCGTCACCTGTGCCACCCGGTAGCCGTGCGCCTTCAGCCAGTCGCGCACCGCGTTGCGCTTTGCCAGCGTGTCTCCTTCGCACAGGTAGGGATAGCGGAACCAGTGCCAGTCGCTCTTGCCCGCGTATTTCTTGAGCGCCGGCTCGTCCTCTTCCATGTCGTGGATATACTCCCCCGCCGTTTCGTCGGTCAGCGACGGGTGCGAGAACGTGTGATTGCCAATCTTCATCCCCTTCTTCAGCCAGATCTTCAGCGCCGCCTGCGTATCCGGATCGCCTTCCAGCGAGTTCGCGTTCACAAATCCGTACACGCCCTTCAGGTGATGCGCGCGCAGCTCGTCGGCCAGCGTTTCGGCGGTCTTCAGCCGCGTCCGGCCCACGTGCAGCCCCCCCGCCGCCGGCAAATCGTCAAAGGTTAGCGCCACCACCGGATGCTTCTTCAGCTTCAGCGCCGTCTTCGCACTTCCGCCGCTCTGGGCCGCCTGTGCCCCCGCGCACGCCGCACCGGCCAGCGCCAGCGCGCACACCGCCGTCCCCATCCTCAACCCCATGGCTCTTTTCAAAACTCCCCCGGGCAGTCTAACAACCCCATCTCATTGGACGAAACTCCGCCGCTTTCCGTTGCCGCTACAATACTGGCAGGCAGCTCTCACGCGAGACCTCCCATGGAACTGATCCAGATCGCTCCCGCGCGTTCCCTCCCGGCCCCCAAGCCTGAATGGCTCAAGGCCCGCGCCCCCATGGGCGAAAATTACCACTCCCTCAAGCGCCTTGCCCGCTCGCTCAATCTGCACACCGTCTGCGAAAGCGCGCACTGCCCCAACATCGGCGAGTGCTGGCACCACAAAACCGCCACCTTTATGATGCTGGGCAACCTGTGCACGCGGCGCTGCGGCTTCTGCGCCGTGCCCAAGGGCCGCCCGGAACCCATCGACTTCGACGAGCCTCGCCGGGTCGCGGAGGCAGTGGCCAAGTTGGGGCTGCTCCACGCAGTGGTCACCAGCGTCAACCGCGACGACGACCTCCTCGGCGGCGCGCGCATCTTCGCCATGGTCATCGATGAAGTGCGCCGCCAGGCTCCCGGCTGCAGCGTTGAGGTCCTCATCCCCGACTTCCAGGGCGACCCCGCCTCCATCCGCACCGTCGTCGAGGCCCGCCCTGACGTGCTCAATCACAACACCGAATCCGTCCCGCGCCTCTACAGCGTCGTCCGCTCCGGCGCGCGCTACCAGCGTTCGCTTGAGTTGTTGCGCTACGCCAAAGAATTAAACCCAGCCGGCATCACAAAGTCTGGCGTCATGGTCGGCCTCGGCGAAGAAACCCACGAGCTCCTCGACGTTTTCCGTGACCTCGCCCGCGTCCGCTGCGACATCCTCACCATCGGCCAGTACTTGCGCCCCTCGCGCGACCACCTGCCCATGGCGCGCCTCTACACGCCTCGAGAGTTTCAGGAGTTAAAGAGCGAAGCTCTCAAAATGGGCTTCCGCCATGTCGAATCCGGCCCGCTCGTCCGCTCCAGTTACCACGCGCATGAGCAGGCCGCCTCCACCGGCCTCACCGTACTCGCCTGAGCGCGCCTCACGCTCCGCCCGGCTCCCGCGTGGTTGTAAAATAGCCGTTGCAACTGGATTCGCGAGGACCAAACCCTATGGCAGTCTCGACTATGGCCGGCATTCCGGCACTCAAGGATCTTTCCGCCGACCTCAAGCGTCGCATGGACCATGCCGTGGCCGATTTCCAGTCCAGCCTGGCCTCCACGCGCACCGGCCGCGCCAGCGTCCACATGCTCGACCAGATTAAAGTCGACTACTACGGCACCTTGACTCCCATCACCCAGATGGCCCAGGTCTCCACGCCCGAACCCCAGCTCATCCTCATATCGCCTTACGATCCAAACATCCTCAAGGAGATCGAAAAGGCCATCCAGACCTCCGACCTCGGCTTCAATCCGCTCTCCGACGGCAAGATCATCCGCGTTCCCATCCCGCCCATGACCGAAGAGCGCCGCCGCGAGGTCGTCAAGCACCTCAATAAAGTCCTCGAGGAGCACCGCACCGCCGTCCGCAACGTGCGCCGCGACGGCAATGACGCCCTCAAGAAACTCGCCAAAGACAAAAAAATCAGCGAGGACGAAGAGAAGCGCGCGCTCGACGAAGTCCAAAAGATGACCGACGACGAGATCCGCCGCATGGAAGAGCTCTGCCGCAAAAAGGAAGCCGACGTCATGCAGGTGTGAAGTTGCAGCGCCGCCTTCGCGCAGCTTTCAACGCAAACATCAGTGCCCCGTTCCCGCCGCATCGCGCGACTCCGGAAACGGGGCACACTTTTGCCAGCGCACGCCGCCCTCCCTCAAACCCTGCTACCATGGTCGCCGCAACTGCCGCGAGGTCACCCATGGAGCCAAGCCTGAAGCACACGCTCACTCTGCTCGACCGCATGCCCGCCGCGTTCTCCGCGCTCCTCGGCGATCTTCCTGAAACCTTCACCCTCGCCGACGAAGGCCCTTACACCTGGAACGCGCATGACGTCATCGGCCACCTCATCCACTGCGAGCGCGCGGACTGGCTGCCACGCGCGCGCCACATCCTTGCCCACGGCCAGTCCCAGCCCTTTCCGCCCTTCGATCGCCTCGGCCACATCCGCGAAATGCACGGCAAATCTCTCGCCCAGCTCCTCGACGAGTTCGCCCACATGCGCGCCGTCAGCCTCAGCGATCTCGCCGACCTCAACCTGCAGCCCGCAGACCTCGACCGCCTCGGAACCCATCCGGCGTTTGGTGCCGTCACGCTCGCCCAGCTACTCTCCGCCTGGGCCGCGCATGACCTCACGCACCTGCATCAGCTTTCGCGCGTCCTGGCCAGTCCCTTTCGCCAGGCCGTCGGGCCGTGGAGCCGCAACCTCGGCGTCCTCAACTGCGAAGGACACAGCACCGCGGCCTGAAGCTGCATCCTGCGCGCGCTTATTTCACCGCGCCTGTCGCCAGAAACTCCCGCACCCTGCTCGAAACCGCCGCCGCGTCGCAGCTCATGATCAGGTGCCCGCACGTCCCGTGCGAAATGTACACCGGCGCGCTCTTCGCCCTTGCCCACGCCAGCGCCGGCTCCGGATTCACCAGGTGGTCGTTCGCATTCACAATCACCAGGAACCGCGCCCGCGTGGCACGCGCCGCCTCGGCCAGCGTGTGCTTGCCAATCACGTCCTGCATCACAATCGCGTGTAGCTGCCACACGCGGTCGTTCGCGTCACCCTCCAGCGGCGCCTCTGCCTGCTTCACAAACTCCGCAAACCCCTCACGCGTCGTCGCCGCATTCCGAGACTCCGGCGTCGTCACCGTCAAGTTCCCGAACAGGTTCGCCAGCTTCAGCGCCGGCTCCTTCGTGTAATTCCCATGGTCATACGCAGGATCGTCCACAATCGTGTCAATCTGGATCGTCTTTGTCTCCAGGTCATAGGGCGTCAGCCGCGGCGTGCCCAGAATCGGCACCGCCAGGTCAAAAAACTTCGGATGCGCCACCGCCCAGTCGAACGTCTGCTCGCCGCCCATCGACAATCCCACCACCGCGTGCAGATGCTGCAGCTTCAGCACCTCCGTCAGCACGCGATATTCGGCCTCCACCATGTCCCGCTCGGTGAACTGGGGAAACTTTGTCCCGCGCTGCGCCGCGCTGTTTGAAGGCGACGACGAAATCCCGTCCCCCAGCGCGTCAATCGCAATCCCAAAGAACCGCCGCGTATCCACAACCTGCTCCGGCTTGCTCCCGTCGCCGAACAGCCCTTTCAGGTCCGCGCTCGTTCCAAAGAGCCAGGTCGGCATCAGCACTGCATTGTCGTGCTTCGCGTCCAGATGCCCAAACGTCCGATACCCAATCCGGCAATCTTCAATCACCGCGCCGCTCTCGAGCCTGCACCGCCCCAGGTGCGCCATCTGCAGCACCCCGTCGCCCTTCGCCGCCTGGCTCTGTGCCGCCGCCGCCGCGCACAGCGCCGCCAGCATCAGCGTAATGCCCGCGCCTCCGCGCCAACCATTGCTTCCCATCGGCATGTCTCCTTGATGTGTACCCACTGCACGCCAGCCGGCGACCGTCTTATTTCTTCGCCCGCTTGTAAAACGGCAGCGGCACCTGCTTCGCGCGCACCCGATTTCCGCGTACTTCCACCATCACGTCACTTCCCGCCGCGGCCGCCTCCGCCGGAACCAGCGCCATCGCAATATTCGTCTTCAAAAACGGCGCAGGCGAGCCCGATGTAATCGTGCCAATGCGCTCTCCGGTCATAGACAGTAGGAAGTACCCATCGCGTCCAATGCCGCGCTCCACCATCTCCAGCCCCACCACGCGCCGCGTCGGCCCTCCCGCCGCCTGCACCGCAAGCAGCGCCTCGCGCCCAATAAAATCGCCTTTGTCCAGCTTCAGCCAGCGCTCCAGCCCGCCCTCAAACACGTTGATCTCTTCTGAAATCTCGTGCTCATACAAGCTCATCCCCGCCTCCAGCCGCAGCGTATTCCGCGCGCCCAGCCCGCATGGCCTTATTCCGAACTCTTCGCCCGCTTCAAGCAGCGCCTCCCACATCTTCACCGTCGTTGCTTCGTCCGCCGGCAGGTACACTTCAAAGCCGTCCTCGCCGCTGTACCCCGTCCGCGCAATCATCACGTTCGGAATCCCCGTCACCGTCCCAAACGTGAACCAGTAATTCCGGATCGCCGCCAGATCCACCTTCGTCAGCTTCTTCAGCGTCTCCAGCGCACGCGGCCCCTGCAGCGCCAGTTGCGAGTAGTACGCCGAATAATCGCTCACGTGGATTCCCGGCATGCCGCCCACCTGCTTCCGCACCCACGCATAGTCCTTGTCCTTGGTCCCCGCGTTCACCACCAGCAGATAATCGTTCTCGCCCAGACGGTGCACCAGAATGTCGTCCACAAACGTGCCCCGCTCGGTCAGCAGCGCCGAGTAGTGCGCCTGCCCGTCCTTCAGCTTCGCCGCATCATTCATCGTGATCCGCTGCACCGCATCCAGCGACCCCGGCCCGCGAAACTGTATCTCGCCCATGTGGCTCACGTCGAACAAGCCCACGCCGGTCCGCACCGCCATGTGCTCCGCAACAAGCCCGCCACCCGCGCAGGGGCCCCCAGCGACAGGTCCTTGTCGCTGGGGTGGTGGGCAGGGGTACTCCACAGGCATATCCCAGCCGCCAAAATCCACCATCTTTGCCTTCCGCGCGCGATGCCACGCGTTCAGCGCCGTCTTCTTCAGTGCCGCAGCCGCAGGTGCCTCGGGTGTCGCCATCGTCTCCCCCACAAAAAAGACGTACTCTCGTACTTAACGATAGGGCGGCGCCCGAACGCGGTCAAACAGTTGCCCGCCGCCCGCGAAGATTGGGCCATTCTTGACCTTAGATACGCAGTTCCTTGAGTGAGAGCCGAGACCTAGGCCACACGCCTGCGTCGGGCGACTTCCGAACTGAACCATATTTATACACGCACCGATGCTTCCACCAGAAGATTGTCAAATATTCCTTGAGAACCAGGCCTTTGGTGTTATCCTTCTGCCGCAGCAATCTCCAAAGATTCTGTTGGCATTAATGAGTGTTTGAGTTATGCGCTGAGGGCTTAAGGAGTAGCGGGTTCATGGCAATGATACCAGGAGGAGAGCCATGACACAGTTGCAATGCTCACGCTGCGTTGTCGGGCATAAATGGTTCATGCTTTTAGCTTTTGCCTTGTTCGTCGGGTTCAGGTCGCCAGTTGCGTGGGCACAAGCACAATGTTCGGCTTCGACACCAACCGTGAGCCAGCCTGGCTCTGGCAGCGAATGCGCAGATAACTTGTGGGTCGTTGAGGGGACGGAGAATGCGGGGCCCAATCCGGGGAAAGTTCTTGATTATGGGCAGATTGAGCTGGTTGGTGTGTGCTATTACTCGTACCCTGGGTGTACGCCCTCCATACCCGCCTCCAGCCTAACCGTCAACGAGGATGATCCTCGTGGAACTGCAGTAATACGGTCCATTTCAAGCTCGGGTGAGATTACCGTAGATGTGACGGGTTATGATCAGCACGCGACCGCAGATCCAACCCCTTGCAAGTGCACCGATAATGATCCCCAAGGGTACACCGGTGTTTCCAACGATACGACGCCAGTCGAGACAACGGAGACTCTGTATGGGCAGTGCTAGAGGTAGTTCCGTTCTGATGCCAATGCTGCTCTTGCTCCCTTTCTTCTTTAGTCTCAAATCATTCGCTCAGGAGCTCTGGCCGGGTATGGGCGGCTACCTGAAGTTGACTTTCGAGACCAAAGAAATTGAGGGTGCGCCGATCATCGACGTTACTAACCTGTATCATTCACCTCTTGTTGCGGTCGCATGGAAATACAGATGCGATGATCCCGAACACAAAGGGCATGATGGTAATATCGACGCGGCTATGACCTACTCTGAGCCCTGGGCAGCGGGCCAAACACTCAGAACAACAAGCGCCTGGAAAGGGTGCACAGGTGGCATCACGGCAGCTATTTGGGCCGATGGGAAAGAACTAGGTGACCTATCGACCCTCCAAGAGATTCACGAATGCCGGGATGTCAACGCGGAGGTATTCCATAGCGCATTGGAAGAGGGGATTCTTAAGAGTCCGATCTCAGAATGGGATCCCGCTCGGAGTTTAGAAGAGCTAAAGACTCGCAGGGCGCAGTTTGCGAAGCCTTTATACACTGATAATCATGATCTGGGGTGGGTCAAATCATGTCATTGGCGGTCGCTCGATTACCTGATATACCAAATCAAGAACTACCAATCGAGCGTCGAAGAAGATCCTAATCGGTATGGAGCACGGAGGGATCTGTTCGTACAGTACTTGATGGAGATGGAGAAAGCATCAAACGCTCGAACCTTTCCCACTCACCACATGTCGTGGAAGAGATAACAAGCTTATGTGATTGCCCTTTTAAGGAGTGCCTATGAGTCGGGCAAGATGGAGCTTCGCGGGTTTGTGCATTTGCGCGCCCCTGCTCTTTTGTCTGAATGCAAAAGGGCAGGGATGCGGAGGAAACCAACCACCATGTACGAACACCACTACTGCATGTGATAATTGCAGGAACGACACGCAATCCTGTAATCAGGATTCTGATTGCTGCAACAACACCTCTACACCCCCAAGCGTCTGTCTGAGTCCAGGTGCTCACGAAGGTGGCCCGAGCACTTACGGTGCGTGCGGTCCCCAACAGCCAATTGGCGGACCGTGCGGCGCAGATCATGACTGCACAACCAATGATTGCGATACTATCGCGAACCTCTGCGTGCCCACCAGTTGTAACTGCTACCACGATCCTAACTTCACCTGTCCTGTTGGCGACGTGTGCAGCAGTCAGCAATGTATTTCTAGAACCCATCTCATAAACATTTTGGCAGCCCTTTTCTGCGAGACTGAAGGTGCTCAAGGCGTCTCCGCGGACTTGGATGGCAGGCGGTTGGGAACTGACAGACGAACAGTGGGAGTTGGTGGAGCCGATTCTGCGCCCT
>DATLRP010000038.1:0-67358 GCA_035534635.1 Occallatibacter sp.
GGGCCACCTTCGCCTTGAATGCCGCTGTGTGGTTCCTGCGTGGACGCCTGCTCATCTGCTCTCCTCTTCTCAGCCATCTTAGGCTGCCGAAGAACAGAACTCCCACTTATACCCCTGTCCGAATTTGCGGAACCGGCTCTCGCCAGGTTTGACCGGTTCCAGCGCGTTTTGCTCTCGCTCTTGTTCCGCCACCTCCGGAGGCTCCGGCGCTTCTTCCTGGGCGACCTCAGTGTTCTGCTGTTGGGCCTTAAACGAGTGGCCATTTGCCTACTGATTTCGGTGCTCGCTCACCAGTTGATCCAACGCGGATTTGTATTGTGCGTCAGCGGCTGTACCCAGCGTTGGCGAATAGGTCACCTTGCCCCAAACGTACTTTGCAGTGAAGGCAGTCCCTTTGGATGGGACGTACAGCAAAATCGAAAATACATCTGGGCAAACGTGCGGGGCACAGCCATTGAACTCGACCGCGTCTTCGTTTCCAAAATGAAAAATCTTCAACGCATCGGGACTGCTGACAGAGAAGCTATCGTCAAGCTTCCCAGACTCCCAACCCAACTGGAATTTCTGATCGCCGCGTGAATTGAATATCGAGATTTGCCACCCTGCCTGTTTCTCAAATGTAGCTAACGCAGCAGAGATTCCTCGCTGACCCCCAGACGTGCTAAAGAAGCGGATCGCCTGAATGCTCCCAGGCAATTTCGGCAAAGAATCCGCTAGATTACGAAACTCCGCCACCGACATCCCGCCGCTTCCTGCTTTCATCTCATCCTGGGCCGAAACATTGCCCACTGCGATAACTCCGAACAAAAGCACAAATATGGTGATGACAGCACGCATTTGCAATCTCCTCAATGCTCAAACTTATCGATGATATCGACGTAGTCCGGGCCGACCGTACCGTAGTCATGGTGGTTGCGATCCAGCCAAGCACTTCTCACGGCCTGCATACCGCCAGTTGAGAACAAGTGTCGAGTTCCACCCACTCCCAGCGTCCAGGATGCAATTCCCAAATCCACGTTTCCATGGAATGCCTTGATGTTGTTTGAAAGCACCCCTGCTGCGGCTGGAAGTTGAGCGGCAAAACTCCCGATGTCTCCTGGTTTTATGCCATAGGCGCTCGGATCTTGGATCTGGAACAATCCTCCGTTCTTGGCTGAAGGATTAAGGCTTGATTCTCGGTAGCCGAGGCCCACGAGGATGTTTGGATCAACGCCATTCTTGCCCGCTGCTGCTAGGAGCGCAGATGTGAAGGTCTTAGCGTCATAGTGATATTTTGCAGCGGCACTTCCAATAGCATTCTGTGACTGCGTGGTTAGTCCCTGCTGTTGGGCCGATTGCGTATCCGGTTTTGAAGTTGGAGGCGGAGTGGTATTACAATCTTTTTCGCCCTCGGAACATCCAAAGCGGTCTGGTCCTTGGTGCCCGTCCGGGTCCACGCGCATCATGGGATTGTTCTCGACGTATGAGTACAGGTTCAGGCTCTGCGGATCGTCCAGCTTCGAGTACGGCACCGGCTCAACCTTGGCCGACCAGTCCGGCGAGAGCCAGCGGCCCGTGATGTTGGCGAAGTACCTGGCCCCGAAGTAGTCGTTGCCGGATTCGGCATCCCGTTCTTTGCCGGTGAACTTGTAATGCTGGGCGGGATTGCCTGATGTGAATGGGATTTCGCCGCCATAGGGCGTGTAGTCGGAATCGTTGAGGATATTCCCCGCGGCATCGGCCAGCACGCTGGTCGAGCCCAGGTGGTCCAGCACAAAGTAGCTGACAACGTGCGTGGACGCATTTCTCATGGCGATGCGCTGGCCGTTGAAGAAGATGTACTCCTCGGTGAGGTTGCCTGACAAGTCGCTCTCCGCAAGCGCCCCGCCCGCGCCTCCGCCCCAGTAGAGCGTTCCGTTGGACTTCTTCACCCGCTCCTCGTCGCCGTTGTAGGTGTACGTGGTCCCGTTGGCGCAACTCTGCATGCCTTCCGCATTCCACGCGTAGCCGTGGCCCGAGCATCCTGCGGCCAGCCCGTCGTCCAGGGCCTCTCCGGCCGCGTCGTAGCCGTACCCCAGCAATGTAAATTGGTTCTTCGTGTTCACCTGCTGGTTCACGGACATTGGGAAATTCGTCATACCGGAGATGGGGCTGGTCTGCGTCAGATTCCCGAACGCATCGATTGTAAAGCCGATTCCCCAGGAATGGGACGACGGATTGGGCGTTTTAGCGCTCATTGATTGTCCCACTGTTATGCCGTTCGGAGGGAAGAGGTATGTGCCGCATTCATCGCGGCCCTATCGCGATGAGTGGGCCACCTGCCCGTTCTTCACGGTTGTTGCCCGGGCCACCTGCCGGCGGAGATCGTCATAGATGTGGATACCTCCGTCGCAGATCAATCCCCGGTCTCAGAATCGAGACCGGGGCCACCCGCCACCCATGAATCGTGGTTAGGATGAGAGAGTGAAAAGCAACCGCGGATCTTTCGACTTCGCTTCGCTTCGCTCAAGATGACAGAGATTTGTGGGAGTGCGGACAATTTGCGATTCCCACTCATGCGCAAAAGACGCGCATGAATGGGGCACAGGCGCGCTCCCACCCATCGCGAAGAGCGCGATGGATGGTGCACATGGCTCAGGATGACAATTCAAATTCTGTGGTGATTCGTATGGGCTAAAGCCCGTACCCTTCTTTTGCCATCGATCTTCAGGGGCGTGAAGGCCCCTGCTCCCTCCGTGCGGCGCGGAGGCGGCGGATTTCGTTGAGGCGCTGGGCGAGGAGTTTTTCGCGGCCTTCCTGAGTGGGCTGGTAGTAGGAGCGGCCTTTGAGCGAGTCGGGGAGGCAATCCATGTCGGCGACGCGGCCTTCTTCGTCGTGGGCGTAGCGGTAGCCCTTGCCGTAGTCGAGCTCCTTCATGAGGCGCGTGGGCGCGTTGCGCAGGTGGAGGGGGACGGGCTCCTGGCGGGTTTGTTCGACGTCCTGGCGGGCTGCGCCCCAGGCGGTGTAAACGGCGTTGGATTTGGGCGCGAGGGCGAGATAGACGACTGCTTCGGCGAGGGCGAGGTCGCCTTCCGGCGAGCCGAGGAAGTCGTAGGCGTCGCGCGCGGAGAGGCAGAGGTTGAGGGCTTCGGGCGCGGCGAGGCCGATGTCTTCGACGGCCATGCGGACGATGCGGCGGGCGAGATAGAGCGGGTCTTCTCCGGCGGCAATCATGCGGGCGAGCCAGTAGAGCGCGGCGTCGGGATCGGAGTTGCGCACACTTTTGTGGAGGGCGGAGATGAGGTTGTAATGCTCCTCGCCGGACTTGTCGTAGAGAAGAACGCGCTCCTGGACGGCTTCCGCCGCTTTACTCCGGGAAATGTGATTGTCGCTATCGGCAGCAAGCTGGGCGGCGACTTCGAGGGTGTTGTAGGCGTTGCGGCAATCGCCTGACGCATACGAGGCGATGAGCTGGAGGGCGTCGTCGTCGGCGGTGAGATGGAGCGCACCGAGGCCGCGGTCGGAGTCTTCGAGGGCGCGGCGGAGCAGTGCGGCGATGCGGTCGTCCGAGAGCGGCTGGAGGACGTACACGCGGCAGCGGGAGAGCAGCGCGGAGATGATTTCAAAGGAGGGATTCTCAGTGGTTGCGCCGATGAGGCGGATGGCGCCGCGCTCGACGTAGGGGAGGAATGCGTCCTGCTGGGCCTTGTTGAAGCGATGGATTTCATCGACGAAGAGGATGGTGCGGGAGTGCATTTCCGCGGCCTGGGCGGCGGCGGCCATGACCTGCTTGATCTCCTTGATGCCGCTCATGACGGCGGAGAACTCAACGAAATTTGCCTGCGTGGCTTCCGCGATGATTTTGGCGAGGGTGGTTTTGCCGACGCCGGGCGGTCCCCAGAAGATGATGGAGCCCGTATTGGTCGAGTCAGGGCCGTCGCGCTCGATTTGGACGCGAAGGGGTTTGCCGGGGCCGAGGAGATGCTCCTGGCCGGAGTATTCGGCAAGAGTGCGGGGGCGCATGCGCTCAGCGAGAGGCGCGTTTGCATGGGGCAGAGTTTTGGAGGAGAGATGTGGCTCGTCGGGCTCTTGATCGAAGAGGCTCACACACGACCTCCGATGGGGCGGACTCCGAGGTGGCTGAGCGGTCCGCCGCTGCGGATGAGGCGCTGGCGGGAGGCCTCATAGAGCAGGACACCGGCGGCGACGGCGGCGTTGAGGCTTTCAACGGGGCCGGGACAGGGGATGGTGAGGACGCCGTCGGCTTTGGCGGCGAGCGCGGGGGGCACGCCGTTGCCCTCATTGCCGATGAGCAAGGCGACGGGGCCGGAGAGGTCGACGAGGTCGGCGGGCTGGCCCTGGCTGACGGTGGTGGTCCAGATTTTGACGCCGGCCTCGCGGAGGCATGCGATGGCGTGCTGCTGCGATGCGGCGAGGACTGGGAGCCGGAAGAGGCTGCCGGCGGAGGCGCGGACGGCTTTGGGGTTCCAGGGGCTGACGGTGCCGGGCAGGCAGAGGATGCCGTCGGCGCCGAAGGCTTCGGCCGAGCGGAGGATTGTGCCGAGGTTGCCGGGATCCTGCAGGCCGGCGAGGACGAGGAGGAGCGGAGCGGGCTTTTGCGCGCCGAGAAGATGAGCCATGGTCCAGTCGGGCGGCTCGACGAGGGCCGCGATGAGCTGAGGGGTTTCCGTGGCGAGGGTGGAGGCGAGAATGTCGGGCGGGACGAGAAGGATTTCCGTTGCAGCGGGCAGGTTGAAGGAGTCCAGCAGCTGTTGAGCGCCCTGGGCAACGAAGACGCAGGGAATGTGGAGGCCGGCGCGGAGCGCCTCTTCGAGGAGATTGGGGCCCTCGATGCCGGCGAGGCCTTGCGCGCCACGGCCGGGTTGGGCGAGGGCGCGGCGGAGCTGCTTGAGGCGGTTGTTCTGTTTACTTTGTACAATGCGTGTAGGCATTTTGCGCGAGTGGAATCCTCCAGCCGATTCTAGAGCAAGACCAGCGTTCCTTCGTCGTGTTTAAGTTCGACCACGTTCGCCGCGTCCTGTTGGTCGCGCCGACTTGAATTTTGCACTTTCGGAATGCAGCTACGCCGGCGTTGCTGTAAGCCGAATGGGCGGGGAGCGTTGGAGCAGGAGACAGCGCGCTGGCTTGCACCATGGCTGGTGCTGTGATAGCTTCCGATTTTGTGGCGGCAGCAATTCGGGAACCGAGGTAGACCTGCTTGTCAGCGGAAATTTTGCGCGTGCATCCCGATGACCCTCAGACGGACCGGATCGATTACATCGTCGCGTGTCTGCGCAAGGGGGATGTGGTGGCCCTGCCGACGGATACGTTCTACGGGCTGGCGGTGGACCCGGTGAATCTGCAGGCGGTGGAGAGCATTTACCAGATCAAGACGCGGCAGAAGCACAAGCCGCTTTCGCTGCTGATTGCGAACCTGGCGCAGGCTTATGAGCTGGCGCGGGACACGGACGCGCGGCTGGACAAACTGGCGGACCGGTTCTGGCCGGGGCCGCTGACGATGATTGTGCGGGCGGGGACGAAGCTGCCTCTGCGCTCGACGGCGAATACGGGGAACGTGGCGCTGCGGGTGCCGGACGCGGCGATTCCGCGGGCGGTGGTGGAGCGGCTGGGGCTGCCGATTACGGCGACTTCGGCAAATCTGCGCGGGGCCAGCGAGTGTACGCATGCGGCGTGCGTGCGGGACCAGATTGGGGACCGGATTCCGCTGATTATCGACGGTGGACCGACGGCGCGGTCGCAGCCAACGACGATTGTGGACCTGAGCCTGGGCGACGGGCGATGGGAGATTCTGCGCGAGGGCGCAATTCCGACGCATGAGATTGTGATGGTGCTCGAGCGGTAAGTGGAGCGGTAAGATGGCCGCATGAGTACGCGCAACACTTCGGGTGCGGCCGGTGCGAAGCCGCTGGGCCGCTGGGCGATCGGGGCGGTGGTGTGCCTGATTGTGGTGCCGCTGATGGCTCTGGCGTGGTTTCTGCACCTTTATACGGAAATTGAACAGTGGGCGGCGATTGACCAGGCCGCGCCCTCGGATGCGATTGCGGTGTTCGGGGCGGCGGAGTATGACGGGCGGCCCTCGCCGGTGTACCGCGCGCGGCTGGACCATGCCGATTCCCTGTGGGAGCACGGGATTGCCCCGATGATTGTGACGCTGGGCGGGCCGGGCGGCGACCAGTATTCAGAAGGCGGCGTGGGGCGGACGTACCTGATGAGCCTGGGCGTGCCGGAGTCGGCGATTATTGCCGAGACGCACAGCCGCAGCACGGTGGAAGCGGTGGACAGGCTGGTGGTGATTGCGCGGGCAAACGGCTTCAAGCGGCTGGTGGTGGTGAGCGACGAGGCGCACATGTTCCGGCTGCACGCGATTTGCACGGCGGAGGGGCTGCGGGTGCTGACCTCGCCGCGCGCGCCGGTACCGGTGGAGGGTGGGACGAGCAAGATGGACCCGATTGTGCACGAGATGCTGAGCTACACGGCGTGGCGGCTGCATTTGGAGTGAGTTCAGGCGCAGAGTGCCCGTGCAGCAAGGGCTGATGAAGCCCCCGGGAATTTGTGGCACGGAAGCGGCCCGACTGAAGTCGGGCCCTTTCAAAACTGCGACGCCCCCGAGCGGCTTTCCCAGCCTGTAAAGATTCTTCCTGATGACGCTGCTCTCCTGTACGGACTGACGCCCGTACGCTTCAGTCCTCGCAGTCGTGACGGGTATTCCAGCGAGTTCTAGCGCAGGGTGGAGTGCGGCCAGAGGC
This sequence comes from Occallatibacter sp., assembly GCA_035534635.1. Taxonomy (GTDB): domain Bacteria; phylum Acidobacteriota; class Terriglobia; order Terriglobales; family Acidobacteriaceae; genus Telmatobacter. The sequence goes on from DATLRP010000038.1 coordinate 6,726, forward strand.
CTGCGGCGACGAGGGCGAAGAGGGCGGCGGCGAGGGTGGAGAGGAAGTTGACGCCGTCATTGTTGAGCCAGCCGCGGCGCTCGAGAGTTGCGCCGAGAAGACTGTCAAAAAAGAGGCCGAAGAGCGCGCCGGAAACGCTGAGGATGAGCAGGAGGGTGCTGCCGCCGAGGGCGAGAGTGCCGGCGGTGGCGACGAGGACCGCGGCGAAGGCTCCGACCAGGGTTCCGCCGAGCGAGATTGCGCCGTCGGTTCCGGGCGGGGCAGCGCGGAGGGTGGTGAGCATGCGGGGCTGGGCGCTGAAAAGCTGACCAAGCTCGGAGGAGAGCGTGTCGGCTGCGGCCTCAGACAGCGCGGCCACGCCGGGCGCGAAGAGCACGCCGGGGTTGGCGAGGGGCAACCAGCGGAGCGAGAGCACAACGGCCTGAGCGAGAGGAATGGAGATGAGCGCGGCGACGCCGAGGTTGGCGGCGACCTGGGCGGCGTTGCGTCCTGATTTGTTTTCCGCGGTGCCGAGGGCGAGTTTGCGGCGGCGCCCGAGGCGCGTGCCGAGCGAGGTGAGCAGAAGCAGGACAACGACCGGGATAAGAGCGGTGCGCCAGGGCGCGAAGGGCAAGGGCGCGGTGGCGAACATGAGCGCGGCGCAGAGGGCGAAGCCGGCAAAGGCGGCGGCGGGCGTGGCGGCGCGAGAGAGCCAGGCGGCGAGGCCGAGGAGGCTGCTGAGCGCGAGGGTCCAAAGGGCGACGGGGCGGTCAGCGAGGAGCCACCAGTGGGCCTGCAGAACGACGTCTGCCGCGACGGCGGGCAGGACGAGAAGGAGGACGAGCTTGGACTGCCACTGAAGGCCGATCGAGGTCACGGATTCATCGTACGCGCGCGCGACGAGGGCGCGATGGCGAAGCGGTGGGAAAGAGCGAGTGAAACGATTTAGACTTGGTGCTCCGCGGGTTTGAGGGCTGGAACGGCGGCGAGGAGACGGTCGCATGAAGAAAGGGTGGGTTCGGCTGGCGATGGTGCTGGGCGCGGGCGCAATGGCGACGGCGTGCGGACTGGGAGCGGCGGCGCAGGGCCTTGCACAGGGCGGGGCGCAGCACCTGGAGCTGGACCGCAAGGGCGAGACGATTGTGCTGGAGCCCTATGCGCCGAATATTGTGCGTGTGACGCTGAGCTTGCAGAAGGCTGCGGCGCTGGCGAAGCCGGGCTACGGTGTGATTGCGAAGCCGGATGCGGCGGGCTGGGCAGCGAGCGAGACAGCGGACGAGGATCTGTACCGGTCGTCGGGGATGGTGGTGACGGTGGAGCGGCCGCACGCGGGCGGGCCGGAGCTGGCGACGCAGAAGGATATTGCGAAGTACTTCAATGGGTCCACGCCGGGGGCGCATCTTGTGTTTCGCACGGCGGAGGGCAAGAAGCTGCTGGAGATGACGGGCTGGAGCCAGACGGTGCCGAACTGGAAGGACGGCACGGAGGGTCTGAAGTGGGACCGGCGGCCGGGCGACGACCCGTTTTACACGGTGGGGGCGACGTTCGCCTCGCCGGACGATGAGCACTACTACGGGCTGGGCGAGAACCAGGAGGGATTTCTGGATCATCGCGGGCACCCGGTGGATTGCTGGAACAATTACACGGCTCCGGCGGGTCCGACGACGTGCGTGCCGCTGCTGGTGACGAACAAGGGGTACGGAGTGCTGTGGGACAACCCATCGAAGACGACGTTTGCGGGCGGGTTCAACGAGCAGACGAAGTGGGAAAGCCAGGTGGGCGACCGGGTTTCGTTTTTCGTGATTGCGGGGCGGACTGCGGATGAGATTTTTGAGGGCTACAGGCTGCTGACGGGTCCGACGCCTCTGCTGCCGAAGGCGGCGTATGGGTATATCCAGTGCAAGCAGCGGTACCGCAGCCAGGCGGAGCTGATGGGCGTGGCGGAGGGATACAGGAAGCGGCATCTGCCGGCGGATGTGCTGGTGGTGGACTGGTTTTATTACACGAAGATGGGGCAGATGGACTTTAACCCGAAGCTGTGGCCGGACCCGGCGGCGATGAACAAGGAACTGCACAAGATGGGCTATGAAACCATGATCAGCGTGTGGCCGCGGTTCGTGCCTGAGGACCGGTACTATGACCTGCTGAAGAAGAATGGCTGGTTCATTCACACCAAGGATGGGACGCCGATCAACGGGCTGCCGTATGACCGGGCGGGGTCGGACATTGACACGACCAATCCGGCGGCAGCCGCGTGGTACTGGAAGACGATCAAGGACAACATTTTGAGCAAGGGGTTCGACTCACTGTGGGCGGACGAGACGGAGCCGGACCTGCCGCCAAGCGGGGCGTACTTTCACATCGGGCCGGGGACGGAGTTTTTCAACGTGTATCCGCTGCTGCACACGGCGGCGCTGTATGACGGATTTCGCAAGGACGAGCCGGGGAGGCGGGCGCTGATTCTGTCGCGGGACGCGTTTACAGGGATCCAGCGGAACGGAGTGATTGTGTGGTCGTCGGATATTTATCCGACATGGGACACGCTGCGGCGGCAGATTCCGACGGGGCTGGATTTTGCGGCGTCGGGGGTGACCTACTGGTCAAACGACACGGGAGGGTGGCAATATTTGCCGGCGGTGCATCATCCGGCGCACCCGCCGCTGCTGGACCCGAGCGACGCGCGGGCCAATGTGGGCGGATATGACGATTATCCGGAGCTTTACACGCGGTGGTTCGAGTACGCGACGTTCCTGCCGATCTTCAGGACTCACGGGAGCCGGCGGTCGAACGAGGTGTGGTCTTACGGCAAGCAGGCCGAGCCGATTCTGGAGAAGTATCTGCGGCTCAGGTACACACTGATGCCATACATCTATTCGCTGGGGTATGACACGTGGAAGACAGGCGCGCCGTTCCTGCGGGCGCTGCCGCTGGATTTTCCGAATGACCCGAAAGTGGCCGCGCTGACGGATGAGTACATGTTCGGGCCGGCGTTTCTGGTGGCACCGGTGGTGGAGCAGGGCGCGACGAGCCGGAAGGTGTATTTGCCGAAGGGCGCGGACTGGTACAACTACTGGACCAACGAACGGTTCACGGGCGGGCAGACGATTACGGTCGAAGCGCCGATCGAGACGATTCCGTTGTTTGTGCGGGCGGGATCGATTGTGCCGCAGGGCGCGGCGGTGGAGGACACGCACCAGAAGCAGGCGATCGCCGAGGTGCGGGTGTATGCGGGGGCGGACGCGAAGTTCACGCTGTTTTCCGACGATGGGACGACCTATGCGTACGAAAAGGGCGCAGGGCGGATTACGCACTTGCACTGGGACGAAGCGGCGAGGAAGCTGTCGCACACGGGAGCCGCGGCGTGGAGCGCGCCGGATGCGGCGATTGTGAAGGTGATTGGACGCTGAGGCTGGAACGCGGTTGGCGAGTGGGCTGCTGGCGCGTCTAACAACGGAACGGGGCGCGGAATCGAGAGAGACGCTTCGGATGGAGGGCGGGCCGGTGGGATGCGCGCGCATCTCCGGCGCAAAGGGTCACCCTTGGGGTCACCCCGGAGGGCCCGGTTCGCTGATTTACAATCACGATTAAGCAGGAACGTATTGAATGAGTCTTTTTTCCAGGATTTCAGGTCAGGCGCTGGTGCGGCTGGCAGAGGCGGGGGCGGCCTTTGCGGCTGCCGCCATGATTGCCGGATGCGGGAGCACGTACCGGCCTGTGGTGACTCCGCTAAACCCGAGCGGACCGGCGGCGCAGCCGGGGGCGCTGGCGGTGGTGGTTTCCTCGCCTTCGCCGACCTCTCCAGGCGTGGCCACGGTGATTGATTATGCGGGCGACACGGTGATGGCGCAGGCCAACATCGGGCCGGGGCCGCTGGCGTTCGGGGTGGATGAGACGGGGGGGAGCGGGTACACGATCAACAGCGACGGGACGCTGACGGGCTTTGACGCGTCGACGAGCCTGCGCACGGACCCGACGCATGTGCGGTATTCGACGCTGCCGACGACGGCGCAGCCGACGAACCTGTTTGCGCCGACGGTGGGATTGTGGACGCCGGACCAGGACGGGAACGCGATCGACGTGCTGACGGGCAGCCCGCAGACCTTCAAGCTGGCGATTCCTGTGGCGCCGACGCCGGTGACGGTGGCTGGAACGGTGGGGCTGGGGCAGCGGGATTACGCGATCAGCCTGAACAATTCGAGCACGCCGTTGGGCAGCGCGATGGCGTATAGCGACATGACCTGCAACACGGATCCGGCGGGGGCGACGCAGACGGGCGAGGCGGATGCGCTGGAGACGACGAGCTATACGGTGTCTGCGCGGATTCCGCTGGGCAAGTGCCCGGTGTATGCGGTGCAGAGCCCGGACGCGCAGCGGCTGTTCGTGCTGAACCGTGGCAGCGACACAATTTCGGTGATCAATACGGAGCTGAACGAGCTGGACCAGTGCGCGCCGTTCCTGAATCAGGTGGGGCAGTTGGTGACGTGCCATCCGACGCTGCCGCTTTCGACGACGGCGGTGACGGCGACGGGCGTGACGCCGCCGAATGGAACCTCAGGGATGGCGGCGACGGCGGGACCGGTGTATGCCGAATACGTGCAGGCGACGCAGCAACTGGTGGTGGCCGATTATGACAGCGGAACGATCAGCGTGATCGACGTGGGCCTGGACGAGTACGGCAACGACGGTCCGACTTTTGGGACGACCTTCACGATTCCGGTGGGGAACAACCCGGCGAGCGTGACGGTGCTGAACGACGGGAGCCGTGCATATTCGGCGAACCAGGCGGACGGCACGGTGACAATTGTGAACCTGAGCAGCCACACGGTGGAGAAGACGCTGGCGGTGGTGGGGCATCCGCGGACAGTGGCCTCGACGTCGAATTCGCTGTACGGGAAGGTGTATGTGGCATCACCGGACAGCCCGTATTTGACGATTATCCGGACGGACCAGGACGTGGTGGATACGACTGTGCTGGTGCAGGGCGACATTGTGGATGTGCGCACGAACAACCAGTCGGCCGTGCAGGGCAACGGGATTGTAGTGAGCCGAAGACCGGGAGCGGGGCAGCCGTGCGACCTGCCGCCGGCGCTGATGGTGTCAACCTACGGCGCGAATTACACGCTGGCCGATTGCGAGACGCAGCCCTAAGGGGGCGCGCGGCGAAGAGAGAAAGGCGAAGGGCCATTCCAGCAGAGGGAATGGCCCTTGGCGCATTTTGGGGCAATAACGGGCGGGCGGCGGGCAGGCGGGGCGCGCATGGAGCGGGAAACAGGGAAGCGAAAGAGGCGGCTGGATGTGCTGCTGGCCGAACGCGGCCTGGCGGCAAGCCGGGAGCGCGCGCGGGCGCTGATCCTGGCCGGACGCGTGCTGGTGAATGAGCAGAAGGTGGACAAGCCGGGCGCGGCGGTGGCCGGGGATGCGGCGGTGCGACTGCTGGGCGGGGATTTGAAGTATGTGAGCCGGGGCGGGCTGAAGTTGGAGGCCGCGCTGGAGCAGTGGGGGATTGCGGTGGAGGGCCGCGCATGCGTGGATGTGGGCACGTCGACGGGGGGATTTACCGACTGCCTGCTGCAGCGCGGGGCGGCGAGCGTGACGGCGGTGGACACGGGCTTTGGGCAGATTGCGATGAAGCTGCGGCAGGATGCGCGGGTGCGGCTGCGGGAGCGGACCAATGCGCGGCTGCTGGAGGCGGGCGAGCTGGAAGAAGCCGATGGGCCGGAGGCGACGCTGCTGGTGATGGATGTGTCATTTATTTCGGCGACGCTGGTGCTTGGGCCGGTGCTGGAAGCTGCGCCACGGTTGGATGAGGCGGTGATTCTGGTGAAGCCGCAGTTCGAGGCGGGCAGGGAGCGCGTGGGCAACGGCGGGATTGTGCGGGACGAGGCGGCGCAGCAGGCGGCGGTGGAGCGGGTGGCGGCGAAGGTGCGCGAGGTGGGCTGGGAAGTGGCGGGAGTGATGGATTCGCCGATCAAGGGCGCGGAGGGGAATCGCGAATTTCTGCTGCACGCGAAACGACCTTGTGTGGAGCAGCCGGCGATGGTATAAGTGCGCATCAATCGAACTGAACAATTGGAAATCGAAGGATTGAGATGCGCGAAGGAGAAAGATGAGGCTTCGTCACTGGATTCTCCCCCTGGTTCTGTGTATCCCTATCATCCATGTTGCTCCGGCTCAAAGCGATGACTGGGGAGTTGTGAAGCAACTGCCGCAAGGTCAGAAAATCAAGGTGGTGACGGCGGACGGGAGGTCGCATCAGGGCGCGGTCCGATCCGTCACCGACGATGCGATTCAGCTTGAGAACAATTTCACGGCGGCAAAGCAGGATGTGCGCCGGGTGCAGATCCGGCACGGTGGGCACCGGGTCCGGAACGCTCTGATTGGCGCCGGGGTTGGCGCCGGAGCCGGCGCGGCCATTGGAGCGGGATTAGACAGTCAGAGCAACGGGTTCTTCCGCAACGAGGGAGTGGCAATTGGCACGCCGGCCTTCGCGGGTGTGGGGCTTCTGATCGGCGCGGTTCTGCCGTCTCACGGTGGCTGGCGCGATGTGTATCGAGTCAGGTAGCCGAAGCGGTCGCCGATCCAAGTTGTGGCAGGGCTCCGTTAGGCCTCGACGTAAGTGACTCTCCGCGGGGCGTCGGGCGGAGTTGTATCCGGTACACTAAAGCAAAACCAGGCGATATGTGTCCCAGGGGGCATTGTGCCGGGTCGCCGCTCCCTGCTGGTCGCGTCGACTTGAGCGCGGTGGCTTCGGAATAGACCAACCCTGGTTTTGCTGTGGGACCGCATGTTTCGAATTGCAATTGTTTGCAAGTCGCAGAAGGACGAGCTGGCGCATCTGCTGCCTGAGCTGATCGCGTGGCTGAGGGAGCGCGGCTACGAGCCGCTGCTGGACCGCGACGGCGGGGAGTATTGCCGGGACGCGCCGGTGGTGGAACGGGAGGAGATGCCGCGGCACGAGCCGGTACTGGTGATTGTGCTGGGCGGCGACGGGACACTGCTTTCGGTGGCTCGGATTTTTGCCGCTGCGGGGACGCCGATTCTGGGCGTGAACCTGGGGTATCTGGGATTCCTGACGGAGATTCGGCTTTCGGAGCTCTATCCGACGCTGGAAGGCTGGTGCAAGAAGTGCCACTCGCTGGAAGAGCGAACGATGCTGCATGCGGCGGTGTGCCGCGAGGGCTCGGAGGTGGCGGCCTTTGAGGCGCTGAACGACGTCGTGGTGTCAAAGAGCGATATGGCGCGGATGGGCGAGTTCGCGGTGGGGCTGGAAGGCAAGCCGGTGGCGCAGTTCCGGGCGGATGGAGTGATTGTGTCGACGCCGACGGGGTCTACAGCGTATACATTGGCGGCGAATGGGCCGATTCTGACGCCGGATGTGGATGCGATGGTGGTGACTCCGATTTGCCCCCACCTGCTGACGCTGCGGCCGATTGTGGTGCGCGGCGATGCGCTGCTGACAGTGAGGGTGCACGCCACGCCCGCGCAGGGACTGCTGACGGTGGATGGGCAGCAGGTGTTCGCGCTGGAGCCGGGCGACGAGGTGCGCTGCCGGCGCAGCGAGTATACGGTGAAGCTGGTGCGGCTGAGTGAAAGCGGATTCTTTGAGGCGCTGCGCAACAAGCTGAGCTGGGGCGAGCAGTAAGTCCGCGAAGCAAGGTCCGCAAATCAGCGAGTGATTTCGTCGAGGAGGACCTTGGCCTTGAGGGCGAGGGTGTGCGCGCCGTCGACGTCGCCGGAGGCGAGTGCGGCGCGGGCCTGCTTGAGGAACTCGCGAATCTGGGCGAGGGTCTTCTTGTCCTGGTCGCTGACCTGGCGGTTGAGCTTCTTGAGAGCCTGATCGATGGAGTTGAGCGAGGATTCGATCTGCACACGGAGATCGGAGGGGTCTCCGGGCGAGAGCTGGCCGATGGCGCTGACCTCGGGCGTGGGATTGGCGGCCTCTTCGACGGGTTTGGTTTCAGGCTTCTTGTGGTGGAAGATTCTGCGCGGAGGTTTTTCCTGCGGCTTGGGGGCGGTGGCCGGCGCGGCGGGCTGTGTGGTGGCGGCGGCGGTTGCGGCGGGTTGCGGCGCGGGCACGAGCGGGGGCGGGGCGGGCGAGGGCGAGTTGTCGACCTGTGTGGTCTCCAGCGGCGCCAGGGCCTGATTGGGCGTGGGCTTGTGATGGCGATGGAAGCATGCAGTGAGCATGAGGGGCAATACCCACGCAGCGCACTGGAGAGACTTCCTCATTCTGCCGATCCTTTTCGCGGGTCGATGGTCCGCGGGTTGCTGGTCCGGGGTGTGATGGACAAAGGGTTCACGTCCGCCGTGTGGTCGAGGGCCGCCGGGCGGTTGAGCGGCTGCGAAACAGAGTAAGCCGACTGCTGTGGATGGCGGCGTCCCCAGTCGGCAGCAGAGAGTGGAATCCGCAAGCGAAACTCCGTGCCGCGCCCCGGTTCTGATTGTACGTCCACGCTGCCGTGATGGAGCTGCAGGATGCGGTACGTCATGGCGAGGCCAATGCCGCTGCCTTCAGCCCTGGTGGTGAAGTAGAGGTCGAAGATCTTCTCCTTGATGTCGTCGGGAATTCCGACGCCCTCGTCTATGACGCGAAGGACGGCGAAGGGTTTGTCGTCTTCGAGCAGGACGCGGAGAGCTCCACCTTGGGGCATGGCCTGCGCGCCGTTCTGAATGACGTTGAGAAAGGCCTGCTTGAGCAGGTCGGCGTCGACGTTGGCGACCAGAGGCGCGTCAGGGAGGGAGCTTTCCAGGGTGACGCTGTGCATGGGCAGCTCCTCGGCGGCGAGGGCGAGGACGTCGCCGAGGACGTCGCGGAGATCCTGCTCGCGAAGCTGGAGGTCGACGGGACGGGAGAAGTCGACAAGGGTCTGAACGACACGGTCGAGGCGATGGATTTCAGCGTCGATGATCTCGAGATGGCGTGCGGCGGGGTGGTTTTTGTCACCGAGCTTGTTGCGGAGCAGCTCAAGGTGGACGACGATGGCGTTGATGGGGTTCTTGACCTCATGGCCGACGCCTGCGGTGAGGCGGCCGATGGCGGCGAGGCGTCGGGAGAGCTCGATTTCGGACTCGATCTTCTCGACGGACTCGAGGTCGTGGAGGGTGACGAGTGCACCGAGGCCCTGCGCGGAGCGGTCGTCATGGATGAAGTCGAGCGAGGCCTGAATGCGGCGACCGGACTCGGTGTGGACCTCTTCCTGCAGGAGGAGGACGCCGGCGTCCCAGGCTTCGCGGAGGGTGCGGCCGAGGACGGTGGAGCGGTCAAAGATGTCGCGGGCGTGGAGGCCGAGGATGCGGTCGCGGTCAACGCCGAGGAAGCGGCGCGCGGCCTCAGAGACAAGGACTGCGCGGCCATCGCCGGTGAAGAGCAGCAGGCCGTCCTGAAGATTGGAGAGGACCTGGTCGAGGTTTTCCTTGAGGGCGGAGAAGACTTCCTCGACGCTGCGCATGCGCTGGCCGATGCGCTCGATCTGTGTGGAGACGCGCTGGGGTGTGTCCTGGATGGGAGACGTCCGCGGCCCGGAGACTTCCACTTCGCCGGGGGTCCACACGGCGAGCTGCATGCTGATTTCCTCAAGGGGGCGGAGGGCGATGTTTCCGAGGAAGAAGGCGACGACGAGCGAGGTAACGAGGGCGAAGCCCATGAGGGTGAGGGCTTCGCGGAGCCATGGCGCATAAATGGCTCGGAGCAAGGTGGTGCGCGCGCCGACGTGCACGGTGATGAAGGGCTGACCGTTTCGCTCAAGGGGCACGACGACGTCATAGACGCGGGGCGGGCCGAAGACCTCGCGCATGAGCTGGAGGGGATTGGCATTGAGCAGCTGCGTATAGTCGGGGCGGACGGGGATGGGCTTGTCCTGCGTGGTGGGGTTGGTGCTGAGCAGGGTGAGGCTGTTGCGGTCGGCGATGTTGATGTCGTAGACGGTGAGCGAGTAGCGGTTGACCGATTCGAGCAGGGAGTGGAGGGAGGCGCTGCTGCGCAGCGTGGCGGCGACAAGGTCGCGGAGCTGCTGGGGATCATTGGGATTGACGGTCTGGTTGCCGAGGCCGGACTCGAGAGCCTGTTGGAGGACGAGGCGGGCCTGGTTGGCGACGGCGTAATTGGCGTCGTAGGACTGCTTGACGGCGGCGTTGAGGAGCTGGCTGACATAGACGAGCGAAACCAGCCCGGAGATAAGAAAGACCAGGCTGGTGATGGCCAGGACGAGTTTGGTTTTGAGCCGCATGGTCAGGCGCGATGCTCTTGCTGCTGCGTATGACTGTACTCTTTGAGCTTGTTGTGGAGGGTCTTGAGGCTGACGCCGAGAATCTCCGCGGCGCGGGTCTTGTTCTGGCCGGTGGACTCGAGCGTGCGCAGGATGAGGAGGCGCTCAGCCTCGCCGACGGTGTTGCCGACGCGGACGGGAACGAGATTGGCGTCTGCGGGCGCGGCGACGGCGTGGCGACCGGCGCCGAAGGTGCGGTGCAGATGGGCGGCGTCAAGAGGCGCGCCGTCCGGGCAGAGGATGACGGCGCGCTCGACGGTGTTGCGGAGCTCGCGGCCGTTGCCGGGCCAGTTAAAGTCCATGGCACGCTCAAGGAAAGTGGGTCCGACGCCGGTGACATGGCGGCCGTGCTTCTGGTTCATCTCGCGGACCATGGCTTCGGCCATGGCGGGCAGATCCTCGAGATGTTCGCGGAGGGGCGGCATGTGGATGTGGAAGACATTGAGGCGATAGTAGAGGTCGCTGCGGAGCTCGGCGCGCCCCACGGCTTCTTCAGGGTTGCGGTTGGTGGCGGCGAGGACGCGAACGTCCACCTCCTGCTCAGTGCGGGCGCCCAGGCGACGAAGCTTGCGTTCCTCAAGGACGCGGAGAAGCTTGGCCTGCGTGCCGATGGGCATTTCGCCGATTTCATCGAGGAGGAGGGTTCCGCCATTGGCGAGCTCGAAGCAGCCGGCGCGGCGCTCCACGGCGCCGGTGAAGGAGCCCTTCTCATGGCCGAAGATTTCACTTTCGATGAGGGTTTCAGGAATGGCGGCGCAGTTGACGGCGACGAAGGGGCGAGCCTTGCGCGGGCTGAGCTCGTGGAGAGTGCGGGCGACGAGCTCCTTGCCGGTGCCGCTTTCGCCGGTGATGAGGACGGAGACGTTGGAGGGCGCGATCTGCTCAATGAGTGAAAAAATGTCGCGCATGACGCGGCTGCTGCCGACCATGGAGCCGAGGACGCCGGTTTCGCGCAGTCGCCGGCGGGCGACTTCAAGCTCGATGGTGGTTTCGCGCTGGCGGATGGCGTTGGCCAGGATGGAGCGCAGACGCGGGGCATCGACGGGCTTCTGGAGGAAGTCGTACGCGCCAAGCTTCATGGCGTCGACGGCGGTCTGGATGGAGCCCTGGGCGGTGAGGAGGATGACGGCGACGTTGGCGTTGATGCCGGAGCCCTCTTGCGCAAGCTTGGCGAGGAGGCCGATGCCGTCGAGGCGGGGCATTTTGAGGTCGGTGACGATGATGGCGGGGTCCCATGCCAAGGCTTTTTCCCAGCCCTCGATGCCGTCGCGCGCGGTCTCAGTGCGATAACCCCAGCCGGAGACAAGCTCGGCGAGGCCCATGAGCGCGTGGGGTTCGTCTTCGACAATGAGGACCTTGATGTCGTTCGGCATAGCGGCCATCCGTTGCTGCAATCCGGGCGGGCAGGTTCCCACGGAATCCGCCGCAGGGGAGGACGGGACGCCCGGGGGAAGGCACCGCTCAAGACCTTTCTACCACGCAGGAGAGGCGGATGCAGCGTGGAATGAGGGAAATCGGCCCGTGATCTGGTGGAGGGTTAAGGTGCAGCAGCTACGGAGACGATGCGCGGGCCGGCGTAGAGTGCCTTCCATGCGCCGGAAAGGATGGGCGCGCTGGGATCCGGGGAGTTCACAAACCAAGACCATCCTGAGCCTGCGGAGAAGACATCCGGCGCGGGGAGAACCTGGTCGATTTGAACGCCGATGGGCTTGCCGACTGCGAACTGCGCGAAGAAACGGCCGATGGGGAAACGGGAGTTGAGCGCGCGGACGTGCATCTGGAGCGCGTCGACGTAGAGGAGGCCGGGGAAGAAATCGGCCATGGTGCCGCCGCCGGGCGCGAACGAGGGCGGGCCGGACTGCCAGACCCAGAGGAGATTGCGCAGGCCGTCGTGATGGACGAGGCGATCGAAGAGTTGACGGTAGAGCTCGGAGGAGCCGGTGATGCCCTTTCGGCCGGCCCACCAGAAGTCCTTTCCATTGGAGTCGGGGCCGTTGGAGTCTGGCAGGGGATTGAAGAGGACGGCGATGTCCTCCTTTTGCAGCGCGCGGAGGGTTTCGGCGGCGCGGTCAACCTGGGCATTCCAGCGCTGGTTGAGGCCGGTGCCGGGGGTGAGCAGTTCGTTCCACTCAAAGTCAGTGAGCTGGCCGTGGGCGGTGGCTGGCGCGAAGTCCGTGGGCCGAGCCGGCTGCCAGACGAGGCTGATTTCCTGGTGACGCGCGTGGGCTGCGCGTGCCTGCTGGACGAGGCTGGCTCGGGCTTGCGCGGTTGCGGATGCATCGGCAGTGGCGGCGGGCAGATAGGCGGCCCAGATTGCGGGGCTTCTGCCGGTGGCCTGCCGGAGGGTTTCGGCGGCATCGGGCGCGGGGGCGGGCTGCTGCGCAAATCCGCTGAGGACGCCGCGGTCGGGCGCGGCCATGAGGCGGTTGAGAAGGGCCGATGCCGCGGGGATGGGGTTGTCCGTAACCGGGGCGGCTGTGGGCTCGGCGCCGTCGCGCTGGGCGGTGGCCTTGCGGATGGCGGCCATGGGCCCGGCAAGACGTGGATCGTCGCGGTTGAGGACGCGGGGATCGTCATAGACGGCGTTGATTTGCTGGAGCGAGTTGGAGAACTCGAGGAGGTTGGTCCAGTCCATGAAGTAAGTCCAGCGGGGTTGCGCGGCGAGGACCTGCGGGGTGGGCAGTGCGCCGACTTCAGCGAGCGCGATGGGCTTGCCGGCGGCGAGGGCGAGCATGCTCTGGTAGTACTCGGGCTTGAACTCGCCGTAGATGTCCATGGTGACGACGTCAACGTATTGCGGGCCGGGGTAGTAGTCGGCGATGGGGCCGGCGTTTCCGCCAGGCGCGTTGACGTTCCACACCCAGACGAGGTTGTCGAGGTGATCGACGTGGACGAAGCGGTCGTAGATCTGGCGGTAGAGGGCTGCGGAGCCGTCCTGGCCAGGGCGGCCGCCCCACCAGAACCAGTTGCCGTTCATCTCGTGATAGGCCCGGTAGAGAACGGGGACATGGGCGTCGCGGAGCTGGCGCAGGTAGCCGGCGATGACGTCGACCTGGGCGCACCAGCGCTTGTAAAGCGGCGTGCCGGGGGTGAGCAGCTCGTGCCATTCATAGTCGGTGAGCTTACCCTGCACGCTGTCATGGAAGGTGACGGGCTCATCGTCGGTGGGGCGGACGGCGTGCCAGGTGAGGGCGATGATGGCGCCGTGCTGGTACTGGCGCTTGACCTCTTCGATCATGGCGGGACGCGAGAGGGCGGAGTCCTTGTCGTCGCCGGCGGAGAAGCCGAAGTCCTCGCCGAAGAGGCCGGGGTATTTGGCGGTGAGGTCGTAGGCGCGGTCGGTCCAGCGGGAGCCGTCGTTGGGGAAATTGTGCTGGCCGCTGACGATGGCTTTGCCGGAGGTGGAGCTGATGTAGGCGAGAAGGGCGCGGGCCTCAGGCGATGCGTCAGGATTCGAGATCTGGGGCGTTGCGGCAAAAATGAGCGTAGAGGCGGCGACGATGCAAGCCGAGACGGCGAGAGCAAAACGATTGATTCGCATGAAAAATGGGTCCCCTGTTCCGCGGGGAATTATAGCGCGGGCATGCGGAGGGACGCGGCGAAGGTGAAGGCTACACTGGAAGGATGATGGAGTTCGAGATTACGGCGGCGGAGGCTGCGGCGCTGCTGAAGGAAAAGAAGGCGCGGCTGATTGACGTGCGCGAGCCGTGGGAGTTTGCGACGGCGCAGGTGGAGGGCGGCGTTCTGATGCCGATGGGCGAGGTGCCGGCGCGTGCGCACCAGGAGTTGGACCCGGATGAGCGGCTGATTGTGATGTGCCACGCGGGCGTGCGATCCATGAACGTGACGGTATGGCTGCGGAATCAGGGCTTTGAGCAGGTGCAGTCGCTGCGCGGCGGGATCGATGCGTGGTCGCGCGAGGTGGACCCTGCGGTGGCGCGGTACTGACGGGCCGCACGGCCTATACTCGACCGTGGAATTTTTGGCTGCACGGAAGTTTGAGTTTTGAGGAGCAGAAAGATGACGACGAGTGCGATTGAGTTTGCGCGCAAAGAGAAGGCGCGGTTTTTGGAGGAGCTGAAGGAGTTGCTGCGGATTCCGTCTGTTTCGACGCTGCCGGAGCACAAGGGCGATTGCCGCAAGGCGGCGGAGACTCTGGCGGCGGAGTTGAAACGGATCGGCATGGAGCACGTGCGGCTGATTGAGACCGAAGGGCATCCGCTGGTCTATGGCGACTGGCTGCATGCGGAAGGGAAGCCGACGGCGCTGATCTATGGGCACTACGACGTGCAGCCGCCGGACCCGCTGGATGATTGGATTTCTCCGCCGTTTGAGCCGACAGTGCGGAACGGGAACCTGTATGCGCGCGGGGCGGTGGACGACAAGGGCCAGGTGTGGGCGCAGATGAAGGCGCTGGAGAGCCTGCTGGCGGCGACGGGCAGGCTGCCAATCAATGTGCGTGTGCTGATGGAAGGCGAAGAAGAGGTGGGCGGCGAAGGGATTGCGGAGTATGTGGCGAGCAAGCCCAAGGATTTGAAGGCGGATTTTGCGCTGGTGAGCGACACGGAATTGTTTGCGCCAGGACTGCCGACCTTGTGCGTGGGGCTGCGCGGCATGATTTATACGGAGCTTGAGGTGCGCGGGGCGAAGACCGATCTGCACTCGGGCATGTACGGCGGCGCTGCGCCGAATCCGTTTGTGGCGCTGGCGCAGATGCTGGCAAAGCTGAAGGACGAGAACGGGAAGATTCTGATTCCGGGTTTTTATGACGATGTGATTCCACCGAGCGCCGAGGAACTGGCGGCGTGGAAGCGGCTGCCGTTCGACGAAGAGGAATACCGCAAAGCCGAGGTGGGTTCTAAGACGCTGGTGGGCGAGGCGGGATTCAGTGTGCTGGAGCGGACCTGGGCGCGGCCCACCCTGGATGTGCATGGGATGCCGGGCGGGTTCACGGGCGCAGGCGCGAAGACGGTGATTCCCGCGAAGGCATTCGCGAAGGTGTCCATGCGGCTGGTTCCGGGAATGACACCTGCGAAGGCCTTTGCGCAGTACAAGAGGTACGTGGAGCAGATTGCGCCGGCGGGTGTGGAAGTGGAAACGCGACTGATCCACTCGGGGGACCCTTGCGTGATTCCAGTGAACAATCCGTATATCCAGGCGGCGACGCGGGCGCTGGGCGAGGTGTGGGGCAAGGAGACGGTCTTCATCCGGTCGGGCGGTTCGATTCCGATTGTGGGGGATTTCGACCGGCACCTGGGGCTTCCGAGCGTGATGATGGGCTTCGGGCTGCCGGACGACAATATTCACGCGCCGAACGAGAAGTTCTGCGTGAGGAACTTCGAGCTGGGCATCGAGTCACTGATTCGGTTTATGGAGGAGGCGGCGCGTTGAGGCGAACGCCGGCGCGCGTGCCCGATTGCGTAAAGGGCGAAACGGCAGAAGGATTTGTGCTGGCCGGCGGCGCGTCCAGCCGCATGGGGCGGGACAAGGCGCTTGTGGAAGTGGCGGGACGGCCGCTGGTGGAGCATGCGCTGGGGATTCTGCGCGAAGCGGGACTGGAAGCGCGAATTGCCGGGGCCCGGACGGCGCTGGATGCGTTTGCGCCGGTGGTGAAGGACGAGGGCGGGGGGCCGCTGGCCGGAGTGTGCGCGGCGCTGGAGGCTGCGGAGGCGGAGCTGGCGGTGTTTTTGCCGGTGGATATGCCGCTGGCACCGGCTTCGTTGATTGGATGCTTGCTGCATTATGCGCGGGTGACGGGCGCGGCGGTGACTGTGCCGCGCGTGTGCGGCTATGCGCAGACCTTTCCGGCGGTGGTGCGGCGGGAGACGCTGCCGGAGCTGCGGCGGGCGCTCGAAGACGGCGAGGGAGGGTGCTTTGCGGCCTTCCGGCAGGTGGCGGAGAAAATGAAGCGGCCGTTTTTCCGGATTGCCGTGGAGGAGCTGGCGCAGTGCGGGCAGGCCGGGCACGCGCTGGGTGTGGCGGCGGCACGCTGGCTGATGAACGTGAATACTCCGGAGGAAGTGCGGCGGGCCGAGGCGTTGCTTGTGCGGGCGGTTCGCGTAAGCTGAGGGCAGGGCACATAGGTCAAGATTCAATCATGGGCGATGCGGGCAACAATGCGGAGCTGCCGGAGATGCTGACGGCGCTGGAAACGGGGCAGCCGGTTGCGGCCGAGGAGCGGAACGGCAGCGAGGGCGCGAACGGGGCCGTGCCGATTATTTCGTTCCGCCACGTGTCGATGTGGTTCAGCGAGCGGCGGATTCTGGACGACGTGAGCTTTACGGTGCAACGCGGGGAGACGCTGTGCATCCTGGGGCGGAGCGGCGTGGGCAAGTCAGTCGCGCTGCGCATTCTGATGGGATTCCTGCGGCCGCAGGTGGGCTCGATCCGGGTGAGCGGCGAGGAGATCAATTCGCTGGACGAGGAGCGAATGCAGGAGATCCGCAAGCACGTGACGATGGTCTTCCAGAACGGCGCGCTGTTTGACTCGCTGACGGTGCGGGAGAATGTGGCGTTTCCGCTGCGGGAGCGCGGCGGGCTGGCAGAGGACCAGCTGCAGCAGATTGTGGACCGGCTTATCGGCATGGTGGGCGCCGAGGATGTGGCAGAGCAGCTGCCGGCGAGCCTTTCAACGGGGAGGCGACGGGCGGTGGCGATTGCACGCGCGCTGGCCTCGCAGCCGGAGGTGGTGCTCTACGATGAGCCGACCACAATGGTGGACCCGCTGATCGCGCGGCGGCTGGGCGACCTAATCCAGCGGCTGAAGCGGCAGCTTGGGTTTACGAGCATCGTGGTGACCCACGATATGCGGTTTGCCGAACGGCTTGCGGATAAGGTGCTGTTTCTGCACGAAGGCCAGGGGACGTTCTTCGGGCCGCTCAAGGAGTTCCTAGCGTCACAGGACCCGCATATTCAAGAGTTTCTGGTTCTGGACGCGTATAAGTTGCCATCGACATAAGAATGTTCTCATTTCGTAACGAGGGTCCGCGCCTCATTTTGCTTGCAAGTGGTGCGAGAATTCGGCGATGCTGCAGGAAATGGAGCTCCGAAAGGGATTCTGGCCTGGAGTCGGCTGCGGCGCGACATGAAGCGGAGTGAGAGGGCCTGTTCTTAATAATTGTTTTAATTTCGGACATTTAGCTCACAATTGCGCTGTGCCGAATCCTTGAAGAAGCACGGCAAGGAAGCGGCGAGGTAGTTCGGTGTTCCGCGGGTCGACGCGGGGCCGCATTGGGCGAGTTGTCCTTAACTTCTGGTAACCGGGCGTGTGGCGATCCGGTTAGGAGAGCCGGAGCAATTCCGGAGATGAAACGGGCCCAGGCAAGGAACTGAAATGAAACGGCAGGGCACCCCGGGGGAACGCGGGGTGCAACCCAAGAGCGGAAGGTTGCGTCTAAAGGTGCAACCTGATTCGCGTCAAAAGCGACAGTCCCGCGCACCTGTCGGGTCCCAAAGAAGAAGGCACGATCCATACTGCTGTTTTCCTTGGTGCATCCAGAACGATTGAGACGACCGGGATTTATATGGCCACATTGGATTTTTGGCAGAGAGTGTCTGAGACGGTGACGTCCCAGAGGGAGTGGGGAGGCGACGCGGAAGGCAGCGGGCCCCGGAGCTCCCAGCGCACTTCGAAAGTGTGGATTCTGCTGGACGTGGTGACGATCGGCATCGCCGCGGTGACTGCGGTCGGGTACAAGGCACATCTTGGATTCATGGACGGCCTGCACGCGCTGATGGACGGCGCCATGTTCCACGGCAAGGGAGGCGCAGTGCTGCTGGGGATGCTGCTGGGTTTTGGCCTGGTGCTGGTGCGGACAAGCCGTAAGATGCACCTTTATACCCCCGAGCGGCTGACGAGTTTTCTTCATGAGCAGCGGCTGAGCTTCCAGGCCTGTTTTACGTCCGGACTGTTGCTGACGGGCGCAGTGTGGGTGACCAACTCGCGCGAAATTCCGCGCACGACGGTGATTGTGACGGTGGGGCTGGTGGCGTTGGGGCTGGGAGTGCGGCGGTTTGTGTATCGCATCCTGCTTTACCGGCGGTTTGAACGCGGGGTGGATACGCGGAACGTGCTGATTGTGGGCACAGGGCCTGAGGCGCATGCGCTCAGGCATCACCTGGAGCGGATCCGGCACCTGGGATACACCTTCAAGGGCTTTATCGAGATGCCCGGGACGGACGGCGACCCGTTGACGGGCGATATGGTGGGCTCGCTGGAATCGCTATTCCAGTGCGCGCGAAAACAGTTTGTGGACGAGATCTTTTTTACCTCGCCGTGCGAGCGGGAGGTGGTGCAGGGCGCGCTGGAGAAGGCGCGCATACAGGGCATCGACCTTCGGCTGGTGCCGGATCTTTACGGCGGATTGGTGTGGAACAACGCAATTGAGTACATTGGGCAGTTTCCGACGGTTCCGCTGCACCGGGGGCAGGTTCCGGAGATGGCTCTGGTGCTGAAGCGGATTGTGGACGTGACGTTTTCCGCGCTGGTTTTGCTGCTGCTTTCGCCGGTGCTGGCGGCCATTGCGATTGCCATCAAGCTGGATTCGCCGGGGCCGGTGTTCTATCTCTCTGACCGGATCGGGAAGAAGGCGCGGGTTTTCCGGTGCATCAAGTACCGCACCATGGCGAGCGACGCGGAGAAGCGCCGTACGGAGCTGATGGACAGGAACGAGCGGGACGGCGTGCTGTTCAAAGTGACGAACGATCCGCGGATTACACGCGTGGGCCGGTGGCTGCGGAAGTATTCTCTGGATGAGCTGCCGCAGTTTTTGAATGTGCTGACGGGCGACATGAGCGTGGTGGGTCCGCGGCCGCCCATTGCCAGCGAGGTGCAGGAGTACAAACTGAACCACCTGCGTCGGCTGGACGTGACGCCGGGCATTACGGGATTGTGGCAGGTGCAGGGGCGAAAGGACCCGTCGTTCGACAGCTATGTGTCGCTGGACGTGAATTACATTGAGAACTGGAGCCTGTGGCTGGACTTAAAGATTGTTGTGCGCACGGTGGGCGTGGTGATTGCGGGGACCGGCTCGTAAGACAAATTGAATTGAGGCTGTAAGACAAAGTTGGACAAAGCGAGGCCGCCCGCCGGGGCGGCCTTTTTGCGCGTCTGTGCGTGGCGGGAATTACACTGGAGAGGTGAAGATCGCATTGGCCCAGATCAACCCCACGGTGGGGGATTTCAAGGGGAATCTGGAACGCGTGGTTGCGGCCAGCCGCCGGGCCGCGGACCAGGGAGCGCGGCTGACGGTTTGCTCCGAGCTGGTGCTTTGCGGGTATCCGCCGGCGGATTTCGTGGAAAAGCCGAGCTTTCTGGCGCGCTGCCGGCGCGCGGTGGAGGAGCTTGCCGCGGCAACGGCGGAGTTGAAGACGGCGGTGCTTGTGGGCGTGGCGCTGGCGGCTCCGGAGGGCGCAGGCAAGCCGGCGGTGAACGCGGCGGTGCTGCTGGACCGGGGGAAGGTGCTGCTGGAGCAGCACAAGCGGCTGCTGCCCTTCTACGACGTGTTTGACGAACAGCGCTACTTTTTGCCTGCGCGCTCGCAGCGAGTGGTGGAGCTGGACGGCGTGCGGCTGGCGGTGACGATCTGCGAGGACGCGTGGAACGACAAGCACTTCTGGCCGCGCCAGCTGTACAACGTGGACCCGATGGCCGAGCTGATGCGGGAGAAGCCGGACCTGCACATCAACCTTTCGTCGTCGCCGTTCTGGCACGGCAAGCCGAAGCTGCGGCGGGAGATGCTGGCGGCGATTGCGCGGCGGGACGGGATTCCTGTGGTGATGTGCAACCAGGTGGGCGGCAACGACAGTCTGATTTTTGACGGCTCGTCTCTGGCGCTGAACGCGAAGGGCGAGCTGATTGCGCAGGCGCGATCGTTCGAAGAGGAGACGCTGGTCTTCGACGCGTTTGCGGGCGCGCCGGTGCCCGCGGCGGAAGAGGAGGACACGGAGGCGGCGTATCGCGCGCTGGTGGTGGGGACGCGGGATTACGTGCGCAAGTGCGGCTTCAGGAAGGCGCTGGTAGCGCTGAGCGGAGGAATCGATTCAGCGCTGGTGACGGTGATTGCGGCCGAGGCGCTGGGGCCGGAGAACGTGCTGGCGGTGGGAATGCCGAGCCCGTACTCGTCAGAAGGCTCGGTTCACGACAGCCGGAAGCTGGCGGAGAACCTGGGCGTGCGTTTCGAAGAGATTGGCATCAGCGGGCTCTTTAGCGAATTCACGCGTGCGCTGGAGACGATGTTCGCGGAGATGAAGTCCGATTTGACGGAGGAGAATATTCAATCGCGGATACGCGGGACGCTGATGATGGCGCTCTCAAACAAGTTTGGCTCGCTGGTGCTGACGACGGGGAACAAGTCAGAGATGGCAGTGGGCTACTGCACGCTCTATGGCGACATGGTGGGCGCGCTGGCGGTGGTGGGCGACCTGGTGAAGACGCGGCTGTATGCAGTGTGCCGGTGGATCAACCGTGAGCGCGAAGTGATTCCGTGGGCAATCCTTGAGAAGCCGCCCTCCGCCGAGCTGCGGCCTGGGCAGAAGGATACGGATTCGCTGCCGCCCTATGAGGTGCTGGACCCGATTGTGGAGGCGTATGTGGAGC
Source organism: Occallatibacter sp. (assembly GCA_035534635.1). Lineage (GTDB taxonomy): Bacteria > Acidobacteriota > Terriglobia > Terriglobales > Acidobacteriaceae > Telmatobacter. The sequence continues at coordinate 27,567 of DATLRP010000038.1, forward strand.
GGTATGAGACGCCGGAGCGGATTGCGGAGGCACACAATTTGCCTCTGGAGCTCGTCCAACAGGTGGTGCGGCTGATTGAGCGGGCCGAGTACAAGCGGCAGCAGGCCGCGCCGGTGCTGAAGGTGACGTCGAAGTCGTTCGGGATGGGACGGCGGTTCCCGATCGCCGTGAGGGTCGAGGTATAAGCTAGAGGACGGGAGTAAATCCCGCTCCAGGAGGAAAATCAGCTTGAGTCGTTTGTCAGTCCGCTTGGCCGGCGCGTTGGCGCTGGCGGCCATTTCTGTGTGTGCGTTCCGGGCCAGAGCCCAGGAACAGGTTCCATCCGCCGCGGCGCAGGTGCCGGCGGCTCCCGTGCCCACCGAGGCGCCGAAGTTTCCCAAGCCCGATCCGGCATTCTTCACCGCGACATCACCGACAGCCGATGACGTGAACACGTTCCTGCAGACGAGCTGGGGTTACGATGCGCGGCGCGTATGGCAGGTGGAAGCGATCATGAAGACGCCGGTGCAGGGAGTGAGCAAGGTGGTGATCCTGGTGGGCAACAAGACCGCCGGGAGCAAGCTCCAGGCGCTGCAGTTTTTCACCATGCCGGACGGCAAGCACATCATCGCCGGCAACGTGATTCTGCCGTTTGGCGCCCACCCTTACGCGGACGACCGGGCCGAGCTGGAGACGCGGGCGGTCGGGCCCTATCGCGGATCGCCGTCGAAGGACCTGGAGCTGGTGGAGTTTGCCGATTTCCAGTGCCCGCACTGCGACCAGGTTGAGGCCAACATGGACAAGCTGGCGACGGACTTTCCGAATGCGCGGATTGTCTTTGAGAACTATCCGCTTTCGAACGTGCATCCGCAGGCGGTGCGCGCGGCTACCTACGGCGTGTGCGTGAACAAGCTGGGCGGTAGCGCGGCGTTCTTCCAGTTCGCCTCGACTGTATACGGCGGCCAGGCGGGGCTGGCGACGCCGGACGGCGCAACGCTGACATTGAACAGCGCGGTGACCAAGGCAGGGCTCGACCCGGCGAAGGTGTCAGCCTGCGCGGCGACGCCGGAGGTGGCGCAGCAGGTGGAATCGTCTGTGCAGCTGGCGCGCGACCTGAACATCAACGAGATGCCGACGCTGATGGTGAACGGAAGGCAGGTTCCGCTGGGCGGCGTGCCCTACGACACGATCAAGCAGATTGTGGAGTACCAGGCAAAGCTGGACGGGATTGCCTTGGAGTCGCCGGCAGCGGCTGCGAGCCCGGCTAAGACGGCTCCGGCGACAAACCCGCCCGGACCGGCAAAGCCGAAGACGACGCCGATGAACTAAGAGCGCGAGAATAAGCACGACGAAGCCCCCGGAATTCTGCATGGCAACAGTCGATGCAGGTACGGGGGCTTTGCTGCGTACAGGACTTGTACGCAGGGATGAACCGGTTCCGGAACTGCTAAGGAACGCTGCGGTCAATGCGGAGCATGGGCGTGCGGCCGGAGGCGTGGGGCCCGCGGACCACGTGCGGCGAGATGATGAGAAGAAGGGTGGAGTAGTTCCGCTGATTCTGCCTGCCGGCGATGTCGTTGAGGCCGGGAATTTCGCTGAGGCCGGGCGTGCCGTTGAGGGCAAGGCTCTCCTGCTGGTCGAGCTCGCTCATGATGACGATGGCGGAGCCCTCCTTGAGCGTGACGACGCCGGAGTAAGAGCGGTTGGTGAGCACGGGCAGGCCGTTGATGGCAGCGCCGGCGAGGGCGGTGATTTTGACGTCGAGGGTGAGCGCGACATCGCCGTTGCGCATCACTTCGGGCGTGGCCTTCACGCTGAGGCCGAGATCCTGGTACTCGACCTGGGGGATGGTTTGCGAGGCGCCCTGGAGCGAGGCGAGGAGCGAGGAGAGGCTGCTGGAGGTTCCGGCGGTGGTGAGGCCGGGGATGTTGAGGTTGCCGGCGCCGAGGCTGGAGTAAGACGACGTGGTGATGGGATAGCGCAGGCCGGAGAGGAAGGTTCCGGATTGGTCATTGGCAATGCGAAGCTGAACCTGATCGAGCTCGCGGGAATTTGACGAATTGAGGCTGAGATTGCCGGTGACCGAGCCGGGCGAGAGGCCGGAGAGTGTGAGTCCGCCGCCGAAGAGCGCGATGCCGTTGGAGAACAGCGAGCTGGAGACCTGGCCGGAGGCGAGCAGGATGCCGAGAATGGCGAGCGTGTCACCGGGCGCAGCGAGGCCGGAGGAGACGATCTGCTGGACGAGTGCCTGGTTGGCGTTGAGGATGGCTTGCTCTTCGGCGTAGACGTTGAAGGCGGTGATTTGCTGCGGTGGAGTAATTCCGGTGTTGCGCAGGCGGGTGTGGGCGATCTGAATGAGGCGCACGTCGAGGAGAACCTGGCTGCGGCCGCCGAGAAGACTGCGGAGGGTGGCGTTGAAGTCGTCGAGGGTGCGCGTGGGAGCGCGGAGGGTGAGGGTGCCGCCGGTTTGCTGGACGGAGACACGGGGCGCGCCGAAGAGATTGCGGGCCATATTGCTGAGCAGCGTGCGTTCGTCGTTGCTGATGCCGGACAGGTAGACGGTCTCGACCTCCTGGCGCTCGTAGCGCTGGCGGTTGAGCGGCGTGTCAAGGGCGACGAAAACGCGATGCGCGTCGAGAGGCACCCAGAAGGTTCCGGTGGCGAGGCTGAGCGCACGAAGGACCTGCGGGAAGGCGGCGTCGTCCATGTTGAAGAGGACGGAGACGGCGGAAATGTCAGAAGCGACGGTGGCCTGAATGCCGTAGGCGCGAAAGACCTGCTGGATGAGCTGGGTACGCGGAAGGCGGAGATGCAAGGTGCGCCGGCCGGAAGTGGGCGCGAGCTGAGGAACGGCGGCGAGATCGTCGAGGCCATTGTCATAGAGCGATGCGGTGGGCGGCAGGGGCACGGAAGCGAAGTGCTCGGCGACTTGCGCGCTGTCCGGATCGAGAACGAGAGCTTTGTCGAGCGCGGCGCGGGCCGCCTGGAGCCGGCCGTGGAGGCGATCCTGCGCGGCGGCCTGAAGGAGCTCGGCCACCTGATGGCTGCGCGCGACTTTGGCGGCGAGGGCATAGTCAGGATTGGCGGGTACGAGGGCGGCGGCTTGCTCGTAAAGCTCGCGGGACTGGTCAAAGTGCGACTGCTCGAAGAGCTTGCTGGCGCGGAGGTAGAGGCCTGCGGCACGGCTGCGGTCGTGGGCGGAGACATGCCTTGCGGGATCGGGCGGGGCAGCGGCTTGCGTCGCGGAAGAAGGCGCAGTTGCGGCGGCTGGCGCGGGCTGCTGCGCGGCGAGCGCGGGCAGCGGCGAGACCGCGAGCAGGCCGGCGAGGGCGAGATGGGCCGCGGCGCGGAGGGTCATGGCTGGGCCGGGCCTTTCTGCAACGGCCGAGCCTGTAGCGGGTGGGCCTGTATAGGGCGCGCACGCAGCAGGTGCGCGAGGGATTCGGCGCAGAGATCGGGGCAGTGGGCGATGAGCTGGTCGAAGGAGAAGCGGCCGGTGGCGACGGCGACAACACTGAGGGAGTTGGCGCGGGCGGCCTCAATGTCGCGGAGCGTATCGCCGACGACGCAGAGGCGCGCGGCGGGGCCGGCGAGGGCGCGAGCCTGCTGCGCAGCGTGGGCAAGGAGTTGGGAGCGGTCAGAGAAGCAGTCACTGAAGCCGCCGAAGCGGAACCAGTGGCGGAGGCCGGCCCGCTCGAGCTTGGTCCAGCCGATGGATTCGAGGTTGCCGGTGGCGACGCCGAGGAGCGCACCGCGGCGGGTGAGATGGTCGAGAGTCTGCTCGACGGCGGGCATGAGCATCAGGTCGAGCTCGGCGCGGCGCTGTGCGACGTGATCGCACATCGCAGTAAGGATCGCGGCGTGATGCGCGTCGAGAATGGGCGCGGGGACGCCGGAGCGGAGGCAGGCTTCGCGAAGGATGGCCGCGTCAGTATTTCCAGCGAGCGGAATGCCTTCAAGCGAGACTTCGCGACCGAGGACAAGGCGGACGGCGTGAACGAAGGCGTCGAAATGAACGCGGTCGCGGCTGCGCAGGAGCGTGCCGTCGATGTCGAAGAGGTATGCGTCGTGGGCGTCCCAGAGGAATCCGGACTGTGAGTCGTTGCGGGTTTCGAGAGGTTGCGGTGATGTATGCATGGGTCTGACGGGGGGGTCGTCAGCCCTGGCGGAGGCCCTGGCGGATGACTCCGTAGACTTGACGCTCACTGCGTGGCGGACGCTTGAGCCCGGCGCGAACTTCGGCAAGACTGAGGCCGAGCTCGGCCATGGTGCGGCTGAGCGTGTTGCGGTGCATGCCCAGCTCCTCGGCCGCCTTGCACTGGTTTCCCCGGTTGGCCACCAACACTTCGCGCAGGTACTGTTTTTTGAACTCGCGCACGGCCTCGTCATAGCGAACGCCGCCGGAATGCATTTGCGTCACCAGGATGTCCAGTTCTCGTCTCACGTCATTCCTCTTGCTCTTTCTAGCTTGCCACAATGGACAGGAGTCGTCCCGGAAAAAAGTTCACGCGCCCTTTTCGTGGGGATGCATCCATTGGGGCGAAGACGTCTCCAGTATTTTTAATTCCTGCCGCACGCGTTCTGCAAGCCCGGAAGGACTAACGTGCGTACTTAGGTGGCATGCACCAAAGAAATGCTTTGGTAACTTGGATTGGGTGAGCCAGGCGGCGCTGGGGAAGAAGGCGACGGTGACCAGGATGCACACGGTGACGAAGAGCGCGCCCTGAAAGAGGCCGAACAAACCACCGGCCAGGCGGTCCAGACAGCCGAGGCCAATGGTGTGGAAGAGCTTGGAAAGCAAGGCACCTGCGATGTGTGCGACGACCATGACGGCGATGGCGATGAGCAGAAAGGCAACGGCGTCAGAGACCATGCGATTGCGCAGAACGGAGGCGAAGAGGCCGGCGACCCATTGGTAATTCCAGGCGGCGAGGATGAGGCCGAGAATGAGCCCGCCAAGGGAGAAAACGGAGCGAAAAAATCCTTCCGCGAGGCCGCCAATGACCGAGGCCACGAGAATTGCGACGATAATCCAGTCAATGAGGGTCATGAGGGCTCCGGTTGGGGCTAAAGCGCAGGTTCGCGGCCGGTGAGGCGGCGAAAGGCCTCGCAATACTTGGCGAGAGTGCGCTCGACGACGTCTTCAGGCAGGCTGGGCGCGGGGGCCTGCTTGTTCCATTGGATGCGTTCGAGGTAATCGCGGACAAACTGCTTGTCAAAGGAAGGCTGCGAGCCGCCGGGGTGCCAGGCTGCGGCTTCCCAGAAGCGGGATGAGTCGGGAGTGAGGACCTCGTCGGCGAGGACGATGGAGGAATCGACGAGTCCGAACTCGAATTTGGTGTCGGCCAACAGGAGGCCGCGGGCTTCAGCGTGCGAGGCGGCCTTGCGATAGATTTCAAGCGTGAGGCGGCGCAACTCGGCGGCGACCTCGGGGCCAACGACGGATTCGGTTTGCGCGAAGGAGATGTTTTCGTCGTGGCTGCCGTCGCGGCTTTTGGAGGCCGGAGTGAAGACGGGCTCAGACAGGTGGGAGCCATCGAGGAGTCCGTCGGGCAGCGGAATGCCGCAGACGGAGCGCTGGGCTTTGTACTCCTTCCAGCCGGAGCCGGCCAGGTAGCCGCGGGCGACGCATTCGACGGGGAACATGCGCGCGCGGCGGACGAGCATGGAGCGGCCTTCGAGCTGATCGCGATAGGGCTGGAGCGCGGCAGGGAACTGGGCAACGTCGGCGGTGAGGAGATGATTGGGAACGAGGCCGGAGAGCAGGTCGAACCAGAAGAGGGAGATCTGAGTGAGGATTTTGCCCTTGCCGGGGATGGGCGAACCGAGGACGTGATCGAAGGCGGAGATGCGGTCCGTGGCGACCAACAGCAGCGCGTCACCGACGGCATAAAGATCGCGGACCTTGCCGCGGCCGAGCAGAGGCATGGAGTCAAGATCCGTGGAGAGAAGAGCGGTCATCAGGAGACCTGTTGGGGAAGAGGCTGAAGCTCCGATTCTCCATTGCGAGGTGGGGTTTGTCAATGTGCGAAGGGCAGCGCCGAAGACGCCGCGCCAGGCCGCAGCAGGGCCGGAATGGGGCGGATAAAACTGTGACGGCCGTCACATCCGGGCGGGAAGAAACCGGTGATAATGGGAATGTCGTCAGGGCTCGGAGAGCGCACGAAGTCTCTTCTTGAGCTGGACGGCACGAGGCAGCAGTGGAAAGGGGAAGCCGCGGCTCGCTTCGTTCACGAGGGATCACCAGTGGCCGCACGCTACCGACCTCCAGCCGCGGCCACTGGTTCCCCTTTTTCTCTTGTGAAGTGCAAGCGCCTCCGGAGCGAAGTGCTCCTCCGGAGGTGATTTTTTGTTCAGACAATTTCAGACGGCATTGAGGGCCAGCGCGCGTTTAAGCCGAGGCGCGCTGTGGCTGGTCCTGATTGATGCCCTGGCCGAGGCGGACACTGACGACTTTGGAGACGCCGGGCTCCTGCATGGTGACGCCGTAGATGAGGTCGGCGGCGTGCATCATGCGCTTGGAGTGGGTGACGAGGACGAACTGCGTTTCCTTGCTAAGGGTGCCCAACAGGTCAGCGAGGCGGCCGATGTTGGTTTCGTCGAGGGCCGCGTCTACTTCGTCGAGCACGCAGAAGGGGCTGGGCTGGAACTGGAAGATGCCGACCAGCAGGGCCAGGGCCGTGAGAGACTTTTCGCCGCCGGAGAGCAAGAGGACGTTCTGGAGCTTCTTGCCCGGCGGTGAGGCGACGATGTCGAGGCCGCTTTCAGCCTGGTTTTCCGCGTCGGTGAGCCGCAGGAAGGCCTGGCCGCCGTGGAAGAGGCGGGTGAAGACCTGCCCGAAGTTCTCATTGATGCGCGCGAAGGCTTCGTCGAAGCGAGTGCGCGAGATCTGGTCTATTTCGCGGATGGACTGCTGCGTGTTTTCGATGGAATCGATAAGGTCCTTGCGCTGGGTTTCAAGGAAGCCGTGGCGCTGGGCGGTATCGTTGTACTCGTCGAGAGCCATCATGTTGACCGGGCCCATCTGCTCGATGCGCTGGCGCAGGCCGCAGCAGGCTTCCTCTTCGGCAGCCAGCTCTTCGCCGGCGATGCGCAGAATTTCTGTATCGGCGCGGAGGGCGGCAGCTTCAAGGTTGATTTCGGTGAGGCAGCTTGCCTCGAGGTGTTCGAGGTCGGAGCGGAGCTTGGCCACTTCGCTGGAGCGGTTGGCGCGGTCATCGCGAAGCTGATCGAGCGCGGCGCGGGCTGACTTGAGCTGGGTCTCCATTTCCGCAAGCTGGGCGCGGAGGGTCTGTGCCTGGGCGGTGAGGGCCTGCGCGCGGGCAAGGGCTTCCGTTTGCTGCGCGGCGAGCTCCTGCTCGCGCTGGGCGAGCGCGGTGTTTTCCTGGGTGCGCTGTTCGCGTTCGGCTGCAGCGGCGGCGCTCTGCTGCTCGATCGAAAGGACGCGGCGCTCGAGGTCGGCGTGGAGGCGGTCAATGCGCTGGAAGGCGGCTTCCGCGCCGCGGCGGCGCTCCTCAAGCCCGGCGAGCTCTGCAGTGGCCTGCGCGGCCTGCTGCTGGAGGGATTCGCGGCTGCCGCGCAAAGCGAGGATGGCAGCCTGCTGCGCTTCGAGCGCGGATTCGGCTGCGGCGTGCTCGGATTCAAGCCGCAGGGCTTCATCGCGCTTCTGCTCGATGGCGGCGCGCCGGGATTCGCGGGCGTCCTTGTTACGCGCGGCCTGGAGGGTCCACTCCTCAAGGCGGCGCGCGACGCGCTGGGCCTCGCCTTCCATCTGCTTGAGGGCCGCGCCCTGGTCGGCTGCGTCACGCTCGGCCTGGCGGCGCTCCTCGCTGCGGGCCTCAAGCTGCGCGGTAAGCTCCTGAATGGTATGGGCGAGCGCGGCGGCTTCGGTTTCAGCCTGGGCGAGCGCGGATTCAAACTCGGCGAGCCGCTTCTGGGTCTCGCGCAGCTCGCGCTTGAGGGCGAGAGGGCCTTCGGTGGCGGGCCTTCCGCCGGTGACGGTGGCGTTGTGGAAGCACTCGCCGCCCGGGGTGAGGAAGTAAGCGTGCATGTTCTCGGCGGCGAGGCGCTGCGCGAGCATGGTGTTCTCGACAAGGTAGCCGCGGCCAAGCTTGGGCAGGATGGCCTCCAGCGAACGGCCGAAACCGTTGAGGACGCGAATGGCCTCGCGGAGCGGCGTGACGCCGGGGCGATCGATGTTGAGCTGTTTTTCTTCTTCGAAAAACTCGGCGAAGAGTTTTCCCTGTGCTGCGTCATGAATGAGGAAGGTGGCGCGGCCGTCGACGCCGGATTTGAGCAGGCGAACGCCTTCCTCGGCGGCATCCCAGTTTTTTACGACGACATAGTTGAGCTCTTCGCGAAGAAATTCATCGACGACGCCTTCATGCTCGCCGCTGACCTCGAGGAAGTCAGCGAGGGTGCCGACGGGCGCGGCTCCGGGCTCGAGGGTGCCGGGCTTGAGCAGGCGGCGGACGGTTTCGGTCGAATAACTGTGGTCGCGGATGAGGGCGTCAAGCGAGTCATGGCGGCCGAGGGCGGTGGCGTGGGCGCTACGAAGCTGGTTGGCGCGGTCGCGGAGAGATTCTTCTTCGGTGCGACGGGCGTGCAGGCTTTCGCGAAGATTGGTGATTTCCGATTCCAGGCGCTCAAGGGTTTCAGCAGCGGACTCGAAGCGGAGTTTGGCCTGTCCGCTTTGCGCGCCGAGGTTTTCGAGCTCGTTGCGGGCCTGGCCCATCTCGGCGTCGAGGCGTTCGGCCTCGCGCTCAAGCGCGGCGAGACTCTCTTCCGATTGGGCGGTGGTGTTGCGCGCGCTGCCGGCCTGCGCCAGCAGGTTCATGGCGTGGCGGCGATGCATATCGAGCTCGCGCTCGGCGTTGAAGACATCCTCGGCGGCGGTGCGGGCCTGCTGCTGCTGGACCTCGACCTGCTGGTGGAAGCTGCGCGCCTCGCCTGCCGCGGACTGAAGAAAAGCCTGCTGCTGCGCGCGCTCGCCGGCGATGGAGGCCAACTGCGTGCGCGTTTGTTCGAGCTCGCCGGTGGCGGCGGCGATGCGGGTTTCGAGCTCAGAGATGCGCTCGGCGTTGCTGCGTTGGCGCGCGGCGGCGCGCTCGATCTCGAGGGCCGCGGCGTTGGCATGGCTCTGCGCCTCCTGACCTTCGCGATCCAGCTCGTAGCCGCGCTCAGTGAGCGTGTGCTGGCTGGCCTCCCTGGTTTCGATTTGGCCGGCGGAGGCGTGGATGTGGTCAGTGAGTGCGGCGATTTCCTGGTCGAGGCGGGCCTGTTCGGCGTCCATGTGCGCCATCCGGCTGGAGAGGACGACACGCAGTCGGTTGCGCAGCTCGTCACGCACGGCGGCGAAGCGCTCGGCCTTGGCGGCCTGGCGCTTGAGGCTGTTCATCTGGCGCGTGACTTCCTCAAAGATGTCGTCGATGCGGGCGAGGTTCTGTTTGGAGCTTTCCAGGCGCAATTCGGCGAGGCGCTTTTTGGTTTTGAAGCGGGTGATGCCGGCGGCCTCCTCGATGATGGCGCGGCGGTCATGCGGCTTGGAGCTGAGGAGCTGGCCGATGCGCTCCTGGCCGATGATGGCGTAGCTCTCGGGGCCGAGGCCGGTGCCCATGAAGATGTCCTGAATGTCGCGCAGGCGGCAGAGCTTGCCGTTGAGCAGATATTCGCTTTCGCCGGTGCGGAAGAGGCGGCGGGTGATGACGATCTCGCCTTTTTGCGGCGCACGCTGGAACTTGCGGCGGCGAATTTTGAGGACCACGGCCTGTGGGCCTTCTGCGGTGGCGGCGTCGGGTTCGGCGGGTGCGTCATCCTCTTCCATCACCTGGCCGGGTTGTTCCTGCGCCATGATTTCTTCGGCCTCGGCGGCGCGCTGGCGGCGGAGCTGGTTCTCGTCCCAGTCGGAAGGTGTGTCGTGATCGACTGTGACCTCGGGCTCGACGGGGATGGGGCCCTCGTAGGCTTCGGGATCGATCAGGGTGAGGGTGACTTCCGCCATGCCGAGGGGCTTGCGGTCGCGGGTGCCGGCGAAGATGACGTCCTGCATGTTGCTGCCGCGGAGGCTTTTGGCGCTCTGTTCGCCGAGGACCCAGCTTATGCCATCCAGAATGTTGGACTTGCCGCAGCCGTTGGGGCCCACCACGACGGCGATGCCGGTTCCTGGAACAGTGAGTTCCGTGCGATCGCAGAAGCTTTTGAATCCGAGGATGTGGATCTTCTTCAGTTTCAGCATCTTCACTCCGTGTGGGCGTGTTGAGCCCCGAGGATTGGCCAGTGGCGGGCCCGAAGAGTGTGATCATCGGGTCCGGCGCGGCGTGCCCCGTGCCTTTGATTACAGACTTTACGGAGGGAAAAAGACAGGGTCAACGGCGGAAAGGGGTGTTCTTGTGGATAAGGGGTGCCGGATTTCGAGATTAAGGAAATTTTAGGGAATTGGGGGCGAAGCCTCGGGTTTTCAGCGAATTTTGGCCGGGTTTTCCAAAAGGCGCGCTTTGCGGATTTTTTGCGGTGAGAGGGCTCCGGCGCTGAGGGCGATGCGGATGATTTTCTCAAGTGCGCGGAGGGCCTGGGGGCGGGGAAATCCGGGGCGGCTGGCGAGACGGATGGTGCGGCAGGAGCGGCCGGCGAGCGGGCGCAGCACGATGCCGCGACGGCCGAGGGTTTCCGCGGCGAGGGCTGGGATGAGCGTGGTGCCGTAGCCGGCGGCCACGAGGTTGACGAGAGTTTCCAGCGTGGCGGCCTGCATGGAGCCTTGCAAGCGAGCGCGGGGCCCTTGGCGCGTGCCGCAGGCTGCCAGGGCCTGATTGGCGAGGCAGTGGCCTTCGGCCAGGACGAGAAGCTCGTCTTTGAGGGCTTCCTCGGTGACTTCGCGACGGGCGGCGAGGCGGTGATTGGGAGGCAGGGCGGCGAGGAGCGGCTCGTCAAAGAGGGCAATCTCAGTGATTTCGGGTGCTTCGCCGGCGGTGGCGAGCAGCACGGCGTCAAGGCGGTGATTGCGCAGCGCGTCAATGAGCGAGCGGGTCTGATCCTCCCACAGCTCGATGGTGAGGCCGGGGTATTTCTCGCGCAGCGGTTTGAGGATGAGCGGCATGAGGTAAGGCGCGAGGGTGGGAATGACGCCGAGCTTGAGCGGACCGACCAGCGGGTCGCGGGCGGCGCGCGCGACGGCTTCCATGAGCGCGGCTTCGTGGAGGGCGCGCTGGGCGTGGGCAAGGATGCGGCTACCGACGGGCGTGACTTCCACGCGCTTGTTGGTGCGTTCGAAGAAGGTGACGCCGAGTTCTTTCTCGAGCTTGCGGATCTGACTGCTGAGCGTGGGCTGGCTGACGCCGCAGGCTTCAGCGGCGCGGCCAAAGTGGCGCTGCTGGGCGACGGCGACGAGATAGCGGAGGTCCTGAAGGTTCATGGCGTGCGGAGACTCATGGAGAGAGGCGGCTGCGGAACAGAGTTCGAGCGAGGCGCATTCATAGGATACAGCAATCATCATGGTAGGAACGATTGACTTGCTGTATGGAAGCGCGGCGAATTAGGTTGGAGGTGGTGCGCAGGTGCGTGCCGAGGCTCACGGCCGGAGCGGGCTGAAGGTGAGACGATAAGAGCCGGTTTGATTGCCGGAATTGAGGGACGTCGCGCAGCAGAGATTGCGATTGAATCGGCGTCTGACTTTCATTTTTCACCACGGAATCCGCAGCACAAGTTTAGAGGAGAAACGATGTCCAATGAAGCGAAGTGCCCGTACTCGGGCGAGATGCTGGAACACACAAAAGAAGGGGCGAAGGGCATTCGGGACTGGTGGCCCGAGCAGTTGAACGTGGGGATTCTGCACCAGAATTCCTCGCTGTCGAATCCGATGGGCGAGGAGTTCAACTACGCCGAGGAGTTCAAGAAGCTTGACCTGCATGCGGTGATCAAGGACCTGCATGCGCTGATGACGGATTCGCAGGAGTGGTGGCCGGCGGACTATGGGCACTACGGGCCGCTGTTCATCCGCATGGCGTGGCACTCGGCGGGGACGTATCGCATTCACGATGGACGCGGGGGCGGCGGCAGGGGCGCGCAGCGGTTTGCGCCGCTGAACAGCTGGCCGGACAACGTGAGCCTGGACAAGGCGCGCCGGTTGCTGTGGCCCATCAAGCAGAAGTATGGACGGAAGATTTCCTGGGCCGACCTGATCATACTGGCGGGGACCGTGGCGCTGGAGTCGATGGGGCTGAAGACGTTTGGCTTCGGCGGCGGCCGCGTGGACACCTGGGAGCCGGAGGACATTGACTGGGGTCCGGAGACGACGTGGCTTGACGACCAGCGCTACAGCGGCGACCGGGACCTGGCGAAGCCGCTGGCGGCGGTGCAGATGGGCTTGATCTACGTGAACCCGGAGGGCCCGAACGGCAATCCTGATCCGGTGGCCGCGGCGCGCGACATTCGCGAGACCTTCCTGCGCATGGCGATGAACGATGAGGAGACGGTGGCGCTGATTGCCGGGGGCCATACCTTTGGCAAGACGCACGGCGCGGTGCCGGCGAGCTATCTGGGCCGCGAGCCGGAGGCTGCGCCGACGGAGCAGCAGGGGCTGGGTTGGAAGAACAGCTACAAGACGGGCGTGGGTGCGAACGCGAATACAAGCGGCCTGGAAGGCGCATGGACGGCGACGCCGACGAAGTGGGACAACAGTTTTTTCGAGACGCTGTTCGGCTACGAGTGGGAGCTGACGAAGAGCCCCGCGGGCGCGCACCAGTGGAAGCCGAAGAATGGCGCGGGCGCGGGCACGGTTCCGGATGCGCACGACGCGACGAAGCGCAACGACCCGTTCATGCTGACGACGGATCTTTCACTGCGCATTGATCCGGCGTACGAAAAGATTTCGCGGCGCTATATGGAGCATCCGGATGAGTTTGCAGATGCGTTTGCGCGGGCGTGGTTCAAGCTGACGCACCGCGACATGGGGCCGATTGCGCGCTACCTTGGCCCGCTGGTGCCGAAGGAAGCGTTGATCTGGCAGGACCCGGTTCCTGCCGTGGACCACAAGCTGATTGACGAGAAGGATGCCGAGGCGCTGAAGGCGAAGGTGCTGGCGTCAGGCCTGTCGACTGCCGAGCTGGTGAAAACGGCGTGGGCGTCAGCAGCGACCTTCCGAGGCAGCGACAAACGCGGCGGCGCGAACGGCGCGCGCATCCGGCTGGAACCGCAGAAGGACTGGGAGGCGAACGAGCCGGCGGAGCTGGCCAAGGTGCTGGCGAAGCTGGAGGCCATCCAGGAGGAGTTCAACGGCGCGCAGTCTGGCGGCAAGAAGATTTCACTGGCCGACCTGATTGTGCTGGCGGGAGATGCGGCGATTGAGGCCGCGGCAAAGAAGGCGGGCCACGCGGTGACAGTGCCCTTTGCGCCGGGCCGCGCGGACGCCACGCATGCGCAGACCGATGTGGAGTCGTTCGCGGTGCTGGAGCCCAAGGGCGACGGCTTCCGCAACTACGCGGGCAAGGGGCTTGAGGATGCGGCCGCGAACCTGCTGCTGGACAAGGCGCAACTGCTGATGTTGACTGCGCCTGAGATGACGGTGCTGGTGGGCGGCATGCGCGCGCTGGGCGCGAACCACGGCCAGAGCAAGCATGGCGTCTTTACCAAGCGGCCCGGCGAGCTGACCAACGACTTCTTTGTGAATCTGCTGGACATGGGCACGAAGTGGCAGAAGGCAGAGAAGGCCGCGGGCGTGCTGGAAGGGCGCGACCGCAAGACGGGCGAGCTAAAGTGGACGGCCACGGTGGTCGATCTTGTCTTCGGGTCGAACGCGCAACTGCGCGCGGTGGCGGAGGTCTACGCGAGCAGCGATGCGCAGGCCACGTTTGTGAAGGACTTTGTGGCCGCGTGGACGAAGGTGATGCATCTGGGTCGCTTCGATTTGAAGTAATCCAGCAACCCGCACTTGCATGAGGAAGAAGCACAACAGCTCCCGGCAGGGGAATTCTGCCGGGAGCTGTGGTGTTTGTTGGTAAAGAGTGGCGTTGAAAGTTGGGGCGGCGTGCTGGGAACCAGATGCGAGACGTGTCGCGTTGGGCAATCTGCTTGACAAGAAGAGGAACGTCCTGCTTTTATCGTTGCCTGTTAAGGACGCAACGCGTTCATTGCCCTGAAAACAATCGTTTGTTTCTATTTTTCGGTGCAGCAGTTCAGCGCTTGGATTCCACTGCTGAGGCGGGTTGCATGAGGAGGTTTCATGAATCGGAAACACATACTTGTTCTGTTGTTGGTATTCCTGGTGTCTTATCCGCTCGCGTCGGAGGGTCAAGCCACACCGCACGCACAGCTATGGCTGACGACGGTTGATCGGTCTGCCTTACTCGCTCCGCAGGGGACGAGCCTTTCATTTGCCGAGACTGGAAATCCCGTTCTGCCCACCGTGGATGTGAACGACATGCAGAGGTTTCAACCTGTTGAGGGCTTTGGCTTCGCGCTCACGGGTGGGAGCGCGCAACTGTTAATGCAGATGAGCGCGGCCCGCAGAGACGCCCTGCTGAAGCAACTGTTCTCACGAGAAGGAGACGGTATCGGCGCCAGCTACTTAAGGATCAGCATCGGATCTTCCGACATGAATGACCATGCCTATTCTTTGGACGATTTGCCGGCGGGAGAAACGGATCCCGACCTGTCCAAGTTCAGCCTGGATGCTGACCGTGCGGCCGTGATTCCCGTGCTGAAGGAGATTTTGGCGATTGATCCGAGCATCAAGATTCTGGGCTCGCCGTGGTCTGCTCCGGCTTGGATGAAGACGAACGATGATCTGAAGGGCGGCCATCTGAAGCCCGAGTGTTACGGCGCGTACGCCGGTTATCTCATAAAGTTTATCGAGGGCATGAAGTCCGTAGGCATCAACATCCACGCCATCACCGTGGAAAACGAGCCGCTGAATCCGAAGAATACGCCCAGCATGGTGATGCTTGCGCCGGAAGAAGATGCGTTCATTGGCAAGTATCTTGGACCTGCCTTTGAGAAGGCAGGGATCAAGACAGAAATTCAGGTGTACGATCACAATCCGGATGTGCCGTCGTATCCGCTTTCGATCCTCGGGGATCCAGTCGCTGGAAAGTATGTGGCGGGCACGGCCTTCCACTTGTACGGCGGAAACACGAATACGCTGACCATGGTGCACGAGCTGTATCCCAACAAGAACCTGTACATGACCGAGCAGTCGGTGACGCAGCGGCCCGGCTCGAAGAGCATCGATATTGCCGAGCCCGTGCAGCGCGTGCTCATCGGTTCCATGCGCAACTGGAGCCGGAACGTGCTGCTGTGGAATCTGGCCGCCGATCCGCACGCGGGTCCGCACACCAACAATGGCGGGTGTGCGGGGTGCTTCGGCGCCATCACGCTCGACGGCGACGAGGCTACCTTCAACGTGGCGTACTACGCGCTGGCACACTTTTCGAAATTTGTGCCGCCGGGTTCGGTGCGCGTGGGATCGACGGAGCTGGAGCAGCTTGCCACTGTGGCCTTTCTTACACCGGATGGGAAGGTCGTGCTGGTGGTGTCAAACACGGGCAACTTCGAGAAAAACTTCCAGATCAAGTATCACGGAGAGGCTCTGACAACGGCCATGCCCGCAGAGTCCGTGGGAACCTACGTCTGGTAGCGCGGAGAGGATGTGGACGCAGTGCCGCGGGGCGCAATTGCGGAGCAGGCTTAGATGGCAGCACGAAGCACAACAGCTCCCGGCAGAGGAATTCTGCCGGGAGCTGTTGTTTGTGGGTTACGCGGTTGGAGGCTACTGCTGATAGTGGAAGGCCTTGTCCGGGTAGGGCGGATGGGGTGGGACGGGGCGCGGGTCGGACTTGATTTCCTGCTGGAGGAGATGGATGGCGGCCTGGAGCTCGGCGTCGTCTCCGGTGAAGGTGGCGTGGGGCAGGTTGTCGACTTCGATGTCGGGCACTGCGCCGTGGCCTTCGATGAGCCATTTGCCGTCTGGCGTGTAGACGCCGGTTTGCGCGGCGGAGGCGAGGCCGTTGTCGAGCTGCGCGTTGTTGAGCGAGAGCCAGATTTCGCCGCCCCAGGTGCGCATGCCGATGACCTTGCCGAGCTTGAAGTGCTCAAAGCCTGCGGTGAAGGCTTCGCCGTCGGAGGCGGTGTGCTGATCGCAGAGGACGACGATGTGCCCGCGGAAGGCGTCCTGCATGTTCCATGATGGGCTGCCGACGCGAGGCTGCCAGTAAAACCAGGCCTTGCGCAGGAGGTCGCCGAGGAGCCAGGAGTCGATGTTGCCGCCGTGGTTGTCGCGCACGTCAATGATGAGGCCCTGGCGGTCGAAGACAGGATAGAAGTCGCGGGCCCAGCGGTCGATGTCATTGGGTCCCATGGCGCGCAGGTGGATGTAGCCGATGGCGTCGTGGGATTCCTTGTCGACCTGGAGGCGGCGGGTGTACTCCCACTCGTTGTAGCGCAGGTCGGCGTCCTGCTGCGCGGAGATGGGGGTGACGAGGACCTCGCGGGTGTCGCCCTTGGCGGATTTGACCTGGAGCATGACCTGGACGCCGGCCTTGCCGCTGAGCAGTTCGCGCAGATCAGCGACGCTGAGCGCGGGCGTGCCGTCGACGGAGGTGATGATTTCGCCTTCGTGGACGAGGGACTGGGGCCGGGCGAGCGGCGGCGCCTGGTCAGGCAGGTCGGGGTCGTACTGGTAGATGTGCTCGACGACGAAGCCGCCGGCTTTTTCGTCGCGGCGCAGGACGGCGCCGAGCGAGGCGAGCTTGATGTCGTAAGTTGGGTCGCGCTGGTCGCCGCCGAAGACGAAGGTGTGCAGGGCGGAGAGTTCACTGACCATTTGCGCGATGACGGTGTTGAGTTCGTCGCGGTCGGCCACGCGGTCAACGAGAGGCAGGTAGCGATTGCGCATGGCCACCCAATCGACGCCCTGCATGTGAGGGTCGTAGAAGTAGTCGCGCTCCAGCCGCCAGGCGTCGAGGAAGATGCCACGGTACTCCGAGCGCGGCGTGGTGGCCCAGGTCCAGTGGGAGAGGTCGATTTTGGCCTTCGCGAGCGCTTCGGGGTTGGGGGATTTTACGCCGATGTCGAGGACGTAGAAGTTGTCTTTCTGGCGGACGACAAGCTTCTTGCGGTTGAGGGAGATCTCAAAGCCGCGGATGCCGGAGAGGATGGTGTCAGGCTTGTCGCCCTTGTTGTCGATGGCAAGGCAGTCGAGGGTGTTGTGGGCGGGCAACTCGTCCAAGTGGTTGACCCAGCAGAGGCGCTTGTCGGCGGTTTGCAGGTCGTCGTAATTGCCGGCGGCCGCGGGAACCTCCTCGAGACGGTCCTCCATGCCTGTGAAGTCGATTTTGACGTCGGGGATTTTTTTGGACTCCTTGGCTTTGTCCTTGTCGGCGGGCTTCGAGCTGGATTTGGAGCCGGATTTGTCCTTGTCGCCGTCGTCAGGTTTGGCGTGGTCGGTGTCGGAGTCGTCGGGGTGGAGCTCGTCGGCGGGCAGGAAGGGCGAGCGCAGGCCGGGGACGAGGGCGAACTCGTAGATCTTCAAGGTGTGGTTGAAGTAGGGATCGGGCTGGCGTGGACCCCAGGGCGAGCGGACGCTGGTTTTGAGCATGCGGTCGGAGAGGAAGTAGAGCCACTTGCCATCCGAGGACCAGGCCGGAGTTTCGCTGTTGTAGCGGTCAGAGGTGATGGTGTGGATTGCGCCGGAGGTGACGTTGAGGATCTTGATTTGGTCGAACTGGTTGTCGGCGGTCTCAACATAGGCGAGCCATTGGCTGTCCGGGGACCAGGAGAGGCCGCCGAATTCGCCGTTCATGGACTGGGCGATTTGCTTGTTGACCTTGGTTTTGAAGTTGTAGAGCCAGAGGCGCTGGTCCTTGTCAGTGTGCGCAAGCCACTTGCCGTCGGGCGAAGGCAGGCCGCCGGCGCGCAGGATGTGATCGTCATTGGTGAGCTGGGCGGCCTTTCCGATCCCGTTGGCGGGGAAGTTCCAGAATTCGGTTTCGCCGGTGGCGGTGGAGAGGGCGAGGATGGTTTTGCCGTCGGGCATGAAGCGGGCATCGCGATAGCGGACGCCGGACTCGTTGGCGACCTGGATGATGCGGCCGGTTTTGGCGGGGATGGAGAAGACCGCGCCGCGGGCCGTGAAGACGACGCGGGAGCCGTCAGGCGAGATGTGGACGCTGGTGAGGTATTCGAGGGGCTTCTTGATCCAGCGGGTCTGCATCTGGTCAAAGTCGGAACGGAGGGTGATGTCGAGCTTGTGCTCCTGGCCGGTGCGGAGGTCGAGGAGCCAGAGGTCGCCGGCGCAGGCGTAGACGATGCGGCCGTCCTGCTGCCGGGCGGACTCAACATCAAAGATGTGCTGGTGGCTTAGCTCCTTCACGTCCTTGCCGTCGGGCGTCATGGAGAAGATGTTGCGGACGCCGTCGCGGTCAGAGATGAAGTAGATGAGGCCATTCCAGAACATGGGGTTGGTGGAGGTGCCGGTGTAGTCGGCGGTGAGGGGAACAGCCTCGCCGGAGCCGTCCCAGCGCCAGATGCTCTCGGCGGTGCCGCCCTTGTAGCGCTTGGTGTGGCTGGGCTGGGAGTACCAGCGGGTGAAGAAGAGGGATTTGCCGGAGGGGTCATAGACGGCCATGGCGGCCTGGGCGAGCGGAACAATCTGGCGGTCGCCGTTGGCGGAGATGAGGACGACCTGAGTGTTGGGCAGGGTGGAGTAGCGTCCGGTGGAGATCATGAGCCGGCCGTCGGGCGTGTAGCCGATGGGGCGGGCGTCGCCATCCCAGGTGCGACGCCGGGGCAGGCCGCCTTCGATGGGGATGGTGTAGACATCGAGCGGGCCTTCGGCGTCGCCGCTGTAGGCAACGGTTTTTCCGTCGGGCGAGATGACGGCGCGGGTTTCAAGGCCGGGATCGGAGGTGAGGCGCTGTGCGACGCCGCCTTGCGGGCTGATGGTCCACAGATCGCCTTCGGAGGTGAAGACGATTGTGTCGCCGTGGATGGCGGGCGTGGTGTAGTAGCCGCGATGGAGCGGAGGCATGGCCTGCGCGGAAGCTGATGCGGCGAAGGCGAAGACGGCGACCAGGGCAACGAGGCAGGCGAGGGCGGGCATTGCCAAACGGCAAAGGCGCTTGGGGAGCAGCATAGATGTGTTCTCCATTCCGACGGAGCGAAAGTCCCGCGGCGAAACGCGGGCACCAACCGGCTGTTGTTCTTTGTGGGGATGCAAAAACTGTGTAGGAAAGGATACGACGCCGAGCGGGCGGAAGGCGATGTGTTTCGTTTGAGATTTTATGGCGCGAGGATTACACGCAGTGCATGTGCCAAAGAGCTGTGCGAGTTTACTGCATACAAACCTACGACGATGATGCAGATTGCGATGAGGATTGATCCCCAAATGGATGGACGGCGTTTTACGCTCTGCTCATCCTGCATGTCTACCCGGCCTAACACCAGAAGAAGGGTGTAGGGTCCGTGACGGCCCCCATCCCTTCCGCGAGGAATGCGGAAGAGGATGGGGCAACCGGAGTTTCTAGGCGACGCGCTCGATGGTGAGGGCCTGGAGAACGACGGGGTTTTTGGGCTTGTCCTGGCCACCGCGGGGGACGAGGGAGATTTTGTTCACAATGTCCTGGCCTTCGACGACTTCTCCAAAGATGGTGTGGTTGCCCGTGAGCCAGGAGGTGGGCGCGACGGTGATGAAGAACTGGCAGCCGTTGGTATTGGGTCCGGAGTTGGCCATGGCAAGTTTGCCGGGCTTGTCGAACTTGTGCGGAGAGCCCTTGGTTTCATCCTCGAAGCGATAACCGGGGCCGCCCATGCCGGTGCCGGCGGGGTCGCCGCCCTGGATCATGAAGTCGGGAATGACGCGATGGAAGATGGTGCCGTCGTAGAGCTTGCCGGAGGATTTTTCGTGCGTGGAGGGATGGGTCCACTCCTTGCTGCCTTCGGCGAGCTCGATGAAGTTCTTGACGGTCAGGGGCGCGTCGGCCTCGAAGAGGCGGACGGTGATTTTGCCTTCAGTGGTGGAGAAGATGGCGTAGGTTCCGGGTGCGAGTGGCATGCTTGCTCCTAGCGGGTTGAGGATCCCGGCGAGCCGGGATGCGGGCTGACAGTTAATGCTGCGGCGCTGCGGCCGGCGGGGTCGCAGGTGCTGCCGAGGACGCGGGCCTCATGTACGCGGGAAGCGGCGGCAGGGGCTGGCCCTCCGGCACGATGGTGACCTTGTGGAGGACGACCGGCGTGAGCGGCTTGTCGCTCGCGTCGCGATCCACCTGGGCGATGGCCTGGACGACGCTGACACTGGCGTCGGTGCACTGGCCGAAGATGGTGTAGTGCTGGTCGAGCGAAGGGTAAGGCCGCTCAGTGATGAAGAACTGGCTGCTGTTGGTGTTGGGGCCGGAGTTGGCCATGGCGAGGCGGCCGGAGACATCGAAGTTGAGGGTGGGGTCAAACTCATCGGCAAAGGAGTAGCCGGCGTCGCCCATGCCCGTGCCGGTGGGGTCGCCACCCTGGATCATGAAGCCGGGAATGACGCGGTGAAAGGTGGTGCCGTCGTAAAAGTATTTGCCGTGCTCCACCTTCTTGGTGGTGGGGTTGGTCCAGTCCTTTGTGCCGTTGGCCAGGCCGATGAAGTTGGCGACGGCGACGGGTGCCTGCTTTTGGAAGAACTGGCAGGTGATGCGGCCCATGGAGGTGTCCATGACGACGCGCGGACCGTTGGGGACGACGAGAGCTGCGGGCGTGGCCGAGGGCGCGTCAGGCAGGCTCGCCGCGGGCGTAGCGTCCTGCCGCGCAGCGGCCGCGAGACAGGCCATCGCAAGGACGGGGAAAATGAGGACGTAGCGAAGTTTCATGCCAAATTCGAGGGTAAATCATCGGGCATTGGGGCTGCCAGCGCCAGGGCCGCGCCATGTATTGTTAATGCCATGAGTGTCTCCAAGTTGAAACCTTTTTTCGGGCGCATCGCGATCGGTGCCTGCGCCGTGTGCTGCCTTGGACTGATGACAGTGCGCGTGCAAGCGCAATCAGACAAGGCGGCGGGTAAGCATGACAAGGTTGCCGCGACCGCGGCCGCCGACAAGAACGGGAAAGCCGAGAAAGTCGAGAAAGACGAGGCGAACAAGCTGCCTCCTCTGCCGCCGCCGGCGCACACCGAGCAGGAGATAGAGCTGAACGGCAAGACGCTGAAGTACACGGTGACGGTGGGCGCGTGGCCGGTTCGCGACGAAGACGGCAAGGTGGCCGGCGAAGTGGTGGTCACCTCGTACACGATCCCGGGCAAGGACCGTCCGGTGACCTTCGCGGTGAACGGCGGGCCGGGAGCGTCGAGCGTGTTTTTGAATTTTGGCGCGATTGGGCCGAAGCACCTGAACGTGGGCAACCAGGGCGACAGTCCGTCAGACCCGGCGGTGCTGCACGACAATCCGGGAACATGGCTGGACTTTACCGACCTGGTGTTCATTGACCCGATTGGAACGGGCTTCAGCCGCTCGCTGGTTCCTGAAGCGAAGTCGAAGAAACTGTTCTACAGCACGGAACCGGATGTCGACTATCTTTCGCGTGTGATCTACGACTGGCTGGTGAAGAACGACCGGCTGGAATCGCGGAAGTACATTGCGGGCGAGAGCTACGGCGGGTTTCGCGTGCCGCGCATGACCTACTATCTGCAATCGCAGCTTGGCGTGGCGATGAGCGGCGAAGTGCTGGTGTCGCCTTACCTGAATCCGACGATTGAGCGGGACGGCGACCTGAGCCCGCTGCCGTGGATGCTGACGCTGCCCCCGATTACGGCAGCGCACCTGGAGCGCGAGCACAAGCTGACGATGGAGGCGATGCAGCAGGTGATTGCGTACACGATGGGCACCTATGCCGAGACGCTGATCAAGGGGCGGAGTGACCCGGCGGCGCAAACGGCGATGATCCAGAAGGTGACGGAGATGACCGGGCTCGACCCGGAGTTCGTGAAGTACTCCGGCGGGCGGCTGGATACGGAGGCCTATCTCCGCGAGGTGTATCGTGAGGAGGGCAAGATCGGATCGGTCTACGACTCGAACGTGACGGAATACGATCCGTTTCCGTTTTCGCCCTGGCAGCGTATGAACGACCCGCTGCTGGCCAAGATGATTGCCCCGATGACGACGGCGATGGTGGACTTTGACACGCGCGTGGTGGGCTGGAAGGTGGACGCGCGGTACAACACGCTCTCCTATAAAGTGAACCGGCTGTGGGACCGCGACGCGAAGCTGCGGTCAGGCTCAGTGACGGAGCTGCGGCAGGCCGTGGCCGCAGACCCGAAGCTGCAGGTTCTCATCGCGCACGGGTGGAACGATCTTTCCTGCCCGTTCATGGGGTCAATTCTGAGCGTGGACCAGATGCCGGTGATGGGCGACCCGACGCGGGTGTCGGTGCACGAGTATCCGGGCGGGCACATGTTCTACACGCGGGAGAGCAGCCGGCTGTTGCTGCGCAAGGACGTGATGGCGATGTACGAGAAGCAGTGAGGCCGGAAATACAGCGCAGCACGGTGCGAAGGCCCGGGAGACCGGGCCTTTGTGCGTGCGGGTGAAAGGAATCGCCGGAAAGACCGGCCGGGCTTAGCAGCCTTTTTTGCAGCGTTCCATGATGGCGGCGTGGAGGCGCTCACGGAGGCTGGAGGGCAGCTCGTAGATTTCGTGGGAGCGGTAGATTTCGATGGTCTTGCGGGTGGTGTTGAGGGTGACCTCGCAGTGCTCGCAGCCGCGGAGGTGCTCCTGCAGGTCCGCGCGCATTGCGGTGGTGACGGTGCCGTCGATGAGTTCGTCAAGCTGGGCAAGGAATTCGGTGCAGGTCACTTCTCACCACCCTCTTTCCTGCGAAAGTAGCGGCTGAGTCGTTCGCGAAGCTGGAGCCGTGCGCGCAGCAGGCGCGACTTGACGGCAGGCACGCTGAGGCCGAGCGTCTCGGCAGTCTCTTCCGTGGAGAGTCCTTCCACGTCGCGCAGGACGAAGACGACACGGAAGCCGTGGGGCAGTCCCTGGATGGTCTTTCGAAGGATTTCGGCCAACTCGGACTGGGTGTAATTCTGTTCCGGATCGGGAGCCCAGTCGGCCAGGTCGCGCGGGACGGAGCCCTCCTCGGTCTCGACGTCCTCGTCGATGGAGACCATTCTGCCGGTGCGCCGCTTGCGCAGGCGCATCAGGCTTTCGTTGACGGCGATTCGAACCAACCATGTGTAGAACTTCGAGTTTCCCTGGAACTGATCGAGCTTCTCGTAGGCCTTGAGGAAGGCATCCTGCATGACGTCCTCAGCGTCTTCGCGATTCTGCGTGATGTGCTGCGCAATGCGAAAGACCTGCCGGTCGTACTTGCGGACGAGCTCGTCATAGGCGGAGACATCTCCGTCGCGGACCCGCTGGACCAGGGCCACGTCGGGATGCTGCTCGTTCTCTCCTGCTAGGGATTGGATGGTCGCCATGGGAGTTGGATGCGGGAAAACGCGGGAAAAAGGGAAAGCCTTCCTCGCGGGATGCGAACAGGACCAGTGTAACGGATGGGACGGCGGGAAAGAAAGGGGATGGCGGGGCGGCTCACCCGGAGCGGGTTTGAACCGTCAGTGAAGTGTGAGGATAAGGCGGTAACGCAACAGGTTCCGCGGCGTTCCGGCGAGAAGAAACCGGCATAGAGTGGAGAGTATGAGGGCAGTATATCCTTGGAGAATTTCGCGCGCGTTTACCCTGCTGCTGGCTGGGCTGCTAGCTGCTGTGCTGGCGGTGATGCCGTCTGCGGCGCAGAGCGACAATGCGCCCGCCAAACACACCACACACACGAGCAAAACGAAGGCGCATGCGAGCGCCAAAAAGGCGAAGACGAAGGCGAGGCCGGTAGCGAAAAAGGCGACACGGAGGACGCATTACGCCAGCCGTCACAGGCGATTGGCCGGACGGCGGCACCGGCGGCGGCCGTCAGCGCGGGCGCGGCGGATTCACCGGGCGTTTGTGGCTTCAACGCAACTGCGGCCCATGGCCCAGCAGCTTGCGACGATGCGGACCAAGGCGGCCTACAACGGCGTGACCCGATACGCGCAGGAGCACACGGGTGAGGCTGCGGCGACGGCGTACCTGGCGCTGGGGAATGCCTACCTTGAGGACAAGCGGTATGCAGATGCAATCAGGAGTCTGAAGCAGGCGCGCAAGGAAGGGAACCTGCTGGACGATTACACCGTGTTTCTGGAGGCCGAGGCGAGCCACGCGGCGGACGACGACAAGGTTGCGGAGACGCTGCTTCATGGATTTGCACGGCATTATCCGGACAGCATTTTTGCGGCGCAGGCGCCGCAGCTTGAGGCGACGGTGCTGCTGGGGCTGAACAAGGCGGGCGAAGCGCGGAAGGTGCTGGAGTCGGCGCAGGATGGACCGGCAGCCAAGGATCCGGGATTCGCGCTGGCGGAAGGTCAGGTGGCGCTGGCGCTGGGCGAGGCCGACGGTGCTGTGCGCATCTTCAAAAAGCTGCTGCTGGATCATCCGCTGACTACAGAAGCCGCACAGGCGCGGACGCTGCTGAAGGCGCAGGGAATGGCGGGCGAGCTGACGGTGGATGAGCTGCGCAGCCTGGCCGACGCCTACTATCTCGCGCACCGGTGGAGCGCGGCGAGCGACGAGTATCACGCGCTTGCAAGTCAGGCGAGTTTGCCTGAAGACGACCGCAACGGCTTTGCAGTGGCTGCCGCGGACTGCGACCTGCACCTGAAACGGCTGACCGTGGATGAGGCCGAGGCGCTGCCAGACACCAACGACGAGAACGGCGCGCGGCGGATGTATCTGCTGATGGAGCTGGCGCGAAACCGCGACGATGAATCGACGCAGCAGAGCATTGTGACGGCGATGGAGACGCGCTTTCCTGAGAGCGAGTGGTTGGCGCAGGCGTTGTTTTCAAGCGGAAATATGTATTTGCTGAAGCGGGACTATCCGCGAGCGGTGGAGTATTACGGCTACCTGGCGGCGCATTTCCCACACGACACACCAGCGGACGTGGCGCACTGGCGTGCAGCGTGGCTGACTTATCGCCAGGGGCAGTACGCGGATGCGGCGCGGTTGTTCGACGAACAGATCAAGCTGTTTCCAGATTCAACCGAGACGGCGGCGGCACTCTACTGGCGCGGACGGCTCTACGAAACGCTGGATCACGACCCGGCGCGGGCGGCGGCGAACTATCGCACGATTGTGCGGGCCTACGATCACTACTTTTATGCGCAGATGGCGCGCGACCGGCTGCAGGCGCTGGGCAATACGGAGCCGGCGGAGGCGCCGTCACTGGCACGCTTCAAAGCGCCGGACGTGCCGGAGCTGGACCAGAGCTTTCCGGATGACAGCGTGCACCTGGCCAAGGCCAAGCTGCTGGCGAATGCGGGGCTGACTGAGTACATTCCAGCCGAGATTGCGGCGGACCCGGATTCGGGTTCGTGGAGCGCGCTGGCCGAGGCGCAGATTTACTCTTCTGACGGCGAGACCGCGCGGGCGATGCGCGTGCTGAAGCGGGCGATTCCGTATTCAGCGATGCCGATCGATGCGATTCCGCTGGTCTACTGGCGCATCCTCTATCCGGAGCCCTACTGGGAGACGATCCAGCGCGAGTCGGCGAAGAACAATCTAGATCCGTACCTGGTGGCGTCGCTGATCCGGCAGGAGTCGGAGTTCAACCCGAGCGTGGTCTCTTATGCTGACGCCTATGGCCTGATGCAACTGCTGCCGCGGGTGGGCCGGACGCTGGCGCGCCAGGAGGGGATGAGACACTTCCGGACGTATCAACTGCTGAACCCGGAGATCAATATCCGGCTTGGGACGCGCTATCTGCGCGAGCGGCTGGACGCGTTTGGAGGGGTGACCCAGTACGCGCTGGCCGCCTACAACGCGGGCGACAGCCGCGTGACGGACTGGGAGTCCGCCGGGCCCTACTCCGGGATGGACGAGTTCGTGGAGTCGATTCCGTTCACGCAAACGCGCGAGTATGTGGAGTCGATCCTGCGCAACATGGAAACTTATCGCCAGATCGACAAGGCTGCGGCGAAGGAGAGTGCGAGCAGCGCCCACGGGGAATCCCGAACGTCACCTCCGAGCGGCGATTCCCATTGACGCGCGCGGGAGCGGCGGACAACACTACACAACAACCGAGGACCGGAAGGTCTTCGACCGAGCCATTCGAAACGTGCTGTTGCTGTGCGACGGGCGGCGATGGGTTGAGCGTTGCCGTGCTGTGACCTCACCGACGGGAGGGCAGAATGTCGACCGACCTGCAGTTTCTTGAGGAATGGATTCCCGAAAAGATGGACCCCGGCACGGTTTTCGTTCTGGAGAACCAGACGAAGCTGGGGCACGCGCAGAATCCGTATGTGGCCGTGATGTCGTGCCCGCGCTGCGGAACCATGGGGCTGATTACACGGCGGCAGCTTTGCGAAGGGGAGACGATGATTTGCGGGGGCGAAGCCTGCTCGGCCGAATACCGGCTGGAGGGGGAGAACATCCTCTACCGTTCGCCGCAATAGGCGTGGCGAGTGGCGGCGGATGACGCCGGAGCGGGCAGTTGAGGTACGCCTCGCGTACCATAAGAGCAGCGCGCAGCCGCGGGCCCGGATGGCGAAATTGGCAGACGCAGCGGACTTAAAATCCGCAGACCTTAACCGGTCGTGGGGGTTCAAGTCCCCCTCCGGGCACCAGAAAACTTCCTTGGCAATCAAACAGGCTGAACGCCGCGAGGCGGCGACGTAGGCCTGTCTACCGCTTGCCGGCGAGCCAGTCCTTGTAAGGGATGCGCGGAATCGTCATGCCGGCGTCGCGGGTGCGGACGTAGTTGCCGAGGCCGTTCATGCGGCCGATGGCGTGCATCTCGTCGGACTTGATGTAAGGTCCGGTGGGATCGACGAAGCGGTCCTCAACAAATATGGAGAGCACGCGGCCGAGGATGATGCGCGAGCGGCCGATTTCAAGCGTGGTGTGCTCGCGGCACTCGAGCGCGGCGTGGGCCTGAGCCAGGCGCGGCGGTTTGACGAGCTGTGAAGGCGTTGTGGTGAAGCCGGACAGCTCCACTTCGCTGAGCTCGGGCGGAAAATCCGTGGCGCAGATGTTCATCTTTTCCGCGATGTCCTCGGTGACGACGTTGACCACAAACTCGCCGGTGCGGCGGATGTTGCGCGCCGTGTCCTTGGGGATAAGGGGCTGGTCAGGGCGGTTGGTGACACCGATGGCGACGATGGGCGGATCGGTGCAAAGGTAGTTGTAGGCGCTGAAGGGAGCGGCGTTCAGGCGGCCCTCCTCGTCCATTGAGGTGACAAGCGCGATGGGGCGGGGAACTACGAGTCCGATCAGCAATTTATAGACGTAACTTGAAGGGATACGTTCAATTTCAAAGACCATGCAAAGGGTTTGCTCCTGGGGATTGGATGGCGCTACCGCACGGAGGGTCGCAAGGGTTCGTGTGCGAAGCCGACGCGGAGCTTTGCCTACAGGCGCAGATTTAGTCGACAGTCCGGCCGAAGGCGTGCCAGCAGTCGCCGCGGACGATCTGAAGGGAATCAGGCGCGCGCGCGCTGCAACGGAGAGGCGACGGGCTTCTGCGCGAGGTAGCGATCGACGGCCACCGCGGCGTTGCGGCCCTCCGCGATGGCCCAGACGACGAGCGACTGGCCGCGGCGCATGTCGCCGGCGGCAAAGATGCCATCGACCGAGGACATGTAGTCTGTGGTGGCCACGTTGCCGCGGGGGTCGAGAGCCACGCCGAGTTGCTCGATCATGCCGTTGCGCACTGGGCCCAGGAAGCCCATGGCGAGCAGGACGAGATCGACGTCGAGGATGAACTCGGAGCCGGCGATGGGCTCGAATTTGGGCGCCGGACCGACGCGGATGCCGTGGAGCTGCTTGACGTTGCCGTGCTCGTCGCCGGTGAAGTGGAGACTGTTGATGCTCCAGTCGCGAATGCCGCCTTCCTCGTGCGCGCCCTCCGTGCGCAACTGTAGAGGCCAGAGCGGCCACGGTGTGGAAGCTGCGCGCAACTCGGGCGGGCAGGGCATGATTTCAAATTGATGCACGCTCCGGGGGCCCTGGCGATGGCTGGTGCCCAGGCAGTCGGCGCCGGTGTCGCCGCCGCCGATGATGAGCACGTGTTTGTCCTTCGCGGTGATGGCGATGGATTCGTCGATCGCGTCGCCTTCATTGCGATGATTCTGCTGGGGCAGGAACTCCATGGCAAAGTGGATGCCCTTGAGCTCTCGGCCGGGAATCTTCAGGTCGCGGGGCTGCTCAGAGCCGCCGCAGAGCAGGATGGCGTCATAGTGCTCGGTGAGCGCTTCAAGGGGCACATTGACGCCGACGTGGGCGTTGGAGAGGAAGGTGACGCCTTCGGCTTTCATTTGGTTGAGGCGGCGGTCAATGACGTGCTTTTCGAGCTTGAAGTTGGGAATGCCGTAGCGGAGCAGGCCGCCGATGCGGTCGTTCTTTTCGTAGACGGTGACGGAGTGGCCGGCGCGGCGAAGCTGCTGCGCGGCGGCCAGGCCGGCGGGGCCGCTGCCGACCACGGCCACGCGCTTGCCGGTGTTTTGCTCGGGCGGCTCGGGATGAATCCAGCCCTCCTGCCAGGCGCGCTCAACGATGCCCTTTTCAATCAGCTTGATGGAGACCGGAGGCATGTTGATGCCGAGGACGCAGGCGGCTTCGCAGGGCGCGGGGCAGATGCGGCCGGTGAACTCAGGGAAGTTGTTGGTGGCGTGGAGGCGGCGAATCGCGCTCTCCCAGCGGCTGTTGTAGACGAGGTCGTTCCAGTCAGGGATGAGGTTGTTGACCGGGCAGCCGGTGTGGCAGAAGGGCACGCCGCAGTCCATGCAGCGTGCGCCCTGCTCGCGCTGCTTTTCCTCAGCGAACGGCTGGTAGATTTCAAACCAGTCGTGAACCCGTTCTTCCGGCTTGCGGCGTACGGGCTGCTCGCGATCAATCTCAAGAAAACCGGTGACCTTACCCATGCTTCACCTCGGTAGCTGTCACCCGAGGCGACGCTGCGATTGGAGAGACGTACACTTCTTCGACGCGCGGAATGCCGAGGACTCGTTTGTACTCGTGCGGGAAGACCTTAATGAAGCACTTCTGCGCATCGGTCCAGTGCTCGAGGATCCACGCGGCGCGCGGGCTTCCGGTCAGGTCGCGGTGGCGTTCCAGCAGTCCGCGGACGAGGGCGACATCGGAGTCGCTGACGAGCGGCTCCAGGTCCACGCTGGCCTGGTTGCAGCGGCGCGTGGAGAAGTCGCCCTGGTCGTCATAGACGAAAGCGCGGCCACCGCTCATGCCGGCGGCGAAGTTGCGGCCGGCGGAGCCGATGACAAGGACGGTGCCGTTGGTCATGTACTCGCAGCCATGGTCGCCAACGCCCTCGACGACGGCGGTTGCACCGGAGTTGCGGACGGCGAAGCGCTCGCCGGCGATGCCGTTGAGGAAGACCTCGCCGCTGGTGGCGCCGTAGAGCACCACGTTGCCGACGAGAATGCTTTCCTCGGGCAGGAAGGGCGAGGTCTTGGGCGGGTACGCGATGATGCGGCCGCCGGAGAGACCCTTGCCGAGGTAGTCGTTCGAGTCGCCTTCGAGTTCGAGCGTGACGCCGTTGGGAACGAATGCGCCGAAGCTCTGGCCGGCCGAGCCGGCGAACTTGAAGTGGATGGTTCCTTCGGGCAGTCCGGCGGAGCCATAGCGGCGGGCGATTTCTCCGCCGAGCATGCCGCCGACCGTGCGATGCACGTTGCGGATGGCGAAGTTGCCAGTGACGTGCTTCTTCGATTCGAGGGCGGGGGCGGCCTGCGCGATGAGCGCGTGGTCGAGTGCCTGGTCGAGG
Source organism: Occallatibacter sp. (assembly GCA_035534635.1). Taxonomy (GTDB): domain Bacteria; phylum Acidobacteriota; class Terriglobia; order Terriglobales; family Acidobacteriaceae; genus Telmatobacter. The sequence goes on from DATLRP010000038.1 coordinate 57,366, forward strand.
CCGTGATCCTGGGCCTGCACCTGTCGGCGGGCGACGCGGGAGGGCACCGTGGGCACGTAGAGGATCGATGAGAGGTCAATGCCCTTGGCCTTCCAGTGCGTCTCGGCGATGGAAGCGTCGATTTTTTCCACGTGGCCGATCATCTCGTTAAAGGTGCGGAAGCCGAGTTTGGCCATGTGCTCGCGAATCTGCTCGGCGAGGAAGAAGAAGAAGTTGATGACGTGCTCGGGCTGGCCCTGGAAGCGCGCGCGAAGAACGGGGTCCTGCGTGGCGATGCCCACTGAGCAAGTGTTGAGGTGACATTTGCGCAACATGATGCAGCCCATGGCGATGAGCGGCGTGGTGGCAAAGCCGAATTCTTCGGCGCCGAGCAGCGCGGCGATGACGACATCGCGGCCGGTTTGCAGCTTGCCGTCGGTCTGCACCTTGATGCGGCTGCGCAAATCGTTCAACAGCAGCACCTGCTGCGTTTCGGCCAGGCCAAGCTCCCAGGGAAGGCCTGCGTGCTTGATGGAGCTAAGCGGCGAAGCGCCGGTGCCGCCGGTGTCACCGGAAATGAGGACCACGTCGGCGTGGGCCTTGGAGACGCCCGCGGCGACGGTGCCGACGCCGACTTCAGAGACCAATTTGACGGCGATGCGCGCCTGCGGGTTGACGTTCTTCAGGTCGTAGATGAGCTGCGCCAAGTCCTCGATGGAATAGATGTCATGGTGGGGCGGCGGCGAGATGAGTCCGACGCCGGGGATGGAATGGCGCGTCCTGGCGATGACCTCGTCAACCTTGTGGCCGGGGAGCTGGCCGCCTTCGCCGGGCTTTGCGCCCTGCGCCATCTTGATCTGCAGCTCGTCGGCGTTGACAAGGTAATTGGTGGTGACGCCGAAACGGCCGCTGGCCACCTGCTTCACCGCGCTGCGGCGCAGGTCACCATTTGGGTCGCGGTGGAAACGCGCCTCATCCTCGCCGCCTTCGCCGGTGTTGGACATGCCGCCGATGCGGTTCATGGCGATGGCGAGGGTCTCGTGCGCCTCCTTGCTGATGGAGCCGTAGCTCATGGCGCCGGTGGTGAAGCGCTTGACGATCTCCTTGGCGGGCTCGACTTCCTCGATGGGAATGGGCGTCTCAGCGTATTTGAGCTGGAGCAGACCGCGCAGCGTGCAAAGGTTGCGGTTCTGGTCGTCGAGCAGGTCAGTGTATTCCTGGAAGGTGGTGGAGTTGTTCTGCTGCACGGCGTGCTGCAGCTTGCTGATGGTAAGCGGATTGAGCAGGTGATATTCGCCGTCAATGCGGTACTGGTACTGCCCGCCGACGACCAGCTCGGTTTCAGAGTCCGTGAGCGGCTGGAAGGCATAGGCGTGCTTCATCTGCGCTTCCCTGGCGAGAACGTTGAGGCCCACGCCCTGAATGCGCGAGGCGGTTCCGGGAAAGTACCGCTCGATGAGCGACTCATTGAGGCCGACTGCCTCAAAGACCTGCGCGCCGCGATAGCTTTGCAGCGTGCTGATGCCCATTTTGGAGAAGGTCTTGAGCAGGCCCTTATTGATGGCCTTGATGAAATTCTTCTCCGCGTGCGCGCCGGAGACGTTGTGGGGCAGCAAGCCGCAGCGCTTCAGGTCGTGCAGGGTTTCAAAGGCCAGATAAGGATTGATGGCACTGGCGCCGTAACCGATGAGCAGGGCGAAGTGCATCACTTCGCGCGGCTCGCCGCTCTCAATGATGAGCGCCACCTGGGTGCGGGTCTTGTCGCGGACCAGGCGGTTGTGGACGGCGCCCATGGCCAGCAGGCTGGGGATGGGCGCGTAGGTGGGGTCCACGGCGCGGTCAGAGAGGATGAGCAGCGTATAGCCGTTGTTGACGGCGAAGGCCGCGCGGTTGCTGAGCTCGTCGAGGGCGCGGCGCATGCCCTCCTGGCCGTCGGCTGCAGCAAATACGGTGGAGAGGGTGGTCGCGAGCAGGTCGCCGGAGGAGACGCGGCGGAGTTTTTCGAGATCGCGGTTGGTGAGCAGCGGATGCGGCAGCTTGAGCGTGTGGCAGTTTTCCGGCTGCTCGTTCAGGATGTTGCGCTCGGTTCCGATGTAGCTGATGAGCGACATGACGAGCTCTTCGCGGATGGGGTCAATGGGCGGATTGGTGACCTGCGCGAAGAGCTGCTTGAAGTAATTGAAGAGCGGCTGCGGATGGTCAGAGAGGCAGGCCAGCGGCACATCCGTGCCCATGGAGCCGACGGGCTCTTCTCCGCGCGCGCCCATGGGGGCGAGCAGCATGCGAAGATCTTCTTCGCTGTAGCCGAAGGCGCGCTGGCGGCGCTGAAGGGTTTCGGGGTTGGAAGTGACAAGGCGCGCGGGCTCGGGGAGCTGATCCATGTTGACCTGCTGCTCCTCCAGCCACTTGCCGTATGGCTGGCGCGCGGCGAGCTCCTTCTTGGTTTCGGCGTCGGCGATGATGCGCTTCTGGACGGTGTCGACGAGGAACATGCGGCCAGGCTGCAGGCGGCCTTTCTTGCGGACGTCCTCGGGCGGCACCTCGATGACTCCGGCTTCAGACGCGAGCACCACGAGGTCGTCCTTGGTGACGATGTAGCGGCCCGGGCGCAGGCCATTTCGGTCGAGCGTTGCGCCGATGATCTTGCCGTCAGTGAATGCAATGGCCGCGGGGCCATCCCACGGTTCCATCAGCGAGGCGTGGTACTCGTAAAAGGCGCGCTTGTCCTCGTCCATGTCGGGATTGCCGGCCCAGGCCTCTGGGATGAGCATGGCCATGACGTGGGGCAGCGAACGGCCGGACTGGTAAAGGAATTCAACGGCGTTGTCGAGCGAAGCCGAGTCACTGCCGCCGGGGACGATGATGGGAAAGAGGTCGTCAATCTTGTCGTCGTAGAGCTCACTCTTCAGCACGGACTGGCGCGCACTCATCCAGCTCACATTGCCGCGGATGGTGTTGATTTCGCCGTTGTGGGCGACGTAGCGGTATGGGTGCGCCAGCTTCCAGCTGGGAAACGTGTTGGTGGAGAAGCGCTGGTGGACCAGGCAGAGGGCGCTGGCGACGAGCGGGTTGGCCAGCTCAAAGTAAAACTTCTCAATCTGCGGGGCCAGCATCAGGCCCTTGTAGATAATGGTCCGGCAGGACAGGGAAGGAATATAGAAGTCTTCCTTGCTTTCGATGTCGGAGTCGGTAATCTCGTTCTCCGTGCGGCGGCGGACGCGATAAAGAAGCCGCTCGAAGGCATCCTCTTCCGCACCGGCGGGCCTCGCGACAAAGAACTGCTCAATATAAGGCTGCGAGGCGCGGGCTTCGCGGCCGATGGCGTCGCCGTTGACCGGCGTGTCCCGCCAGCCGAGAACGGTGAGGCCCTCCTCCTGCGCGATGCGCTCAAAGATGCCTTCGCACTGCAGACGGTCCTGCTTGTCGACAGGAAGGAAGCACATGGCCACGCCGTAGTCGCCGGGCCCGGGCAACTGCATGCCCAGCTCGCCGCACTCGCGGGCGAAAAAGTCGTGGGGAATCTGGATGAGAATGCCCGCGCCGTCGCCGGTCTCCGGGTCGCAGCCGGCCGCCCCGCGATGGGTGAGGTTGATGAGCACCTCAAGGCCCTTGCGGATGATGTCATGGCTCTTTTCGCCGCGAATGCTGGCGACCAGGCCCATGCCGCAGGCGTCGTGCTCATTGTGCGGATGGTAAAGCCCTTGCGGCTGAGGAATGGGGCGACGGCTCTGGCGGGTTTCCATAGCTACCTTCCAGTTGGACTTTGGATCCCTGAGTTCGGGGACTGTGCGGCCGGAGTACACCAGTACGGCTGCAAATCGCAAAGACTTGCAAAATAGGTTGTTTAAGTTGAGGCTTGCCTTCGCAGCCTCATGCGTGTCTGGGAAGTTACGGGTCAACTTCAATATAACGGAAAATTCGCAGCTTTGCTGGAAGTTCTTTCGCTTTCACGCGCCGCGCCGGGCTGGGCAACGCCTCGCGCAGGGCTGCGCCGGAACCACGCTCTCAGCCGGAAGGCGCCGTCGTGCGGGAATGGGAACGATTCCGGGCGGCCCATAGCAGCGTTAGAGCCGGCAGATGAGCAGCTCGCGCTCGTAGATCATCTCGGACGGCAAGTGGTTGTGCAGGTCGATGAAGAGCTCCTCGTGGGAGATGACCTCCTTGCGCCAGGCGGGGCGGTCGACGGCGATCAGAGCCTCGAAGCGCTCACGGGGAAAGTCGAGGCCGGTCCAGTCGATGTCCTCATAGCGGGGCACCCAGCCGATGGGCGTTTCCTTGCCCTGGGTGCGGCCGTGGACGCGGTCGACGATCCAGCGCAGGATGCGCATGTTCTGGCCGAAGCCGGGCCAGAGAAAGTGGCCTTCAGCATCCTTGCGGAACCAGTTCACGTGGAAGATGCGCGGCGTGACGGCGAGCTCGCGCTGCATCTTGATCCAGTGGCGGAAGTAGTCGCCCATGTGGTAGCCGCAAAAGGGACGCATGGCCATGGGGTCGCGGCGGACCCGGCCCAACTGGCCGGTGGCGGCGGCGGTGGTCTCCGAGCCCATGGTTGCGCCGATGTAGACGCCGCTGGACCAGTTGAAGGCCTGGTAGATGAGCGGCAGTGTGGCCGAGCGGCGGCCGCCGAAGATGATGGCGCTGATGGGCACGCCCTCAGGCGACTCCCATTGCGGATCGATGGTGGGGCACTGCGAGGCCGGCGCGGTAAAGCGGCCGTTGGGGTGGGCGGCGGTGCGGCCGGTTTGCTTGCCGAGTGCGGGGGTCCAGGGCTCGCCGCGCCAGTCAAGGCACTCGCTGGGAGGGTTGGGCGTCATGCCCTCCCACCAGACGCCGCCGTCGGGCGTGAGCGCGACGTTGGTGAAGATGGTGTTGCGCGCGAGGGTGGCCATGGCCACGGGGTTGGTCTTTTCGCTGGTGCCGGGCGCGACGCCGAAGAAACCCGCCTCAGGATTGATGGCGCGCAGATGGCCGGCCGCATCCGGCCGAATCCAGGCAATGTCGTCGCCAACCGTCCACACCTTCCAGCCGCTCATGGCCTTGGGCGGGATCAGCATGGCGAAGTTGGTTTTGCCGCAGGCGGAGGGGAAGGCCGCCGCGACATAAGTCTTTTCGCCTTCCGGACTTTCGACGCCGAGAATGAGCATGTGCTCGGCCATCCAGCCCTCGTCGCGGGCGATGTTCGAGGCGATGCGCAGGGCGAAGCACTTCTTGCTGAGCAGTGCATTGCCGCCGTAGCCGGAGCCGTAGGACCAGATCTCGCGGCTCTCAGGAAAGTGGACGATGTACTTGGTGTCGTTGCAGGGCCAAGGCACGTCGGAGTCGCCGGGCTTGAGCGGCATGCCCACCGAGTGCATGCAGGGAACCACCCGCTGGTCGCCCTTGTCGATTTCCGCGAAGACGGGCGCCCCGATGCGGGCCATGATGCGCATGTTGGCGACGACGTAGGGCGAGTCAGTGAGCTGGACGCCGATGCCGGACATGGGCGAGCCGACCGGACCCATGCTGAAGGGCAGCACATACATGGTGCGGCCCTGCATGCAGCCCTTGAAGAGCTGCTTGAGGCGGCGGCGCATCACGTAGGGGTCTTCCCAGTTGTTGGTGGGGCCGGCAGCGTCGCGTGAATAGGAGCAGATGAAGGTGCGGTCCTCCACGCGGGCCACGTCGCTGGGCACGGAGCGGGCGTAATAGCAGCCGGGCCAGCGTTTCTGGTTCAGGCGTACGAAGGTGCCGGAAGCGACGAGGCGTTCGCAGAGGTAGTCGTACTCGGCCTGCGAGCCGTCGACCCAGTGGATGGAATCAGGCCGGCAGAGCTCGGCCATTTTTTCGACCCAGCGGATGAGGTGGCGATTGGTGGTGAGCGGGGTGGAGTTGGCGACTTGCTCGGCGGCGGTGATGGAGGTTTTCATGCGGATTTAGGCGTCTCCTGCTTGATCCGCGTCCCGCGGGTGCGTTGGGCGCTCTCCCTATTTTAACGGCTGCTGCTGCGGACCCGCGGTGGGGGGAGAATCCGCGGCTTCAGCTAGGTGACGGTGATGGAGCGAGGCGTGCACTCAAGACCCTCGGGAAGGCAGGTTTTGTCTGTGTCCGAGGTGTTGAAGAACACGGTTCCGGTGACGCCGGGGTTCGGCTGATAGGGTCCATACCACCCCGCAGAGAGGGTCGATTGGGTGGTAGGCAGCGCGTTGGAGCCGGTGGTGGGAAAAACGCCGCTGGAATCAGAGAAGCACCACTTGCATTCCGCGGTGACCTTGATCTTCAGTCCGTCGGCGTTCGGCATGGAAGGATCTCCGCTTCCGTTGGGTATTTCGATGGTCAAATCGGGCATGAAACCTCCTGTTGTGGGAAGTGAGTGAGTTTCGCGGGCAGGGGGGAGCGGTGCCCAGGGCGTAGTGCTTATTTGCCAGGGGGCTTGAAACGAGGATCCGCGACCAATGCCTGCAAGTCCGGGTCGCTTTCAACGCTTTGCAGTGCGTACCCCTTGCGCACGGCCAGCGTTTCATACTGGATCGCCTCAAGCCGGTTTCCCATCATCTCATAGGCTTCGCCCACGTTGGAAAGAACGTTGGGATCTTCGGGCGCCAGCGCCAGCGAGGTCTGAATTTTAGAGATAGCCTTGTCCTTGCGCTTGTCAGAGGCGTAGAGGATGGCCAGCGTGGATTGGGCGAGTGCATCCTGGGGTTTGAGCGCAACCAGCTGTTCGGCAAGCTGTTCGGACTTCTGACGCGCGGCCTGCGCCTTTTGCGGCTCCTTCGCGCCAATTTCGGCGAGGAGGAGATTGTTCCAGACCATGTAATCGTTGCCGTTCAGGTGGAGGGCCTGCTCCGTGGCGGCGGCGGATTCGGCATAGCGCTTCTCTTCGAGATAGAGCAGGCCTAGGTTAGCGTAGGCCGGATAGCTTGGGTTAATGGAGATGGATTTCTTAATCGCCTGTTCGGCCAGCGCCTGCGACTGCTTGTCGCCGGCATCCAGATAGGCCGCGGCCATGTTGTAGTAAAGCCGGGAGTTGTCCGGCGTAATCTGGAGTGCCTGCTTGAAGGCGGCAATGGCCTGCGGATATTTGCCCTGACGATCGTAGAAGGCGCCGAGTTCGTTGTAGCCCTCCCAGTTGTTGGGCCGCATGACGGCGGCTTTCTGGAAGATTTTTTCTGCATCGGCCACACGGCCGGAGCTTTCATAGGAGACGGCGAGGCCGATGAGGGCCGCGGCGTCGTGGGGGTTGAGCGCGAGCGCGTGCTGGAACTCCTGCAGCGCGAGGTCATGCTTGCCGAGAGCGTCGTGGATTCGGGCCAGCGTGACATAGATCGCGGGGATGCTGCTGTCGATCTCGGCCGCTTTCTGGCAGACGGCCTGGGCTTCGGTCAGCCAGTGCGGATCCTGTTCCTGTTGGTACTTCTCCCGGTAGGCCTCACCAAGCTGGGCGTAGCCGAGGGCAAAGCGCGGATCAGTCTGGATGGATTTCTGCAGCGCGGCGATGGCCAGGTTGAGATTGTCAGGCTTGTCAGTCCGCTGCATGTAGCCAAGGGCTGTCAGGTAGTCCTCGTAGGCCGCGGGATTGAGCGACCCGCCAGTGTCGTGGAGCATGCCGGCAGTGACGGAAATATCCATGAGCTGCGCGAGGCGCGCGACGGCTTCGTTTTCCAGGGTGGACAGATCGCCGGCGGGGTCCTCCAATTCGGCAGAGCCAATCTGGCGCATCTGTTTTGTGTCGATCAGATTCACAGAGAGATGAATGTCGTTGCCGTCGCGCTGCACGCTGCCTTTGACGACGAGATTTGCGCCCAGCTGCTTGAGTGCATCCGAGGGATCGGTGACGTTGAGGTGGCGGACTTCGCTGTTGGGAACGACCCAAAGCGACTGGTTGTCGACGTTGAGATTCGAAAGCCGGCCGGCGAGCGAGTCCATCAGGCCGTCAGCAAGAGCGGTGGTTTCAGGATTGGTGCCGATGATGTCAAAAGGCAGCACGGCGATGTGGCGCTCTTGCGGCTGCGTGGCGAAGAGACCCGTGACCCGGTGGCGCAGTGGGGGCACAAGCGCGACGAAAAGCGCAATAAGACTGAGGGGTGCAAGAGTGTAAAGCAGCCACTTGCGCCACGGGAAGACGCTTTGTTGGCTGGGCTGCCACGTGCTGCGTGAGGCGTCGGCCACGGCGCGCCGCGCCTGCGCGCTGAGCGCGCCGCTCTTGTAAAACGGTGAAGGGAAGCTGCGCGTCCCCTGGCCGGAGCCGGATTCGGAATCGGGAGGAATCTGCGCGGAGGCTGCGTCGAGATCAGCAAGGAAATCGGTGCAGGTGTCGTAACGGCGGTCGGCTTCCTTGGCCAGGGCGCGATAAAGGACGGGCTGCAGGGCCGGGTGCACGTTCTCGATGCCAACAGGCGGACTATTGAGGATGGCGAGGATCATCGCGGGGATGGTTTCGGCAGGGAAGGGACTGTGCCGGTTGAGCATCTCCGCGAAGACCACGCCGAGCGACCAGATGTCGCTGCGGCGGTCGATACGCCGACCCATGGCCTGCTCGGGCGACATGTAACGAAAAGTGCCGGTGATGCCGGTGCCGGTTTGCGATGCGGTCTGCTCGCTGACCACGCGAGCCAGGCCGAAGTCGACGATTTTCGCGAGGCCTGAGGCGGTGAGGATGACGTTGGAGGGCTTGATGTCGCGGTGGACGATGCCACGGGTGTGCGCCTCGGCCAGTCCGGTGGCCACCTGGCTGACGATGCCGATGGCCTGATGGACGGGAATTGGGCCCTTCTGCATGTGCTGGGCGAGCGTGGAGCCTTCATAGAAGGCCATGACGATGAAGGTGCTGCCGTCGGGAGTCGCTTCTACGCCGTGAATGACGCCGATGTTGGGATGGTCAAGCGAAGAGGCGGTGCGGGCCTCACGGAGAAAGCGCTCCTTGTCCTTGTCGCCGGCGTTGAGCTCCGGGGGCAGGAATTTGAGGGCGACGGTACGGTTCAGTCGCAGGTCCAGCGCGCGATAGACCACGCCCATGCCGCCGGAGCCTGCCTCGGCAAGAATCCGGTAGTTTCCGGCAACGATCTCGCCTTCAGAAAAGCTGCGCTTCGGCCCATTCATGGTTTGCATGCAGGCGCGTCCTGTGGGTTCGCGGTTCCCAGCGAGAATAGTAAGCAGACTGCAGGGGTGCGAGTGAAACCACAAGGCGCTGTGATTGTGATGGTACGACTGGACTTAGCTTGTGGCAAGCAGCGAACGTGATTCGGAGTGCCCATCGATAAGGACGAAGGCTTTGTCAAGCACAAAAACCCTTGGCGGTGCGTGAGCACCGCTTTTGTTGCCAGCTTGGCTGAGGACCAGAGCTTTTGCAATCCACGCTGCATCACCATTCGGCGGGCATCACGCCCCACCAACCATCGATGCGGCCTCTAACAACCGGCCATGATGCTTCCATGCGAACATCCAGCCTAATGCTGGATGCGAGAGCGCTCATTCAAGGTCACGACCTGTTGTGTGCCGGTCAGGGGCACCCGCGAGCTGCTCTCGATAAGGGCGATCTCCGGATAACCCACGTTCTGCTTCATCATCCAGTAGAGTCGCACTGCCAACTTCCTGGCCGCCGCCACCTTGGCCACGCCTTTCGGCTTATGGTGGCAGCGAGCCTGATACTGCTTGCGAAATCCTTCATCCAACCGGCACGTCGTCTGCGCCGCTTCCACCAGTAACTGGCGCAGAAACCGGTTGCCCTGCTTGGTGATCGCGCCCAGCCTCTGCTTGCCGCCCGAGCTGTGCTCGCGCGGAATCAAGCCCACGTAACTGGCCACCTGGTTGCTGTGCCTGAACCGGCTCACATCCCCGATGGTCAACACAAACGCCAGCGCAGTAATCGGACCCACGCCCGGCTGCGTCATCAGCAGCCGCGCCTGCGGATGCTCTTCTGCCGCGCGGCTTACTGCTTGGTCCAATTCGCCTAGTTGCCGATCCAGTTCGGCCAGCAAATGCAACAAGTCTTCGCGCCGCCGCGCCGTCCAGCCTTCCAGGGGGAGTTTTTCCAAACAA
>DATLRP010000039.1:0-21220 GCA_035534635.1 Occallatibacter sp.
TCCCATACTTGCCTGAATAATTCGAGTAACTCTAACGTCGCGGGTGCGGATGTCACATGGCGCCTGGATCATCGCAAGTATCTTTTTCGCGATCAACGAAATGTCCGTTTCCTCCTGCACCTCTTTGATCAGGATCACAAATTCATCGCCCCCAAGGCGGCTCACTGTATCTTCGCCTCGTATACCTCTCTTGAGCCGTTCGGCAATCACCTGCAGAACTCTGTCGCCTGCTTCGTGTCCATCTGTATCGTTTATGATTTTGAAGTCATCCAGATCCACGAACATCACAGCAAATTTAAAGCCGTGCCGTTTTGCCTCCAGAAATGCATTCTCGAGCCGATCATAGAGCAGTGCTCGGTTTGGCAGATCGGTCAGGGGATCATGGAGGGCGGCACGGCGATCAGCCTTTCCCTGTTCCGTGACCGCAGCTAGCTCACCTTCCAAGGCGTGGCGCTCTTCTATCTCGTCCTTCAGCGCAAGGTTAACGACCGACAACTTGTCTGAGGCATCCTGCACCTTGCCTTCAACGGCTTCACTCTTTTCAAGCGCATCTTCGAGTCCCGACGGCGAATCCTGATTCGCAATCTCCTCCTTGATACCGGCATTGACCGATGACAATTCTTCCGCGGATTCCTTCACTAGGCCCTCGACGTGTTCGCTCTGCACCAGTACATTTGTAAGGGACGGTTGCGCGGCTCCATTCTCAGACAATTGCGATTCTCTTTCTCTCCTAGGCAGAGGGATCCGTTGAGTGAGTAGTCTTGCTCATCACGACGACATAAAGAACCCCGTCAGCTCTCACATCGGCGGGATTCGTAGAGGCTGTTTGCCCCACACTTCGTCTGTGGAACTTAATCAGACCCTACTCCGATATAAAGAGCGACTCTGTTCAGTTCGATACACCACCGAGTTGTTTGTTGTTAAATAGCCCGCTTCCGGTCTAATTACCGACAAACCGTCAATTACTAGTGCGACACGAGCCGCGGGTCATTTTGGAAGGAGCAGGGGCCTTCGGGCCCCTGAAAGAGGCAGTTCAATAAAGGGCCTTTTGGGCCCGGCCCATTCCTATCGCAGAAGGTATTCAGGGGCCTGAAGGCCCCTGCTCCCTCCGTTGAAATCCGGTCGATTTCTGATATTGGGGGCATATCATCGCCTATGCGGAATTATAGGAAAAGCGACCGCGGATCTTTCGACTCCGGTTGCTGGGGGCGACCTTCGCTCGAGAGGACAGACATTTTGGGGGGATGGGCGACTTTGGGCGGGCCGGCGAGTCGGCAAGTCAGCGGGTGAGAGGGCGAGCAAGTCGGCGAGTCAGCGAGTGAGCGAGTTAGCAAGATAGCGAGTTTGCAAATCGGCGAGTCAGCGTGCTGGCGTTCAGCGGCTGTAGCGGGCGATGAGCTGGGCGTGGGCGAGGATGTGGCCGGCGAGGGCTGCTCGACGGCGGCGCGGCTGGAGCCGGGGGCGAGGGCGAGTGGGGTGCGGGGGTGCACGGCTCCAACGGGACCAATATAACGCGGGTGGCGTGAGCGGGCGGCAGGTTTCGGGTGTTGGCGCGACATGCTGTTTCGGGTTGGGAAGCGTCCAATGCAAGACCCGCAGGGGCAACGCGGATGTGACGGTAATGGTGCTTTTACGGAAATTTGCAGGCTGGTAACACTGGATGAGGCACAATCGTAAGAAGGAGTGAACGGGATTTGCCGCGGATTCATTTTCAACAGCAACTGGCGGAGCTGAAGGACAAGCTGCTGGCCATGGCCGCGCTGTCACAGCAGGCGGTGGAGTGTGCGGTGGACGCCTACCTGCAACGGGACCTGGGACTTTGCCAGTATGTGAAGCAGAATGAGACGGCCATCAACACGGCGCAGCGGGAGCTGGACGAGATGGCCTATGAGCTGCTGGCCAAAGAGCAGCCGATGGCGATCGACCTGCGGTTCATTCTGGCGGTGATCAAGATCAACGGTGACCTGGAGCGGATCGGGGACCAGTCGATGGGGATTTCGCGGCGGACGAAGGACATTTTGAAGACCGAGGACGTGGAGCTGCCGGTGGACTTTGCGGCGATGGGCGAGTACGCGGGCAGGATGATCCGGTCGGCGATTCAAGCGCTGCTGGAAGGCGACGCGCGGATGGCGGACACGGTGCGGGAGATGGACGACGAGATTGACCGCATGAACCGGCGGGCACACACGGACCTGCTGGAACTGATCCAGGAGAAGCCGCAGCTTACGCAGCAGGCGATGAACGGGCTGATGGTGTCACGGAGCCTGGAGCGGATTGCGGATCATGCGTCGAACATTGCGACGGACGTGATCTTCTGGATTCGCGGGGCGGATGTGCGGCACCAGTTGAGCATGTCGATGGACTGAGGGTGCGGCGGACAAAGGCCCCCGCAGATCTTTTGACTTCGGCCGCTGACGCGCGACTTCGGCCGCTGACGCGACCTTCACTGATGAGGACAGTTGATTTTGGCGGGTTGACGGGCTTGCTTTCCCACTCATGCGGCCAACCACCCCGGCGACAAGGACCCGTCGCCGGGGACCCCGGTACGCCGCATGAATGGGGCACCCGGCGATCTTCACTGATGAGGACAGTTGATTTTGGCGGGTTGACGGGCTTGCTTTCCCACTCATGCGGCCAACCACCCCGGCGACAAGGACCCGTCGCCGGGAACCCCGGTACGCCGCATGAATGGGGCACCCGGCATGTCGATGGATTGAGCCAGAGATCGAGCGAAAAAATCGGAACCATGAAAGGGGCGCTCTTCCAGAAGATGGAAGGACGCCCTTTGTGTTTGCGCGCGAGGCTCAAGGCTGGGCGCAGGGTTTGCGGGGCTAGATTTTCGACGCCGGATGGGTGGCGTTGTGGAGCAGGACGGCGACGGCGCAACTGGTGAGGCGGGTTTCAGCCGAGTCCGCGCGGCTGGTGAGGATGACGGGGACACGCGCGCCGAGGACGATGCCGGCAAGCTGCGCGCCGCCGAGGTACTCAAGCTGCTTGGCGAGCATGTTGCCGCTTTCGAGGTCGGGGACGACGAGGATGTCTGCCAGGCCGGCGACGGGCGAGTTGAGATGCTTGATGCGCGCGGCGTTGGCGCTGACGGCGGTGTCAAAGGCGAGCGGGCCGTCGAGGATGCCGCCGGTGATCTGGCCGCGGTCGGCCATTTTGCAGAGGGCCGCGGCTTCCATGGTGGAGGGGATTTTGGGGGTGACGGTTTCAACGGCGGAGAGCAGCGCGACCTTGGGCTCGGGGATTCCGAGGGCGTGGGCGAGGTCGATGGCGTTCTGCACGATGTGAATCTTGTCTTCGAATTCGGGCTTGATGTTGATGGCCGCGTCGGTGATGAGCAGGGTGCGGTCGTAGGCGGGCGTGTCCATGACGAAGACGTGGGAGATGCGGCGCGCGGTGCGCAGGCCGGTGTCGCGCGCCATGGCGACCTTCATCAGCTCGTCGGTGTGCAGGCTGCCCTTCATCATGGCCTGGGCGTCTCCGCCGCGGCACATTTGGACGCAGATTTCGGCGGCGCGGGCCTCGGTTTCGGCGTGGAGGATGGAGTAGGAGGCGATGTCGAGGCCGAGCTTGGCGGCGAGAGCCCGCATTTCGGCTTCATGTCCGATGAGGATGGGCTGGATGAGGCCCTCCTCGGCGGCTTCGAGTGCACCCTTGAGCGCAACCTCAGAGAGCGGCCAGCAGACCGCGGTGGTGATGGCGGGCAGGGACTTGCAGCGCTCCAGAAATTTGTGGAAGACGTGGAAGTCGGCGGGGTGGCCGACGAGGGGATCGACGGTGACGGCTTCAGCGAGTGGGGCAAGATCGCTCATGGAGTGCATTCTCCTGGACTGGGTTCTGCGGGGAACTGGGTTCTGCTGGGCCGCGAAGGAATGGGAGCATCGGCCTTACGAGACCATTCTCGCGCGTGGGCGGAGAAGCGGCTGTGAGGTGCATCACAGTGTGGGCAGATTTCTTGCGATGTGGGAACCGCGCATACCGCACAGGAGCGGAGATGTGCGGTTCCCACGCGAAAAGAGGCGACTGGGTGGCTACTTGATGCCGACGACCATGGAGTCTGGCCCGACGAGGTGCTGGACGCGGGCTTCGCGGAAGCCGGCTTCCTTCATCCAGCCGATGCAGTCCGCGCCGGTGAAGTCAAAGCCGCCGGGGGTTTCAATGAGCATGTTCAGGCTCATGAGGAGGCCGAATGCATTTTGCCTGCGGTCGTCGTCGATGAGAGCGTCATAGGCGATGAACGCGCCGCCTTCGGGGAGGGCCATCCATGCTTTGCGGATGAGCATCTTCTTTTCGTCGAGGTTCCAGTCGTGGAGGATGTGACCCATCATAACCACGTCGGCGGGGGGAATGGGGTGAGTGAAGAAGCTGCCGGGTTGGAAGCGAATGCGGGACGAGAGGCCCAGCTCCTGCATGTATTCCTCGAAGATCGGGGCGACTTCGGGCAGGTCCAGTCCGGTACCGGAGAGGTGGGGATTTTTGAGCGCCACCTGGGCCAGCAGGTCGCCCTGGGCGGGGCCGGCATCGACGACGGTTTTGTATTTGGCCCAAGGGAACTGGGCGGCGATGGCCATGTTGGCGCCACGGCTGATGCCGGTCATGGCGCGGAGGAAGCCCTTGAGGCGCGTGGGGTCAGCGTAGAGCACGGAAAAGGTTTCGTGTTCGCCGGAGGCCTCATTCTGTTGCTCGCCGGTACGCAGGGCGGTGGTGAGGTGGCGCCAATGGGGATAGAGGCGCTTGTTTGCCATTTCGAGCATGCCGCCGACATAGGAGGGCTTGTGCTTGTCGAGGAAGAGATCGGTGGAAGGCGTGTTCGAGTACTTGCCGCCGGCGCGTTCAAGGAAGCCGAGAGCGACGAGGGCATCGAGGAAGTCGCGCGCGGAGCGGGGATGCAGGCCGAGCCGGCCGGTGAGGGCTTCAAGGCTTTCGGGGCCCCTGGCGAGCTCCGTGAAGACCTCCATTTCAACGGCGCTGAGGAGGGTTTTTGAGGCCCAGAAGGCCAGTCCGGTTTGCAGGATGTGTTCGGGAGTGGGTGCGGCGGTGGTCAAAGCAATCTCTCCTCAGGGTTGTGTTGCGATTCATTGAGAGCGAAGCTTGGAATCAGTCCGCGGGCTGCGCATTTGGGGCAAAAGCCTGCTGCAGGCGGGCAAAGAAGGTTGCATCGTCGCCGGCGTTCAGATTGATCCAGTCTTCGTCGGACATGCTGCTGCGCCAATCGAGGAAAGGCGCTGCGTCGGGGCCGACGGGGTGGCGGAGCTGCCAGGTTCCGCTCTCCGCGATTTCGAGAATCTTATCCGCGACGAGCGAGGGCGGAGTGGGATTCTGGAGAGAGTTCTGAAACATCTGAGAGAAGCGGGCCGTGTGGGGGTAGGCAGAGTGTGTCTCGTCTTCGCTCAGGCGCCGGGCCATGGCGGTGTCAATGATGCCGGGCTCGACGATGGCGACGCGGATGTTGAAGGCTTTGAGCTCACCGGCCAACCCCTCGCAGAGAGCCTCGGCGGCCCACTTGGAGGCCATGTAAGGCGTGAGCGGCGGGCTGGCGAGGCGGCCGGCGATGGAGGTGACGCTGATGATGCATCCCGAGCGGCGCTGGCGCATGGAAGGAATGAGCGCCTGCATGCAGCGGAGCATGCCGAAGTAGTTGGTTTCCATGCAGGCGCGGAAGTCAGCGAGCGGCAGCTCCTCGACCGAGCCCGCGCGCTCGATGCCGGCGTTGTTGACGAGGACGTCGATGGAGCCGTGGCTGCTTCGGATGGCCGCGATGGCCGAGGTGACGGAGCTGTCGGAGTCGACGTCCATGGTGGAGATGTGGATGGGCAGCTTCTCGCGGGCGGCCACTTCAGAGAGTTGGGGCGAAGCGGCGGGATTGCGCATGGTGGCGTGGACGGTGTGGCCGGCGCGGGCGAAGGCGAGCGCGGTTTCAAATCCGATGCCGCGGCTGGTGCCGGTGATGAGAACGGATGCCATGGTGACCTCCTGCGGGCGGCACGCGATGATGCCGTGCGGTTGATTGTGCGGGGGAAATGCTGCGGCGGAGCTGGAGGCCTAGCCTTTGGTGCAGCGCACGGCCTGCGCCGTGTCCGTGTACTGCTGAAAGGCGATTATTTTTCCGTTGCGTAGTTTCCAGTGATGGGCGAACTGTGCGTCGATTGCGATGCCCGTGGCTTTGTATGCGCCGGTGTAGCGTCCGGTGGCGATGATTGTGTCTCCGGCGTCAAGGAATTCAGTTGGTGCGACCTGAAAGCCGTCCCATTCGGTGGCGAGGCGCTGGAAGATGCCTTCGCCGATGGCGGCGGGACCGATGTAAGGATTGCGATCCGCGTAAGGAAAGTTTTCAGCCTCGTACCAGACGATGGCGGGGTCCATTATGGCGAAGACGGCGGGAGCGTCGCCGCGGGCGAAGGCTGCGTAGCCGTTCTTGATGATTTCCAGGTTGGATTGGGACATTGAGAGAAGCCTTTCTGGGGAGTACGGCCCACGTTAACCTGCGGAGCATCGATGGTCAATGCAAATCGGAGCGGGCGAATGAGCTTTTGCGTCGCGCGGGTAAGTTGATATGCTGCGGGGGCTGAGAAAAGCGATTTATGCGGGGTGCGGACGGCGATGCGGTTCCTTGGAATGGATGTGGGCACGGGTGGCACGCGGGCGGTGGTGGTGGACGCGGCCGGAAAAGTGATTGCGAGCGCATCGAGCGAGCACGCGCCATTCCGCACGCCGCATCCGGGCTGGGCGGAGCAGGATCCGGAGGACTGGTGGCGCGCGGCGCAGGAGGCGATCAAAGGTGCGATTAAGGGGGCGCTCGAGGCCGCGCCGGAGCCGCGGGAGCCGCTATTGGCCATGGGACTGACGGGACAGATGCACGGCGCGGTGATGCTGGACGAGAACGGAGGGGTGCTGCGGCCGTCGCTGATCTGGTGCGATACGCGGACCCAGCCGGAGTGCGACTGGCTGACGGAGAAGATTGGCTACGAGCGGCTGATTGAGCTGACATGCAATCCGGCGCTGCCGAATTTTACGCTGACCAAGCTGCTGTGGGTGAAGACGCACGAGCCGGAGACGTTTGCGAAGATACGGCACGTGATGTGCCCGAAGGATTATGTGCGCTACCGGCTGACGGGCGAGTTCGCGATTGACGTGCAGGAGGCCAGCGGGACGCTGCTGCTGGACGTGACGCACCGGCGATGGTCAAAGGAAGTGGCCGAGGCGGCAGGGATTCCCGAGAGCTGGCTGCCGAAGCTGTATGAGTCGCCGGAGGTGTGCGCGCGGGTGAGCGAGAAGGCCGCGGGGCTGACGGGATTGAAGGCGGGAACGCCGGTGGTGGCCGGAGCGGGCGACCAGGGCGCGGGCGCGGTGGGCATGGGGATTCTGCAGCCGGGCAGCGTGTCCGCGACGATTGGGACCAGCGGCGTGGTGTTTGCGGCGACGGCGGAACCGACGAAGGACCCGAAGGGAAGGCTGCACACCTTTTGCCATGCGGTGCCGGGCGTGTGGCACGTGATGGGCGTGACGCAGAGCGCGGGGCAGAGCCTGCGCTGGCTGAAGGAGACGTTTTTCGCGGGCGAAAGCTATGACGCGCTGACGGCAGCGGCGGAGAGGGTTGCGGCGGGCAGCGAGGGACTGGAGTGGGCGCCGTATCTGCTGGGCGAGCGGACGCCGCACCTTGATCCGGAGGTGCGCGCGGCCTTTGCGGGGATTGGACCGACGCACACGGCGGCGCATTTTGTGCGCGCGGTGCTGGAGGGCGTGGCGTATTCGCTGGAGGACTCATTCACGCTGTTTGCGGAACTGGGGATTCCTGTGAGCGCGGTGCGGCTGGGCGGCGGCGGCGCGAAAGGGCCGCTGTGGCGCAGGATTCAGGCCGGCGTGTACGGGCAGTCGGTGGAGATTTTGGCGGCGGAAGAAGGCGGCGCGTTCGGATGCGCGCTGATGGCGGGCGTGGGCGCGGGGCACTGGGCGAACCTGGACGCGGCTTGCGGGCAGGCGATTGAAGTGGCGGAGCGCATCGAGCCCGATGCGGCGGAGCTTGCGGCGTACAAGGCGGGGTATGCCCAGTGGCGCAAGCTGTATCCGGCGCTGAGGAGTTTGCGCTAGCCGGTGGCGATGACACGCGCATAGGCGATGCATTAGCCTTGCTTCCATCTTTGTCGCGGGATGGAGTGGGCTCATGCGTCTTTCCTTTGTTCTGGCGGGTTTGGTGGGGGTGTGCGCGTTGTGCGGCGCGGCGATGCAGTGCGCCGGGCAGGATGCGAGTGCGCCCTCGTGCGCGGAGTTGCATTTGATTCCCGCGCCGCGGGAGTGCGCGGCGGTGCGCGCGATCAGAATTGGTGCTGCGGGCATTGAAGTGACGCATGGGCGCGACGCGGCGGACGAGTTCGCGGCGAGGGACCTGGAAGCGGCGCTGAAGGCGCGGGGCGTGGCGGCGGGCAGGCACGGCGCAGTGCGGGTGCGGCTGGAGCGGGCGGATACGCACGAGAGCCGCGCGCTGCTGGAGCGCAATCATTTGCAATTTGACGCGGCGATGCACGCCGAGGGCTACGTGCTTGTACCGGACGGCAGGCGCGACCTGGCGGTGATTGCGGAGACGGCGGCGGGGGAGTTCTATGGCGCGCAGACGGTGAAGCAACTGGCACGCGGGGCGGGGAAGGACGCGGTGCTGCTGGCGCCGACGCTGAGGGACTGGCCGGCGATGGCGCATCGCGGCGTGAGCGACGACTGGTCGCGCGGCCCGCTGCCCAACATGGAATTTCTGAAGCGCGAGCTGCGCACGATGGCCGCGTACAAGATCAATACTTACTCGCCTTACTTTGAGGCGACGTTTGCGTATGCGTCCACGCCGGTGGCGGCGTTTCCGGGTGGCGCGATGACGCCGGATGAAGCGTGCGCGATGGTGGCCTACGCAGCGAAGTTACACATCACTGTCATTCCGGAGCAGGAGTCGTTCGGGCATCTGCATCACGTGCTGAAGTTCGAAGAGTATGCGCCGCTGGGCGAGACGCCGCACGGAGCGGTGCTTGCGCCGGGCGATGCGCGGTCACTGCCGCTGATTGCGAGCTGGTTTGGCGAGCTGGCGAAGGTGTTTCCGGGGCCCTATGCGCACATTGGCGCGGACGAGACGTTTGAGCTGGGGCTGGGACGCACGCGCGCGGAGGTGAAAGAGCAGGGGCTGGGCGCGGTGTATTTGAATTTCCTGAAGGAGATTCACACGGCGCTGGAGCCGGACCATAAACGGCTGCTGTTCTGGGGCGACATTGCGGTGAACTCGCCGGAGCTGGTGAAGACGCTGCCCAAGGATATGATCGCGGTGCCGTGGCGCTACGATGCGGAGCCGGACTTCACGAAGCTGATTCTGCCGTTTACGCAGGCGGGGCTGGAGACGTGGGTTGCGCCGGGCGTGAACAACTGGAACCGCGTGTATCCGAACAACAATGTGGCGCTCGCGAATATTCGCGCATTTGTGCGCGACGGGCAGAAGCTGGGCGCGAAGGGCGTGCTGAACACGGTGTGGAATGACGACGGCGAAGGCATCTTCGACGAGAACTGGTTCGGCGTGCTGTTTGGCGCGGCGGCGGGCTGGCAAAAGGGCGAGAGCCAGGAGGCGTCGTTCGAGGCGTCGTATGGGCTGGCCTTCCACGGCGATGCGACGGGGAAGATTGACCAGGCGCAGCAGGCGCTGATGGCGGCACACGCGGTGCTGGAGAAGGCGGGGCTGGAGGATGTGGAGGACAGCTACTTCTGGATGGATCCGTTTTCGCCGGAGGGACAAGCAATAAGCGTGAAGCTGCTGCCGGTGGCGAGCCAGTTGCGGCTGGACGCCGAGCGGGCGATTACGCTGATTGCCGAAGCGCGGGCGGCGGCTGAAAAGCGCGGACAGAGTTTGCGCAATCCGGAGGCGCTGGAGGCGATGGAACTGGGCGCGCGGCGGATGGATTTTGTGGGCTACAAGTTTCAGGCGGCGGATGACTGCGTGACGCTCTACGGGAAGGCGCGGACGCTGGCGGCGGACAAGGCGAACTGGAATGAGGTGAGCGATCTGCTGGATACGATCGGGTCAAACAACGGGCGGCTTGAGGATATTCGCGATGGGTACTCGCAGATTGGCGAGTTGTATCGCGAGGCGTGGCTGAGGGATTACCGGAGGTACTGGCTGGCAAATAATATGGACCGCTATGCGCGCGCGACGGAGCTGTGGATTGGGCGGAGCCGGAGGTGGAACGCGGTGGTGCAGCAGTGGTGGGACACGCACACTTTGCCGCCGGCGGGCGAGGTGGGATTGCCGGAGGCTGCGCAGGTAGCGACTGCCAACTGAAGGCCGGGAGCGCCGATATTTATACGGTTTTCGCTTGACTTCGGCTGCGAGCGAGAACACGATGGAGTACCTGCAGAAGGACTAGAGACGAAAGAGGAAATCCCATGAAAATCCGTTGTTTGTTCGCGGCTCTCGGCGCAAGCTGCGCCTCGCTGCTTCTGCTTGCGCCGGCGAGCGCGGCAGCCGCAACCCTTTGCGTGAATCCGTCGGGCTCGGCGGGTTGTTCCAAGACCATCAACGGCGCGGTGAGCCTGGCCAAGCCTTATGACGTGATTATGGTGTGGCCGGGGACGTACAAGGAAGATGTGGTGATCGGAATGCCGCTCTCGCTGATCGGGGCGGGCGCGAAGAAGACGATCATCGACGCGATGGGACTGGCGAACGGCATCTTCGTCGACGGCTATGACAACGCCGGATTGGCCCACGTGACGGTGGCCGGATTTACGGTGGAGCACGCGCAGTGGGAAGGCGTGCTGGTGGTGAGCGCGGCCGACGTGACGATTCGCGAGAACGCGATTGCAAACAACACCAAGGCAACAGCGGTGTTCACGGGCCAACCGGGGGGCTGCAGCGGCCAGCCGGCTTTCGAACTGGACGAGACGGGCGATTGCGGGGGCGGCCTGCACCTTATCGGGGTGTGGAATTCGACTGTGTCCGACAACACGATTATGCAGAACGACGACGGCATTCTGGTGAGCGACGAGACGGCGGCGAGCCACGACGTGCTGATCTCAAAGAACGCGGTGAATGACAATCCGGGCGAGTGCGGCATTGTGCTGGCGTCGCATCCGCCGGTGGGCGCAATCGGATCGGCGCATTACGGGGTCTTCCACATCACGGTGGATGGAAACGACTTGGAGAACAACGGCGTAATTGTGGGCGGCGCAGGCGTGGGCATTTTCTCTGACGGCATTGGACAGGGACGCACGTCGCAGAACGTGATCACGCACAACCGGCTCATCGGCAACGGAATCGGCGGCGTCTCGCTGCACACGCACGTGGGGCCGAAGTTTGGGCTGCCGGCCGACGACATGGACGGCAACCAGATCATCGGCAATTACATTGCGAAGAACCTGGCCGACAGCAATGACACGGCAACGCCGGGGCGCGTGGGCATCAACATCAACAGCGGCGGCGGAGGTTCGCCGGTGCGCGGCACGGTGATTGCGGGCAACACGATTACCGACGAGGACGTGGACATTGCGGTGAGCACACCGGCGCTGGTGAACGTGCACGGGAACAACCTGCTGGGCAACGGAACAGGCGTGGCCAACATCTGCGCCTTTGACCACGCGGCCTGCACGGGCGGCAGCGTGGCGACGGAGAACTACTGGGGATGTGCTTCAGGCCCCGGAGCAAAGCACTGCACGACCGCAAGCGGACCGAATGTGCTGTGGGATCCGTGGCTCTCGACGCCGGAGACGGACTCGACGCCCATTCATCCATAAAGACAGCGGCAGGCAACAACGCGGGCGCGGGGTTTGGCTTACTCCGCGCCCGCGGCCGAAGGCTGCTCGCAGTCCTCGTATTCGAATTTGCGCAGGTTGCGCAGACACTCGGCGAGCGCGATGAATTGCGATTCTCCCCATCCGACGGGATGGAAGGGCATGGAGTTCTGGTTGAGGCAGACGTCGGCCGAGGCGTAAAACTTCATGTCGCTGGTTTTGGCGCTGGCGAACTCCTTGACCGTGATGCGGACCTCGACCTCGCCCGTGGCGTGCTTCTTCTTGATGGAATAAAAGTGCAGCAGCGCAAGGGCCTCGGACGGGTCCTTTTGCAGAAGCTTCCAATCATTCATTGCGTTCCCCCCACCGGATGACTTTGGCTCAGGTGCCAAGTGTAGCGGATGAACTCCGGCTGCGCGCAGGGAAACTTGCGCGCGCGACTTGTGGCGCGCGGCAAAGAAAAAGCCCCGCGCGGAGCGGGGCCTTTGTGGAGTTGTGCCGGGACGCCGCTATTTGAGCGTGAGGGTATGGGTGAGAGGCGTGTCCTCACTGGAGCTGCCGACGCGGAGAATGAAGTTGCCCGGATCAATGTGCCACTTGTGCAGGGTCGGGCTCCAGTAACTGAATGCGCCGGAGTGGAGCATGAGGGTGACGTGTTTGGTTTTGCCGGGGGCGAGGCGGATTTTGGCGAATCCCTTCAGCTCGCGCTCTGGCCGGCTGACGGTGGCTGAGGGATCGGAGACGTAGAGCTGCGCCACTTCCGCGCCTTCCACGCTGCCGGTGTTGGTGACGTCAAAGCTGACGGCGATGCCCTGGGGATCGACGGTACCGATGGTGGAGAGCGAAGGCGCCTGGAGGTTGGAGAACTTGAAAGTGGTGTAACTGAGGCCGAAGCCGAAGGGGAAGAGGGGTTGCTTGCCGGTGGTGGTCCAGTAGCGGTAGCCGACCATGAGCTTGTCGCCGTAGGTGACGTGCTGGATGGTGTCAATGCGGGTGGGGTGGCCGTACTCGTGGACCTCGAGTTTGGTGTCCGCGCCGGGGATGGGGTAGTAGTCCTTGTAAGACGGGCTGCCTTTCCAACTGCGGACGAAGGTGATGGGCAGGCGGCCTTCTGGGTCGTGTTTGCCAAAGAGGATTTCGGCCAGCGCGGCGCCGCCCTCCTGGCCGGGATACCAGGTGTGGAGCAGGGCGGGGACCTTGCTGAGCCAGCCGCTTGTGTCCACCGCGCCGCCGCCGGTGAGGGTGACGATGGTGTGCGGATTGGCTGCGGCGACGGCCTGGATGAGCGCGTCCTGGCCCCACGGGAGGGTGAAGCTGCGGTCAGAGCCTTCGCTTTCGTTGGAGGGGTTGAAGCCAACCGCGACGATGACGGCGTCGGCGGCTTTGGCGAAGGTTGCAACGTCGGGCGAGATGAGTTCGCTTGCATTGCGGATGCCGAGGGCGAGGCGAGTCCCGGAAAAGGCGGGCAGGTAGTCGGCTTCGACGTGGATGGTCTGGCCGGCATCGAGATGAATGGTGGCCGACTCAGGATGCTGGCCCTCCATCTGGCTTTGCTCGGCGACGGGCTTGCCGTCGACCTTGATGGTGTAGTGATCGCCGCCGGAGGCCGAGGCGAGGATGAGGTAGTCGCCGGCGTCGCCGGCTTTGAAGTCGGCGGTGTAGCGAACGCTGCGGGGCGATTTGTTGGGCGGGCCCCACCCCTCGTGCCTGTAATTGCTGATGCCGTGGACGGTGACGGTGGCGGGCGAGCCGGTGAAGTCGTGGCTGGGATAGGTGGCTTGCTGGATGGGGCCGTCCCAGTGGGTCTGCCGGAAGACCTCGTTCCTCTCGGGCAGGCCACGGGTGTAAAGCACGCGGACGCCGGGCCCGAGGAAGTTGGCGATGCCGGTGACGAAGCTGACGGGGTCAAAGGCCGTGGCCTCAGACGAGCCGCCGCCGCCGGGCACGGCCGGCCACGCGTCTGGGCCGATGATGGCGATGGTCTTGATTTT
Source organism: Occallatibacter sp. (assembly GCA_035534635.1). GTDB lineage: Bacteria > Acidobacteriota > Terriglobia > Terriglobales > Acidobacteriaceae > Telmatobacter. Next base: position 13,746 of record DATLRP010000039.1, read on the forward strand.
GCCCTGGTCGAGCGGCAGAAGGTGATCCTGATTCTTGAGCAGGGTCATGCTTTCGAGAGCGCCGCGCAGGGCGACGGCGCGATCGGCGACCGAGTAAGTGGAGTCATCGAGGTCGAGCTGGGGACGATCAAGAAAGTGGAAACGAAGGGCGGTGCGCAGGATGCGGAGGACCTTGTCGTTGATGGTGGCTTCGCTGACCTGGCCGCTTTTGATGGCGGGCAGGAGGGTGGCGGCGTTCATGAAGCGCGCCGAGGGCATTTCAAGATCGAGGCCGTTGTTGGCCGCGGCCACGCCGTCATAAGTGGCGTCCCAGTCGGACATGAGAACGCCCTTGAAGTCCCAGTCGCCCTTGAGGACCTGGAGGTTGAGGAAGTGGTTCTGGGTGGAGTGCTGGCCGTTGACGAGGTTGTAGGAGTCCATGACCGCGCCGACGTGGCCTTGGGTGACGGCGGCCTTGAAGGCGGGGAGATAGATTTCGCGCATGGTGCGCTCGTCCACGGTGACGTCGACATTGTGGCGGTTGTATTCCTGGTTGTTGAGCGCGTAATGCTTGACGGTGGCGACGACGCCCTGGGACTGCACGCCGTCGATCCAGGGCACGACGAGAGTGGAGTTGAGGTAGGGGTCTTCAGAGAGGTATTCGAAGTTGCGGCCGGCGACGGGCGAGCGGGCGATGTTGACGCCGGGACCGAGCAGGAAGTTGACGCCGCGCGCGCGTGCGTCCCGGCCCAGGGCGCGTCCGAGGTCGGAGGCGAAGCCGGTGTCCCAGGTGGCGGCCAGGGCCACGCCGCCGGCGTAGGCGGTGGTGGGTCCCCAGGTGCGCACGCCGACGGAGGCGTCAGACATCTTGAGGCGCGGCAGGCCGATGGAGGGCTCGGCGTAAGTGAACATGGAGTCGACGCCGCCGATGAGCTGAATCTTTTGATCGAGGGTGAGCTTGTTGAGGAGGGCGTGGGCCCTGGCCTCGATGGCAGGCGAGTCCGGCGCGGGAGCCTGCGCGCGGGCGGGCGCAACGGAGAGGACGAAGGCAGCAGAGAATAGTAGCAAAGCCAGGCAGATGCGGCGCGCCGGCACAATCGATTGCTTAGCGGAATTCGACAGGATATCCATCACGCGGAAAGGCTAAAGCATGAGGCCCGGGGATGTACACACCGAAGAGAAGGCCGCGCGAGAAACGGAACGGCGGAAGGCGCGCGGCGGAGGCGCGAATGGCGCGAAGGAGGATCTGGGCGGCCCAATCGAACAATGGGCTATACTGCGATTAGTCTGCGAGTTGCCTATGCCAGGATTCCAGCCTCATCGACCGCCGGAGGATTGCTTGAACTGCGAGCACCGGCATCTGCGTCTTTTTTGCAATATGACGCATGAGGCGCTGGCCGATTACGACAAAATCGGGGTCATGATGAGCCATGCGCGCGGGGCCAAGCTGTTCTCAGAGGGCGATGCGGCGCGGAATGTGTTTGTGATCTGCTATGGGCAGGTGAAGATTTCGTCGACCTCGCGGGACGGCAAGACGATGATTTTGAAGATTGCGGCGCCGGGCGACGTGATGGGGCTGAGCGCGGTGCTGGCCAACGTGCCGCACGAGGTGACTGCCGAAGCGATTGAGCCCTGCCAGGTGAAGACGGTGCGCAAGCAGGAATTCGTGGAGTTCCTGGGCCGGCACGGAATCGCGAGCATGCATGCGGCGCAGTCGCTCTCAGGCGAATACATGACGGTGTTTCACGATGCGAAGCGGCTGGCGCTTTCCGGCTCGGCCGCAGGGCGGCTGGCGCGGCTGCTGCTGGACTGGGGGCGCACGGCCTCGAGCGGACGGCCGGACCTTCGCTTTACCATGGCGCTGACGCACGAGGAGATCGCCAGCATGGCGGGCACCTCGCGCGAGACGGTGACGCGGCTGCTGAACCAGTTTCGCCGCGACGAGTGGATCACGATCAAGGGCTCGAGCATGACGATTGTGCAGCCGGACCAACTGGAACGGCTGACTGCCTGAAACCGGACTCGACCGAGATTTCGCGGATGTGGTGTTTCATCATGCGGCGGGCGAGCTGGTGGTGCGCGTGATGGAGCACGGCGAGCGGAAGTGAGACCTTCTGGCCGCAAGGAAAAAGGCCTCGTCCGGGATGGACGGGGCCTTTTTTGCCTGGATAGTGATGCGTAGCTAGGAAAGGTGTGTGAAGGGGTGGCTTGCCAGGCGGCGCGGCAGAGGCGGCGGCGTGAGGCCGGCAGTGTTCGAGGCCATCACCGACTTGAAGTCCTTGCGGAAGATCTGCATTTCTTCTGCAGTGCCGACAGTGATGCGCAGCCAGGTGGGCCAGGCGGGCCAGATGCGGCCGACGAACATTTCTTTGGCGGCGAGCGCGGCCTGGACTTCCTGGCCGGGACGTTTGACATTGACCATGAAACAGTTGCTGACCGCGGGTGTGACGGCGTAGCCCTCGCTCTTGAGCCAGCTGAGGTTTTGTTCGCGGATGCCGGCGATGATTTTCTTGCGCGTGGGGACGAGATCGCTGTCGAGCAGGCTGGCTTTGGCGGCGACCAGCGCGGTGATGGGCAGGGCGTTCTGGCCGTTCAAGGTGGCAATCCTGGCCAGCAGGTCCGGGCGTCCGATGGCGAAGCCCATGCGCAGGCCGGCCATGCCGTAAACCTTGGAGAAGGTGCGCAGGACGATGACGTTCTTGCCTTCCTTCACAAAATGGAGCGAGCGGGGCTCGTCGCAAAGATGGATGTAAGCCTCGTCGATGAGGATGATGGTGTCTTTGGGCGCGTGGTTGACGGCGTATTCGATGTCTTCGTGGGGCGTAGGGGTGCCGGTGGGGTTGTTGGGATTGCAGATGTAGATGACGCCGGGGTTGGGCGTGGCGGCAAGCATGGCCTTGATGTCGTGGCGCGCGGCGCCCTGGGGATCGGCCAGGGGCACCTTGAAGATTTCCGCGCCGCTGTTTTTGGCGGCCCACATGGGCGCTTCAAAGCCGGGGTCTGCGGTGACGAGAGGACGGTCTTTGCCGGTGAAGGCGAGCACGGTGAAGCAGATCGGCTCAGTGGATCCGGCGAAGGCGAGCACGGATTCCGGGTTGAGACCCTCTTGATTGGCGAAGGTGGTGCCGAGCTCCGTGTCCCAGTTGAAGAGATAGCGGCCGCCGCGGGGAATGATGTCGGCGATGGCCTTGCGCGCGGCTTCGCAGGGGCCCATGGGGTTTTCATTCGCGTCGATGTGAATGCCGATATTGGGGTCAGCGAATTTGGGCATGGCGGCGCGGGCCAGCTCAGGCTCAGTGAGCATGGGCAGCGTGGCAAGCGCGGAGGCTCCGGCTGCGAAGCGGAAGAAGGAGCGGCGGGAGAAGCCGGCGGGGAGTGCGGATTCAGGCGAGGGGTGCATGGGAACGGCTCCTTAACGGATGGAATCAGAGGGCGTGCCGGTTGGCTTGCGATGAACGGAGCGGTGGGGGATGGAATTGGAGATCGAGGGGCAGGAGTGAGGAGTGCTCCATGCCTCAAGGTAACGTTGCGGGGTGAGGAAGACAAGCGGAAAACCGGGTGGTGGGGGCAGGCGGAGTGTTGCGGGGGCGGAGGAAATGGAAGAGAGTTGCGGATCGGGTGAGGTGTGGTACTCTGCGGAGGGTAAACGCTTACCCGCACGCTGAAGGCTGCTGGATTCGGAGGCTGAGGCGCGAGCCGGGGGGTGGGCAGGCATGTACGGAGGAATTTTCGCAGGGCAGAGCGCTGCTTGACAGCTCTGACAGTAAACCCATTTACTGAGGAGCGACCGCCCGGCCCGAGCCGGAGCGGAATTGCCCCTGACCAGGTGACAGCATGTTCGAATCGGTCCCACTTTCGGCGCTCGCCGCGCCCCATTTGCACGTGAGCGGTGCGGCGCTGGCGCTCAGCGCGGTTTCTCTGGCCCATCTGGGGCCATTGGACATAGCCATCATCGCCATCTACTTCGCGATGGTGATCTGGATCGGGTTCTACCTGAAAGGCCAGGCGAACACGAGCGAAGAGTTCTTCATGGCCGGTCGGGAGATGACAGTCTGGATTGCGGGACTGAGCTTTGTGTCGGCCAACCTGGGCTCGCTGGAACTGATGGGGTGGGCGGGCTCGGCCTACCAGTACGGCATTCTGGCGGCGCACTGGTACTGGATTGGCGCGGTTCCCGCGATGCTGTTCCTGGGCATGGTGATGATGCCCTTCTACTACGTGTGCAAGACGCACTCGGTGCCCGGCTATCTGCAATTGCGTTACGGGCAGGGCGCGAGCGTGGTTTCAGCGGTGTCGTTCGCCTTTATGACGGTGCTGATGAGCGGCGTGAACATGTTCGCCATGGCCGAAGTGATGAAGGTGGTTCTGGGCTGGAACCTGAACTTTTCCATCATTGTTTCGTCGCTGGCGGTGGCGCTGTATGTGGCGCTGGGCGGATTGCGGTCGGCAATCTTCAATGAGGTTTTGCAGTTTGTGCTGATCTGGGGTGGCGCGCTTCTGGTGCCGATTTTTGGGCTTGTGGAGGCGGGCGGCTGGAATGGATTCAAGGCCAGGCTGCATCACGAGATGGCAGTGGGCGCGGTGGCGAACGGCGACTACACGCACATGTGGCGCAGCCTGGGCCACTTTGCCAACAACCCGATGGGCATCAACTGGGAGGGCATTGTCTTCGGGCTCGGGTTTGCCATCAGCTTCGGCTACTGGACGACGGACTTTCTGGTGGTGCAGCGGGTGCTGGCGGCCAACGACCTGCGCGCGGCGCGAATGGCGCCGGTGCTGGGGTCGTTTTTCAAGATGGCGGTGCCATTCATCGTGATTCTGCCCGGATTGCTGGGCCTGGTGGTGCTGCAGAATCCGAATGGGACGCTGATGCACCTGGTGCCGCAGAGCCTGGCAGTGGCGGGGTCAGGGCTGCACAGCTACAACGAAGTGCTGCCGCTGATGATGGTGCGCTACCTGGCGCCGGGCCTGCTGGGACTGGGCATTACGGCGCTGATTGCCGGCTTTATGAGCGGTATGGCGGGCAACGTGAGCGCCTTCTCCGCGGTGTGGACCTATGACATTTACAAGCCGCTGATGAACAAGAACGCGCGGGACGAGCACTATGTGACGATAGGCCGGTGGGCGACGGTGCTGGGCGTGATGGTGTCAATTGTGACCGCGTATATGGTGATGCATGCGGCCAGCATCATGGATTATGTGCAGGCGCTGTTCAGCTTCTTCATCTCGCCGCTGCTGGGCGTGGTGCTGATGGGCATGTTCTGGAAGCGGGCGACGAAGGCCGGCGGCTTCTGGGGGCTGCTGATTGGCACGGTGACCTCAGTGGGCCTGTGGGCGTGGGTGAAGCTTGTGCCCTCGGCGCTGCACTTTGTGGCGCTTTCAGGCGATGCGAAGGCGATGGCCGAGGATATGTACCGCGCGCTGTGGTCAGTGATTGTGACGGTTCTGGTGACGTTTGTGGTGAGCCTGTTCACGGAACCGAAGACGATGGCTGAGCTGAACGGCGTGGTGTATGGCGTGACCAAGCTGCCCAAGGAGGAGCCGGTTCCGCTCTACAAGAACGAGTGGTTCTGGACGGCGATTGCGATCGTGTTTTTCGTAGCACTGAATGTGTACTTCTGGTAAGGAGGCGGGGATGCAATCGGGACATATTTCAATCTGGTTCTTTATCGGAGTGACTTTGACGGTGTATGGAGCGCTGATCTGCGGCTCGGGGCTGGTGGACCTGGCCACGGGGTACACGCCGCACGTGGTGCTGGCGCAACTGCACGCTCCGATATGGTGGGGCGGCCTGCTGCTGGCGCTTGGACTTTTTTACGGGATTCGCTTTCGCCCGGGCCGCACCGGCAAGCACTGATTGCAGGATCGAATTGCGTGGTTGAACACGTTGCAGGAACCTTATAGCAGGGACAAGGAGTAGCAGGAATGGGAACTGAAAGAGTGATGACGTTTGGGGTGGTGGTGGGCAATCGGGGATTCTTTCCCGATCACCTGGCAAAGACCGGGCGGGAAGAGATCCTGAAAGTGCTGGAGGCCGCGGGCGCGCGCGCGGTGGTGCTGGGCCCGGAAGAGTCGAAGTACGGCGCGGTGGAAACGTATGACGAGTCGCAGCGCTGCGCGGAGCTGTTCAAGAAGCACGCGGACGCGATTGACGGAATCATCGTGACGCTGCCGAACTTTGGCGAAGAGCGCGGCATTGTGGATGCGATCCGGCTTTCAGGGTTGAAGGTTCCGGTGCTGGTGCAGGCCACGCCGGACCGCAGCGACAACATGACGATTGCGGTGCGGCGCGACAGCTTTTGCGGCAAGATGAGCGCGTGCAACAACCTGATGCAGTATGGGATTCCCTACTCGCTGACCACGCTGCACACCGAGAGCCTGAGCTCGGCGGAGTTCAAGGCCGATCTGGAATGGTTCTCGCAGGTTTGCCGCATTGTGAAAGGGCTGAAGAATCTGCGCATCGGATCGATTGGCGCGCGGCCCACGGCCTTCAACACGGTGCGCTACTCCGAGCGGATCTTCGAAACCAGCGGGATCACGATCGAGACGATTGACCTCTCGGAAATCTTCGGGCGCATCCATCGGATGAAAGATACCGACGACGCGGCGCAGGCCAAGCTGGCGGCCATCAAGAGCTACGTGAGCATCAGCGGAATTCCCGACGCGGCGCTGCTGAAAATGGCCAAGCTGGGCGCAGTGATTGACGGCTGGATGAAGCAGGCGCACGTGACCATCAGCGCGGTGCAATGCTGGACGTCGATGGAGGAATTTTTCGGCGTGGTGCCGTGCACCATCATGAGCATGATGAGCAACGATCTGATCCCCTCGGCCTGCGAGGTGGACGTGCCGGGCACGCTGAGCATGTACATGCTGGCGCTGGCCAGCGGCACGCCCTCAGCGCTGCTGGACTGGAACAACAACTACGGCAGCGACCCGAACAAATGCGTGTGCTTCCACTGCTCCAACCTGCCGAAGCACTTCTTCAAGGATGTGCGCATGGATTTCCAGGAGATTATCGCGGGCACGGTGGGCAAGGAGAACACCTTCGGCACGTGCGTGGGCCGCGTGAAGGCCGGCGCCATGAGCTTTGCGCGCTACTCCACCGACGACCGCCGCGGCGTGATCCGCGGATACACGGGGCCGGGCCGGTTTACTGACGATCCGCTGGAGACTTTTGGCGGCGCGGGCGTGGCGGAGATTCAGCACCTGCAAAAACTGTTGCGCTACATTTGCCGCGAGGGATTCGAGCACCACGTGGCGGCGAACTTCAGCGATGTGTCAAAGGCCGTGCACGAGGCGGCGCGGTACCTGGGCTGGGAGAGCCACCACCATCCCGAACTGGAAGACTAGGGCCTGTTCACACTACTGGGATGGATGGCGTTGCGCGCGAAAATGCGGGCAGGCGAGGCGAAGTCCGAAGGCTGTGGCGGCCCCACTGCCGAGGACGACAACGAAGTCTGGCCGCATTTTCGCCGCAACCCGGAGGGACGGGGCCG
>DATLRP010000040.1:0-134125 GCA_035534635.1 Occallatibacter sp.
GCATCGAACGCTGCTTCAGCAGACTCAAGTGTTTCCGCAGATTCGCCACGCGATACGAAAAATCAAAAGCCTGCTTCCACGCCCTGGTCGCCCTCGCCTGCGCATGGTTGCACCTGAGGCTATATGTCGATACGGCCTAGAGTGTCCTGGGGCCCACGCATGAACTCCCTGCGGCGGACGGCCCACGCCCGGGCCACAATTTGCGGAACCGTCTGCCCTGCTCCGCCGTATACGCTCCCATGAGGACCGCTCCCATGACGCGAAAAATCTCATGCCTGCTTGCCGGCCTCGCTCTGGTCGTTTGGATCTCCGGCTGCCGGGTCAACGTGCAAAAGGGCGCCAACGGCGAAGACAAGAACGTGCAGGTGGACACGCCCTTCGGCGGCGTCCACGTGGACACCAACTCCACCACCGCCGCCGACCTCGGCCTCCCCGTCTATCCCGGCGCAAAGGTCGTCAAGGATGACGACAACCACAAGTCCGCCGATGTTCACCTCGGCTTCGGCAAGTGGCAGCTCCGCGTGCGCGTCGTCTCCTACTCCAGCCCCGACCCGCAGGACAAGGTTGAGGCGTTTTACAAGAACGCGCTCGGCCGCTACGGCACGGTCCTCACCTGCCAGGGCAACGTCGCCGTCGGCACGCCCGCCCAGACGCCTGAAGGCCTCACCTGCAACGACGATCACAAGCACACCAATGTGGACGTAGGCAGCGGCCTGCAGTTGAAGGCCGGCTCCAAGCAGCATCAGCATGTCGTGGGCTTTGACAACCCCAAGGACGGCAAGACCCGCTTCGCGCTCATCTCGCTCGACCTGCCCGCAAACCTTGAAGGCAACGCCAGCAACAGCGACTAGCGTCGAATCCGCCGGGTCCGCGCGCACGTAAGCCAAAAGTTCCGCGCGGATTGGGCCTTCCCGCCTCGCCCTGTCGCATCCGCAATTCTGTTACACTAGTCCAGGCGCATCGGGCACGTTTTTACCTCCAGGCAACGCCCGCGCACGCGCTCCAGCCAACCAAGTTCGGGGAGTGGCTCAGCCTGGTAGAGCACCTGGTTCGGGACCAGGGGGTCGGAGGTTCAAATCCTCTCTCCCCGACCAATATTCTCAATAGTTTGCAGACGAGCCAGCCGGACCGCCGGGCATCAGCCCATGCGCCCAAATAAGAAAATGCTGCGTCAACTTTGTGTCTTCGCCGAATCGTTGACTGCGACACCATCGACAAAAAACCTACAGCCGTATGAGATAGCCGAAACTTCCAGCCGGGCAGCAAGACGATACCCGCTATCCATCTGCTTGATTTAACAAAAGATCATTCTGATGAACCTCCGCGTAGAAACCGAGACATTTAATGGGTTCATCACGAGCAAAAAATCCTCTCGGTTTCGAGCAGTGACCCAAATCACCGTCTGGGACCGCCACCGGATGCGTACAATGGGCGCTGGGAGCTCTCCAACTTGATTCGAAGCAGAAATGGCGCGCTGTGGCTGCTGATTGTGGCTGTCCTTTGGACTGCGATGCCGGCGTGTGCCGACGTGCTTTCCTCCCAGCCCATGACGCGGCCCGCGTGCTGCCGCGGCATGGCCCCGGATTGCCCCCTGTGCGGCTTGGGATTGAATGCTTCGTGCTGCCAGATGCGCGGCCGCGATGCCGCCATCACACCGGCTGCTCCGTTTGCTCCCGAGTACTCGCAAAAACCGACCTTCATGCCGCACCGGGCCGCCCTGCAATTGTCCGCTGCATCAGGCGCTGCTCTCCACAGCGCCCTTGAAGCGCCGCCGCCCAAATCCTCGCCGGGCTCGATCTTCGTTCTCCGCACCTGATTCTTCTTCCTGCGCTAAGTGACCCTGGGCCTTCGTGCGTCTACGTGCGCCGAAAATCCAATCAGGCTTCGAGGTGTGATTTCGCTGGAGGAAGCGATGAGAGCGCTTGTTTGTGTAGTTTGTATTTTGGCCGCGGCTGCGTCGGCTGGTGTTTCCCGCGCTGAGGCGGGCTCGGCGGCCGATCACCTTGCTACCGTTGCCGCGCTGTTTCAGCAGGCGCCCCATGCCCAAGTGTTCGGCCCCGCCCTGACGCTGGACGAAGTGGAGCGGATGGCGCTGGCACGGAATCCCGACATCCTAGCCGCGGCCCGGCGCGTCGCTTCGGCGGAAACGCACGTTCCCATTGCCGGCGCGCTCGACGATCCTTCCGTCATGTATCGCGGTTGGGGCATCCCCCTGCAGCAGCCCTGGAACTACAACGCCGGACAAAACATGTTCAGCATCAGCCAGACATTTCCAGGCACGGGCAAGCGCGCGCTGCGCACCAGCATCGCCGAGTCCGACGTGGATGTAGCCAAAGCGCAGCTTGACGAGGTTCGCCTTCAGGTCCGCGTGCGCGTGCACAAGGCCTTTGACGACCTGCTGCGCGCTGAAGATGAAATGCGCATTCACGATCAGCACGTGGGCATCGCGCGCCAGGCCATCGAGGCGGCGCGCATCAAGTACGCCGTCGGCAAGGTACCGCAACAGGACATTCTCAAGGCGCAGGTGGCGTTGACGGCGCTGGCCGAGCACATGATCCGCTTCGACCACGACGCCGATCTCGCCCGCGCCCGCCTCGACACCCTCCTCGGACGTGATCCCTCTACGCCTCTCCGCGTCACCGGCGGCTTTCCGGTTCTTTCCGCGCTGCCCGCAGCGCAAAAGCTCGACCAGATCGCACTTCAGTCTCGGCCCGATATCATTGCCGCAGAGCAAGCTGCCATGCGCAGCCACACGCAGCAGGCGCTGGCAAAGAAGGCCTACACGCCTGACTTCACGGTCTCGGCCGGATACATGCTCATGCAGCCCACGGCCGACATGCGCAACAACTACATGATTGAGGGCTCCATGAACCTGCCGTGGCTCAATCGCCGAAAACACGACGCCGAGATTGCCGAAGCAACCGCTCGCTCTACCGAGCAGGATGCTGAGCTGGCGGCGTTGCGCAATGAGGCCTTCGGACAGATCCAGGATGCACTCGTCGAGGCACAGGCCGCGCAAAAGCTCGCGCACCTCTATCACGATCAGTTGCGTCCGCAAGCTGAGGCCACGCTCCAGTCGAGCGTCATCGCGTATGAAAACGGTCAGACCAGCCTGCTCAATCTGCTCGACAGCCAGATGGAGGTCATCAATGTCGATCTCGACTGGCTCCAGGCGGTTGCAGATTTCGATACGCGCCTCGCCGATCTCGAACTTTCCATCGGCGTTCCTTTAGACCAGTCTGGCCAGTCCCTTTTGCCGGCAACGGAGGTGAAGCCGTGAAGACTCGCTCGTATCAGAATGCCCTGGCGGCGGCTGTGGCGGCGTGTGTGCTGCTGGCGGCGGCTCTTGTCTATGTACTCATTCACCAGCCTCACGTGTCCCCGGCCGCAACTTCCGCGCAGGACCCTGTGGTGGCGCGCGGACCCGACGCGGATTCGCAACCTGCGGCGCCCGGAAGCGCCACGCCGACCGAGCCTGCGCTCACAGCCTTACAGTTGTCGCCTCAGCGTCTCCAGGAGATTGGCGTCACTACAGCCATCGTCCAGCGCAAGGTAGTGGACGACCACCTCAACGCTCCCGGAAACGTGGATATCGACGAGGAAAAGCTCTCCTACGTGCAGACCCGCTTTCCAGGATGGATTCAGAACGTCTTCGCCAATGCGACGTATCAATACGTGCGCAAAGGTCAACGGCTTTTCACCATATACAGTCCCGACCTTGTGAGCAGCGAGCAGGAATATCTGCTGGCCCGCCAAAACCAGAAAGGCTTTGCGCCCGATGCGCAGGGAATGGCCGCGCAGGAAGGCGGCTGGCTGCTGCAAGCCGCTGTGGAGCGGCTACGCCAGTTTGGTGTTTCCCAACAGGTCATTACGGACCTGGAGCGCAGCGGCAAGGTGCAGCACGACATCACGATTGACTCCCCGGCATCGGGTTACATTATCGACCGCGCGGCCTTGCCCAACGCCTACGTGCAGCCGGAAACACGACTCTACACCATCGCCGATCTTTCCACCGTCTGGGTCTACGCCAACGTCTTTCAAAGCGACGTGGGTCGCCTCAGGCCGGACGACCCCGCGCAGGTCACCGTCGACGCCTATCCCGGACGCACTTTCTTCGGCCGCATCGATCAGATTCTGCCACAGGTCGATCCCGTCACGCGCGCCGTGCGCGTGCGCCTCGTCTTTCGCAATCCCGGCGTCGTGCTCAAGCCGGGCATGTATGTGAACGTCGCAATCTCCGTGCCACTCGGGCGGCAGCTTGTTGTGCCGGCTTCAGCCGTGTTGCAGACAGGCGAGCGCTCCATCGCCTTCGTCGATCATGGAAACGGCAATCTGGAGCCGCGCACCATTCAAGTCGGCCTTCACCTTGACGACTCCGTCATCGTCGTCAGCGGCCTCAAGGCCGGCGAAACAGTTGTCAGCTCTGCCAATTTTCTGGTTGACTCCGAAGCCCAGCTTCAGGCGGCTCTGAGCGCGTTCTCCCCGCTGCCGCAGCAACCCTCCGCCACCGCCGGCAGCGCCCCAACGGCGCAAATGCAGATTGATTTCACCACAACTCCCTCGACGCCGCGCAAAGGCGCAAACACCATACACGTAAAGCTCGTGGGGCTTGACGGCAAGCCGGTCGAAGGCGCTCAGGTTACCGTGATTTTCTTCATGCCCGCCATGCCGGCCATGGGCATGGCGGCTGTGCACGCCCAGGCCGCACTGGCCGACAAGGGCAGCGGGCTCTACGGAGGCCCACTGCAATTGCCTTCCGGCGGCGCCTGGCAAGTCTCCGTAATCGCACAGCGCAACGGCCAGTCCGTGGCCACCAAACAACTCAGAGTCCACGCCACGGGAGGTATGTGATGATCTCACGAATCATTGAGTGGTGTGCGCGCAATCCGTTCCCCGTTTTTATGGGAGCCATTCTTCTTGCTGTTTCGGGCATCTGGTGTCTTCAGCACGTTCCTCTCGACGCGCTGCCCGACATCAGCGACGTGCAGGTCATCATCCACACGCCATGGGCGGGCGAGCCTCCCAACGTAATTGAAGATCAGGTAACTTATCCCATCGTGACCGCGCTGCTCTCCGCGCCCAACGTCAAAAACGTGCGCGCGCAAACCATGTTCGGCGACTCCGATGTCTTCGTCGTCTTTCAGGATGGAACTGATCTCTACTGGGCGCGCTCGCGTGTCACAGAGTACTTGCAGCAGGTCGCCGGACGTCTGCCCGCAAACGTACGTCCCACCATCGGCCCTGACGCCACCGGCGCCGGCTGGGTCTATGAGTACGCCATTGTCGACCGCACCCACAGCCGAAGCCTCGCCGACCTGCGCGCGCTGCAAGACTGGTATTTGCGCTACCAGCTTGAAACCGTGCCCGGCGTCGCAGAGGTGGCCAGCATTGGCGGCTTCGTGCGTCAGTATCAGGTCAACCTCGACCCCAACAAGCTCTTTTCCTACGGCATCTCCGCATCGACCGTCATCGATCGCGTGAGGCAGAGCACGAATGAAGTCGGCGGTGACGTGCTCGACATGAACGGTGCCGAGTACATGATCCGCGGCCTTGGTTATCTGCGCTCGCTCTCTGATCTTGAGAACGTCCCCGTCGCCACCAAAAACGGAACGCCCGTACTCGTGAAAGATCTCGGCACCGTTTCCTTCGGCCCTGATGTACGGCGCGGCGCCGCCGACTGGCAGGGAGAAGGCGAGACCGTTGGTGGAATCGTGGTCATGCGCTACGGCATGAATGCGCTCAACGTGATAAAAGGCGTGAAAGCCCGTTTGAAACAGATAGCGCCCTCGCTGCCCCCCGGCGTTGAAATCGTCACAGGCTACGATCGCTCCTGGCTCATCAAGAAGTCCATCCACACGCTCACGCGCGACCTCATTGCTGAAGCCATCATCGTCAGCTTCGTCAGCATCGCGTTTCTCTTTCACTTCCGTTCGGCGCTGGTGCCCATTCTCACGCTGCCCATTGCCGTCCTATCCGCATTCATCCCCATGTACTTCCTCCACGTCAGTTCCAACATCATGTCGCTGGGCGGCCTTGCGCTCGCTGTTGGCGTGCTCATCGATGCTGCGATTGTCATGGTGGAGAACGGCTATCGCTATTTGGCAGAGCGAACGGATGTGCCCGGTGACGCGGAGCGAAGGCGCATTCTTGTCGGAGCGGCGCAGCAGGTCGGCCCGGCGCTCTTTTACTCGCTCATTATCATCGTCGTGTCGTTTCTTCCCGTCTTTCTGCTTGAGGCGCAGGAGGGCCGCATGTTCCGCCCGCTTGCCTGGACCAAGACGCTTGCGGTTGTCTTTTCCTCGCTGCTCTCCATCACGCTCGTGCCCGCCCTGATGCCCTTCTGCCTGCGCGGAAAACTGCGCTCGCAGTCGGCAAACCCCGCCGCGCGCATCACTCAGGCCATGTATCTCCCCGTGCTGCGCTGGTCCCTGCGACACTGGAAACTCGTCGTCGCGCTCAATCTCGCCTTTCTTGCCATCACCTTTCCGCTCTACTTCCGCCTTGGCAGCCAGTTCATGCCCGCGCTTTATGAGGGATCCGCCCTCTACATGCCCAGTGCGCTGCCCGGCATCTCCATCACGCAGGCTGTCTCTCTCATGCAGGAGCAGGACCGTATTATTCGTTCCTTTCCTGAGGTTGCCACCGTCTTCGGCACCGTTGGCCGGTCAGACAGCGCCACGGACAATGCCCCGCTCGACATGTTCGATACCACCATCATGCTCAAGCCGCGCAGCGCGTGGCGCCCCGGCATGACCTATGAAAAGCTCATCAGTAAGATGGATTCCCGGCTTCAGTTCCCCGGCCTCACCAATACCTGGACCATGCCCGTCGCAAACCGGCTCGAGATGGAGCTCACCGGCATCAAGACCCCGGTAGGCATCAAGATTCAGGGCCCCGATCTCGCTCGCATTGAAGACATCGGCACGCAGATGCAGCAGATTCTCTCCACCATGCCTCAGGCCGCCTCCGTCTACGCTGAGCGCGTCTCCCAGGGCTTCTATCTCAACGTGGAGGTGAATCGCGCAGAAGCTGCGCGCTACGGTCTGACCGTCGCCGACGTGCAGCGCGTCGTCACCTCGGAGATCGGAGGAGCCAACATCGCGGAAAGCATCGAGGGACGCGAGCGTTTCCCCATCGCCGTGCGCTATCAGCGTGACTTCCGCGATCATCCGGGTGCCTTATTGCAGGCTCTTGTCCCCACACCATCCGGCCAGCAGATTCCCATCAGCGAGGTTGCGCGCGTCTACTTCTCGCGCGGCCCTTCCATGATCCGCGACGAAGACGGCGCGCTCACCGGCTACGTCTATCTCAACCTTAAAACCAACGACTACGGTGGCTTCGTCAATCGCGCGCAAAAGCTATTGCAGCAGAAGCTCTCGCTTCCCGCTGGCTATAGCTGGCGCTGGGCCGGAGATTACGAATTCGAAATGCGCGCCAAACAGCGTCTCAAAATCATCCTCCCCATTGTCTTCTTTGTCATTTTCCTGTTGCTCTATCTCGTCTTCAAGTCGGCCATTGAGGCGGCGGTACTTATCCTTCCCACACTCTATGCCATGTCGGGTGGTCTGTTGTTGCAATGGATCCTAGGTTACAACTTCAGCGTTGCCGTGTGGGTAGGCTATATCGCGCTGTTCGGCATCGCGGTCGAAACCGGCGTGGTCATGGTCGTCTATCTCGACGAGGCCTATCAGCGGCGTCTCGCACAGGACGCGCCCATGACCGAAGGCGCGCTCGTTGAGGCCATCATCGACGGCGCGGTTCTGCGCCTGCGGCCCAAGCTCATGACGGTGACCGCCGTCATCCTCAGTCTTGCGCCTATCCTCTGGGAAACCGGCATCGGTTCGGACGTCATGAAGCCCATTGCCGCCCCCATCGTCGGTGGCATGGTTACTTCAACCATTCACGTCCTCATTCTCGTTCCCGTCTTCTACCTGCTCATCAAGCGCAGGGCTCTGCGTCGTGACCGGCAATCCGGAATCCCAAAAGCGTGAAGCCTATAAGAAAGTCCGTCGAGGTGGTCTGTTCACGCAGACACCAGTAGACGAAGTCGCGGCGGTAAGAGCACCCTGAAGC
Source organism: Occallatibacter sp. (assembly GCA_035534635.1). Taxonomy (GTDB): domain Bacteria; phylum Acidobacteriota; class Terriglobia; order Terriglobales; family Acidobacteriaceae; genus Telmatobacter. Next base: position 8,074 of record DATLRP010000040.1, read on the forward strand.
AATTCAGCACAACAGCTCTCAACAATGTGGCCGCAGCGTGTTCAATCAATATCAATTACTTTCACATGGATTCAGAGTACTTCAAGAAGTGGAAGAAGCTGGCTGGGGACCAGGGGGTCGAAGGTTCAAATCCTCCCTCCGCGACCATCTTTTTCAATAGCTCGCATTCATCCAACACCGTTGAAGAATCCCCCTGTCGGGGATTTTGTAACGGTCAACAGCCTCCCAACTCAACAACCTCATATTTCCTGAGTCGTGACCTCGATCGAGATATCATTGCATTCAGATTCTCCCAGATAGAGAATCAGCTTCCAGGGGAACGTGGACACACGCTGGCGCGGCAGTGTCTTCTGGCAGTTGAAATCAACGAATTCAAGAGGGACATGGCACGATTGGGAGCATTTTGTTATCCGGGAACCGGCCATCTCAATCCGATGACCGCGCTGGCGCGTTCTTTGCAACTCAGAGGCCATGAGGTAGTGATCTTCGGGATTGCGGATATCGAGACGCGTGTGCGTGCCGCGAGTATCGAGTTCCACCTGATCGGCGCGGAAGACTATCCGCCCGGCACCCTACACAAACTGGAGGAGCAAATGGCCCAGTCAAAGCGGCTCGCGGCCTTTCGATTCACGCTGGAGCGAGTGAGGCATTCAGCGCGGATGATCTTGCGCGACGGGCCGCAAGCGGTGCGGACAGCCAAAGTGGAAGCTCTGTTGGTCGACGAGGCGGAGTTTGCCGGAAGCGTGGCAGACCATCTGGGCATGCCTTGGATCTCCATCGCTTTGCTCCCTCCCCTGGTTCAGGACGACCGGTTTCCACCCTTCTGGTTTGGCTGGGCGGCCGGGCAGGATTGGTTCAGCCGCGCTCGCAACCGCCTTGGAACTCGTTTCCTGTCGTGGTTGGCAGGCCCCATCTTCCGGGATGTGAACCAGCAGCGCAGCGCATGGGGGCTGAAACCCTTTAAGCATGACGAGGAGGCGCTGTCGCCGCTGGCGCAAGTTACCCAGTTGCCTGAAGCGCTGGAGTTCGCAGTCGGCGGCAAAAAGCCGGCGGGGCTTTACTATACCGGGCCGTTTGTACACGCTGGACAGCGTCCTGCAGTCGAGTTTCCATGGGAGCGCCTCGATGGACGCCCGCTCATCTATGCATCGCTGGGCACTCTTCAGAACGGTTCGGAAGCCATCTTCAGAACGATCGCGGCTGCCTGTGCCGAGCTCGACGCACAACTGTTGATTTCGCTCGGCGGCGGACTGGATCCGGCAAGGCTGGGGGAGCTGGCAGGCAATCCGCTGGTGGTGCGCTTTGTTCCTCAACTGGAGATTCTTAAGCGGGCCGCGCTCGTGATCACGCATGCCGGCCTCAACACGGTTCTTGAGTCGCTGTCGGAGGGAGTGCCGATGGTTGCCGTGCCCCTCGGAAACGACCAACCCGGAGTGGCGGCGCGAGTCAGGGCCCACGGAGCAGGCGTGGTAGTTCCACGACGCCGGCTAAACCCGGCCAGGCTTCGCAAAGCGGTCATGCTGGTGCTGCAAGACACCAGATACCGTGAGGCGGCCCAGGTCTTGCAGAGGGCCCTCCAGCGGATGGACGGACCAGGCCGCGCGGCAGATCTTATCGAGCAGGCCCTGAAACTCCGTTCGACCGGGCAACCCGCCTGATGCGCCTCGATCCTGAGGGAGACCGGCCACGGGCCTCCGGAACGTGCCGCTGTCCGTTGCGTCACTTGCCGGCTGCTGGCCGGGATCGCGCTGACGGAGAAGCGGCTACCCTAACCGAAGGTGTGGGGACTAGCCGGCACCCGGCTGGGGAGCCTGCTGATTCTCATCGAGTTAATTGCGGAAAAGGGGCGTGGGATTCGAGATCAGGCTTCCCAGGAATCCAAAGGGATTCCCAGAACTCCAAAACATGGTTGGACATAGCCGTTGCCTCCCGATAAACTGACAGTCTGCTTCCCTGATTCCAAGGGATCTGAGGGCTCGCGCCAACCCCATGGCTTCTCAACTGTCGTTCACTGGATTTGTCTGGAAGAATCTATGGCGCCGACGGCTCAGGACTCTGCTTACAATTTGCGGGATTGGGATGGCGGTCGGCGCTTTCGTCGGCCTGGTAGGGTTTTCAAATGCCTTTGAACACGAATGGCTTCGTATCTACTCCAGCAGCGGCACCGACATTGCCGTCTTTCGGCAAACCTTTTTGAATAGCTCCGTCGATGAAGCGGCGGGAGCAACGCTGACGGCGTTGCCCACGGTGGCGCAGGCCACGCCCATCATTTTCAACCTGATGGACCTGACGCCTGATGTCAACGCGCTGGTTTACGGATGGAAGGCCGACTCGTATGAATTTGAGGCACTGCGGATACTCTCAGGAAAGCCCTTTCACGATGGCCGTCCCGAAGTGATGCTGGGAGATTTGCTGGCTCAGGATCTGAAAAAGAAGGTGGGCGATACGCTCGAGATTCAGGGCACGCCGTTCAAGGTGTGCGCAATCTACCATGGCGGCTCCACCCTGCAGGCCGACGCGGTCATCATGCCGCTGGACCAGTTGCAGGCACTCAGCAGCCTGCAGGGCAAAGTCTCAACGTTTGATGTACGTCTGCGCCCGGCGCCCCGGGGAGAATCCCCGGAGCATTATCTAAAGCGTGCGCAAGCGCAGATCGAGGCGGCTCTTCCAGGGCTTCGCGCAGCTCCTGCAGCCGAGCGGGCCAGCAAGAATCAGTTCGTCCAATTGGCGCATGCCTCCGCATGGGGCACGTCTTCCATCGCGCTGCTGATCGGCATCCTTGGGATTGCCAACACAATGGCCATGTCGGTCTTCGAACGTACTCGGGAAATCGGCATCTTGCGCGCTCTGGGTTGGAAGCAGTGGCAGGTCGTGATTCTCATCGAGCTTGAGGCGGCTGTGCTTGGACTGACGGGGGGAATACTCGGAATCGTCTTCGGAGGGTGCGCTTTATACCTGCTGGCAGCCCTGCCGCAAACCGCGAGCATCGTATCGGCGTCCTTCCCTTTGCCGCTACTGGCCCAGGCGATGGGTATTGCCATTCTGGCCGGGTTAATCGCCGGGGCTCTGCCCGCCTGGCGCGCTGCGCAACTTTCTCCGGTGGAGGCGTTGCGGCATGACTAGTCCCACGCTCGAGGTTCGCAGTCTCTACAAGAGCTACGACGAAGGCAGAATCGAGGCCCTGCGCGGGGTGGACCTGTCGATCGCCGCCGGCGAGTATATGGCCATCAGCGGACCGAGCGGCAGCGGCAAATCTACCCTGCTGCACATGCTCGGAGGGCTGGACAGCCCCACCAGCGGCGAGGTGCTCTTCAGGGATTCTCAGCTCGGTTCGGCAATCGATCTGGACACCTACCGGTCCCGGAACGTCGGATTCATCTTCCAGGCATTTCACCTGATGCCGACGCTGCGCGCGATCGAGAATGTGCAGTTGCCGATGATCGCTTTGAACCGAAAGAGGTTTGACCGCGCCGCCAGGGCCAGAGAATTGCTCACGGAGATGGGCCTGGAGCATCGCTTGGGGCAGTATCCCAACCAGCTCTCGGCGGGAGAGCGGCAACGGGTTGCGATTGCGCGTGCGCTGGCCAACGATCCGGAGATTCTGCTGGCCGATGAGCCGACCGGAAACCTGGACAGCGTGAACACGGCACGCATCATGGAGATTCTTACCGGAATTCAGAAAGAGCGAGGGATGACGCTGATCGTGGTGACACACGAAAACGAAATCGCTCACGCGGCGGCTCGACAGATTCGCATTCGAGATGGAAAGGTAGACGAATGAGAGCCGGAGCTCTTGCGCTTGCCGCGTCGCTGGTCGCGTCCCTGGTGCTGGTGCTGGTGCTGCCGCTGGCGGCGCATGCCGCGGCGCCGACGGGGGCCCTGGCCGCTGCGCGCAAGCAGGTGCAGGCAGCCGATTACAGCGCGAAAGGACGTCTGGTTCGCGTGGACGGTGACGGGAAGCGGACCAGCTATGGCGTAAGCATCAAGGCGCACTGGTTTCCGGGAGTGCTTCGCGTGCTGCTGGAAGTCAACTCTCCGGCCCGGGCGCGCGTGCATGTGCTGCTGGAGATGCGGCCGGGGGGACCGAACACCATTCAGATTGCGTATCCGGGGGATGCAAAGCCGGCTGTCCTGCCCTTCAGCAAGTGGACCGAGGGCCCCCTGGGTGAAGGATTCAGTGACGAGGACTTTCTGGAAGAGCCCTACTTCTGGCCGGGACAGCGGGATCTGGGAGAAATGAAGTTCGGAGCGCGCCTTTGCGACCTGGTTCTAAGCACTCCAGGCGAGGCAGACAGGACCCACTTCGCCTCAGTAAAAAGCTGGCTGGATCAAAAGAGCGGCGTCCCGGTGTATGTTGAGAAGACGATGAAAGGCTCGGGGAGCGTGAAGGAGTTTACCTCCTTCGGACTGCGCCGGACCGACGGTGTCTGGTCCGCAAGCCAAGTGGAGGAGAAGACGCGAGGCCGCGCCGGCTCCACTCTGCTCATTATCGATCGCGGCACAGCAAGGGCGCATCTCCACATGAAGGATTTCAACCCCTCACAACTTACGCATTTCTAGGACGGCGCATGAACTACCTCTTATCGATTCCTTTCTTTGTGGCGGCGCTGGTCGCAGCAGGCTTCCTGTACCAGTGGTTCGGCGCACACTTTGACCGGCGGCGGTATGCAGGGACGGGGCGGTGGGTCGATATCGGAGGCAGTCGAAGGCTGTACCTGCTGGAAAAGGGCTCGGGTGAAGCCACCGTGTTGTTTGAGGCGGGTATTGCGGCCACCAATCTGAACTGGTTTCAAATCCAGGAAACGGTTTCGCAGTTTGCCGCCACGGCTTCCTATGATCGCGGCGGCCTGGGGTGGAGCAGTCCTTGCCGAACCGCGCGCACTCCGACCAACATTGCCGCTGAGCTGCACGAGATGCTGCAAGGGGCCGGGCTCAAGCCACCGTACATCCTCGTCGGCCACTCCTTCGGCGGCCTAGTGATGCGGCGGTTTGCGCTCCTGTACCCGCAGGAGGTGACCAGCATTATGCTGGTGGACCCAATGCGCTGCGAGGAATGGCCGCCGCTGGACCCGACGAAACAGGCGTCGCTCGATCGAGGGATGAGACTGTCCAGCTTTGCGATTCCGATTGCGCGACTGGGATTGGCTCGGCTTGCGGTGACCTCACTCCTTTGCCGCTCAGGACGAATCGCCGAACGGTTGGCCGGGGCCGCCGGCGATGGAGGCAAGCATGTGCTGGGACGGATTAAAGGCGAGGTCGGCAAGATGCCGCCGGAAGTTTGGCCAATCGTCGCCGCGCACTGGTCGCGGCCCGGCTATTACGCCGGAATGCGCAGCCACGTGGCAGCCGTGCCGGACACAGTGCGAGAGATGCAGGACGCAGAGCCCATTCGCGGAATTCCTGTGCTGGTGCTGACGCCGGGCAAATCATCGCCGCTTTCAGAGGATTGCCTGGGACGGATCGGCGACACGGTGAAGCAGGTGATTGCATCGGCCAGCGCGCATTGGATTCATCTGGACGAACCGGAGCTGGTGGTCGAATCGATCCGGGAGATGGTAGCGTCTGCTGCGGCTGTTGCGGCTGCTCCTCCGGAGGCGGTTGTCACCGTAGCTTGAGTGGTTGGGTTCGAGTGCGTTTCTGGACTAATCCTCCAGGGACATTCACCCGTCTTTTCCCAACAGCCGTTCTCGCAAGGCCCTCCGGAGAGCCTTTCCGTTGTGATTCTGCGGCAACTCGCCGGAGGCGAGAATCCAGATGCGACGCGGCGCCTTGTATGCCGCGAGATTCTTGCTGCACCACTCCAGCAGGTCGCTTTCGCTGGCCTCACAGCCCCGATGCAATTCGACCGCTGCGGCGGGAATCTCGCCCTTCTCGGCGTGAGGCAGGCCGAACGCAACGGAGCGGGCCACCGCTGGATGCGCGAGCAAGGCTTCCTCAAGTTCGCGAACGTAGACCGAGTAGCCGCCTGATTTGATCACGTCCTTTATGCGCCCCACAAGCCGGATGAGGCCAAGGTGGTTTCGCGTGGCCAGGTCGCCCGTGCGCAGCCAACCGTCGCTCGTAAGCAACGCCGCGTTCTCGCCCTTGTCCTTCCAATAATGCGGATCAAGACCGTGACGGCGGATTTGGCACTCGCCTGTCACGCCGGCTCTTACGGGCCGGCCATTCTCGTCGGCCACGCGGATGCGAAACGGCGGAACGGGAAAGCACAGGTTGCCGCTCCCGGGCAGGAACGACAATTCAACTCCCAGCATGGCGAGTCCGCCCAATTCCACCATGCCGTACCCGTTCAGCAGCACCGGCGGAATGCGCCGTCCGCCGGGCAACCTGGCCAGTGCGCCAAACCGCTGCAGCTTTTGCCGCACTTCCGAGGGCAGGTGGTCGCTGGCCGAGAGCCACAAGCGAACGCTCGCCAATCGAGCTGGCTCCGGATTGCTGTTTACAAGCCGGGCAAACATGGCAGGCACGCCGACAAAGGCAGTGATGCCGAAGCGCTCCACCCGGTCCACCGCGGTCGCAACGTCAAAATGGTCGAGAGAACAGCCACGAATGCCTGCCATCAGGCCGTAGAGCGCAATGCTGACGGCCATGATGTGCGACCAGGGCAACGCGACCAGCGCAAGGTCCCTGGGGCCGAGGAAGAGCCCCGCAAACACCGTAGACGCGCGTGCCCCGAGCAGGGCATTGCTGGAAAGGGCTGCGCCCTTGGGAAACCCGCTGGTGCCGGAGGTATGGAATACGGCCACAGTCGCGGCCGGATCAATGACCACAGGGGGGAACGGCGCTCCGGCGGTGTCGCCAACGCGCACGAATCCGTCCAGCCTCTCCGTCTCATCGTCCGCCTGTATCCAGGAACGCACACTGAGCGCCGCGCGGCTTCCGATGGTGCGGTCGAAGATCGCCTTGTCCGTCACCAGGATCTCCGTGCCGCTATCGGCCAGAATCCGGCGAACTTCGGCGAGTGAAAGAAGTGGGTTAAGCGGAACCGCGATGCCTCCGGCGCGGATAACCGCCAGGAACCAATGAAAACACCGCCGCGTGTTGCTGCGATAAATGGCGACGGGCTGGCCGGGACGTAGCCCAATCGAACGACGGAGAAGGGCGTCGATGGAGAGTATAGTGGCGTGTAGATCGATGAGAGAGAAAGAGCCGCTCTCATCGACGGATACTTCGCAATTTCCTTTCCGGCGCACCAACTCGTCCACAAGATTGGCCACGGTGACAGTGCTGTCACTTGAGAGTTGGAAGCGGCGGAAGATGTTCATTGAGCAATAATCGGCTTGCGGCCCCAATCGCTGGCAACACAGTAGTGGAACAAGCGGTCAAGATAGTCAAGTACTGGCGGAGGGCATATTCCGGCAGGTCCCAGCAGCCGCTCAGCGTTACTGGTATCAAACTGCATGCGCATCGTGAAGTAGTCTCGGTAGGCGCGACCGTCCCGCAGCACGCGCCGCTTGCGTCCCCATAACGATGCGAACAGCAGCGGGCGCAGCACGGCAAAAAACAGCTTCGGATCCACATACCGCGGCTCGGGAGCGTTGAAGTATTCCATTGCGCGACGGGCAACCTGCTGGATGGTGGCGCTGCCGCGCGGCCCGGCGCAAAGGTGGACGGTGCTGCCCAGGGCGGCCTCATCAAGGGCAAGTTGCGCGACGGCTGAGGCCACAAAATCCACCGGTACAATGTCCAACACCGCATCGGGAAAGCCCGGCACAGTGCGCCACAGCCGCCGCGCATAGATCTTCAGCGGCCAATACATCATCTTGAAGCTGGAGGTTACGCCGGTGCGAGAATCTCCCACGATGATGCTTGGACGCAGGATCACGCCAGGCAGGGAGTCGAGGCGAGACTGGACCAGCGCTTCGGCCTCGGCCTTGGTCTGTTCGTAGGAATTTCGATAGCTCTGGCCTGCGGCGAGCTCATTTTCGCGCACAAGGCCTGTACGCTCGCCGGCGACATAGGCAGTGCCGACATAAGCGAGGCACCGAAGCTGACGAGCACCGGCGGCGAAATCCAATAGGTGACGGGTTCCCTCAACGTTAATGTGACGCGCCTCGTCCAGCGAGTGATCGAACCGCACCGTGGCCGCGCAATGAATCACGCGCGTCGTCTCCGCGGAAAGGCGTTGATACACGGCGCTGTCCATCCCGCAGTCGGGCTTGCTGACGTCCCCGGAACAGACCTGAACGCGTGACCGGTCCGCTGGAGGGACGAACGCATCGGCCCTTTGCTGGCCCGATTGGCCGGACCGGTCGCGAATAAGCAATGCCAACTTGGCATGTGGCTGGCGCTGCAACAGTTCGCCCACCAGTTGCGTTCCAAGAAAGCCGGTCGCGCCAGTAACAAGGATGAGCTCTTCTTCATTCATTCAGAAGCCGGCCTCGGTTCGCGAACAGCTCGAAGGTCGGCGAGGGGTGACCTTTCTGCCTGAGCGACGGTTGGATTTATTCATAATTATAGTCGGCGAACCGTCCTCTCCCTCAGGTCGAGGTTTGGCAAAGATGAGCAACCTGGCGACAGCCCGAACCGGCCGATGGGTCACACTCACCCTGGTCCAGAAATGCTAGGGCTGGCCCTCTCCATTGTCTTCTTTGTCATTTTCCTGTTGCTCTATCTCGTCTTCAAGTCGGCCATTGAGGCGGCGGTACTTATCCTTCCCACACTCTATGCCATGTCGGGCGGCCTGTTGTTGCAATGGATCCTAGGTTACAACTTCAGCGTTGCCGTGTGGGTAGGCTATATCGCGCTGTTCGGCATCGCGGTCGAAACCGGCGTGGTCATGGTCGTCTATCTCGACGAGGCCTATCAGCGGCGCCTCGCACAGGACGCGCCCATGACCGAAGGCGCGCTCAATGAAAGTCATGCGAGCAAAGTTCAAGTGCGGCGCTTGAGAGAGCGGTCAGCCTGGTCGCCTTCACGTGGATGACACTGTCCTGGTTCTGTACCAGGCCTTCAACCAGAAGGAACTTGCTGCGCGTGACGACCAGGCGATCCTGTTCGTAGAGATTGGGTGTGACAATCACATTGGCGATGCCGGTCTCATCTTCCATGGAGATGAAGATGAACCCTTTGGCTGTGCCGGGCCGCTGCCGTGCAATGATGCAGCCCGCCGTGCGCACAAATTCTCCGTGCCTGCGTTTTCGTAATTCTTCGGCGGAAAGAATGTTGCGTGCGCGCAGCTCCGCGCGACGATAGAACATGGGATGCCTGCCCACGGTGAGCCCGGTACCTGCGTAATCCGCGATCAGGCGTTCCTCAACGTTCATTTGCGCGAGGGGAAACGCTTCTGACGGATCGCGCAGCCACTCGCTCTGCTGTCGCAGCAGCGGACCCTCCGGCCTGCACGCGCGGACCACCTGCCAGAGCGCATCGCGTCGGTGCCGAATCTCATCCAGCCAATTCAGCGCTCCAATCTGGGCCAGCCGCACCAATTCCTTGCGCGAGAGAGTGGGAACCCGCTGCACGAGATCATCTGCGGAACGGAAGGGACCTTCGCTCTGGCGCGCGGCGGAAATTGCCATGGCATTCGCTTTGGTAAGACTTTTCACATAACCAAGCCCGAGGCGTACGGAGAGAGTTCCTTCAGCTTCATGCTCAACCGTGCACTGCCAGTCGGAAATCTGCACATCGATTGGCTTCACCCGCAGTCCGTGCCGTTGCGCGTCTTTCACGAGCACGGCAGGCGCATAAAAACCCATGGGCTGATTGTTGAGAATCGCGGCCGTGAATGCGGCGAGGTATTTCACCTTGAAGTAGGCCGAAGCATAGGCGAGCAATGCAAAGCTTGCGGCATGCGACTCCGGAAATCCGTACAGCGCAAAGGAGCTTATGTTCTGCACGATGGTGTCCTGCGTGCCGGGGTCGATTCCGTTGGCGGTCATGCCGGCGCGCAGTTTGCCTTCCAGGTTCCGCATCCGCTCCCAGGAGCGCCGCTTGCCCACGGCGCGCCGAAGTTCATCGGCTTCAGCACCGGTGAAATTGGCTACCGTCATCGCAATGCGCAGCAATTGTTCCTGAAACAGCGGCACGCCGAGTGTGCGCTTCAGCACAGGCTCAAGAGAGGGATGAGGATAGGAGACTGCCTCCCTTCCCTGTCTTCGCCGCATGTACGGATGCATCATCTGCCCCACGATGGGTCCCGGCCGAATGATGGCGACTTGCACCACCAGGTCGTAGAAGCGCTCTGGCCTGTTGCGCGGCAATGAAGCCATCTGTGCACGACTTTCAATCTGGAACATGCCCACTGTGTCCGCTCTTTGCAGCGTTTCGTACACGTCTCTGTCTTCGGGTATGTGCGCGAGATCGACCTTGTCTCCGTAGTGCTCGGGAATTAGTTCCAGGCAGTCCTTGAGCACGGCCATCATGCCGAGTCCAAGCAGGTCGACCTTGACGATGCCGAGATCGGCGCAGTCTTCCTTGTCCCACTGCACAACGGTGCGCCCCACCATCGAGGCGCGCTCCAGCGGCACAATGCGATTCAACTGTCCCTGGCATATGACCATGCCGCCGGAATGCTGCCCGAGATGACGCGGCAGTTTTTGGATGCGCATCGATAGCTCGAGATATTTCGCGATGCGCGGATGCTGGATGTCAAAACCAGCATGCTGGAACGAATGCGCCATGGTGTCGTTCTTGCCGCGCCACTCCCAGTGCCCCACCAGGCTCGACAATCGTCCCAGTGTCTCCTCGTTGAAGCCCAAAGCGTTGCCCACTTCGCGCGCAGCCGACTTGCCGCGATACGAGATCACATTCGCTGTCATCGCGGCGCCCAGCTCTCCATAGCGCTGATAGACGTACTGGATCGCCTGCTCGCGCTTCTGCTCCGATGGAAGATCGAGATCGATGTCGGGCCACTCGTTGCGGCTCTCACTCAGAAAGCGCTCAAAGAGCAACTCCATTCCCACGGGATCAACGGCCGTAATTTCCAGCGCGTAGCACACCGCGGAATTGGCCGCGCTACCCCGCCCCTGCACGAGGATGTCATTCTGTCTACAGAATCGAATGATGTCCCAGACAATCAGGAAGTATCCTTCGAACCCAAGCTTTGCGATCAGCGTTAGCTCGCGCTCAACCTGCTTCTTCGCGCGCTCAAGCAGATCGCGCCTGCCCGCGCCGTAGCGGCGCTGGACGCCCTCCGCCACGCGCTTGCGCAGAAAGCTTTCCATGGTCTCGCCCTCGGGCACGGGATAGCGCGGAAACTCGTAACCAAGATCACTGAGCTCGAACCGCAAACGGCTCGAAAGCTCAATCGTGTTTGCGATCGCTTCGGGAATATCGCGGAAAAGCATGGCCATCTCATGCGCCGGTCGCAGGTGGCGCTGACTGTTGAGGGCCAGCAGCCGGCCGGCCTGATCAAGTTCCGCGTGATGGCGGATCGACGTAAACAGATCCTGCACTTCGCGGTCATACGCCGTGGCATAACAAACGCCGTTCGTTGCAATCACCGGGAGCTTAAGCGTGCGGGCGATACGAAGGGCCGCCTGGTTTCTCCACTCTTCGTCACGTTCCTGGTGTCGCTGCAACTCTACGTAAACGTTCTCTCTTCCAAAAATGTGCGTCAGCCGTTCGACGGCGTCGCGTCCGCCTGACTCGCCGCCGTGGGCAAGGGCCGCGGCAAGAGGGCCTTCATCGCCTCCGGTCAGGCAAATCAATCCGCCTGCATAGTGGCTCAGGTCGTCGAATGTCGCTGCGCCATCGCCCTTTGTCGACTCTCTCATCTTGAAGTGCGTGATGAGCTGGCAAAGACTCTGATAACTGGCGCGTGATGGGCAAAGCAGCGCCAAGCGCGCTGGTGATTCCGCGTGTTGATGCGGGAGCCAGGCCGGCGGCGCCATCCGCGGTCCGAGACTTGAGACTGAAACTTCGGCTCCGATGTGGGCACGAACGCCATTGCGCTGCGCGCTCGTATGAAAGCGCGCTGCGCCATATACGCCGTTGTGATCGAGCAACGCCATCGCCGGCATCTCCACAGAAGCTGCTCGTTCGCTCAGATCTTCTGGCGCAGACGCGGCCTGGAGAAAACTGAATGCACTCGCCGCATGCAGCTCGATGTACTTCTCAGTCATAGAGCGCCGTCATCTGCCAGTGATGGTGCAAGACGTCATGCACAATGCAGCAGCAAAGTACGGCCCCGCTTCGCGCGCGCGCAACCACATCCCACTGCTCGCATCCCCACAGAGTGGGTTTCCACCAGTCGCCGCTCGTCAACCATGGACCATAGGCGCGCTCAACTGTGTATTGCTGCGCGCGAAAGGCGAATGATTGCGGTTGACCGTGGAACAACGCAACGGGAATTGCTTCGGCAGGACGAACGCACTGCACTGCAAGTGGGGATGCGGCGGAGAATGTCTCGGCTTTCGTGGCCGCGGGTGCCTGGAACGGCTCCACGCAAAATCCACCCTGCCTGTGCGTATCCCGCAGCACGGCGCGGCCCGCGTTCTCATCGCCCACAATTGCCCGAATGCGCGCGAGCGTAACATCGAGCCTCGCCGGCTCAGGCAACTGCGGAGAGAATAATCCGAGCTGCACCTTGCTGGTCTTGCCGGGGTCGGCCTGGAGCGCGATTGCAATCACGGTAGCCGGCGGCGGGTGCGCTTCGAGATCAAGATGCAATAGTTTGAGCCACAGCCGCGGGTCGTTCGCGGGCAACGCCGGCCGCACGGTACGCGCGTGCATCGCGCCGCCTTCAAGCTGCAGCGTGATGGTGACCGATGCCAGAGCCAGTGCATAGGAGGATGCACGCTGAATCAACTGTTCCAGCATCACGTTTGTGACAAAGAGAAGCGCATCGAGCACCTCGACGGGCGCATCGAGCTCCATATGCTCGGAGAGTGTGAACGCCGTCTCGATGGGATGAAACAAATGCGGCCGCTCACCGCGCGATAGCTGATGAAGACGCTTTCCCTCCTGGCCCATGCGCGCAATCAGTTTTTCTTTATCAAGATCGGCCAGCATCCCCAGCGTACGAATGCCCCATAGCGAAAACACTTCAGCCTGCTCCTCAGTCATATCCAGCACTGCAAGCGGCAACGAAGCAAGCGACTCTTTCTCCGCACCTGGCAGAATTACTTGGAAGGAATCATGCCCGGCAAGCCCTTTTGCCGCGACGACGGCTGCATGAAAATTGCTGCTGATTGCCACACACACAGTGAAGGCCAGCACCTGGAGCTGCGAAAGAAGATTCTGCGCTGCGGCATCTGCGGGACCGAACAGCTTCTCGGTTCCCGCGCTGTCGATGACGCAGAGGAACACGCCGTCTTCAATGTACTCTTCGGTGCGCGGAGAAAACCGGGACGCGCATTCCAGCAGTACGGCTTTTGCGGAGGCCTCTTGCTCGACCGAGCGCGCAAGCACCGTGATCTTCCTAAAGGTTTCCACCTCCACCTTCGTCATGCCGCGGACGAGCCCCAGCACGCGTGCCGCGTGATTGAGAGAGCAGACCTGCTGGAGCGGCGGATCGCCTTCCATCACCACACAGGCACACTGGCGCAGTTGCGGCCGCAGACGCAGCAAGGCCTGCAAGGGAAACTCTCTGACGCAGACGCATGCATATCGCTCCGTCATCGTGTGCCTGCCCACTGGCATCGGCTTGACCAGCTTGTGGTGGTTTCTCGTTGCGGCGGCTTTTGGATGGAGACCACGTTCTCAGAGCTTTCATCCGCGAATCGTCTTCGCTCCACGGTCACTCGATGCCGGACGCCGGTAAAGACGGTAGGTTCATCGCAGCAAGTATCACCCTGGCCAAATCGCAGCAGCAATTCACCGCTGCTCCTTGCGCACGGATGCTGCGTGAGTAAAAGCAGGATTGTCTGTGCCCTCTCCGCCGCAGCCCGATATCGAAACCACGTTGCCGGCGGCACGCGCAATGCATATTCGGGTGCAATGCCGCTCATATCGAATACGATCGCGGCGAATCCACCGGCGTTTAGCAGCAGATCGGCCACGCGCATCGCCTGTTCCATACGCGCCCACGGCTTCACTGGCTGCGCATGTGGATTTGTTTTCGCCGGCGGAGTTGAAGCGCGCGCAACCGCCTCCCGCTTCTGCACCGCACGACGCTGTGGCTCGGCACAGCGCGGCGCTGCCGATTCGTGCCGCAAAAACTCGCCCACTGCCTGTGGAAGCCCTTTGACCTCAGACCGCGGATGTGCGCCGCACCCTCCGCCGTGCAGTCCTTTTATTGCAGGCTGGGGAGACAGGCATTTTCCCGGCTGCAGGAAGTCGTCCGTAGCCGTCGCTTGCATGCGCGGCGCAGGAACTCCGCATCGCACCCACAACAAACGCGATAGATCGATGCCGGCGGCGGCGGCTGACTCCGGGTGCAGCGTGTCGCATACGTCGACCCATGCGCCCACACTCCCTGCCTGCGTAATCCTTGCGAGAAACGAAAGCGCAAGCGAGGTGCGCCCACTGCACACCGGGCCGGCAAACTCGGTAATCGCACCCACCTGCAGCCCCCCTTCGAGCAGTTTGTCCACGGCAGCCACACCTGTCGGCACAACCGGCCGAACGAGCCGCGGCATGGGCGTGAGCGCAGAAGGGATCCGACGCGCTAAGGAGGCTTCAATCTGGAGCCGGATTGCTGAGGCAGAGGGCATGGCGCAAGGTTTCGCCTTATATTCGCCTATATGCAGCCCTGCCCGTCAAGAACCGGTCGCACTATTCTTGATGCATTCATGGCGTAAGTAATAGATTTTAATAACTACAAAAAAATACTTCCCCCCTCCTCCTATACACTTTTGCTGATGTGTGGCCGCTACCGAAGACGTTCCGACAAACAGCGCATCGCCGAGGCTTTTCACGTCGGCATGGGCCTGGAGGACCTCTATCTGGAGCCCGACGACGACATTGCGCCCGGCTCAATGCAGCCTGTCGTTTCAACCAGCGAAGAGGGAGAGCGCGAGATCGCGCTGATGCGTTGGGGATTCAAGCTTCCGGGCCGGCTGATCTTCAATGCGCGCTCGGAGGGCATTGATCAGGCACGGTTCTGGAAGGACTCATTCCAGCAGCGCCGCTGCATCGTTCCTGCGGATGCAATCTTCGAGTGGCAGAAGGTCGCGCGTGGAAAGAAGCCCAAAGCAATTCCTGAGTCACTGCATCTCGAAGCCGCTGCACTCAAGTCGACGCGACCATCAGGGAGCGTCGACCTTCCACAGGACCACGAAAGGGCACGGCAACTCAGGAATTGTTGTAAGTACGAGATCAGCATTCCAGGTCGCGAGCCTTTCGGGATGGCAGGCATCTGGAAATTCTGGAAGAACCCGAAGACGAATCAACTGGAACGGACCTTTTCTGTGCTTACCGGCGCGCCGAATGAGCTCATTGAGCCGATCCATGATCGCCTGGCGACAATCCTAGATCCACGCGACTACGAAGAATATCTCGTGCCGGCTGAGCGGGCTCCTGTTCATCTGCTTCGCATTGTGCCGCCCGAGCAGATGAAGGTGACACGGATTGAAGAGACAAAGGCGCGCAAAGAATCACCAGGCCTCTTCGATTTAACCCAGAATCGATGAATGGAAACCCGGCCATTTCCATCCGTCAATGATCCTGCCCGCGAATCCGCATTTGCCGCATTGTGCCCTGGCGCATGCGGCGGGTGCA
Source organism: Occallatibacter sp. (assembly GCA_035534635.1). GTDB lineage: Bacteria > Acidobacteriota > Terriglobia > Terriglobales > Acidobacteriaceae > Telmatobacter. The sequence continues at coordinate 23,677 of DATLRP010000040.1, forward strand.
GGCGGCCCTCGCGTCTCTCAGTTCGATCGCAGCACGATCATCGGATCGATCCGCGACGCTCTCCGCGCCGGCAGGTAACCTGCCAGAAGCGCCACAATCAACAGGCCCAGTGCCATTCCCAAATAGGTCGCCACGTCCCACGGCGAGGTGGCAAAAAGCAGTGAAGCGATAAGCCTGGCCAACGCGAAAGAGGCCATTGCGCCCAGAACAATACCCGCGCAAACAAGCCGAAGTGTCCCGCCAAGAACCAGGCGCAGCACCCGGCCCATGCTTGCGCCCAGCGCCATGCGAATCCCGATCTCCTGCGCCTGACGGGTTACGGAGTAGGAAATGATGCCGTAAATGCCGAGCGCGGCGAGCAGCAAGCCAAGCGCGGCAAACGACGCGACGAGCAACATGAAGAAGCGGCGCGGCGAATTCGCATGATCCACGAGCATCTGGAGCGGTTTGAACTCCGCAGCAGTCTGCTGCGGGTTCAGTTCGCGCAACGTGCGCAGCACGCTGTTGGCCAGCGTTGCCGGCCGCAGCTGGCTTCGCACAACCAGCAGTGTTCCCGCCGGTCCCGCCTGCGTGGTCGGATAGTAAATTTGCCAGCCTGCGTCGCTTTCGGTACTTTCCTCATGCACATTGTCGGCAACACCGACGATACGCATAGCCTGCGGAGGCGGCCCGCCGGTAAGCAGATGGCCCAGCGCATCGCCGTCAGACCAATGCGCGAGCGATGCCAGATAGTGCGCATAGGACTTGTTGATAATCGCCACCGGTTCAGAGTGCGGTCCGTCATCCCAGGTAAAATCGCGGCCGCGTAGCCTCATACCCATGGCGCGCATATAACCCGGTGAAATCACATAGACCAGCGGACCCGCCGGTACTTTTTCCGGCGGCGTGATGCCCACAGGAAGCGGTGTGTCCCAGGAACGATTCTGGCCCAGAGGAAGATAATCCGTGATTCCAGCAGCCTCCACTCCGGGAATCGCGTCTACTTTCGCCAGGATCTGCTGGTAGCCCTCGGTGCGCTTCTGGATGCTGGCATCGTTGGTTGGTGCGGAGTCATCAAAATCGACCTTGATGGCAGCGGCGTGTTCAGGCTGAAAGCCAAGGTCCACATCCAGAACTTTGACAAAGCTGCGTAGCAGCAGACCGGCGCCCACCAGAAGCATGCAGGCGATTGCGACTTCGGAGACGACGAGGACGGAGCGGACCCGCTCGTGTTTCCGGCTCTGGCCGGAGCCTTGACCAGAGTCTTTGAGCGACTCGTACAGGTTGCCTGAAGCCATCCGCAGGCCGGGCGAAAAGCCGAACAGGACAGCCGTGACCACCGCGATCAGGAGCGTCCACGAAAGGCTTGAACCATCGATGTGCAAGGTGCTCAGTAGTGGAAGCGCGATGCTGCCTTGATGTGCGAGCCACGACACAAGGAGAAAAGCCAATCCGAGCCCAAGCAGCGCGCCCGCAAAGGATAGCACCAGGCTTTCCGTCAAAAGCTGACGAACGATGCGCCCACGACTGGCGCCGAGCGCGCCGCGCATTGCAAATTCTTTGGTGCGCGACGCGGAGCGCGCAAGCAGCAGATTGGCCAGGTTGACGCACGCGATCAGAAGAATCAGGCCAACGGCAGACCATAGCACGACGAGTGCGCGACGCAGCCGGCCACTGACATGTTGTTTCAATGTCACCGGAATCACGCCATCCTCCGCATAGCTGCCGCAGGATTTCGGGTACTTGTTGTTTCCGCACATGTGCGGAGCGGCTGCCGTGGCGTCCTGGCGCGCCTGTTCCATGCTGATGCCGGGCTTGAGCCGCCCAATCATGGTGACAATGTTTCCCCAGTCGCGCGGCGGCCCATAAAGGTTGAGTGGCGTGATGGCATCGACCTTTGTGCCCGGCGCAAACATCGCGCCGAAATCGAAACTGCGCGGCAGAACGCCAATCACCGTGGTCTGCTGGCCGTTCATGTCGAACGTCTTGCCCACAATGTCAGGGTCGGCGTTGAATTGCGTGCGCCACCACGCGTTGGAGAGCAGCACGACCGGCGCAGCACCGTTGCGTGCATCGTCGGCTGTAAAGAGACGACCCATGGCCGGACGCACGCCGAGGACCTGGAAAAAGTTGGCGATCACATCGATGCTCGTCGCGGCAATCTGTGCGCCGCCCGCGCTCAGGCTGAGATTGTCTGGGCCGGAAAAGGCGAAGTAACCCGTCACATCCTGATAGGACCGGCTGTAGGCTCGGAACTCGTCGTACGCGTCCGTGGAATAGGTTGCGCAGGACAACCCGCACTTGGTCGGCGGAGGAGCAATCCACACCAGTTCATGCGCGCTCGGAAACGGAAGCGGGCGCAGCAGCAGCGTGTTCACCACACTGAACACCGCGACGTTGGCGCCGATGCCCAGTGCCAGAATGAACACCGCCACCGTGGCGAATCCCGCGTCATGACGCAGCGAGCGAAGCGTGTAGCGCAGGTCCTGCCGCAACACGTCCAGGAACGGAAGGCCCCGCGCCTCGCGCTGCCGCTCCCGTGCCTGCTGCACGCCGCCGAACTCCGCAAGCGCCAGCCGCCGCGCCTCTTCGCGATCCATGCCCTGTTGCAGCTTCTCTTCGGTCGCCATCTCCAGATGCGCCGCAATCTCCGCATCCAGATCGCGGTCCATTCCTTCCCTGTGCAGCAGCGCCCGCACCCGATTCCACCCACGTCGCACCAGGTCAAGCATCGCCGCCTCCTGCCTCGAGCGAAAGCACTCGCTCCATCACCACGGAAAGCCGCTGCCAGTACGCGACATCCTCCGCCAGTTGCTTCCGCCCTCGCTTGGTAATCGCGTAAAACTTGGCCTTGCGGTTGTTGTCTGACGTGCCCCACTCGGCGTCGATCCAGCCTCGCTGCTGCAGCCGAACCAGCGACGCGTAGATCGTTCCTTGGTTCAGGAGCACCTCATTGCCGCTCACCTGCTCGATGCGTCGCGCAATTCCGTATCCGTGTTGGTCGCCCATCATGGCAAGCGTTTGCAGCACCATCAGGTCCAGTGTTCCCTGCAGCAAGTCCAGCTTTGGTGCGGGCATTTTCACTCTCCTGTGTAATGACCACATCAGTATGCCACACAATCCTGTGCCCATGCCACAGGAGAGTGCCACGCGCCCTCCACCTCCGCCTTGACCATCCGCATCCTCCCACAGCTCCCGGCACGGCCATCACTCTTCCAGGCCCCGATTCGCTCAAGCCTGTCGGGCACGCAAGCTTCTTTCGTGCTTTTGAATGGTAAGCTCTGATACAGAGCGCCGCGGAACCAAAGTCGGCATACCAGGATCTTCCGTCGCGCGCGCAGTGCCACCCCCGGAGCCCCATGGCGAGACAAGTGGAATACAACTCGTCTCAGCACATCGGCCAGAGCGGCACGGACGACCCTTACCTGCGTCCCGCCTTCTCGCGCGGCGATCGCCTCGCGCGCATGGTCTGGTCCGTTTGCTGGATCCTTCTTTATCGGCCCTCGCCGCGCCCATTCCACGCCTGGCGTGCTCTGCTTCTGCGCGTCTTCGGAGCCCGGCTCGGCCCCAATTGCCACTTTTATCCCGGCTCGCGCATCTGGGCCCCGTGGAACCTCTCCTGTGCCGACCAGGTTACGGTCGCGGACGGCGCGGAAATTTACAACCCCGCCACCGTCTCGCTCGGCTCGCACGCCATCCTCTCGCAGGGCGCCTATCTCTGCGGCGCCACGCATGACTTCAACGATTCTGCCTTTCCGCTTCTTGCCTACTCGATGTCCGTCGGCGCCTACGCATGGGTCTGCGCACGCGCCTCCGTTGCCCCGGGCGTCAACCTGGCGGAAGGCGCGGTCCTGGGCCTGGCTTCCGTAGCCACGCATGACCTGGATGCCTGGGGTGTGTATGCGGGAGCGCCCGCGAGAAAGGTAAAAGAAAGAAAGCGGCCTGAGGCGAGAAGTTAAGAAGGGCCGCGCTTCGTCTATCCTACTTTTAAGTTAAGTCTATCTTCTGGCGAGTAACTCGCTCTAACGTATCTTTGAGTGTTTCCTTGTCCAGGATACCGCGAACCGACTGTTCCAGCTCTCTTAACTTCGCGCCCGCCAGGTACCGGTACCAGAGTCCCTGCAGAAAGTGATACTGTAGGCCCTCCCTTCCATCCAGAAACCCCAGCTGCAGCAGATAGCGGTACAAAAAATAGCCCAGCGATGCAAACTCGTAAGGGATCCGGTTGTAAAGCGCCTTTTTCCAGAATCGCTTTCTCGCCGCCTGTCGCGCAGTTGAGGCTCCGGCCGCCCCCATCTCGGCTGTCGCCAACCCGCGCCGCTGCAACAGAACCTGCAACGCCTCTCGGCTCGCGTACCCGTTATGCCTGTTCGTGAAATAAGTCAGGCCCTGCAGGCTGTAATCCGAGAATCCTCCGTCGAAAGTCACCTGCTCGCCTTCCATCAGATAGATATGCTCATCCATCCAGCTGTCTTCCACCCTGGCTTTCCCGCTGCGCCAGATGCGCAACAAGGTCAACGGGTATCTTCCACCGTGCCGGATGAACTTTCCCTGAAAGATCGTAATTCTCTTATCTTTCAATCCCGCGGATGCACTGGGAGTCACGACGTTGAGCTATCTATGCACTTGCGGGATCAGCTGTTCTTCAGAAACTCAGGAAGCTGCTCTTCCCATCGCAACGCTCCTGCGATGATTTGCTCCAGATCGAAGCGCGCTTCCCATCCCAAAATCGCTTTGGCCATGACAGCCTCGGCGAACAGCGTCGGTGGGTCGCCCACCCTGGGCGGTGCGAAAATATGAGGCACCCTGCGATGGGAAATCGCCTCGATTACCCCAAGCACTTCCGCAATGGAAGTACCTCTCCCCGTACCGAGATTCAGCGCGACGGAAGCGCCTCCGCCGGCTAGGTACTGCAAAGCCTTGAGATGAGCGACGCCCAGATCGCACACATGGATAAAATCCCGGACACAGGTCCCATCCCGGGTGTCGAGATCCCTTCCGAAAATGGTGAGAGGAGGACCGCTTCCGAGGGCTGACTTGATGGCAAGAGGGATCAAATGCGTCTCGGGAGTGTGAATCTCCCCTACCTTTGCGCTGGGATGTGCTCCGGCGGCATTGAAATACCGCAGTGCGACGTAGCGCAGTCCGTGCGAAATATTAAAGGCGGAAAGTACTCGCTCAAAAAACAACTTGGTTGCGCCGTAGGGATTAATAGGCTCCTTCCGGCTCGATTCGAAAATAGGAAGGCTGAGCGGGATTCCATACACAGCGCAGCTTGAGGAAAAGATAAAAAGTCTGACATCGCTCTCGATCACACAATCCATCAATGCCAGAGCCGATTCAACGTTGTTGTGAAAGTATTTCCGTGGATTTTCAACCGACTCACCAACGTACGCGGAAGCGGCGAAATGCATGACAGCATCCACATGCCGGAGGCAGGGGCGAAGCCTTTCCTTGTCGGCTATGTCTCCCTGAACCAGTTCAAATCCATCCGCCAGCTTGGGGTGGCCGGTGGAAAGGTTATCGTAAATAAGGATGTCATGCCCGGCGTCGGCCAACTCGCGCACCGTGCTCGATCCAACGTACCCGCTGCCACCAGTCACTAGAACCCTCATTCGCACACTCCCGAAAGTGGTGCGATGAGTAACACCTCATTAGTGGCCAGAGACAAAGAATTCGGAGTAAAAGCGAGACAATGCCTGCCAGCACAAGGCATTGTCGGGTGACGAATAGTCAGATAAGGAGCGCGACGATAGATGCACTCGACTTGATTGAGAGAACCTGTCACGATAAAATTGCTCCACGATGATCTCGATTCTCGTGCTAACACTCAATGAAGAGAATAATCTGCCGCGATGCTTGGAAACGGTGAAATGGTCAGATGATATTCACGTGCTCGATTCGTACAGTTCAGACAAGACCGTGGAGATTGCCAAAGAATGCAACGCGAAAATATGGTTTCGAAAATTCGATAGTTTTTCGCAGCATCAGAACTGGGCCCTGGAGAATATCCCATTCAGGTACCCTTGGGTATTCTATATCGATGCCGACGAACGTGTTACGCCGAAGCTGGCAGAAGCCATGCAACGGGCAGTTGCTAACCCGGACGGCAATATTGCATTCAGCGTGCAGCGCCGGGATTTCTTTCTCGAAACCTGGCTAAAGCACGTTCAAATGACAGCATATTACGACCGTCTTTTCCGTCCCGAAAAGATGCACTACGAGCGTCTCGGCCATTGTATTTCAAAGCCAGGTGGTCCTGTTGCCAATATTGACGGGTATCTTGATCACTATCCATTCAGCAAGGGCCTCAGCGACTGGATTGCCCGTCACAATTTTTATAGCACACAGGAGGCACAGCAGATTATTGAAAACAGAAAGGCTGGTAAGGGCGTAAGTCTGCGCGCTCTCATTTTTGAGAAGGATGGTCGCGAGCGCCGCCGGAATGTGAAGGAATTGTATTATCGTATGCCCTTTAGACCCTTGGTCAAGTTTTTCGCGATGTATGTTTTGAAGCGTGGCTTTATGGACGGAGTTGCGGGGTTTACCTACTCCACCTTGATGGGATTCTACGAACTTATGATCGTCCTTAAGACCGCTGAGATGCAAGAGAACGAGGGCTGCAAATCTGAATAGTCTGCTCTCTCGTGAGGGCAGTGGTAGTCGCGCGAGCGGCGCCTATTGTTCAAATGCATCTCGCCCGCGTCGTTAAGAACGCAGTAGAGGCTCGCTTGATCGGTCAAATCGAGACCGAAGGTTAGCTTTCGATCTTGAACATTTCCAAACGCGGCTTGACACTACTGCCGCGAAGACGGGCGGTGGAAAGAAACTTCGTATGGGTGGGACGCCCGCCTTCGACGCTTGGCTCGCGGCCACGAAAGACTCGCGGACCTTCGGCGCCTTCCACTTCCGTTTCAGGTTGATGCCTGTAATTTGTTTGGCAGCTCTGGTAACTTCCTCCGGATCTCCTCGGCCAGATCCTCTTCGACAATTTCATCCGCGTCCAGCCGCATCACCCAATCCGCGGTAATCGGTGCATGGTCCAACGCCCACTCGAACTGCTTCGCCTGGTTCTGGAAGGTATGCTGCAGAACCTTCGCGCCGAATCCCTCGGCAATCCTCACCGTAGCATCCGTCGAAAATGAATCCACGACGAAGATCTCCTTGGCGAACCCCGCAACATGTTGCAGCGCCCGTTCCAGGTCCAGCTCCTCGTTATAGGTCAGGATCACAGCGGCAATGTCCGCTCTAGCGCTCACGCACTCCACCTAGCCTTCCAGCGCGCCATCACTCGGAAAAGCCGATTGCTCGTGCAAATTCTTGCGCCGTGTTTTCGATATCGAAATATTTCAGGAACCCCGCCCGCGCTGAGGTCTTCATGCGCGCCCGCTCCTCTGCGCCGAGCGCGCAGAACCGCCGAATCAAACTGCGTGTTCCTTCTGCATCGTCATTCTCCGCCAGACCCGCTTCGCTCGCTTCCACTTCTCGCCAGATGTTCACCTTGTTGCTGATCAGCACCGGCGTCGAGCAGGCCATCGCCTCGGCCACCACAATTCCAAAGTTCTCCTGGTGCGAAGGAAGAATCAGCGCCTCGGCACTCCGAAGGGCGCCCCACTTCAGCGCTCCCTTCAGCATCCCCACCCAGTGAATTCGATGCGCCATGCCTAGCGTTTTCGCCGTCTTCTCCAGCTCAGGAATCCACCCCAACGCGTCCGGACCCGCCATCACCAGGTCCAGATGATCCGGGAGCTCCTTTGCCAGGGCACCGAACGCCTCAACCAGCAGATCGCATCCCTTCTTCGGATGAATTCGGCTCAGGAAAAGCAGAAACTTCCTTCCATGAAGCTGGGGATAAGCCTCTGAGAATGCCGCCTTCTCCATCTCCGCATCTCCGCGCGGATCCGCCGTGCCCAGTAGCGCCACGCGCTCCCGATAGTCAAATCCCCAAAAAGCATTCCGCGAGCGCAGACGTTCCTCTTCGCACGTAAACAGCACCGCATTCGCGTCCCGCAAAACCAGGCCCTCGCCCAGGAGCCAGAACATCTGCTTGGCCAAATGTTTCAGAGGGTATCGCTCGCGAAACCACGGATCCATCATCCCGTGGGTAAAGATGAAATAGGGCGTCGCGTGACGCCGCAGCGCCCTCCACGCTCCCATTGATGAGTAATTCCAAAGCCCGTGCAGCACAACTGCGTCGAAGTTGTTCGCCCGTTCGCGCAGCCATGGCTTGAGCCGCGCGTTGTAGTGATAGCGCCCAACCCCTTCTCCAAGCCCGGTAATCGGAAACGGAAAATTGCGTCGGCGCGCATCCTCCGCCTCTTCAAGACTGACCACTTCCACCTCGTGTCCGTCCCGCATCAGCACTTCGGAAATGCGAATCAATGCCTCGATCGGACCGCCGGTCTCCGGATCCGTGCCCCGAATCACATGCAGCAATCGCATCGCTAACCTTTCATCTCTCCAATCAATGCAGCAACCGCCTCCGCAAATCGCGGGCTGTCGGAGAGCTCCGCGAACTCCCTCGCCGACTTCGCGAGCCTGCGCCACAGCTGCTCATCTTCCGCAATCAGCTTCATAAAGTAGGCCATCCCCTCCGGGTTATCCGGCTCAATCACAAATCCATTCACGCCCGATCGAATCAGAAGGTCCCGGGCGCCACAATTGTCCGAAAGAATTACCGGCAATCCCATCCCCATCGCCTCGGGAACCACGTTGCCGAACTGCTCCTCGATGCTGGGCAGCAGCACCGCGAGCGAGCGGCCGTATGCCTCGCTCACCTCTTGCGTTTGCTGGAAGCCGCGAAAGTGCACCCACACGGCAATCCCGTCGGCCTGGGCCTGCTCGCGCAGTTGCGCTTCAAGAGGACCGGTCCCGAACAGATGCAACGAACGCGGATTTGCTGTCTGTGCGCAGTACAGCGCAAACGCCTTCAGCGCCATGGAGAGATTCTTCTTCGCAACCAGCCTCGCGACAATGGTAAAGTGGCGCTCCGCAAATGGAACGCCCTCCGGAGCCGGCGGCACTCCGGCCATCTTGCGAATGCGCGCGAGGGAAACCGCGTTGTACGGAGACTTCACGCGCTCCACTGCGATCCCCAGAAAGCGCATGTAATCGGTCGACCGAATACCGGACGCGATGCCGCCGTTGTACGGCAGATACAGGAAGCTCTTGGCCACTTCGCGTCTCAGGTCGCGCGCATAGTCGTCAAACTTCGAGCAGCCGATGGCATACACGCGCCTTCCCATCATCCGCAGGACTACGGCACACAAAAAAATGGGGGGCGCCTGGTAATGACAGATGAAAAAATGCGCATTCCGTCCCATCGAGAGGCATGCGCGCAGGGTCTTGCGGAATAGCTGAAAGCCCGAGATCTCCTCCACGGATCGCCCCTCGACAAGAGTGACCTTCTGGAAGCGGCTTCCGCTCTCCGGAACCCAGTCATACACCTTGCTGCGGCTCGCAAGCTCAATACCCACCACCTGATGCTTCCGCCCAAAGTACTCCGCTACCGCATCGCAGCGGTCTGCGTGCAGCGGGCCAAAGTTATCCCAAAGAAAGACAAGTTTCGCCATGAGTTAGAAGCTTCCCGAGCAGCCGAAGTGTATCGACTTAATGCTCATGAAGGTGGTCCGTGATATCCAGCGCCGGTTTCCGTACCCGGTCAAGAATCCGCAATGCGGCCCCCCGCGGTTCCAGCAGCAGGGAGTATGCTCTCACTCCCTTTGCCTTCGCTCTGTCCAGTCTGCCGCGCTCTCTCCCCATCACGCGTTGAAAATACCGAGCATGGGTCTTCCGGCTTTCCTCCGCAAAACGCTGGCTTCCAGTAATTGACTCAGCGTGGATGCGAAACACAGACCAGTACCCGGCCACATGCACAAGCGGCCTGCCCGCCAGCGCCATTTCCAGCAGAATCTCTGCATCCCAGCTCGTGCGATTCTGCAGGTTGAATCCGCCCACCGCGCGGAATGCATCCTTGCGGTAAAAGGTGGACTGTTGAAGCGCCAGGCAGCCCCCATACACAAATCGCTTCGGGCTGAACCCTGTGGACACCACATGTCGCGTGATCTGTCCCCCCACATCCGCCTTGTACCCGTCAGCGTAAATCGCGCCAGCTTCCGGATGCTTTTCGGCGGCCGCTGCGGCGTTGCCAAAGCATCCCGGAAGATACAAATCGTCCGCATTCAGATATCCGAAAAGGTCGCCCGTGGCCCGCGCGAACGCCTTGTTTAGCCCGTCCGCCGGTCCCGCATCGGGTTCCGCAATCACGACGATCTTGCCCGGGTACTTCTCCTGGAACCTGCGGATGATATCCGGGGTCTCATCCGACGAGCCTGGGTCCACCACAAGATATTCAAGGTCTGACCATCCCTGGTTCACAACGCTGGCCATCGCAGTCGCCAGATACCGCCCCTGGTTAAACGCGTTTGTAACTATCGATAACCTGATAACTCACCTCATACCAACAACCGGATGTTATCTCTTATCTCCGCGATGCTCAGCCTGTGACTCCACCACGTCGCACACATCCAGAATCCGTACCTGCCGGTAACCCGCTTCGCAGGTATCCACGGCCACCTGGCGTTCCGTGCGGTCCCACCGCGGATGCAGATCGCATTTCACATCGGAATCTGCGCTGCGCGGATGATGCAGGAACACGTGCGCATCCACGCGAGTTCGCCGCTCGGAATGATAGAGAATCGTGGGTAGCCGGTTCTCTTTGTCTGGATAAAAATCCGTCACGATCCATCCATGCTTCCGGGCCACCATCGGATGCCCATCGGCGTCCAGGCTCGGCCACCCATACCGCGTGCGCAATTTCGGATCGCGAACCGGGATCCGATAGTAGGATTCTGACAGCAGCTTCTTCTTCCACCGGCCCGTCAATTTCCGCGCCACGCCCAGCAGGGGCTTTACCAGCGGCGAACTCAGCAGTCCGCGTGACCGTGCCTGCGCCAGCCCACCTCCAGTGAACCGCGCCCACACCACCAGGGTCTCCGCGTCCAGCCAGTCAAAGTGGCTTACCTTCTCTTGCGCCAGCAGCACAAGGTCTCCCGCCTCGCGGTCTGTCGCGATCATCCGTGTAAACAGGCCGCCATCTGCACTGAAGAAGCGATGCAGAAACACAATCTTCTCCCCATCCGGGCTAAAGCTCGCGTGGCACAAAAAATGGCTCGATGGATCTGCATGTGCCACGGCCTCGAACTCCGTAGCTCTCCGCGTCGAAACAAACAGGCGCTCTTCTCCCGTCGTCGTGTCCAGTTGCCAGATCCCATCTTCATTCTGGTCGCGAATCGGAGGCTGCTCGCGCAGGGGCATGTATCCATATGCCATCCAGCGGTGCGCCAGCGTGGTAAAGTTCGGAGCGATGGAGCTCTTCCCGTCGGGGCTGAAAGCGTAAATCGGAGCTGGTAGCACCCGCCGCTCTCCGGTCGCAATGTTGCGGAAGATCGACACCGTTTTCCCGTCTTCAATTGTGTTAAAAGCCAGCGTAGTTTGCTCGCCTGGGACCCACTGCAGCCGCGCGCCCTGCTGAAAGTTCCATGCGCGGGTTGTGTCCACCGCGCGGATCTCACCCGTCTCCGGAAACCATAGGCATATCTCGATCGGATTCGTGCAATCTTCCATCGCACCATAGTCAGGCGGCGCCCGGTGGATCGCCAGGCAACGATTGTCGGGCGACCAGGGAATCACGTCGTGAAATCCGATAAAGCAATTTGAGCAGGCCGGCGTTTCCGCATGAATTCGGTTCGTCATATAGCTCCGGGATGCAACTTTCGCACCGCTGGCCCGCGGCAGTCTTTGCAGCGCAAGGCTGGACTGGCGCACTCATTTAGGCAAGGTCACGCCTGCGGGTGAGGGTTCGGAGGAGATTCTCCCAAGCTTCTTCAGCTGCATGCGCGCAATCACAGTCAGAGGAATCACCTGGACAGTTAGCTGCGCCACAAACGTCCCCAGCACCGCGCCCACAATTCCGTAGTGCTTCACGAACAGAATGGAAAGGCCCAGATTCACAACCGCCATGGCAATCGCGCACACCACCTGGGATTTGAGCTCTCCAATCCCGTTCAGCAGAAAATTGATCGGCTGCAGGTAGGAGAAGACGAGACATTGCAGTCCGAAAATCGTTAATAGCATCATGGATGCCTGCATCTGGGGCCCCACCCAAAGAGCAAGAATGCGATTGCCCAGAACAACCGACAGAATCGTAGCGCCCAGCGTAATCGAAGTTCCCGCCACGGTTACCCGCCGGAACGTTCTTCGAATCCAGGGGCCGTCATGCCTCGCCATTGCGTCGGCATAGGCGGGCCACATGGAGCCGGAGAGCATGGTGATAAACGATACAATGATGTTGAACAGCCGCGCCGGAACTGCGTACGCAGCCACGGCCTTGGCGCCAAGAATCTGCGCGATCACAACGTTATCCGTCTGCATCCCCACAGACATGGATACCTGCATCAGAAAAAACATCAAGCCGATGCGCAAAAGGCGCGAAGCCACTGGACGCGAGAAATCGCGCGGATTCGGACACAATTCCGAGTGGGACCAGCCGAATAGCTCCATCCCGTTCAGGATCGTGACCACCACCGGAGGCCCGGACAAGCTGAGCACCAGCATCGGAAGCCCGGCGTGCACATGGATGGCCACCAGCAAAGCACCCAGCGACGATAGGCTGCCCAGCATGTTCCACAGGTTGTTGATGTAGGCGTTCTGCAGCCCTGTCCGCGTGCCCCGCACAATTCCCAGCGGCACATTCAGCACAAAGCAGAAGAAGAACGCAAGCAGCGCCGGGCCTGATTCGCGCATCGCAAGCGGTGCATGAACGTTGAACAACCGACTCGTATTCACGTGAGGATAGGCTAGGACTCCTCCCGCGGCGATCACAATGGCGATGGCGCTCAGCAGCCAGAACGCGCTTGCCGTGGCCTGCCGCGCGGTGCGGGCGTCCTCCTTCCCCGTCGCATCCGCAATAATGTTGATTAACCCGTTGTTCATGCCCAGGTCCGCGAAGACGAACATCATCACAACCGAGGTGATCGTCATCCACATCCCGTAGCGCTCCGCCCCAAGATAGCGGAAGGTCAGGCGCACCGTCAGAATCGACGTGCCGAGAGACACCACGCGGCCCAGCGCTGCCGTCGTCCCCGTCAACGCCGCACGTCGATAGCGCTCGCGGGAGTGGGCCTCGGCGCTTTCCGGCCTGCCCCGGCCGGGCCGAAAAAGCTCCTTGATTTGGGAAAGATTCATCGCCTGGAAAGCTCTTCCGTGCACAGCGCTTGCCGCCTGCTCGCGCGCGCCGCAATGCGCTCTGCCAATCGCACTCCAATCGTCTGTCTGGCGGACTCACTGCGAACGTGCGCATCCGGCGTACTCGCGCGCTGTCTCTGCAGCAGGGGGCGCGCATTCCCGCCGTTCAGCTCCGTGCCGCCGTCGCAAGCCGCTCTCGTAATGGCGTGCGATTCCACCTGCCCTTGAAGAATCTTCGGTTCCGGTCGCTGGCCATCGGAAACCGTTCTACCACTTCAAGAGCGAAGAGAATCACCAGAGAGTCAATCGAGCGTCGGGTAGTGTTGAACGGAGAGAAGAACACGTCCCACACGAAGCCCGCCAGCAGCCAGGAGTAATACGGCGCAAGCGCGGGCTGCGCCAGCGCCGTCCGCATCAGCCCCTTCAGCACAACCCACAGCACGTAGACCCAGAACACCGCACCCAGAATTCCCGCCTGCACCCACGAGCTCATGATGTGCGAGTGCGCAGGAATCGTTGCATCACTCGAATCCTCGCTGGACTGCAAGGTGTCGGTTGGAATGTCATATTTTACGTCCACGTCATACAGCATCTCCGTGTACTTCAAGTCCTGCGCCCACGACCCGTGTCCGAGGATCGGGCTGTCCATCACCGCCTGCGAAGAAACAAAGATCTCCGGACGGCCACCAAGCAGCATCCCGACGAGGGACTGCGACTGCGCCAGATTCTTTTCCTGCGCCTCGGCGCTGATCCACCCGGCTCTGGTCACTAATTGCACCAGAATTCCTGAGAGTGCGCCGAAACCCAGGGCGATGCAAATCAACACCATCACCCGCTTCGGCGACCCCGCTCTGGGCAAAAGCCGCATTCGGCCCACTCGTTCAGGTACCACCGGAACCACAAGCGCCATCGTCACCATCAGAAGCAAGATCGGAGACCGAAAGTTCATCAGCAGATTGACAACCACCAGAGTGACAATCAGGCCGCCCACAATCCAATAGCGCTTCCGATAGTGGAAGTAGCAGCTCAGCAGGATTACAAGCACCATCGTGCCCTCGGCGTAGCCAAACTTCCACGGATAGTCCGCCGCCGCATCCGAAAGCTGAAAGCGCGTCGCCAGCAGCGACCCTATGCCGTAACCCGCCACAAACACCGCCTGCCGTCGCACGTTCTTTGAAAGCAGAACCGTCAGCGTCGCCAGGTTGAGCGCGAAAAACAGAATGCGCGCATCGCCGCGCATCCAGTTGTACGGGATCGTCTGCCGATAGATGTCGGTCAGAATCTGCCCAAGCAGCCAGAACCCCATCAGCAGATACACCGCCTTCATGCCCGGTTGCAGTACTTTCTTGGGCTGCGTGACCAGCAGAAACGGAAGCAGCAGGAACATCGCGACCTCGGAAACCTGGATGATTCCAACAAGTCTGACCGTAAACGAGGCAGAGAGTCCCAGAAGCAGGGCCACAACATCCATGCCGCCAAACGCAAGTCCCTTCCTGGGTGCCTGGCGCACATTCCCGAACCGGCTTGTTCGCATGGGAATCACCTCAATGCGGAGAATGTCCTTCTCCCAGTCCATCGATCCAGCGTGGTACGGCCTGGTCTTCTAGTCCGTGTCCCGCTCGCCGTAGTATTCGTAGTACTTCCTGCCGTAGTATTCGGAATATTCCGGCGACCTGAAATCCACTGCGTTCAGCGCCACGCCCAGCAAGTGCGTGCCCGAGCGATCCAGCAGGTCGATGCCGCGTTGCACCACGTGCCTCTGCGAAGCGCCATAACGAACAATCAGGATGGTCGCGTCGGCTAGCCTTCCCAGAATCGAAGCATCCGTGACGGCGAGCACCGGCGGCGTATCGATGAAGATGAAATCGTAATCGGAGCGCAGTTGCTCCAGCAGGCGCTCCATCTCTATTGATCCCAGCAGCTCCGAGGGCAGCGGTGGAACCGGGCCAGAGGTCATGATGTCCAGATTTGGCAGATCGGCCCACTGCGTGATGCCCTCACGGTAAGGCGCCTTTCCTGACAAGATCGATGAAAGGCCGCTGCCATTCGGAATGCGGAAGCGCAAATGCACCGAGGGGCGTCTCAAGTCCCCGTCCATCAGCAGCACGCGCGAGCCGTTCAGGGCAAAGGTAATTGCAATCAGCGTGGACACAGAGCTCTTGCCTTCCGCCGGCCGCGTGCTGCAGATCATCACCGCCTTGGGCGGAGCTCCCGGGCTCGAAAGCAGAATGGCGGTCCTCATGCCGCGCAGCGCCTCGGCAATGCGCGACCAGGAAGCCCTTGCTTTCGACACCGCTGCCGCACGGAATCGCACCGGCTGCAGATCCTCGGTTTCCACCTCAGGAATCGCGGCAAGCAACGGCAGTTGCAGCGCCTGCTCCACCTCGTTCATCGTCTTCAGGTTGGTGTCCATGGCATCAAGCAGCAGCGCCAGGACCAGGCCAAGTCCCAGGCCGGCGCCGGCGCCAATCGCCAGATTCACGTTCTTCTTCGGATGGCTCGGATACACCGGAATATCGGCATTGTCCACGATATGAATCGAGGTCGAGTGAAGCCCGGAGATAATCCCGGCTTCCTGTAGCCGTTGCTGCAGCCCGTCGTAGAGCTGCCTTGCCGCTTCGTAATCACGCCGTGAAAAATCAAACCGGGCGCCCTGCGCGCCTTTGCTGTAGGCAATATGTTCCTCGGCCTCCAGCTTGCTGCGGAGCATGTTCTCGTTGTTCTGCGCAGCGTCGAACTCCTTCTGCATGCGCGCCACTTCGGCGCGCTCGTTCTGCCTGAGCGTTCTCTTTAGCTCACGAATCTGCGCACGCAGCGACTTCACCTCCGGATACGACGGCCCGTAGGTCTGCGTCAACGAAGCATACTCCGTTTGAAGATCGTTCAACTTCTCTCGCGAGGCCTGCAACACCGGATTCGCCACGCCCGCGGCCACGTCGATCACATCCGGTGAGGCCGACTTCAGCGCCCGCAACTGCGCCTCTTTCAGCATCCGGTCAGCTTCTGCATTCGCAAGCTGCTTGTTCAGTTCCTCCAGATTGGTCACCAGAACGCTGTCCTTCGGATCGATGCCCACGATTCCCAGGCTCTTCTGGTCGGCCACCATCTGTGCCTGGCTCTTCTCCAGCCGCTCTTTCAAGTCCGTTAGCTGCGAGTTCAGCCAGCCTGACACCTTTGCGGTCGAGTTGTAGCTCTCCCGGAACGAGTGCTCAATATAGTTGTCAATCAGCGTATTGGCCGCCAGGCTCGCCAGTCCCGGCTTGCCCGAGGTGAAGCTCACGTTGATGATGCTCGTGTGGCCCAGCCGTTCCACATGCAAATCGCCTTTGAATACGGATTCAAGCAGTTCACGTACCGCCGGATCGGACAAGTCCCACGGATGCCCTTTCGAATACGCATGAAAATCCTGGTTCTGTTCAAGATGCAGCGCACTTATCGTTTCAAGCGCCAGCGTCCGGCTCTCCAGAATCGCAATCTCGGTGTCCAGCTTCTCGCCCTCGTCTCCGCCGGCCAGATCCTGCACCTGCTCCAGCCGGAACTGCGAGGACATATCCGGCACAATGTCGATCTGCGCCGTAGCGGTGTACTTCTTGCGCACCAGAACGTTCGCAACCACCGCAACCGCAAGGCCCAGCGCAAGTCCCGCCACGATCATCCATCCGCGCTTCTGCAGGAACTGGACAATCCGTCCAATGGAGTCGCTCTCCGGGGTCAGACCCGATAGCTGCCCTAGGTTCGGCGCCAGATCATAATTTGGCGGCGTGGGTTCCTCATTTGGATTCGTTGGTTGTTTCACAGGATCGATTTCCTCTATGTTCGTTGCGATGATGAGCCTTTCGGTCTACCATCCGGCCTGCCGCTGCGCGCCGTTACGCTCCATGCCGCTTCCACACAGAGGGTCTGTTCCGTGGTCGCGGGATGATCGGCTCCCAAGCCTCGGCCAACCCACGCGCCTGCGGTCAGGGTTGGGCCACATATAAAACAGGGCCGGCCAGAGCAATTGCGGCCGCCAGGGCGCGCGTTGCCGTTTCCTTCAGGGCGCTTGGCGAAACGTAGATCACGTCGTCCTCGCGAACAGTCGGATCGGCCAGCTTCGCCGTCAGCACCTTGTGCAGGTCGACCTCTTCCGCCACCCGCTTGCCGTCCGGCTCCGCATGAATCAGATACGTGTGCTTCTCCGACGAAAGCGGATTCACGCCGCCGGCCATCGCGACCACCTCCGAGAGCGTAACGTGCGGGGAGCCGCACAGCGAATACGCACCCGGTTTGTGCACGTTGCCGCCCACGTATGCAATCCCGCACGCCCTCACCAGAATGCGGTCGCCCGGATGCACCGGGAGGTCATAACTGCTCGTGTTGTTCATCGTCGGATCCCACGGCACATCCACCTTCTTGCCAGGCTCGCTGTCGTTCGAAATCTCGATGATTCGGCCCGTGTTCGCCGTCAGCCCACCTGCTTCGGCCAGCACATCCGACAGCAGATGCTTCGCTGGAGGCGGATAAATCCCCGGCGCGCGCACCTCGCCCAGAATCGTGATCTCGGATGCCGACGAATCCACCGTCACCGTCACATGCGGATTCATCATCAGCCCCTGCGTCTTCAGCTCCCTCGCGATCAGGCTCGACGCTCCCTCGCTGTTCAGGCCGCCGATGTGCACTGGACCCAGCAGCGGAACCGCAACTTCCCCGTTCTCTGAGACGCGGGTCGTCAGCGAAAAATCCGGCGCGTGGAAGACCAGCACATGCACCATCTGCCCCGCTGTGATCGGCAAATCCGTCAGTCCTCCCACATTCGCCAGGCTGGTATCGGGGCTATTCGGTGAGTGACCGCCCCCCTCCAGAATCGGTGTCAAAGCCGGTCTCTCCGTCTGTCCCAGGGCCAACCCCGCCGTCAGCGCAAGAGCAGCCGCGGCCACCAGGGCCGGCGTCCGTCTCCGCAACGTCATCGGAAGATTGCCGCTTACTATTTTGACAAGACGCAATGCGTCCATAAGGTACTGCTCTCCTCGCGTTGCTACACTTTAGCGCGCCGGGCTGATGCCTGGCTCCGCGCCGCCTGTTCTCCGCCTACTTCGCGGCCGTTTCCAGCTGTCCGCGCGCTGACTCGTACGTCCGCAGAATCCCCTCGCGCAGGCCCGTCTTCGCCTTCCATCCCAGCGACTCAATCCGGCTCACGTCCAGCAGCTTGCGCGGCGTGCCGTCCTGCTTTGTCCGATCGAAAACCAACCTGCAGTCGAACTCCAGAATCTCGGCCACCAGCTCCGCCAGTTCCCGAATCGTCAGGTCCGTGCCCGTTCCAATGTTCACCAGCGGCGCGCTCTCTTGCTTCAGGAGGCTCCCGAAGGTCGCCTCCGGCAGGCTCGCCAGATGAATGCACGCTTCGGCCAGGTCGTCGCTGTAAAGGAACTCACGCCGCGGCTCGCCGCTTCCCCACACTTCCAGCTCGCGCCTGCCCGCCTGCTTTGCCTCCGCCGCTTTGCGCATCAACGCCGGCAGCACGTGCGATCCCTGCAAATCAAAGTTGTCCCCCGGTCCATACAGATTGGTCGGCATCGCCGCAAGAAATTGCGTTCCGTACTGCCGGTTATATGACCAGCACATCTCGATGCCCGCAATCTTCGCCAGCGCATACGCGCGATTCGTCGGCTCCAGCGGGCCCGTCAGCAGGTACTCTTCCTTGATTGGCTGCGGCGCCATCTTCGGATAAATGCAGCTTGAGCCCAGAAACAACAGCCGCTTCACGCCGCTGCGATAGCTTGCGTCGATCACGTTCGTCTGGATCTCCAGATTCTCGCGGATAAAGTCCGCCGGATACGTATCGTTCGCCAGAATCCCGCCCACCTTCGCCGCCGCCAGAAACACATATTCCGGCTTCTCCGCCTCAAAAAACGCGCGCACCGCCGCGCGATCGCCCAGCTCCAGCTCGGCGTGCGACCGCAGCACCAGGTTTCGAAATCCGCGCGCCTCCAGCCCGCGCCGGATCGCCGATCCCACCAGTCCGCGATGCCCCGCCACGTAGATCCGGCTGCTCGTCTCCATCGTCTTCGACCGCCCCTTCTCTGCGCTCAACTTTCGTGGTGGTTGAACACCGAATACCCGTGCTTCTTGATCAGCGCGTCGCGCTCGGCCGTCTTCAGGTCCTCTTCCGCCATCTCCTTCACCAGCTCGCGAAACTTCGTCCGCGGCTCCCAGCCCAGCTCGCGCTTTGCCTTGCTCGGGTCGCCCAGCAGCGTCTCCACCTCCGTGGGCCGGTAGTAGCGCGGGTCCACGGCCACAATCACATTTCCCTTCGCGTCAATTCCCTTCTCCTCCGCACCAGCGCCTTCCCAGCGCAGCTCCATTTCCAGGAACTGGGCCGCAAGGCTCACAAAATCGCGCACGCTGTGCTGCTCGCCCGTCGCAATCACGTAGTCCTTCGGCTCCGACTGCTGCAGCATCAGCCACTGCATCTCCACGTAGTCCCGCGCGTGCCCCCAGTCCCGCCGCGCGCCCAGGTTGCCCAGGTAAAGCCTGTCCTGCAGCCCCACCTTGATCCGCGCCAGCGCCCGCGTAATCTTCCGCGTCACAAACGTCTCGCCCCGCTGCGGTGATTCGTGGTTGAATAAGATTCCGTTGCACGCGTACATCCCGTACGCCTCGCGATAATTCACCGTGATCCAATAGGCATAGAGCTTCGCCACCGCATAGGGCGACCGCGGATAAAACGGCGTTGTCTCCTTCTGTGGCGTCTCCTGCACCAGCCCGTACAGTTCCGACGTCGACGCCTGGTAAAAGCGAGCCGTCTTCTCCAGCCCCGCAATGCGGATCGCTTCCAGAATGCGCAGCGCGCCCAGCGCGTCGGAGTTCGCCGTGTACTCCGGCTCCTCGAACGAAACCTTCACGTGGCTCTGCGCCGCCAGGTTGTAAATCTCCTCCGGCTTCACCTCCTGCACAATCCTGATCAGGCTGCTGGAATCCGTCATGTCGCCGTAGTGCAGCATGAAGTGCCGCCCCATCTGGTGCGGATCTTCATACAGGTGATCAATGCGCTGCGTATTGAACAGCGAGCTTCTCCGCTTGATTCCATGAACCTCATAACCCTTCGCAAGCAACAGCTCCGCAAGATACGCGCCATCCTGCCCGGTCACACCGGTAATTAGCGCTCGTTTCATCGTTCCTGGCTCCTTTGTGTTGTGCGGCGGGTAGGCATCTCCCGCAATCAATCCCACGCGCCGGCCTTGCTCTCCGCTAAGCCGGTTGCTTCACACACTGCCTGAAGTACTCCAGGCTCAGCCGCAGCCCACTCTCCAGATCAATCTTCGGCGACCAGCCGAACAGTTTCTGCGCCTTGGTGATGTCCGGCCTCCGCTGCGCCGGATCATCCTGCGGTAACGGCCGGAACTTGATCGCGCTCTTCGATCCGGTCACCCGCAGCACCGCCTTCGCGCATTCCAGAATCGTCCACTCGCCCGGATTGCCAATATTCACCGGCGTGTGCTCGTCCGTGCGCGAGAGGCCCAGCAGTCCCTCGACCTCATCGCTCACATAGCAGAAGCTGCGCGTCTGGCTGCCGTCGCCGTAGACCGTCATCGTCTCGCCCTTTAGCGCCTGCGTCATCAGGTTTGAGATCACCCGCCCGTCGTCCTTGTGCAGCCGAGGCCCGTACGTATTGAAGATGCGCGCCAGCCGCGTGTCCACACCGTAATAGCGGTGATACGCCATCGTCAGCGCTTCTGAGAACCGCTTCGCCTCGTCGTACACGCTTCGCGGCCCAATCGGATTCACATGCCCCCAATACTCTTCCGTCTGCGGATGCTCCAGCGGATCTCCATAGCACTCCGAAGTGGACGCGTGCAGAAACTTCGCCCCGTATTTCTTCCCCACTTCCAGCGCATTCCGCGTCCCCGCCGACCCCACCATCAGCGTCTCCACACCCAGCCGGTCATAGTCCACCGGGCTCGCCGGCGAGGCAAAGTTGAATACATACTCCACCGGTCCCGGATCGAACGGCTCGCAGATGTCCTGCTCGCGAAACTCGAACCGCGGATCATCTTTGAGCTGCTGCAGATTCGCAAGCGAACCCGTGCACAGGTTGTCCACTCCCACCACCGTGTGCCCTTCGCCGATCAGCGCGTCCGTCAAGTGCGAACCCAGAAAGCCCGCCACGCCCGTCACCAAAACCCGCATCAATCCATCTCCCTGGCTCTCAATCTTCAGCCTCGCCGCGTTTTCTTTCCGGCCGCTTCCCGCAACAGCTCCGTCAGCCGATCCACAGACGTGCGCCAGTTCATTCGTCCGGCAAATTCCGCGTAGGCGTTCTTCGCAAACCTTTCGTAGTCTCGCAGAACGGCCTGCGCCCGCTCCGCAAAGAGTCTTCCGTCATCCTCCAGCGGCAGCAGAAATCCCGTTTCGCCGTTCCGCACTGTCTCGGTCAGCCCGCCCGTCCGGCACACCAGCGCCGGAAGCCCGAACGCTGCCGCCTCAGCCACCACCACGCCAAAAGCCTCCGCGCGCGAGGGCAGCAAAAACAGGTCAGAGGTTCGATACAACTCCACCAGCTTCCTGTAGCCTTCCGGATCGCGCTTGTTGATAAAGCCAAGCAGCTCCACAAACGGCGGCACCGGCACCGGCGGCGTGCACCCCACAAACTTCAGCGTCGTCGCAATCCCTGCCTCGTTCAACCGCCGCGCCGTCTCCACCGCAATCGCTCCGCCCTTGCGTTCCCACTCCACGCCCACGAAAAGGAGCGTGCAGCTCTTTGCCGTGTGCCGCACCCGTTCACGAATCCACTGCTCAACATCCGCGCCGCTGTGTTCCAGGGGAAGATTCGGCCCCAGAGGCAGCACCTTCACGCGCTCCGGCTCGGTCAGCTTTCTTGCCTCCGCCGCCGCCCAGTCGGACGCGTAACACGCGAATCGCGCACCGCGCAGCGCCGCCTCGTCCTGCAGTCGGGTCGCGCGCTCTGTGTGCGCGGAATGATTGCTCCGATAGTAGCCCCGCATCACATGGAAGTTCGCGTCCGTCCAGAACACCACCGGAACTTCCGGCCTCACCCGCGTTCCCGGAATCGACGACGTCGAAAAAATCACGTCCAGCTTCTTCGCGCGAAACTTCCGTTCAATCTCCGCCGCAAAATGTCGCAGGCTCCACGCTTCGCGCTTCCAGTCAAAGTGCTCGCCCGCCCGCTTCGCATTCCACAGCATCGGCCCGTAGAGCCACTTCAGCCGCTGCCCCAGCGGCGAAATCACCTCCACCTCCACCCCCGGCGTCTCCCGCAGCATGGCCAGAACGTGGGCCGGAATCCCCGACCAGCTCCGCACTGACGCGGCGTCCTCCACGGACGCGAAGCCCACTCGCAGTCTCTCTTCCATCCTCCGTCCTCATCGCAACGTGTCGCACTCAGGGCTTCGGCACGTGCGCCGCGCCCGCCGGCTCGGTCGCCGGCGAAATCGAAGGTCGGCCCACGCTCAGATAGGTAAAGCCGTGCTCCGTCATCCGCGCCGGGTCATACAGGTTCCGCCCGTCAATCACGATCGGATAGCGCAGTGTGTAGTGCAGCCGCGCCAGGTCCAGTTCCGCGAATTCCCTCCAGTCATTCAGAATCAGCACCGCATCCGCATCTTCCGCCGCCGCATACGGGTCGCTCACATACACCATCTGCTCTCCGGCCGGAATCACTTCCTTCGCCCGCAGCTCTGCCGCTGGGTCGAACGCCCTCACAATGCATCCTTCCTTCAGCAGCCGCTTCACAATGTCCAGCGCCGGCGACTCGCGGATATCGTCCGTGCCTCCCTTGAAGGCCAGCCCCAACACGCCCACCTTCTTGCCCCGGAAGGTCCACAGCGCGGAGCGAACCTTCTGGAAGAACCGCTGCTTTTGCTCCTCATTCACGCGCTCCACCTCGCGCAACAGCCCGAACTCCACGCCCACCTGCTCAGCCACGTGCCGGAACGCCGCCACGTCCTTCGGAAAGCACGACCCGCCATATCCAATGCCCGCGCGCAGAAACTTTGCCCCGATGCGGCTGTCCATCCCGATACCGCGCGCCACCTCTTCCACGTCCGCGCCCGCCGCGTCGCAAATGTTCGCCACCACGTTGATGAACGAAATCTTCGTTGCCAGAAACGCATTCGACGCATGCTTGATGATCTCCGCGGCTTTCGTCGACGTGCGCAGAATCGGCGGCGGATCGCTCGCGCCGCGCGGCCCCGGCACCGCATCCTGTTTGTCGTAGTAGGAGCCGTCGGTCAGCGGCCGATAAATCTGCTCCAGCAGGGCGGACGCCTGTGCCGTCGCCGCCCCGATCACAATCCGGTCCGCGTGCAGAAAATCCACCACCGCCGTGCCCTCGCGCAGAAACTCAGGATTCGACGTCACGTCGAACAGCTCCTTCGGCACGCCGTTGCGCTCGATCACCCGGCTGATCCACTCGTTCGTATACACGGGAACCGTGCTCTTCTCCACAATCACCTTGTAGGAGTCGATCGCGCGCGCTATCTCGCTGGCCACCGCGTCCACATACGACAGGTCCGCGCTTCCTGTCGCGCTCTGCGGCGTCCCCACCGCAATAAAAATCGCGTCAGCGCTCGCCGCCGCCGCGCGCAGGTCCGTCGTAAACTCCAGGCTCTGCCCGCGATGCCGGCTCAGCAGCTCCGGCAGATACTCCTCGTGAATCGGAACTCCGCCCTCGCGCAGCATGCGCACCTTGGCCTCGTCGTTGTCCACGCAGATCACGCGATGGCCAATCTCCGCAAAGCACGCCGCCGCCACCAGGCCCACGTATCCCGACCCGACCACGGCTATCGACGAAGGTTTCATCGTCGCCTTCCTCATATGCTCCCGCCCTCCTTATAACAAATGAGAGGAACCCTTCTACACGGCGCGGCTGCGCCACCAAAAATTCAGCTTAGTTACGACTCTACAGGCAACCGGCTCCGGTATCGCCACAGCAGCGGCAAAAGCCGCGGCGCCGACAGGTACCGCGGTATATACCGTTTCGGGGACGACAGGCAGCGAAGGAGCCATCCCAGATACAGCCGATCCGCCCATTCCGGAATATGCACCTGGTCGCCGCTCAAAAACGCAATCGCCGCCCCGATGCAATGCAGCGCCGGCCGGTAGCTCAGCCTGTGCTTCAGATACGACCCCAGCCGCTCCTGCGTCCCGCCGCCCACCGTAATCACCACCTGCTGCGGCCGCAGCCGTTCCAGCCGCTCCACCAGCACCTCATCCGCGATCGGATCGCCATACATCGGCGCAAGGTACACGCACTCGTCCGGCACCGCGATTCCCTGGGAACTGAGCCATGCAAGGTTCTTCTCCGCGCTCGCCCTGCCCGCCATCACCCAGAACGTGTTGCCCGGCCGCCGCGCATTCTCCCGCTCCAACAGCGCCCGCAGATACCTGAGGCCCGAAACCCGCGGCAGCCGGTCCCCTTCAATCAGGTTCCACATCAGCACCATGAACGCCGAGTCCGCGATCGCAACGTCCGCGTCCAGCAGTGCCGCCCGGTACGACGGATGTGTTGCCAGGTCCTTCAGTGCCGGCGCCGCCGGCACCACCAGCAGACCGCCCCCGGCCATCCGCTCCAGCGCGCTCTCAACGCCGCCCGCATGGAAACGGATGCCCAGAATCTGCCGCGTGTCGCCCTGCCGCGTTTCGTCCGTCCGTCGCATCGCCGCCTACCGCTTGCCCCCGGTCAACATCTGCTCCTCGACCCACGCATACGTCTTGCGCATCCCCTCGCTCAGAGGGATCGACGGCTCCCAGCCAAGGCACTTACGGATCTTTGTGTTGTCGCTGTTGCGCCCGTTCACTCCCTTCGGCGCCGTCAGATTATATGTCCGCTTCAGCTTCAGCCCGGCGATCTCCTCCACGATGTCCACCAGCTGGTTAATCGTCACCAGTTCGCTCGATCCTAAGTTGATTGGCTCGCGAATGTCGCTCTCCGTAATCGCGCGCACACCTTTCAGGCAGTCGTCGATGTACATGAAGCTCCGCGTTTGGCGCCCGTCACCCCAGATCTCGATCTCCTGCTTGCCTGAGTGTTTCGCTTCCAGCACCTTCCGGCAGATCGCCGCCGGCGCCTTCTCGCGTCCGCCGGTCCACGTCCCGTCCGGCCCATAAACATTATGGAACCGCGCCACGCGGCACAGGAGACCGAAATCCTCTTCAAAGTGCCGGCACATCCGCTCGCTGAACAGCTTTTCCCACCCATACCCGTCCTCGGGAAGCGCCGGGTACGCATCCTCTTCCTTCAGCGGCGTCACGTGCTCGTTCCGCTGCTTGTCGCCGTTGTAGACGCATGCCGACGACGAGTAGAAGAACCGCTTCACCCCCGCGTCCTTCGCGGCCATCAGCATGTGCGTGTTGATCAGCACGCTGAGCATGCACAGCGCCTTGTTGTTCTCGATGAACCCCATGCCACCCATGTCCGCGGCCAGCTGCAACACCACCGTCGCGCCCTTCGCTGCCCGCACGCAGCTTGCTTTCTCTTGCAGGTCCGCCACCACGTTCTCCACGCCCGGCGCCACCTGATACCAGTCCTCCACCGGCTTGATATCCACTGCTCGCACCACGTCCACGCCGTCGGCCAGCAGATTCTTCACCAGGTGCCCGCCAATAAACCCGCCGGCCCCGCAAACCACCACCTTCTCACCCTTCATGTTCATCTCCTGCAGTCCTTTCCGCTGCATCGAAACTCAAGCATAGGCGGTGACCCCACCAGGCATCGGCTCCGCCAGGCAAAACTCCGCGTAGGTCTCAAATAACGACGTCATATCCGCAGTCTCCCCCGTGAACACTCTTTTCAGCGGCCCTCGGCTCAGCACAATCGCCGTCAGCGTCAGCACCAGCGTCTTTGCGTTGGCACAGCGAATCTCCCCGCGCTCGATCCACGGTTGAAGGTAACGCGCAATCACCTCAAGCAACTCGCCCAGGTGCCGCCGCAGCAGCGGATCCAGGTCCTCGCTGATTTCCAGAACGCTGAAGCTCAGCAGCCTTACAAGCTGCGGCTGCCGCAGCGCCGTTGCCAGCAGTTCAAAGGTACAGGTCAGCGCCTGCCTTCCGCTCTCGGCCCCCGCCAGCCGCGTCAGCAGGTCGCCCTGCAGATGCACCCGTTGCAGCTCCGTGCTCAGCACCGCCAGATACAAATCGCGCTTGCGCGGAAAATGCCGGTAGATCGTCACCTCGTTCACCTCCGCTGCCGCGGCAATCTCGCGTGTGCTCACGCCGTTGTAGCCGAATTGCGCAAACAGGCTCGCCGCCATCGTCAGAATACGCACTTCCGTGCCGCCTCGCGCAGAGCCGTTGGTTGTCGCGCCGTTGGTTGTGGAACCGTTTGTACCGTTCATGGGAATACCCCGCGGCCGGCGCCGGCAATTCGGCCGGGCCTCTCTTTGGAATTGCAATTTGCTTGGGGATTTGTCTTTTCGGTTTTCTGAAATGAACCTGCGCGGAAGCCTTCGTCACCGCGCTCTTCACGCCGTCTGCCGCATTACGCGGCTTCCACGTCCGCCTCGGCCACTTCCACGGCCACGCTTTGTAGAATCTCTTCCAGGGTCAGCACCACGCGCAGGCCTGATTTCCTGCGCGTCACCACGCCTGCCATCCCGGCAAACGCGCCCGACCGGATGCGCACCCGCTGGCCCACCGTCAGCAGCGGATGCGGCTCCACCAGATGCTGCGCCAGCCCCATCCGCAGCGAATCAATCGCCGCATCGGGCACCGCGGCCGGCTCGCCGCCCGTTCCGCCCACAACCGCCAGTGCGCCCGGCACGCTCAGCACCCGCGCACGGTCCCTTCGCTCAATCCGCACGAACACATAGCCCGGGAACAGCGGCAGATCCAGCGTCACCCGCGACCCATCACGCCACTTGTGCTGTGTCCGGTAGAGCGGCAGAAAATGCTCAATCTCCCGCTCGGTCAGGTGCTGCGCCACGCGCTTCTCATGCCGGCTGCAGGTGTACACCGCGAACCAGGGAATCGACACGGCCACGCCGCTCGGCGTCGCGCGCCGCTCAGGTCTTCCCACCGCAAGAGGCCCCAGTCTCGTTTCCGGCAAGGCTTCGCCACCCTCACTTGGATGAAGTGCTTTTCCTCAGCGCGTGCGTTGCGCTCGCGCCACCTTGTTTCAGGACCCGTTGGCCACCGGATGAAAGCAAGCGCTTCCATCCATCAGCCCCCGGACCCGTACCGCTTGCAGGATCCCGGTTCCCTCACTATACCAGTTAGGACCGAAGATTCCCTGCAAAACCGTCTTGGAGCCAAAGCATCCAACGAGCAATTTTTTCAGGCAACCTGCAAGCACTTGCCATCATCTCAAATGCTCGCTTTTCGCGCAGCTCCCAGACGCAGCCCTGATTCTGCCCCGTGGTACCCTCCAGAAAAGAGGCCTGCATGGATTCCCTTTCGCCCGCCCGCGTATACATGGACGCCAACGCCACCACCCCATTGCTTCCCGAAGTGGTTGAAGCCATGCACCCTTTCTGGATGGAGCACTTCGGCAACGCCTCTTCCATCCACCTTGACGGCCAGTCCGCCCGCAGCGCCCTCGACCGCGCCCGAGAGACCCTTGCCGAGTTCCTCCACTGCCACGAAGCCGAGGTTGTCTTTAACTCTGGCGGCACCGAGGGCGACAACACCGCCCTCTTCGGCCTCCTGCGCTCCGGCGACCACCTCATCACCACCTCCATTGAGCACTCCGCCGTCCTCCATGCCGCGCGCCGTCTCGCTGAACGCGGCATCCAGGTCACCTTCGTTGACCCCGCGCCCAGCGGCCTCATCACGCCCGACTCCATCCGCGCCGCCCTCCGACCCTCGACGCGCCTCATCTCCGTCATGCTTGCCAACAATGAGACCGGCATCCTCCAGCCCGTTGAAGCCATCGCCCAGCTCGCCGCCGAAGCCGGAGCCTTCTTCCACATCGATGCCGTCCAGGCCGCCGGCAAGGTGCCCCTCGACGTTCGTCAAATCGGCTGCCACCTGCTTTCCATCAGCGGCCACAAGATGCACGCTCCCAAGGGTGTCGGCGCCATGTATGTTCGTCGCGGCACACCTGTCGATGCGCTCCTCGTCGGCGGAAGCCATGAGCGCCGCCGCCGCGCCGGCACTGAGAATGTCGCCGGCATCGTCGGCCTGGCCCGCGCCGCCGAGCTCGCCATGCACTCGCTTGCCGACGGCACCTGGACTCGCGTCGCCGCCCTTCGCGACCGCATCGATCGCGAGTTGCTCACCCTCCCCGGCACGGGCCTCAACGGCCAGTCCGATGGCGTCCCCGTTCCGCGCGTCGCCAACACCACCAATCTCTGGTTCGATCAGCTGGAAGGCGAGTCCCTCGTCATCGCCCTCGACCTGAAGGGCGCCGCCGTCAGCGGCGGTTCGGCCTGCCACTCCGGCGCAACCGAGCCCAGCCACGTCCTCATGGCCATGGGACTCAGCAAAACCCGCGCCCGCGCCAGCCTCCGCTTCAGCCTCCTCAAAACCGCCACTGAAGCCGACGTCGATCACGTCCTGCGCGTCGTCCCGGAGGCCGTCCGGCAGCTCCGCGCCCTCTCGCCCGTCGCCGCCGGAACCCTCAGATAGTTCCATCCCGCCCGGCAAAATCCTCATCGGCCCTACAATTCATCGGCCCTACAATAGAGATAGGAGAGCTGCATTCCCATGTCCCAGCCCGACACCATCGCCGTCGCCATGTCCGGAGGAGTCGATTCCTCCACGGCCGCGGCGATGCTCGCCGATTCCGGCCAGCGCGTCGTCGGCCTCACCCTCCAACTCTGGGACCAGACCCGCCTCGCCGGCAAGCACGGCATTCCTGACGCGCCCAAGGCCGGCCGCTGCTGCTCCTTGGACGATGTGTATGACGCACGCCGCGTCGCCCGCGACCTTGGCATCCCCTACTACGTCGTCAACCAGGAAGACCGCTTCGAGCAGGATGTCGTCCGCCCCTTCGTCAGCGAGTATCTCGCCGGCCGCACGCCCATCCCCTGCTCGCTCTGCAACAACCACCTCAAGTTCGACCAGCTCCTCCAGACCGCCCGCTCCATCGGCGCCAGCCGCATCGCCACCGGCCACTACGCCATCAACGAGTTCGACCCCCAGCGCGGCCGCTGGATACTCAAGCGCCCCGCCGATCTCGCCAAGGACCAGACCTACTTCCTCTTCGGCCTCACCCAGGAGCAGCTCGCCCACACCCTCTTCCCCCTCGGCAGCCTCACCAAGCCCCAGGTCCGCGCCGTCGCCCGCCAGCGCGGCCTCGCCCTGGCGGAAAAGCCCGATTCGCAGGAGATCTGCTTCATCCCCGGCGGCGATTACAAGCAGTTCCTCACCGCCTATCTCGAGGAGCAGGGCCGCGCGATGCCCGCAACCGACGGCGAGCTCGTCGCCTCCGACGGCAGCTTCATCGGCCGCCACGACGGCATCCACAACTTCACCGTAGGCCAGCGCAAGGGCCTCGGCGTCGCCTCGCCTTCGCCGCTTTACGTCCTTCAGATCGACCCCGCCAGCCACCGCGTCACCGTCGGCGCAGATGCCGAACTGGCCACACGCGAGCTGCGCGCCAACCGCGTCAACTGGATCAGCATTCCCGCGCTCACCGGCCCCATGCGCGTCCAGATCAAGATTCGCCACCGCCACCAGCCCGCCTGGGCCACCCTCGAGCCCGAGTCCGAACCCGACCACGCTCCCGCCTCAGGCGCGGAAGCAAACCACGGCGACGCCGATGCATCTGTGCTCGCAATTTTTGACGAGCCCCAGCGCGCCGTCACCCCCGGCCAGTCCGCCGTCTTTTATCACGGCGACGAGGTCGTCGGCGGCGGCTGGATCGTCTAGTAAAAAATCGGTAGTGGTTCAGTGTGAAAACCCTTGCGGCTCTCCTGAGATCCTGAGACCATGGCGGTATGGATCAGCGGGAGCGCATAGAGCGGATCGTACGGGAGAAATACCCAAACTCTACGGTCGCCTTTGACGAAAAGGCGAGCGAGGGCGCACTACGCGAAGCGCTCCGGGCCGAACGAGTAGCTAAACACTTCGGGGCCGGACGTTCACCGACCGAAGTAATTTGCTTCAGGATCGAGGACTGCTCTGGGCGCGTGATTCCTAAGGTGGTCATTTACGGCCCCGACGATCTGTCCGACGAAAAGCTTCGCCGAGTCTTGCGGATGACGTGTTGATTTTCAACCTGACCCACTACCAAAAAATCGCGTCTCTCCCCACCTCAGCCCCCCGCGGGTTATACTGGCGCGGCACTCGAATCATGGAGATTTTTTGATGATTGGGAAAACGTTTGCTAGCTCCGCGGCCTCCGCCGCTCTCGCCCTCACCACTACACTCGCTTTCGCCCAGGCGCCCGCTGCCCACCTCACCATCCAGGCCAACCAACCCACGCACGCCGTCAGCCCCACCCTCTACGGCCTCATGACCGAGGAGATCAACTACTCCTATGACGGTGGCCTCTACGCCGAAATGGTCCGCAACCGCAACTTCCTCGGCGACTGGAGCGGCTTTCCCTACTGGTACCTCGTCGAGAACGGCAACGCCGCCGCCAAAATGGACGAGGACCGCACCACCGGCCCGAGCAAAGCCCGTCCGAACAGCCTCCGCCTCGACGTTCAGCAGGCCTCGCGCGCCAATCCAGCCGGCGTCCTCAATGTCGGCTGGTGGGGCATGGCCCTCCATGCGGACACCACTTATCACGGCTCCTTCTACGCCAAAGCCTTGGACGGCATCGGCCCCGTCACCGTCAGCCTCGTCGGCAATGACTCCGGCAAAACCCTCGCCACCACCACCGTCTCCGGCGTCGGCGCTGCCTGGCAGCAGTTCCACTTCACGCTCAAAACCGGCGCAATCGCAGCCTCGTCCGACAACCATCTCGTCCTCGCCGTCGGCCACCCCGGCACGCTCTGGCTCAGCCTGGTCTCGCTCTTTCCGCCCACTTACCGCAACACCCCCAACGGCACCCGCATTGACCTGATGGAGAAGCTCGCCGCCATGCATCCATCCTTCCTGCGCTTCCCTGGCGGTAATTACCTTGAGGGCAACCACATCAAGGATCGCTTCGAGTGGAAGAAGACCATCGGCCCGCTCGTCGACCGCCCCGGCCATCCCAGCCCCTGGCGTTACATGTCCACCGATGGCATGGGCCTGCTCGAGTTCCTGGACTGGTGCCAGGACCTCCACATGCAGCCCGTCCTTGCCGTTTACGCCGGCTACTCGCTTGAGCAGGAGCACGTCGATCCCGGCCCGGCCCTCGAACCCTATGTGCAGGACGCCCTCGACGAAATCCAGTACGTCACCGGCGACACCAGCACCAAGTGGGGCGCAGAGCGCGCAAAAGATGGCCATCCCGCGCCCTTCAAGCTCACTTACGTCGAAATCGGCAACGAGGACTTCTTTGACCGCTCCGGCAGCTACGAGGGCCGCTACCAGCAGTTCTATAAGGCCATCAAGGCAAAATACCCCACCCTCCAGCTCATCTCCACTGCCCCGCTCAAGAACTTCAAACCCGACGTTCTCGATGAACACTTCTACGTCCGCGCCACGCAAAACTTCCAGGATGCCACGCACTACGA
This sequence comes from Occallatibacter sp., assembly GCA_035534635.1. GTDB lineage: Bacteria > Acidobacteriota > Terriglobia > Terriglobales > Acidobacteriaceae > Telmatobacter. The sequence goes on from DATLRP010000040.1 coordinate 55,446, forward strand.
CAAGACCGATCGCAACGGCCCCAAAATCTTCGTCGGCGAGTGGGCCACGCGCGAGGGCGCTCCCACGCCCAACATGGGCGGCGCGCTTGGCGACGCGGCTTGGATGACCGGCCTCGAGCGCAACAGCGACATCGTCATCATGGCCAGCTATGCCCCGCTCTTCGTCAACGTTGATCCCGGCGGCATGCAGTGGGAGACCGACCTCATCGGCTACAACGCGCTGCACAGCTACGGCTCGCCCAGCTACTACGCGCAGGTCATGTTCGCCAGCTACCTTGGCGACCACACGCTCTCGGCATCGCTCTCCGGCGCCGGACCAAAATTTTTCTTCTCCGTCACGCGCAGCGCCGGCAAAAAGCAAATCTATCTCAAGCTCGTCAATGCGGACTCCACGCCTCAGCTTGTCGATATCGACTTGAAGGGCGCCGGCGTCGATCCCTCCGCAAAGCTCGTCAGCATGAGCGCGAAGGACACGCAGGCCACCAACTCCATCAACGATCCGGACTTCCTCGTCCCCGGCGATTCAACCGTCCCCGACGCCGGCGGCCATCTTCACCACCACATGCCGCCCTACTCCATCCAGGTGCTTGTCTTCCAGGAAAAGTAGGGGGCATTGCAGGACACACCGCGCCGCACTTTACGCGCGTCACTCAGCGCTGCACGGCCCACGCCAGCCCGTCCGGATTGCCACCCGGATACACGTGCCCCACAACCGTCAGCGTCTTCAGGTCGATCACCGCAACGTCATTGTCCGGCCCACACGATACATACACGCGCTTGCCGTCCGGATCCATCAGCACGCCCGCCGCGCCGTGCCCAATCGGCAGCCGCTTCACCACCTGCCGCGTCGCCACGTCCAGAATCACCAGGTCCGGCCCGCCCAGCAGTGACACCAGCGCCAGCTTCCCGTCCAGCGTAAACTTCAACCGGTTCGCGCTCGGCACATCCGCATCCAGCGTCGCCACCACCTTTTTCTCCGTCAGGTCAATCACGCTGATCGTGCCGTCCTGCGCATTCGCCACCCACATCTCTTTGCCGTCCGGCGTCACGTCGAACCCTTCTGACCCGCGGCCCACCTTCACCACCGTTTCGTTCCAGTCGCCGCCCGGCGGTCCTGGCGGCGGCCCTCCCCCGCGCGCGTGGCCCATTCCCATCGGCGATCCAGGCGGAGGCCCATGCAAGCCCGCCGGCCCATTCGTCTTGTCCAGAATCGTCACCGTGCCCGAGGCCACATTCGTCGTCACAATCCGCTTGAGGTCCGGAAACACATGCAGCATGTGCGTGCGATTCTGTCCCGTGCCCATGATCCAGTCCACCTTGCGCGTCGCGGGATTGTAGCGGCCAATCGCCTTTGCGCCCTCCGCTGTGAACCACACTTCGCCGTGCACAAAATCCAGCCCATGCGGTCCGCGCAGCGGAGCCAGGTCGATAAATGCAAGCTGCTTATGATGGATCAGGTCAATCCGCGCCAGCGTGTGATACGCGCCGAAGCCGTAATTCGACACATACGCCGTCCGCCCATCCGTCGACGCAATCACCTCGTGCGGGTCCGGCCCCACCGGCACACGCGCCACCACCTTCAGCGTCTTCGGATTCACAATGGCCAGCGTGTGATTGGTCTTCGACAGCACCAGCAGCGCCTGCTTCGGTGTCGACTGCGCCGGCGCAATCACGCACAGAGCCAAACCGCACGCAAGGGGAACCGCAAAGCGGCAAGCACGCATAGCCCATCACCCCCAGGGCTCCAAGACTACACGAACATATCCCGGTCCGCCGGCGAATGCGTCTCCGCGTGCCGCGGCTGCCGAACCGGCGCGCGCAACGCTCCCAGCACGGCCTTCGCTGAGGCGGCGAGGGCTGAAATCTGCCTCAGCGGCAACTGGATCACTTCCGTCACCACGCGCGTCGCACGGTCCGCCGTGTCCAGCAGCCCTGTACACATCGTGTCCAGCCGGCTCGCCTGCCGCCGCACACGCCCCATGATCTCCGTTGCCGACTCCTCCAACTCCGCGCTCTGCGCGCGCAGCCCGTGTGCCAGCTCCGCCAGGTCCGTAGCCACGGATTCCAGCTTCGGCCCCACACGGTCCAGGAACTCCTTTGTCCGCGAGAGTACCGGCATCACAGCAATGCGAACCTCTTCTATCTGCTGCTGCATCGCCTTCGTGCTCTTGCGCACGGAAAGAAACAGCGCCAGAAGCACAGCGGCCTGCAGCAGCACCGCCGCGCCCGTCGCGCCCACAAAAATCAGCAGCAGCGTTTCCTGGCTCAAGTAGGACATGGAAGCGATCTCCCCCTGCTCATCCCCCGCTCACTCGCAGCAGGCAGCCGGCCGCCGCGCCGCGGCAGCCGTCATGCAATTCCCCACACACAGGCCCTTCGGAGCCGCATCCGCGCTCCGTTCTTCCAGCAGCGCCGGTCTCGGGGTTCGTGGCTTATTCTTCCGCCTCGGTCGCCGTGGCTGTGGCGGATGTGTTTCGGTAGGCCTCTTTGCCCGCCTCCACCGCTGCCGCCACGCGGCTCGACTGGTCGCTCACCAGCCCCTTGCCACGCTCCACGAACTCTTCCCACTGTGCCCGCCCACGGTCCATCACGTCGCGGCCGCGATCCACATACTCGCCCATCTGCTGCTTGCCTTTGTCCACATAATGACCCATCTGCTCGCTAGCCTGCCGCGAGCGCGTGCGCAGATACTCCGTGCCTTCGCGCGCTCCCTGGGCAAGGTCTTCTCTCATCTCGCGTCCGCTCTTCGGAGCATAAAGAATGCCAACGAGTGCGCCTACGCCTAGACCGGCAAGAAACCACGCCAAACCTTGAGTCTTATTATCGTCCGCCATCGCGATTAATCTCCTTTCGCTCTATTCTTCAGGAAAACCTAATCATCTTCAGGAAAGCCTAATCGTTCCATATACCATGGTACGCCTCAAATCCCCCGCAATGCATCTTTCCTTCGCGGCGTGGCCCTCTCGCCTGGCATCAACCTTCGCTCTCCGACCGGACATCCCGCCTCGGGGCCCCTACCCTTCCCGATGCGTCACACCCTTCCCGCGTTGTACCCGCCGCGCTTCCCCCCGCCGCCGGACCTTCAGGGCTCAGTCTGAGGGCTGTTCTTCGGCTCCGTCTTCGGCTCCCTCTTCGGCTTACTCTGCGGCTTACTCTGCAGCTTGCTCGCCGGCCTGCGCAGCTTGCCCCGCGATTCCTCCATCTCTTTGCGGATCACCACTGGATCGTCCCCATCGCGCAGTTCCCGCGCCTCCTTGGCCGACTTGGGCCGCGCAAACCGCGCCTTCGCCCGATCGAAGACCCGCGTGTCCGACGGCCTCACCGCAAACGGCTCCTCATGCGGCTGGCTGTCGAAGATCCCCGTAATCTCTCCCGCCAGCGCATCCTCCAGGTTCAGCGGACCCAGCCCCAGCAGCTCGTCCATCGTCCGCGTAATCGATCCCATGCTCGTGTGCTCGTGCGACACCGCGCCCGGCTTCACCCACGCGCTCGCCACCAGCAGAATGCTCCAGTGCGCGTCCACATGGTCCACCCCTCCCTGCGCATCATCCTCCGTCACAAACATCGCCGAATCCTTCCAGATCGGCGTCCGAGAAAGAAACGCCACAATCTACCCCAGCGCCAGATCGTTGTCCGCAACATACGAAGCCCGATAAGGATACCCATCCTCCGGCCGCGGGTCCGCCGTGTGGTCGTTCGGCAGCCGGATCACAATCAGCGCGGGAATCTTCCCCTCCGCCATCACGCCGTCCAGCGGCACATCTCCCGCCACCGTCCAATCGCTCGTCCGGTACGCGCGCACCTGCCCTGAGTCCCCGGTCGCCACATACAGGAGCTTCCCGTCCGGTGAATACGCAAGCCCCGCCTGCACCTCCACCGCCGCGTCGTTCTTCTCTCCCGCCGGCATCCGATGTACACGCGGCTCCGCGCTCTCCGGCCCGTCAACCACATTCAGCGCAAACGGAAATCCAATCGACGGTACCGCCATCTGCGCGCCATCCGGGCGCGCCGCCAGCGCAAACGGATACGGCGCAACCGGAATCCACGCCCCCTCCGGCGCAATCACCCGTCCATTCGGCAGCACCGCCCGCACGCTATTCTTTCGCGATCAAGCTCCGCGCAATCGTATCCAGAATTCCGTTCAGAAAATGGATCGACTCCGGCCCGGAAAACCGCCGCGCAATCTCCAGCGCCTCGTTGATCACGATCGGAAACGGCGTCGTTCTGTACGCAATCATCTCGCCCACCGCCATCCGCAGCAGATTCCGGTCCACCGCCGGCATCCGCTCCACTCGCCAGTGCTTGCTGTGCGCCGCAAGCAGCCCGTCAATCTGTTCCTGGTGCGTCGTCGCAGCCCGAAACAGGTCCTCGGCAAATCCGCGCACATCCGGTTCCACCTGGTCCACCGATCGCCAGAAGGTCGCCTGCACCTGCTCCAGCGTCTGCCGCCCCACGTCAGCCTGGAACAGCATCTGCATCGCCAGCTCGCGCGACTTACGCCGCGTCCCCGCCGTCAAGCTGTGCCGCCTTCCAGCTTGCGCCGCAGGCTCACCATCTCAATCGCCGCCACCGCCGCCTCAAATCCCTTGTTCCCCGCCTTGATGCCCGCGCGGTTCAGCGCCTGCTCCAGCGTCTCGCACGTCAGCACGCCAAAGCTGTGCGGAATGCCCGTCTCCTGCTGCGACTGCCCAATGCCCCGCGCCACTTCGTTGTATATCGCCTCATAGTGCGCCGTTTCTCCGCGCAGCAGGCAGCCCAGCGGAATCACCGCGTCCACCTTCCCCGCCGCGGCCGCCATGCGCGCCGCCGCAGGAATCTCCCACGCTCCCGGAACACGCACAATCTCAACATCGCCGCGCATCGCGCCGCTGCGCAGCAGCGCATCCACCGCGCCTTCCAGCAGCCGGTCCGTAATCACCGCGTTCCACCGCGCCACCACAATCGCAAATCGCATTCCCGCCGCGGATAAATCTCCCTCCACGGCCACCGGCTTGCCGCGCAGCGGGTCCGTCCACGCCCAAAAGCTCAGCCGGAATCCCTCCTCCGGCTCCGCCGTGAACATCCGCGACTTCCACTCCGTCTCCGCAATCTCTCCCAGCCGCGACGCCGCCTCGTCCCCACCCTGCACCCGCAGCCACGCCGCCGCCGCCTGGTGCGCCGCATCCAGGCTCGTCACTTCCACCATCACCTCTGTCGCCGCCGCAAACTGCCCGTCCACAAGCTCCAGATTTCCCAGCGGCGCAAGGAACGCCGCCCCGCGCCCCGCCCCATCCTTCCAGCCCTTGCCCGGCGCAAATCCCATCGCCGCAAAAAAGCTCGCAAGGCGGTCGAAGGCCGCCGAACCGCCCGTCGGGCGCAGAAAGGAAATCCCTTTAATCATGCTCTGATTCTATCGTGGCCGCCCCGCCTCGCCGCGCCTCGGCCCGCGCACCTCCCGGCCTCTTCACCTCACGCAAAAAGGGCCGGCAATTGCCGGCCCCTTCGCGTTTCCGCTGCCCCGTGCCGTTTACGTCGTCGACCGCGGCTTCACCGTAATCACCGTCGCCGGAACCACACTGTCGGTCCCGGTGTAGGTGCAACCCGGGTCCGTGCCGCCCGCCGAAATCGGCGTGCACGCCGGCAGGTTCGGGCTCACTTGCTGCGTATCCTGCAACGTCTGCACATTGATGTAGTGCACCTTGTTGTCCCCCGTCGTCGACACAAAGAACAGGCTGTCGTCCGGGCTGAACGCTCCCGCCACCGGCGCCATAATCGACGAGCTCCCGGTCAGCGAAACATACCCCAGCGTCCCCGCCGCTCCGCCCGTCCCCGGAATGTAGTAGGGCAGCGTCGCGCCCGTCGTCAATCCGTTGTAGGTCAGGAACGCCAGGTTTGACGCCGGCGAAACCACCACATGGTTCAGGCTCGTCGCGTTCGCGTTCACCGCCATCTGATTCACGGTGTGCGGAATCGTCAGCGGCGAAAGATTCCCGCTCGAGTCTGCCGCCGGACACGCGCCCGATGGAATCGTCACCCCGATATCCGACAGCAGAACGCCGCCACCGCTCATCGCCGCGCCCAGAATGTGCTGCCCGTCGTTGGTCGCGCCCAGCACGTCCGTCAGCACCGGCACGCTGTCGCCCTGCGGATAGAACGACATGTTCGCGTAATCACCCACCGTTCCCTGCGGGCACCAGGTGTGCGCCACCGTCGGATTTCCGCTCTCATACGCGCCCACGCCCGGCACCGTGATAGCCAGGTCCCGCGGCGTCTCTCCCGCCGTCCACGTTCCCGGCGATGCCGGCAGCGGATACGTGCTCCACCCCGTGTTCGCGTTGTACACATACAGCGTGTCCGTGTGTCCCGGCCCCGCCGAGGCGCTGTCGGTCGCATACAGCGTCTCCGAGTCCGGCGTCCACTCCGCTGAAGTCGCCATGCCGCCAAAGCTCGAGGCCACGCTCCCTGACGAGCCGTAGATATACAGCACCTTCCGCACCTGATCGTTGATCAGCACCATCCGGTTGTCCGGCGACACGTTCAGCACCACGCCCGGCACCGTCGTGTTCTGCTTGGCCAGCGAGTTCGATGTCGTGCTGTACACCATCAACTCATGCTCTGAGCCGAAGTAGAGGTTCAGCCCATTCCGGTCCATCACCATCGAATTCGGTACATACGGCAGCCGAACCGTCGAGCCCAGCGTCCCGCTCAGCAGTTCCACCGGCACAAAGTATTGCGACTTGCCCGGCGCGCCAAACCACATATACGCGCTCGCCGTTCCCGGCGTCGTCAGATCCACCGCGTTGCTGCTCACCGGCAGACCCGTCCCGTAGTTCCCCACCTGGTTGATCGGCGAGGGATTGCAGGTCGTCGGCTGGCAGATCGCGTACACTGACGCCGCCCCCGGATACGACGCCGTAATCGCTCCGCCGCTTCCCGCCTCAATGTTCACCGGGTTCGTCGACTGGTAATCCAGCGTCAGGCCCGTAATCGGATTCCCATTCGTATCCGTCACCTGCGTCACCAGATTCTGCTGCACGCCCTGCGTCACCGTGCCCTTCGTCGCTCCGTTCAGCGTCAACGAGATTGTCTTCGGCGGGCATGTCGAAAAGAATCCCGCGGACGCTCCCGTGCCTGCAAGTGATGCCGTGATCGCCGTCGTCCCCGGCAACTCCGCCGTAATCTGGTTCGTCTCAGAGTTGATCTGCGCCACCAGCGCCGTGCCCACCGTGTAGGTCAGCGTCCCGATGGAAGACGTGCACTCCGGCACCGACGTGACGCCCGGCGCCAGCCCGTTCTTGCACGCGTAGTTCGTCACCGAGGGCGGCGCGCAGAGCTCATACTGCTGGTTGTTCGCTCCCGAGTAGCAGGCCTCCGCATCCAGTTGCGCCACTGCGTTCTGCGAATAACATTGCTGCGCCCCGGCAAGCGCCAGCGAGATCGAGCTCACCTGCGCGTGGACGTACACCTCCACCGGATTCGAGGTCACCGAGTCCGCCGACGCCGTCACATACACCGTCGAATAAGGAAGTCCGCCGGTGCTCGGCAGAGGATTCGGCGCCTGGCAGATCGTGTAGTCGCCAATTCCGCCGCCCGAGTTCCGGTTCCACGTGCCCGCGCACATGCCCCCCGTCGGCGAAATGTCCACAAGCTGGTTGTTCGTCGTGCCGTAGGTATACTTCGCCACGCTTGCCGCATCGCCCTTGCACGTCTTCGCTGAGGGCGCCGACATCTGACGCGACTGACCGAATGCAAGCGAAACGCCCGTCGTCCGAGGCTCCAGGTCGATCGTATAAACGGCCGTGTCCTTCAGCCCGTACCCCAGGCCGTTGCAGTAGTTGCCTGCCGGGTTCCGGAAGCAGCCCGAGATCGAAACCCCCGCCGGTACGGTCAAAAATAATAAGCAGATAAGCGTCAAATACCGCCGCATGAATCCTCCCCGCTCCGCCGGCCGAACCTGCGGAACGGTCTCTTCCATCACATCAATTCTTTGGGCTCGGAAAGCGAACCGCCGGCAGGCCCGCAACCCGCCGCCTGGCCAGCCTCCCGGCTGGGACCATCGGCCACGGCTGATGCGCCCTTCCCTCGGGCCGGCTGACGAACCACGCTCTGTGTGTCTCCAGCAAAAAGTGTATCAGGGCACACCCGGACCACGCCTCCGCCTCCGAGCCCCGTTGGTCCTGTTTCTTTCCCATAGACTCCCGCCGCGCCCGTTGGCGAGCAAATCCCCTCACTTGCCCGTCGCCGGCATATATTTTGCAAACCACTCCACCGCCCGCACCATCACGTCCCGCCGGTGCTCCGGGTTCACAAACCCATGCCCCTCGTTCGGATACACCACCAGTTCCGTCGGCACATGCTCGTCCTTCAGCGCATGCCAGAACTCGAACGACTGCGGCGCCGGACACTCCCCGTCCCGGTCGCCCACCACCACCAGCGTCGGCGTATGCGCCCGCTTGATGGAGTTGATCGCCGAGCTCTTCGCATACACCGCCGGATCGTCGTACACCGAAGCCCCGAAATACGGAATCATCCACTGGTCAATCGAGTTCTCCCCGTAGTAGCTCAGCCAGTCTGACAGGCCCGCTCCCGACACCGCCGCCCGGAACCGTCCCGTCTGCGTGATGGCGAACATCGTCATGAAGCCTCCGTAGCTCCAGCCCGTAATCCCCACCCGCGCCGGGTCAATCGGGTAGGTCTCCTCCACCTTCGTCACGCCCGCCAGAATGTCCCGTAGATCCCCATATCCGAAATCCTTCCGGTTGGCCTGCGTAAACGCCTCGCCCTGCCCAAAGCTCCCCCGCGGATTCGGCTGAAGCACAAAATACCCCACCGCGGAAAACGCCTGCGGGCTCAATCCCCCTCCGCCGCCCCACCGTGGGCTCACCGCCGCGGCCGGCCCCCCATGCACCTCCACAATCAGCGGATACTTCTTCGCCGGGTCGTAATCCTTGGGCAGCATCAGCCATCCCTGCACGTGGAATCCCTCATTCCGCCAGCGCACACTCGCGGCGTTGCCCCACGCCGGCATCACACCGTCGTTCAGGTGCGTCAGTTGCATCGCGCCATTCGTCCCTGCCATCGTCCGCCCCGGCCTTGCCCCGTAAATCTCCGGCGCGCGCTCAAAAGTGCTTCCCGCGAAGACAAACAAGCGCCGGTCAGCCGTCGACGAAAGGCTCATCCGCAGCCGCCCGTCCCCCACGCTCCCCGCAAACGAGAACACCGGCGCGCCAAAGCTCACTGCGCCGCCTTTCACCCGGTCGCCCGCAAGGTGGAACCTCGTCAGTTGCTCATCTCCGCCCGCCAGTTCGCTCACATAAAGGTTCTCGTTCCCATCCCACTCCAACCACGCCGGAGAGGTCGGCCTGCCCGCCGTAATGTCCCGCGGCTGCCCTCCCTCTGCACTCACCACCCACACATCCCCGCCCGTCGAACCTTGGTCGCTCATCAGCCCGCCGATAAGTGCAATCACCTTCCCGTCCGGCGACCACTTTGGCACCGCAATCTGCAGCCCGTGCAGCGGCCCGCTCACGGTCTTCGGGTCCAGCACCACCCTCGGCTTTCCCCCTCCAACAATCGGCCGCCCAGTCTTTCCGCCAAACTCAAGACCCCTCGCCACCGGCTCGGCATACAGCTTCGCCACCCACCAGTTGTTCTCCCCCGGCGGGTCCGCCGCAATATACGCCAATCCCTTCGAATCCGGCTTCCAGTCAAACTCGAAGACATGCAGATTCTTAGGCGTCACCTCCGTCGCATTCGGCTCCGGCCGGTCCACCTCGGTCACAGCCACCCGCTGCACCTCAATGTTGTCCTCGCCAATCACGCCCGCCCACGGCTTCTCCGCCGCCAGTGCCCCCGAGGGCCGCGTCGCTCCCTGCACATAAAGGAACGCAATCTCGCTTCCATCCGGCGACCACGCCGGCGACTTCTCATAGCCCTTCAGCTCCGTCAGCCGCCGCGGCGCTTGCCCGTCCAGTTGCGACAGATACAAATCCTCCTGCCCATCGTCGCTCGCGCAGTCGGAAAAGAATGCCAGCGCCTTCCCATCGGGCTCCCAGGCAATCTCGCCCTCCCTGCATCGCTGGTCGTCATTTGTCCGCGCCGTCACGCGCATGGTCTTCGTCAGGTCGCTCATCGGTGCAACCACAATCCCCGCGCCCCCGCGCCCGCCGCCGCGCCCGGCCCCACGCTCGAATACGACCCACGCAATCCGGCTCCCGTCCGGACTCACCGCCACCTCGCCAATCCGCTCCCCGCGGCTCAGCCCCCGCAGAATCTCCTCCATGTGCTGCTGCTCGGCCGCCGACCCCGCTTCCTTCTGCGCCCACGCCGCCGCCCCGCCGCCTGCCAGTACACACACAACAGCGCCCACGCACACTGCCGCCCCGCAAACCCTGCGCACTCCATACGTCAACATGTCAAAAATGGTATCAGCGAGCCGTCAGCCCGTGCCCAGGCCGCCCGTGCCCAGGCCGCCGGTCGCCCGCACGCACCGCAACTTCCATACCTGGCGCAGCCAGCGCCGCAGCCGCAGTCCTCAAAAATTCGCGGCGATTCATCGCTCCCCCGCCGCCGCATCGATCGCCAGCAGCCGCTCCAGCAGTGGCTTAAGCAGCTTCAATTCCAGCGCATTCGCCCCGTCGGACTTCGCATTCTTCGGGTCGTCGTGCACCTCCAGGAAAAGCCCGTCTACGCCCGCCGCCACCGCCGCTCGCGCCAGCACCGGAATAAACTCCGGCTGCCCGCCGCTCACTCCATTCGCCGCCGAGGGCTGCTGCACTGAGTGCGTCCCGTCAAACACCACCGGCGTCAGCCCGCGCATCACCGGCAGGCTCCGCATATCCACCACCAGCGTGTTGTACCCGAAGCTCGCCCCGCGCTCCGTCAGAAACACCCGCTCGTTGCCCGTCGAACGCACCTTCTCCACCGGGTGCGTCATATCCCACGGCGCCACAAACTGTCCCTTCTTGATGTTCACCGCGCGGCCCGTCCGGCCCGCCGCCACCAGCAGGTCAGTCTGCCGGCACAGGAACGCCGGAATCTGCAGCACGTCCACCGCCTCGGCCGCCACCGCGCAATGCCCCGGCTCGTGCACATCCGTCAGCACCGGCAAACCCGTGTCCTTCGCCAGCCGGCCCAGGATCGCCACGCCCTCCTTCAGCCCCGGCCCGCGAAAACTCGTCACGCTCGTCCGGTTCGCCTTGTCGTAGCTGGCTTTGAAGATGTAAGGAATCCCCAGGTCGCTCGTAATCCGCTGGATCGCCTCGGCCATCCGCCGCGCGTGCGCTTCGCTCTCAATCACGCACGGCCCCGCAATCAGGAAAAGCCGGCCCTCGCCCACGCGCACCGGCCCGATTTCAAATGTGGGTCTCACGCGTGCGATTCTATCGCGCCCGCCCCGCCTTCGCTCCCGCCCTGCTCACCGCATCCCGCAAAACAAAAAGCGGAGCAGCCTTGGCCGCTCCGCTTCGCATCCCTGCGCCCGCTCTTATGCCGAAACCTTGTGCTCCACCTTCGCCCGCGCCCATTCCCACAGCCCGCGCTCCAGCGCGTGCAGTCGCGTCGGTCCCGGCAGCTCTTCCTGCGGCTTCACCAGTCCCTTCTCCGCCAGCCGCCGGCAAAACTCCACATACTCGGCGTAGAACTCCACATCCTTCCGCGCATGGCCCAGCGCTTCCAGCGTCCGGTAATCCAGCACGCTGTAGCGCTCCGGCGCAATCGTCGCCAGAATCGCCGACGCAATCGCCAGGTCCACCCCGCGCAGCTCCGTCAGCGCCTCCACGGCCTTGCGCACGTTCACGTCCGGCGCCGCTGCCACCCGCAGCGCCTCGCGAATCTTCACCTCGCTGTTGCCAATCAGGTAGTACACCACCCGCTCGGACTTCCACCGCACAATCGCCTCCAGGTTGGCCAGCGAGTACTCCCCGGCCCGGATCGATGCACCCGCCGCATACGCCTCGGCCTCAAGCTCGTGCTCCCGTTCACCCTGGTTCTGCCAGCATTGCCCGGCCAGCCTGGCGAGTTCGTTCTCTTCCGGTTGCAATTCGAAATGAGTCATAGAAATAAGTCCTCCCTACAACAAAAACGAAGCCTACAATAGGCCCGCCGAAAAACCATTGTCAACTGCCGCCGCTGCCACAAAGGTGGCATCGCAGGCAACCCGCACACATGCGGCCCGCATGAATCACGCTTATTCCCTTTACTGAATCTCTTTACTGGATCACGTGCGCCGCCGGCGTCGTCTCCACCGCCTTGCGCCCCAGCCGGTTCCTGTAGCTCGCCGCCACAAACTCCCGGAACAGCGGATGCGGCTCCAGCGGCTTTGACTTGAACTCCGGATGGAACTGGCAGCCCAGGAAATACGGATGCCCCGGCAGCTCCACAATCTCCACATAGGTCGCGTCCGGCGTCGTCCCGCTGATCTGCAATCCACCGCCCGTCAGCAGCGCCTCATACTCCCGGTTGAACTCATAGCGGTGCCGGTGCCGTTCGCTGATCTCCGTCTGCCCATACACCCGTTGCGCCAGCGTGCCTTCCTGCAAAATGCATGTCCACGCGCCCAGCCGCATCGTGCCGCCCATCTCCTCCACGCCCAGCAGCTCGCGCAATTTGTAAATCACCCGGTGCGGCGTCGCCGGGTCAAACTCGCTTGAGTTCGCCTCCTTCAGCCCGCACACATTCCGCGCAAACTCGATGCATGCCGTCTGCATCCCCAGGCAGATTCCGAAATACGGCGCCTGCTTCTCCCGCGCATACCGGATCGCGTTCAGCATCCCGTCAATCCCGCGCTTGCCAAACCCGCCCGGCACCAGAATCCCGTCGAAGCCCTCCAGTTGCGCCTCGTAGCTGCGATCCTCGGGCGACTCGCCCTCCAACCCCTCCGCCTCAATCCACGTCACCGTCAGCTTCAGATTATGGGCCACCGCACCGTGCGTCAGCGCTTCCTTCAGGCTCTTGTAGCTGTCCTCGTACTCCACATACTTGCCCACAATCGCAATCGAAACTTCGTCCTTCGGGTGATGCACCCGCTGCACCAGGTCCTTCCAACTGCTCAGGTCCGCCTCCGGTGCTTCCTTGTGCAGGTACTTCAAAATCAGTTCGTCCACGCCCTCCCTCGCAAACCCCAGCGGCACCTCGTAGATCGACGGCACCGTCGTCGCGCCCACCACCGCCTTCTCCTCCACGTTGCAGAACGCCGCAATCTTCTGCTTGATCTCCCGGCCCAACTGCCGGTCGCTGCGGCAAAGCAGAATATCGGCCTGAATCCCGATGCTCAGCAGCTCTTTCACTGAGTGCTGCGTCGGCTTGGTCTTCAGCTCCTGCGCCGCCGCAATCCACGGCACCAGCGTCAGATGCACAAACACCGTATTCTCCCGCCCCAGCTCCTGCCGCATCTGCCTGATCGCTTCCAAAAACGGCAGCGATTCAATATCGCCCACCGTCCCGCCAATCTCCACAATCGTCACGTCCGCGCCGTTGGCTGAGACCTTCCGCATCGCGTTCTTGATCTCGTTCGTCACATGCGGAATCACCTGCACCGTTTTCCCCAGGTAGTCGCCCCGGCGCTCCTTCAAAATAATCTGCTCGTAAATCCGTCCCGTCGTCAGATTGTTGTCGCGCGAAAGCGGCGCATGCGTGAACCGCTCATAGTGCCCCAGGTCCAGGTCCGTCTCCGCCCCGTCGTCGGTCACAAACACCTCGCCGTGCTGGAACGGCGACATCGTCCCCGGGTCCACATTCAAATAAGGGTCGAACTTCATCAGGTTCACGCGCAGTCCGCGGCTCTCCAGCAGGCAGCCAATCGAGGCCGCCGCCAATCCCTTGCCCAAACTGGACACAACTCCGCCCGTCACAAAGACATACTTTGCAGACATCTGTGCAACCTCAATTTGATATGTGTGCGATTGGCCGTACCGGTGGGCACAATCAAGTATGGCAGAGATTCCACCCGCCCCGCCACCCCAAATCCGTCACCCCGCGCCCGCCCCGTCACCACCCCACCCAGCCCACGCCTTTTCAACCGCTTACCGCCGCCTCATCACCCCGCCCGCATCGCTCTTAGCACCTCGTCCGCCTTCTGTCTCATGTGGAAATTCAGTCCTGTCCGCCTCATTCGCCGGCCGCCCATCCTTCTCGCGTCCTCCGCGAAAAGGGCTGGAATCGCTCTCCCTCCGCAACTTCACTGAACACTGTCCTCTTGAGCGAAGGTCGCGTCAGCGACCGAAGTCGAAAGATCTGCGGTTGTTTTTACCTCCTAAGTCTTCACGCAAGCTTATGTGATACAAAAAGCTGGAAGCGTGAATGCCATGCCGTCGCCCGACCCAATCAACACGACTCGCCGCGAATACGCGCTCACGAATGGACGAAAGCTTCACCACATCCTGCTCGCCGCGGTCTTTCTCATCGGTGCTGGCTTCTTTTTCAAATTGGCGATAGACCCTATAGGACGCGATTTCGCTCTGGTGGTGGGAGTCATCTCGCTCGTTCCCGGAATGATGCTCGTATTGCAGTCCTTGCGGTGCCGACTCATTCTCGATGGGGATGTCATCGAGCTGCATTCGGCCTTTCGCGTCCACCACGCCACTCGCAATCAAATCGAAGGCCTGCGAACCATCCAGAACCAATACGGCCGCTGGACTCGCGTCTACTTGAAGAACGACCAGGATTCATTCAATGTCTCGGATTCCTTCACCGGCGAGGATGATCTCAAGGAATGGCTCAAGGGGTTACCTGACCTTGATCAACAGGATGCCGACGAGATTACAAAAGGGGCTAGCAGCCAGGATTCACCAGGACTACCGGACATAGACCGATCGAAAACGTTTAGCGCGGCGAAAGGGTGGGCGATCGGCCTCAGCATTCTCGCGGGAGTAGCCAGCGTCCCGGTCATGTTTGTGGATTACGCGCCGGTTTATCGGACCGCTCTTGTTCTTTTGCTCCTTTGTCCTCCGGTGGGAATCATCCTTATTCACCGATTTCCACTACTGTTCACGGTATTCAAGAGGAAACCCGACCCTCGTGCTGATCTCGGTTTCCTCATCATCTGGCCCGGAATTGGCGTCATCTTCTCTTACCAGACATCGAACGACCCGTCTCATCTCGTCGACAGTTTCCAACTCATTTATTGGATGCTGTTGGCTTTCGCCGGCTATGTGGCAACGCTTTTTCAAACAGCGTGGAAGAGCCCGTCGCGCGGTTCAATTCTCTTTTTCATTGCGCTTACAGGTGGCATGTATAGCATCGGGCTGGTAAATGCCGCCAACACTCTACCCGACAAATCGGCACCCCGCCTATACCAGACCTGGGTGCTGAAGATGTATGAGAGTCACAGCAGCAAAGGGACAAGGTATTACCTGAGGGTTGCCCCGTGGGGACCAATTCCCTATTCAGACGACGTTGATGTCTCAAGTCATACCTACGACGCAGTCCACGTTGGCGACCCCGTCTGCTTTGGAATGCACTCGGGCTTTCTCCGGTCTCCCTGGTACACATTAATGCCCTGCCCTGCGCAGCAAATTCCCGCGATCGAGCAAACCGGACAAAATTGAGCAGGAGCGCCCCCGCCCATCCTTCTCGCATCCTCCGCGAAAAAGGCTGGAATCGCTCTCCCTCCGCAACTTCACTGAACTCTGTCCTCTTGAGCGAAGGTCGCGTCAGCGACCGAAGTCGAAAGATCTGCGGTTGCTTTTCGCAGTCGCACCGGGTGCCCCAGCTCTCGCTTCTGAGACCTGGGAAATCACAGCCTCCACCGTGCCGCCGGTCAGCGCTCCTTGCCGCCGCCATCCTCGCCCCTTACAATCTTCTCCACTCGCCCCGCCCAAGCTCGAATCGAATCGAGCACTCCGGAGACCCGCATGCCAAAGAACCTCACCCCCCTCGCCGCTTCAATCCTCGTCGCCGCCCTGTCCTGCACAGCCCGGCCCGCCCCGGCACAATCAGCCGCGTCGCCTTACTCGGCCATGGCCCCTCTCGCGCAGTACCTCATGCCCAGCCCGCAGGCTGAAATCGCCCTCGCGCGCAGCGCCGCTCCGCCCTCCATCGCCGACCACGCCGAAGTGATGGTCCTTTCGCCCCACGGCTACACCACCGCCGTCAAGGGAACCAACGGTTTCCTCTGCATCGTCGAGCGCTCCTGGGGCGCGGCCACCAATTTTCCTGAGTTCTGGAATCCAAAGATCCGCGCCCCCATCTGCTTCAATCCCGCCGCCGCGCGCTCCTTCGCGCCCATCTACCTGCAAAAGACCGCGCTCGTCCTCGCCGGAAAATCGAAATCCGAAATCGCCCGCGCCGTCGACTCTGCGTTCAGCAATGGACAATTGCCCGCGCTCCAGCCCGGCGCCATGTGCTACATGATGTCCCGCCGCCAGTACCTCAACGACGACGCTAAAAACTGGCATTCCCATCTCATGTTCTTCGTCTCGGGCAAGGTTGCCGCAACCTGGGGCGCCAACCTGCCCGGCTCGCCCGTCATTGCTGCCAGCGACCCAGAGGAGCGGGTCACCATCTTCATGGTCTGGGTCAGCCATTGGTCCGACGGAACCCCAGCCCCGCCCATCAACCCGGCATCTCGCTGACTCGCTGCCCCCTGCCTCACCCAAAATTTCTTCGTCAGTTTTGCCGATTAATTCTCCGAATCCGTCACACTGGAAATAAGCACACCCTTACTCCGGCACAAACCAGCAGCGGGCTGACAGCTGGCGGCTAACGGCTAGGGGGAGCGGGTGGTCTCGCTGAGGTATCCCCCCCCACCCCCCCTAATTTATTTGCACTTTTCCACAGGCATTTTGCCGAAAATTAGGCCCTTCGGTTCGCCTCCTCTTCGCCTTGCCAGGAGAGCGATCCCGAAGGGCCCATCATCTACTGAATACTGACTACTGCTCTTAAAAATGCAGCGTCACCTTCGCCGTCACCGCCCGCGGCGTCACATAATGCGTCCCGCTGAAGGTCGAAAGAAAGTTGTACAGCGCGTACTTGTTCGTCACGTTGATCGCCGTCAGGTCCAGGTCCACCTTGTAGTGCTCGGCCCGGAAGATGTTCTCCTGCCCCACGGTCACGTCGAACAGGTTTCTTGGCGCAATCCGCGGCGGGTTCTTGTCGTCGTTCTCCGTCCCCGGCGCGGGAATCCGCACCAGCGACGACGAGTACTCATTCGGCGCGCACGACGTGAATCCCTGCGTCAGCGTCGCCTTCACGCCGCCGCACGCAATCCCCGCCTCGAATTGCTCGTCGTTCGTCAGCCCGCTCAGGTCCACCGGCGTCGTCCGGTCCACGGCAAACGGCATCGCGCCCGCCACCAGTCCGGAGTCGTAGCGCCAGTTGCCGCCCGCCCACGGCCCGTGTCTGCCAATCTGGTATTGCAGGTGCGTGGACTGGTTGAACTTCTCGTCGTGGTCAATGCGGAACGGCAGTCCCGCCTGGCCCACCGTCGCGCCCGCGCCCGCCACCTGCGGCGGAAAGAACCGCGCCGCCACTGACGACATCACCGCGTAGGCGCTGAAGTTCCGCCACTGCGGCACCTCCACGTCCAGCGCGTATCCCGGAATCTTCGAGTTGTGCCAGTCGATCGGGAACGTGATCGGCGTATTGCCCAGCACCGAGAAATCGAACGCGTTGTGCGTGTACTTCCAGATGTACTCGCCGCTCACCACCACGTGCGGGCCCACCGCCTGCTGGAACCCCGCGTGAAACTCGTTGCGGAAGCCCGGCGCTTCGGCCGTCGACACTCCCGGCGTGCACAGCAGCAGCGGCGAAAGCACTGCATTCGAGCACCCTTCGCTCGAGAGCACCAGGTTCTCGTTGAACGGCGTCTCCAGCGTCCGCGCGTAGGAAATGCGCAGCACTGTCTTTGTCTGTTTCACGTTGTAGGCCACGCCCAGCCGCGGCTCGGCCTGCCGCGCCACTGTCAACCCGTTGTAAAGGTCGCCGCGAATCCCCAGGTTCAGGTCCCAGTTGCCGGCCTTGATCTCGTCCTCCACATAGAGCGCCAGCTCCTTCACATCCGCGTGGCCAAAGTAGGTGTAATAACTGCCGCCGCGCGTCATGTCATACGGCCCCAGCACCGGCAGATCATTCGGATTCGGCTCCGCGTCGCCCGCCGCGCAGTCGCTCGGGTCCGAGTACCCCGGCAGCGGATTCCCGTCCGCGTCCACGCACGGCGCGTTCAGCGTCGCATCCACCACGCCCAGCGCGTCATGCTCGCGCAGGAACGTCTGCTCATACTCCGCGCCTGCCTTCACGTCGTGGATCCCGCGCGTATACGTCAGGTCTGAGTGAATTCCAGTATTGAACAGCGTGCGGTCCTGCTCAATCGACGAGGTCTGCAGGTTCGCCGGGCCCAGGTCCGCCAGCGCATTCGGGCTCGGATAGTAGTGATACAGATCCTTGCGCGCATAAAGACCCACATTCAGCACCGCGTTCTGGCTCAGCACGCGCGTGTAAGTCGGCGCAAAGTTGAACGTGCCAATCTTTGACCGCTGGTCCGCGTTCCCCACGTTCGCAAACACCGGGCTTGCGCTCGTCCCGCCGCCCACCACGTTCTGCACGTTCAGGCTGTCGTAGGAGTTGGGCGTCTGGAACCACGACCGGCTGTAGTTCATGTCCACGTGCATTGAGCTGGCCGGATCAAACGTGTAGTCCACGCGGTCAAAGAAGTTCTCCTCGTTGCCCTTGTCGTGGAAGACGCTGAACTCCGGCGGATCCAGAAACCGCCCCGTGTTCAGCGCGTCCATCTCCACAAAGTTGCCCCAGTTCTTGCCGCCATAGGACAGGTCAAACCCACCCGCAATCGAACCGAACGCACCATACGACGTATCAATGCTGCCCGTCGGCTTGGTCACGCCTTGGCCTGAGCGCGTGGTGGCCACAATCACCAGGCTTGTCTTGTCGCCATACTCGGCCGGCGGCGCGCCGGAGATCACCTGAATCGACTCAATCGCATTCGCCGGAAGCTGGTTTGAGAAGACTTTGCTCTGCTGGTCGGTAATCGGCTGCCCGTCCACTGAAAACGAGTTCGACGCGTGATCGCCCAGCCCGTGGAACAGCCCGTTTGAATCCGCTGAAACGCCCGGCGTGGAAACCGTCACCAGCGAGCTCAGCGACGAGGACGCGCTCTCCAGCGGCACTTTCTGGAACATATCGCGATCCAGGTCCACGTGCATGGTCGAGTCCGTCTCAATCAGGTCCCCAGACGCCTGCACCGTCACCGTCGATGCCGTCGACGCAATCGGCAGCACCAGCTTCAGCGTGGAACCCACCGCGGAGGAAAGCACAAAGTTCTGTCGCAGCGTCGAAAATCCCTTCGCCGTCACCGTCACCTGGTAGTTGTTGAACGGCACGTTGTCGAACTGGAATGAGCCGACCCCGTCCGAGCTGACCGAGCGGTTCAGTCCGCTCTCGGCATTGTTCAGCTGCACGCTCGCACCCGGAATCACCGCGCCCGTTGGGTCGGTCACCGTCCCGCGCACCGGTCCCGTGTTGCCCGTCTGCGCCGCTGCTCCCGCAGCAACACCCAGCGTAAGAAAGAGAGAGAGAATACGAATCATCGTGCCGCGAAAAGTCGGCATGGGGAACCTCCAATAGATGGCTGAAATGCGGAACACCGGCCGCGGGCTCGTGCCCGGGCAACGTCAGTGCGGTCCGTGCCTCCATGCGCTTCGCGCTTGCCGTTCAAGAAATGTCCGTGGCGGCCGGCTCAGCCGGCGGATACACCGCGCCCCGAGTTTTCGGCAATCGCTTGTGTGTCAGGAGGACGAACGCAATTCCAGAGTCACTGCATCTCGAAGCTGGTGCACGCAAGTTGACGCGACCATCAGGGAGCGGCGACCTTGCATGAAACCGCAAGGTCACAGCAGCGCAGGAATTGCCCTAGCAGCCCATCGGTGGAGGGCGTATGAAGAGCTGGGGATGCAGCTGGCGGCTTGCCGCCCGAACCCCAGGCACCGGAGCAGTCTGCGCCAGTTCCACCAGGATCAGCGCAACCATGGTCACCGCCGTCGGCACCACCGTGTGCATGGTGATGCAAAGCTGGCAATGGTCGGCGTCCGTCGGGTTCGCGTGCGTGTGCACCGCCTGGGCCACCGCCAGCATTGCCAGCAGCGCCAGGCACAACAGCGCAATCGCCACCATTCCGCGGGATCGCGGGCCGTGGCGTTTGCCGTCGTGCGTCAGCCGGGAACGGAACAAGCAGAACTCTCCTGTGTATAGAATACTCGCTTTTGCGCGCCAGGCCACTTCCCCCGTCCCGCATCCCGCAGCCCCGCCCGCCAACCAGCCGCCCCGCGCCGCGTCTAAAATTGAAGAACCATGAGACTTCGGCCACTCGCGTTCGGCTTGCCCGCGCTGGCACTCCTTGCCTTCGGCGCATCCGTCGCGCGCGCACAAGCGGACTCTTCAACAAAGACTGTCTATCTCCCCGTGCCGCCGCAATCCCAATCCGATCAGCAGCAGCACGGAAAGCCGATTTCCATCAGTCCCGGCCTGCCCAATACCGGCTCCAACCATCGCCTCATCCTCAAAGATGGCACCTTCCAGATGTGCCGCAAGTACGAGATCGTCGGTGACCGCGTCCGCTATCTCTCCCAGGAGCGCGGCGACTGGGAAGAGATCCCCGCCAATCTCGTCGACTGGGACGCCACCCGCAAATGGGAGCAGAACCACGCTGGCCCTTATCAGCCCGACTCATCTGCCATGAAGGAAGCCTCAGAACTCGACAAGGAAGAAGCCGCCGAGCGCGCAGACGATCTGGCCCGCATGCCCATGGTCGCCAAAGGCCTCGAGTTGCCCGACCAGGAGGGCGTCTTCATCCTCGACACCTTCCGCGGTACCCCCGAGCTCGTCCCCGTCGCATCCAGTGACCTCAATATGCACGGCCGCTCCCACCACGGCCTCAGCATGCTCAACCCGCTTGCTGGCGCGCGCACCGATCTTGAGCTCGATGGAGCCCACGCCCGCGTCCACCTCCACATCAATGACCCGGTGCTCTACATCTCGCTCGACACCGCCGACTCCATGGAGCCCGCCGGCGCGTACGCTCTCACCGTCAAGACCAGCAAAGACACCGTCGCCAACGGCCCCCACGGCGCGCACTCCGCATCGTCCGGCTTTGCCATCGTTCATGTGGACGAGCGCCGCGCCATCCGCCTCGTCGGCGGCATCCACGTCAACCCGCTCGGCAAGGTCACCCAAAGTGAAAACGTGATTTCCGCCACGGTCGAGCGCATGCCCGGCGGTCACTGGCTCAAAATCACGCCCCGGCAGAACCTGCTCATCGGCGAATACGCCCTGGTCGAAATCCTCTCGCCCACTGAGATCAATCAAACCGTCTGGGACTTCCGCGTCGACCCCACCCTCGGCGACAACCCCGGCTCGCTCACGCCCATCCGGTAGCGCCGCGACTACTCCCGCACCGCAATCCCCAGCGCCTTCATCTTCCGGTAAAGGTGGCTCCGCTCCAGCCCCAGCAGCTCCGCCGCCCGGCTGATGTTGTTCCGTGCCTCTTCAATCTTCTTCAGAATGTACTCCCGCTCGTAGGCGTCGCGCGCCTGCTGCAGCGTGGAGAAATCCTCCGTGCTGCCCCTGCCGGCCTTGTGTACCAGCGGCGGCAGGTGCTTGCGCTCAATGCGCAGCGCCCGCGGATTCAGAATCAGCACACGTTCAATCACATTCTTCAGCTCGCGCACATTCCCCGGCCAGTGGTAGTGTTCCAGCACCTCCAGTGCATCCTCGCCGATCTCCATCCGCGGCCGCCCATACTGCCTTCCGAACTCCGCCAGGAACTCTCGCGCCAGCGGCGGAATATCCTGTTTGCGCTCGCGCAGCGGCGGCACAAAAAATGGCACCACATTCAGCCGGTAGAACAGATCCTCGCGAAAATTCCCCTTCGCAATCTCCTCTTCCAGGTCCTTGTTCGTCGAGGCAATCAGCCGCACATCCACGCGCAGCGGCTGCGCGCCGCCCACCGGCGTAAACATCTGGTCGTCCAGCGCGGAAAGCACCTTCGCCTGCGTCTTCAGGCTCATGTCCCCCACTTCGTCCAGAAAAAGCGACCCTCCGTCGGCCCGCTCCAGCGTCCCGCGCTGCTCCGGCGGACCTCCCGGCCGAGCCCCGTGCCGGTACCCGAACAGCTCCGACTCAATGTGCGCCTCCGGAATCGCCGCGCAGTTCAACTCCACGAACACCCGGTCGCGCCGCAGGCTCTCGGCATGAATCGCGCGCGCAATCAGCTCCTTGCCGGTGCCCGACTCGCCGTAAATCAGCACTCTCCCGTTGGTCGGCGCCATTAGCCTGATCTGTTGCCGCAGCGCCTTCACCGGCACGCTCTCGCCCGTCAGCACTGAGTTCACGCTGAACTGCCGCTTGAACTCCAGGTTCTCCGTGCGCAGCCGCCGCGCCTCCACGGCGTTCTTCAGCACAATCAGCGTCCGCTCCAGCGACAGTGGCTTCTCCAGAAAGTCGAACGCACCCAGCTTGGTCGCCTTCACCGCCGTCTCAATCTTGCCGTGGCCGCTGATGATCACCACCTCCGGCCGCGAAGCCGCCGCCAGCGCATGAATCTCCGCCAGCACCTCCAGCCCGTCGCGGTCCGGAAGCCAGATGTCCAGCAGCACCACGTCATACGGCGCGTCTTCCACCAGCACCATCGCCTCGGCCGCCGTTGCCGCCGAGGCCACCGCATAGCCTTCCTCGCGAAGAATCTCCTCGAGCGACCTGCGTATCTCCGTCTCGTCGTCCACCACCAGAATGTGATTCATGGCCGCGCCTCCGAAACCGGAGCCCGCGCGCCATCTTCTGCCGCCGGGCTCACCGTCTGCTCCATCAGCGGCAGCCGCACCACGAACCGCGCACCCTTCGGGCTGTTGCTCTCTGCGCGAATCGATCCTCCATGCTCCTGCACAATCTTCGCCGCAATCGAAAGCCCCAGTCCCGTTCCTCTTCGCTTCGTCGAGTAGAACGGCAGAAACAGCCGCTCACGAATCTCGTCCGTCAATCCATGCCCGGTGTCGGCCACCACCACTTCCACCGCTCCACCGTCCTCGCTCAGGCTGCTGGAAACGCTCAGCACGCGCAGCAGGCTACCCTGCATCGCCTCCGCCGCATTGTCCATCAGGTTCGCCAGAGCACGCCGCATCGCCTCTGGATCGGCCAGCACCTGCGGCAGATCGGCCTCAAGCGCGCGACGCACCGTAATCCCTTCCAGCCGGCCCGCGAACAGCGCCAGCGCTTCATCCGTCACCTGATTCATGTCGCACGCCCGCGGCTGCGGCGCGGGAAACTGCGCCAGCGCGGAGAACTGGTCCACCAGCGTCCGCAGCGTGCTCACGCAGCCCAGAATCACCTCACTGCATTTGCGGATAATCGAATTCGACTCCGGCTGCCCGCGATCCAGGTGCCGGTCCAGGTGCCGCCCAATCCGCTCGGCGGAAAGCGCAATCGGCGTCAGCGGATTCTTGATCTCGTGGGCCACGCGCTGCGCCACCTCCTTCCACGCCACCTGACGCTGTGCGCGCAGCAATTCTGACGTGTCTTCCACCACCAGCACCGTCCCCGCCTGCCCATCACCAAGCTCCAGCCGCGCGCTCGTCACCGCCAGGTGCATCGTGCGCCCGCCCGTGTGCATTTCCATCTCTGTTGAGGCCGCGCCCATCCGCCGGCCTCGCCGAATCACTCCCGCAAAGTCCTCCACTGACTCTGCGGGCAGCAGCGCCTCCAGCTTCTTTCCCCGCAGGCCGCCATCGTTGCCCACGCCCAGCAGCACGGCGAATGCGCGATTGGCCTGCAGCACCGTGCCCGTCGCGTCCAGCGTCACCACGCCGCTCGGAATCGTCTCCACAATCGTCTCCAGCTCGCGCCGCCGCACCTCGTTCGCATGGTGCGCCTCGGAAAGCTGCGCCGCGGACCGCTCCGCCATCTGCCGGCTCGCCTCCAGGTCCCCGGCCATGTGGTTGAACGACTCAATAAGCTCTCCCATCTCTCCGCTGCTCATCAGCTGCACGCGATGGTCGTACTTGCCCGCCGCTATCTCGTCCATCGCGTCGGCCAGCGCCTCCACCGGCCGCGTAATCTGCTTGGACAGAAACAGCGCAAGCCACACGCTCGCGAAAAATACCACCGTGGTAATCAGCATCAGCATCAGGATGAACGTGGTCCGCACCTGATGCCGTGAACGAAATAGTTGCCAGTATTCTTCCGCGCCTGACCGTATGCGCGCCGTCGTCTGGCTCAGTCCCTGCGGCATGGGCAGCGCCACCACCACCGTTTTGCCTTCCGCCGTCGCCGCCATGCCCAGCGCATACTCCCGCTCGCCCACCCGCAGCACCGGCTGCCCCAAGTGCTGCGCCGTTGAGTACACCGCCGCTGAAAGTGGTCCGCGAAGCGGTATCGCCGTGCCCTTCTCCTCGCCGTTCAACCACGTCTGCAAGGTCGCCGAGCTCGCCTCCGGCGGCGCCCGGTAGCTGCCCATCACGCGCTCGTTCTTGTCGTACACAAACACAAATCCGCCCGCCAGCGTGATCCTGTGCGCGCTCAAAATTCGGTCGATTGTTCCCGTATCGTCAGTCACCGCGCCCGACGCCGCAATCGACTGCGCCTCCACCCGCGCGTTGTTCGTCACGTATTGCGCCAGCTCCAGCGCCACGCGCGTCGAGTCCTGGCGCAGCTCCGCCGTCGGCTGCGTAAACCAGCGGTCAATTGACCGGTTCATCAACTGAAAGCTGAACAGAAACATGAACACCGCGGGCGTCAGCGCGATAATCACCGCGCCCAGCACCATCCGCGTCCGCAGCCGCGCCCCCAGCGCGCTGCTGCTCTGGTCCGCATAAGCCTTCAGAATGTTCCGCAGCAGCAGCAGCAGCAGAACCAGCAGCAGCAGAAACACCACCACCGTCAGCCCGGTAAACGCCAGCGTCTCCCCTGCCGTATCCGGGTTCAGGAACTTCACTCCCGATGGATTGAAGGCCTGCAGCGCGCCCAGCAGTGCAAAAAAAAGCAGCACTCCCGCCGCCAACCAAAGCACAGTGCGCCGCCGTGATTGCCCGCCGCCCGACATGCCGCGATTATAGGCGCAGCCCACGCGCGCCGCGAACCAAAAACCCGCGTCAATCCCTGCTCAGTCCAGCACTTCGGCCGCCGCCGTCCACCCCCGCTGCTGGCTCTCCGCCACTCCCCGATGCGTCAGCGCGCCCATCCACGTGTTCAGCCCAGCGGCCAGCCCCGCGTCCTGCTTCAGCGCCTCGCGCGCGCCATGGTTCGCCAGCCGCATCAGATAAGGGAAGGTCGAATTCGTCAGCGCCAGCGTCGACGTGTGCGGCACCGCGCCCGGCATATTCGTCACGCAGTAGTGCACCACCCCGTCCACCACATAGCTCGGGTTCGAGTGCGAAGTCGGCCGCGCCGTCTCCACGCATCCGCCCTGGTCAATCGCCACGTCCACAATCACCGCGCCTTTCTTCATCTGCGCCACCATCCCGCGCGTCACCAGCTTCGGCGCCGTCGCCCCCGGAATCAGCACCCCGCCAATCACCAGGTCCGCCTCGCGCGTCGCGTTGGCAATGTTGTAGCTGTTGGAGGCAATCGTATACAGCCGCCCGCCGAAAATATCCTCCAGCTCGCGCAGCCGGTTCAGGTTCATGTCGATCAGCGTCGTCTTGGCCCCGAATCCCAGCGCAATCCGCGCCGCGTTCGTGCCCACAATCCCCCCGCCCAGGATTGTCACGTGCGCCGGCGGCACGCCCGGCACGCCGCCCAGCAGAATCCCCCGCCCGCCCCGCTCCCGCTCCAGATACGTCGCGCCCACCTGCACGCTCATTCGTCCCGCCACTTCGCTCATCGGCATCAGCAGCGGCAATCCGCCCCGCGCGTCGCGCACCGTCTCATAGGCAATCCCGATCACCTTCTCCGCCAGCAGCCTGTCCGTCAGCACCGGCACCGGCGCCAGGTGCAGATAGGTGAACAGCACCAGCCCTTCGCGAAAAAATGCGTACTCCTTCTCGATCGGCTCCTTCACCTTCACCACCATCTCGGCTTTGCCCCACACATACCCGGCCTCGCCCACCATCTCCGCGCCTGCGTTCTGATACTCCTCGTCCTCAAAGCCTGACTGCGCGCCCGCCCGCGTCTCCACCAGAACCTTGTGCCCGGCCTCGGTCAGCGCCTTCACGCCCGCCGGCGTCACGCCCACGCGCGCCTCGTTGTCCTTGATCTCCCTGGGAACGCCGATGATCATCGCTCGACTCCTCCGCGCATTTGGATGCGGACCGGGGCCCGCCGGACGCTGCCCCGGTTTCGGGCTCGCGCTGCCCGTAATCCTACTGCGCCGACCCTTGGCGACGCGCGCAGTCTTCCTCACCCCGCCGCAACACTTTCTTTGCACGCCCGCGCCCGTGCGTTACCCTGTCAGGGTCTGTTCATACTCCCCGAACGGCAGGCGTTGCGAGCGAAAATTGTCTCAGCCAAGGCGGAGGACGAAGACTTTGGTGATTCCAAGGCGAGGACGACAACGAAGGATGAGGCGATTTTCGCCGCAACCCGGAGGGACGAGGCCAATTTCCCCGATTTCGTCGTCGGTCGTCGCTTGCAGACACCAGGTATGCGTCGCTCCTCCCTTCTTGAACTGGAAGAAATCGGCTCTCGTCGCCGCCGTCCGCGGAGTATAAACAGACCCTAAGCACGCAAGACCGTTCGCGGTCCGGCAGCATCCCGCCGAGGCCCGGAAAAGCTTGTCCTTCCCCAATCGAACCTGCTGCACTGCCTTTTTCAAGGAGAGCCGATGTCCCTGTCCAAGCCTTCCCTTTGCTTCTCTCTCGTCTTCGTCGTTGCCGCCGTCTTCGCCGCCGCGCAACCCGCCCCCGCTCAATCCACCGCCGCGCCCACCATTCCCACGCCCATCTCCGTCCTCGGCCACAATCCCGGCGACGATTTCTACCTCGCCGACTACGAGGACACCCTCCGCTACTTCCACGCCCTAGCCGGCGCCTCTGATCGCATCAAGATGTTCACCGTTGGCACTTCCACCGAGGGCCGTCCCATCGAAATCGCCGTCATCTCCTCACCGGAAAACCTCGCCAAGCTTGACGAGTACAAACAAATCGCCGGCCGCCTGGCCCACGCTGAAAACCTCGACGACTCCCAGGCTCTCGCCCTCGCACGCACCTCCAAGGTCATCGTCCACATTGACGGCGGACTCCACTCCTCTGAGGTTGCCGGCCCGCAGCACACCATGCTCATCGCTTACAAACTTCTCTCCGCCCACCATGACCCTGAAGTGGACGCCATCCTCAACAACGTCATCCTCGTTCTATGGCCCACCCTCAATCCTGACGGGCAGGACATGGTCGTCCATTGGTATCGCGGCAACGTCGGCACCAAATACGAAGTCAGTCCCATGCCCTGGCTCTATCAGAAGTACGTCGGCCACGACAACAACCGCGACGGCTTCATGCTCAACATGAAGGAAGAGCAGGTCGTCACCAAGGAGGAGCTCGACTTCAGCCCTGAAATCTTCTACTGCCAGCACCAGACCGCGCCCTTCCCCGCGCGCATCTGGATTCCCCCGTTCTCTGATCCCATCTCCACCAACATCAATCCCATTGTGCGCAGTTGGCTCAACCTCATCGGCACCAACATGACCGCCTATCTCGACGAGCACCACATGCCCGGCGCAGTCTCCGAATCCGAATTCGACAACTGGTACGCCGGATTTATGGACTGGGCCAGCGTCTTCCGCAATGAGATGTCCTTCTTCACTGAGACCGCCCTCTACCGATACGCCACTCCGCACTTTTACACCGTCAATGACTTCCCCAAGCCCTTCCGCGACCTCCGCGCCCTCAGCATGTACTCCACGCCCTGGCAGGGCGGCTGGTGGCGGCTCAAGGACGCGGTCGATTACATGGTCGCCGCCGACATGTCCGTCCTCGACCTCGCCGCCAAAAACCGCCAGACCCTCCTCTATAACCGTTACCAGGCCGCCCGCGACAACATCGAGCTCTACAGCAAGGAGCCGCCCTTCGCTTACGTCATCAGTGACAAGCAGGCTGACACTCCTGAGGCTGCGCACCTCGCCGGGCTCATGATTGAAAACGGCCTCGACGTCTACACCGCGAAAAACGGCTTCGACGCCAACGGCGTCCACTATCCCGCCGGTTCCTGGGTCATCCCCATGAACCAGCCCTTCGCGCCCATGGCCAAGGAGCTCTTCGAGCGCCAGCGCTACCCCACTGAAATCGAGGAAGGCACCTCCAAGGCCGTTGACCTGCCTTACGACGTCACCGGCTGGACCCTCCCGCTGCAATTGGGCGTCCACGTCGACGCCGTCACCGATCCCCTCACCGCAGCGCAGCGCGCCGCCCTCACCAAAATCGACAAGGTTGCCCTGCCCGCCACCAGCGTCGAAGGCGCGGGCCCGGTCTTCGCCGTCACCCATCGCGCCAACGCATCCTTTGAGCTTGTGAATGCCGCGCTCAACTCCGGGGCGCACGTTGCCGTCGCCCAGCAGCCCGTCAAAACCGACGAAGGCGAGGAGACCGGCGCGTTCCTGGTCAGCGGCGTCAGCCGCGCCTCCCTCGACTCGCTCGTCAAGCAGTACGGCGTCAACGCCGTTGCCATCAGCAACCCCGCGCACACGCTGCCCATCAAAAAAGCCCGCGTCGGACTCTATCGCCCCTGGGAGCCTTCCATCGACGAAGGCTGGACCCGCTGGATCCTCAAAACCTACGGCTTCCAGCCCATCAGCATTTACAACGCCGACATGCGCGCGGCCGACCTCCGCAGCCGCTTTGACGTCATCATCATTCCTGACATCTCCTCACGCCAGATGATGGATGGCTTCGGCGTCGGCGTCGTGCCCGGCCAGTACGCCGGCGGCATCGGCCGCGAAGGTCTCGACAACCTCCGCCAGTTCGCCCGCGAAGGCGGCACGCTTCTCGCCTTCAACGACTCCGCCAAAGCGCTCATCCCTCTTCTCTCGCTCCCGGTCAAAGACGTCCTCAAGGGTCTGGGCTCCGACAAGTTCTTCTGCTCCGGCGCGCTGCTGCGCGTCAACACTCAGAACGCCGATCTGCCTGATAACTTCGGCGCGCCCGATTCGCCCGTCGTCGTCTTCCAGAACGGTTCGGCCTTCGTGCCCCAGCCCGGCTTCCGCGGCGTCATCCTCGCCAGCTATCCCAGCCAGACCAACCCGCTCGAAAGCGGCCTGCTCCTGCACCCGGAAGCCATCGAGGGCAAAGCGGCCAGCGTCGAGCTCGAGTACGGCGCGGGCCGCATCGTCCTCTTTGGATATCGCCCGCAGTTCCGCGGCCAGTCCCACGCCACCTATAAATACCTCTTCAACGAGCTCTACCTCTTCGCCCACCCGCCGCTGCCGCTGCTCAAACCCTCCCCACCGGCCAAATCGGAATCCGCCGAGGCCGTCCCTCCCGGATCAGGAAAATGATCCGGAGCCTCCCGGCCCGACACGTCACTCCCGTAACCCTTCCCGCGGCTCCATCCATAGAATCCAGCTAGTCAAGAGCCGCGCATACCCGTTAGGGTTCTATTGGAGATAGATTGGTACTGTCCAATTGGAGCCACCCGGTTGATGCAGAAGGCTCCCCCTTTGCTGGATTTCCCTGCTGCGGGCCGCGACGAGCCGCGAGAGGTGTTGCCTGATGACGGACTTTGAGGACGACGCGCACCGCCAGTCCCCGCCGCCGGAAAAAACCGAGCGCTTCATCGCAAATCCCTATGACAGCGCCGAGCCGCCCGCGGGAAGCCCCATCAAGAAGTCGCCGGAACGGGGCTCGGAATACACGATGCTGCTCATCGGCTTCGCCGTCCTCGTCGTCGTCGCCATCGGCATCTATTTCCTCAAGCAGCCAAAGGCCGCGCCTCCCGGAGCCGACCTCGGCCAGGCTGTTTTCAATGCCGGCGGACTCCGCGGCCACCTTGTCACTCGCTGGGAGGGCAACGCCGTCTACAAACTGGAGATCGAGCCGATCGATCCCACGTACGCGGCCGGCTTCGCCTATGCCGCCGCCCATCCGCCAAGGCCCATCGAGTTCAACCTTCGCATCCTGGATGCCTCCGGCTTCGCGCTCTGCAGCACCCAGGTCCTGCTGCCCTTTGACCCGTCCACCGTCCCGTCGGAGTCCGCCAGTCTGCCTTCCGGCCGCGGCAAAAAAGCTCAGGAAGCCCGCGCCGCCGCCAAGCAGGCTGACCTTCAAGCCCGTCAGACCCAGGAAACGCAGCGCGAGAGCGGCCACGACGTCCTGCAGGAAAAACTCGGCAACGACGGCAGTGTCGCCTCTCTTTACACCCAGGGGGCTCTGCGCTGCACCTCCGATCAGTATGCCCACTTCGACTACTGGGACTTCAACACCAACTTCCCCACCGTCCAGGAACAGCACGACCTGATGACGCACAAGTCGCAACGACAGGCCGAACTCTCCCGCGCCCAGCACGAAGCCGCCCGCCGCAAGGCGCAGCGGATGCTCGAGTCCGCCTTTTACGTCGAAGGCGATGTCCGCGTGAACACCTGGGATCAGGCCGCCGGCATGCTCGGCTCAGGCGCGGGAAAGAGCTTCTATGTCGCCAAGGCCAGCGACCGGCCCATCGCAGCCGGCTGGGCTTCCAACGGCACCCTCATTCATTACAAGTGCGACCAGCACGGCATCTGCGTGCTCACCCAGTCCGGCACCGGCACCGTTATCCTGGGCTCCATGAATCAGTAACGCGCAATCGTCTTAACGCGTCGAACGGGCCGAATCCTGACAACTTCTCGCCCGCCGCAGGAATCAGCCGCTCACTCACTCCGCCCCGCTCACTCCGCGTTGTCAATCTGCGCGCGCTGCAAAGTATCCGAATAATCCACGTACACAGCCTTCCACGTCGTAAAGAAGTCGATCGCGCCAAGCCCCTCGCGGTGCCCGTTCCCCGTCTGCTTCACGCCGCCGAACGGCAGATGCACCTCCGCGCCAATCGTCGGCGCATTGATGTAGGTAATCCCCGCTTCCAGGTCCCGCATCGCCGCAAACGCCCGGTTCACGTCCTTCGTGTAGAGCGCCGTCGACAAGCCGTAGTCAATCGAGTTGGCAATCTCCACCGCCTGCTCAAACGTCTCGAACTCAATCAGCGAAACCACCGGCCCAAAGACCTCTTCGCGCGCAATCCGCATCTCCGGCTTCACTCCGGCAAAGATCGTCGGCTCAAAGAAGGTCCCCTTCGCATAACTTCCGCCGGTAAGTGCGTGCCCGCCCAGCAGCAGCTTCGCGCCTTCGCCGCTGGCAATCTCCGCATACTTCGCTGATGTGGCAATCTGGCTCGCATTCACCTGCGGGCCCACCTGCATCCTCTCGTCCAGCCCGTTGCCCACCCTCAGAGCCTTGGCTCGCGCCACAAACTCCGCCGTGAACTGCTCCGCAATCCCCTTCTGCAGCAGGATGCGGCTCGTCGCCGTGCAGCGCTGTCCGGTGGTGCCGAACGAGCCCCACAGCGCACCGTCCAGCGCCAGTTCCAGGTTCGCGTCGTCTAGCACAATCTGCGCGTTCTTGCCGCCCATCTCCAGCGACACCGCCTTGAACGTCGCCGCCGCACGCTGGCCCACCAGCGATCCCACCTGGCTTGACCCCGTAAAGCTGATCGCCCGCACGTCCTTGTGCTCCACCAGCGCCGAGCCCGCGCCCGCCCCGCCCCCGAACACAATGTTCACCACGCCCCGCGGCAGTCCCGCATCCACCAGCGTCTGCACCAGGTTATAGACCGAAAGCGGCGTATCCGTCGCCGGCTTGATCACGCACGTATTCCCCGATACCAGCGCCGGAAACAGCTTCCAGCTCGGAATCGCCATCGGGAAATTCCACGGCGTAATCATCCCCACCACGCCCACCGGCATCCGCACGCTCATGGCGAATTTATTCTGCAACTCGCTCGGCGTCGTCACGCCGAACAGCCGCCGCCCCTCGCCGGCCACGTAAAACGCCTCGTCAATCGCCTCCTGCACGTCGCCGCGCGTCTCCGCCAGCACCTTGCCCATCTCCCGGGTCATGTCGCGGGCAAACTGCTCCTTGCGCTCGCGCAGCAGCATCCCGGTCCGCATCAGGATCTCCGCCCGCTTCGGCGCCGGAACCAGCCGCCAGGTGGCATAAGCCTTCTTGGCCGCCGCCACCGCCAGATCCACATCTTCGGCCTCCGACAGCGGAAACGCCCCCACAACATCCTCGTGGTCCGCCGGGTTCAGGTTCAGCGTCGTCTTGCCGCTCTTTGCGGGCATCCATGCGCCGCCAATCAGGTTGTTATACGTGGGATAGGTCATAATAGCCTCAATTGAATTGGGGAATGCGGGGCCACGGACCCGGCTTTTTGCGCCCCCGGGTCCTTTTTTGCGTCCCGTCTCGCGCCCGCAAACACCTGAGTTTATCGCATCGGACGGGGGGATGTGACCTCCGGTGCACCTTTCCCACTGCGCCCTGCGCCGCCAACGCCCACTGGCCGTACAATACTTCTTGAGGTAGACCCAGCTCTCCATGTCATCGAACGGTTATCCTTCGCGCGCTTCGCGATTGCACGGCCTGCGTTCGCTCTTCAGCATGTTTTCGAGCGACCTGGCCATTGATCTTGGCACTGCCAACACCCTCGTCTTCGCTGCCGGCAAAGGCATCGTCGTCGACGAGCCATCCATCGTCGCCATCAACAAGAACACCGGCGAGGTCGAAGCCGTCGGCAAGGAGGCCAAGGAGATGCTGGGCCGCACCCCCGGCAACATCGTGGCCATCAAGCCCATGAAGGACGGCGTCATCGCTGACTTCAAAGTCACTGAAAAAATGCTCAATTACTTCATCCAGAAAGCGCACAACCGCAAGATGCTCGTCCATCCGCGCATCGTCATCGGCGTGCCGTCTGAGATTACGCAGGTGGAAAAGCGCGCCGTCGAGGACTCCGCCTATCGCGCCAAGGCCAGCGAGGTCTACCTCGTCGAGCAGGCCATGGTCGCCGCCATCGGCGCGGGCCTCCCCATCACTGAGCCCGGCGGCAACATGGTCGTCGACATCGGCGGCGGAACCACCGACATCGCCGTCATCTCTCTCTCCGGAATCGTCTACTCCCGCTCGGTCCGCATGGCCGGCAACCAGATGGACGAGTCCATCACCAACTACCTAAAGCGCAAGTACAACCTTCTCATCGGCGAGCGCACAGCAGAGCAGATCAAGATTGAAATCGGCTCGGCCTACCCGCTCGATAAACCCCTCACCATGGAAATCAAGGGCCGCAACCTCATTGAAGGCGTACCCAAAACCATCTCCATCGACGACAGCGAAATCCGCGAAGCCCTCGGCGAGTGCATCGCCGTCATCATGAATGCCATTCGCGTCGCGCTCGAGCGCACACCGCCCGAGCTCTCCGCCGACATCAGTGACCGCGGCATTGTCCTCACCGGCGGCGGCGCGCTCATCAAGAACCTCGACCAGCGCATCCGCGAGGAAACCGGACTGCCCGTCTCCGTCGCCGACGACCCGTTGGCTTCCGTGGTCCTCGGCACCGGAAAAATGCTCTCCGATTTCCGGCTGCTGCGCAAAATCAAGATCGACTAGGGCCCTCGGGACCCGTCTCCCGGCGCAGCGCGTTCAGGCAGCCGGAACGCACAGCCCCGGGCCCGCGTCTGGGTCATTCCCGGCTTTGGGTCACCCCGCGTTGGGGCATTATGGAATCGTTCATCGTCCGCTATCGGAACCTTCTCGTGCTGCTGGCCCTGCTCGCCGCGCAGATCGTCGGACTCGCCATGCAGGTCCGCCGCTCCGATTCCGCCCAGATGAGCCTCGACCCGCGCGACAGCGGTGGTGTGCGCCTCATCCGACTCTGGGCCAACGCCCTCGTCTCCCCGCCCGAGCGGCTCATCCACTCCACCCGCAACGGCCTCTTCGACGTCTGGCAGAACTACATTGACCTGCGCCAGGTCCGCAGCCAGAACAAGGACCTCGAACAAACCATCGACCGCCTCCGCCTCGAGCAAGCGGCATTGCTTGAAGATGCCCGCCAGGGCGAGCGTCTCCAGGCTCTCCTTCACTTCCAGGAAAAGTACATCTACAAGACCCTCGCCGCCCAGGTCATCGGCTCCAGCGGCAGCCAGCAATCCCATGTCGTCTACATCGACAAAGGCGAGGACGACGGCCTCCATCGCGACATGGCCGTCATCACCCCCGACGGCATCGTCGGCAAAATCCGCGAGGTCTATCCCCACTCCGCCCAGGTGCTCATGATCAACGACCAGACCAGCGGCGCTGGCGTCATCCTTGAATCCACGCGCCTGCGCGGCATCCTGCGCGGCAACGCCATCGGCCAGCCGGAGGTCGTCGGCATCCTCTCCGACAATCGCATCCAGCCTGGCGAAAAAGTCCTCACCGCCGGCGGCGACCTCATCTTCCCCCGCGGCCTGCCCGTCGGCGTCGTGCAGAAGGTTGTCACTGACCCCGACCGCGATTCCTTCATCGACGTCATCCTCAAGCCCGCCGCTCACATCGATCGCCTCGACGAGGTTCTCGTCATCACTTCCACCCAGCCCCGCTTCCCGCCCGACGAAAAGAAGGACATGGCCGAAAGCCAGGCCATCGACGGCAAGGTAGTCGCTGCCGCAGAGGCGGAGAAAAAAGCCACCGAGGTCCAGGAAGAACGCCTCCCCGGCCTGCTCGTCCCCAACCTTCCGCCGGACCAGCAGCCGCTCAACCAAAGCACCCCGCCCAACCCCCTCGCCAAGCAGCCGCCGCAGCCGCTGCACCCTGACCAGTTCTCGCCCACCGCCGTCACCGGCGACTCCCAGCCGGCCCCCGCCCAATCTCCCGCGCCCGCGCAGCCCGCCGCCAAAAAGCCCGCCCCACGCACCGGCAACCCCTCCGCCCCTCGCACTGGAAATCCCCCGCGGAGGAACCCCTAGTCATGTCCGTCCTCACGGCCAACACCCGCCGAGACCTCGAAATCCAGCGCTTCCCCCTGCTCATGTACGGGCTGGTGCCGCTCGTCTCCCTGGTGCTGCAGGCCTGGCTGCCGCGCGTTCTCGGCCGCTATGCATGGTTCGATCTCCCCCTCATCGTCACCGTCTACTTCGCGCTCGGCCGCCGCAGTCCCATCCAGGGCACGGTCATGGGCGCCGCCCTCGGCATCTTTGAGGACGCGCTCACCCACCACGCCATCGGCATCAACGGCATCGCCAAAACCGTCGTCGGCTATCTTGCCGCCTCCACCGGCGTTCGCATTGACGTCGAAAATCGCGCCATCCGCATTCTCCTCATCTTCGTTCTCTCGCTCGTCTCCAGTGGAATCTACATCTTCGTCTACCGCGGCCTGCTCGGCCTCAACCTTCGCACCGACTGGCTGTTCGAGCTCTCGAAGGCCCTCGGCAACTCCGCAATCGCTGTCGTCGTCTTTCCCCTGCTGGATCGCTTCCAGATTCGCGATTGACCCCGTACATGCCCCGCTGCAAGCAAAATCGCAACGCGCTATGCTAGGAACGTAGTCTCATGGCTTTCGAAAAATCTACACGAGGCGAAAAACTCTCCGGCATCAAGCTCAATGCCGTGCTGTACGGCATCCTGCTCTTGATGCTCGCGCTCTCCGCAGGCCTCTGGCGGCTCCAGGTCATCGGCGCGCAGAACTTCCGCGTCCTCGCCGAGCAGAACCGCATCCGCAAGGTCCCCACCCTCGCCGGGCGCGGCAAACTCTTTGACCGCTACAACCGCCTCATCGTCGACAACTACCCCTCCGTCTCCTGCTTCCTGCTGCGCGAGCAGGCCGCCAACCTCAACGCTGACCTGCCCCTCATCGCCAAAGGCCTTCACCTCGACCTCGACCAGCTTCGCGCCACCATCCGCCATTACCGCCACTCCCCCGGCTACCAGCCCATCCCCATCAAGCAGGACATCACGCCAGACGAGCAGGCCTTCATCGCCGCCCATCGCAATGAGCTGCCCGAACTCGAAACCATCGACGAGGAGCGCCGCCTCTATCCCGCCAACGGCTTCGCCTCCCACCTCATCGGCTACGTCGGCGAGGTCAGCGAGGAAATGTTGAATGACCCGCGCTACGCCGCCTACGAGCCCGGCGACGTCGTCGGCAAGGCCGGCGTCGAGGAGACTTACGACTCACTTCTCCGCGGCCAGGACGGCTCACGCGACGTCATCGTCGACAGCCGCGGCCGCGAGGTCGGCATCCTCGGCACCCAGCACGCCATCCCCGGTATGGACCTCCGCCTCACCATCGACATCGACCTGCAGCGCGCCGCGGAGCTTGCCATGGGCGACCGCGACGGCGCGCTCGTCGCCATGGACCCGCGCAACGGCGAAATCCTCGCCCTCGTCTCCCGCCCCAGCTTCGACCCCAACAAATTCGCCGTCCGCATCGATCGCGCCGACTGGGACGAGCTCATCACCGACCCCTCCCATCCGCTCCTCGACAAGGCCATCCAGGCCCAGCTCGCACCCGGCTCCACCTTCAAGATCGTCATGTCCGTCGCCGGACTGCAGGAGGGCATCGCGCAAAATCTCCACGTCTACTGCAACGGCGGCGCTTCCTTTTACGGCCACTTCTACCATTGCGACAGGCGCCACGGCGCGGTCGACATCCACAACGCCATCCCTGACTCCTGCGACACCTTCTTCTACACCCTTGCCGACAAGCTCGGCATTGACCGCATCGACAAATACGCCAAGGAATTCGGCTTCGGCCAGAAGACCGGCATTGACCTGCCCAACGAGCAGCCCGGCCTCATGCCTTCCGCCCAGTGGGTCATGCGTGACTACCACCGCAAGTGGTACGCCGGCGAAACCATCTCCGTCGGCATTGGCCAGGGCGCAATCGAGGCCACGCCCATCCAGCTCGCGCGTTACATCGGCGGCGTCGCCTCTGACGGCCACATGGTCCGCCCTCACGTCGTCTTCCCTGACCAGCTTCCGCCCTACTTCCGCCAGTGGCTCAAGGAAAACTACCCCGGCTCCGGTAACGCCTACGTCCCCATCGACCCGCAGAACTGGATCACCATCACCGACGGCATGGCGCAGGTCACCGAGCCCGGTGAGTTCCACACCGCCAGCTCCGCGCACCTCAACGGCATCGATCTCGCCGGCAAAACCGGCACCGCCCAAACCGTCAGCGACGCAACCATCAAGCGCCTCGGGCTCAAGGGCAAAGCTTACGTTCCCAATGTGTGGTTTGTGGGCGTCGTGCCGCGCCGCAATCCGTATCTTGTGGTGGCCGTCCTGTGGATGCACGGCGACTTCAGCTACTACGCTGGCCGCATCGCCTCCCGCGTCGTCGCCGCCTTCGTGGACAAAGAACGCCGCCTGGCCCACAACCTGCCCAACTCCCCGGCCGCCAATGCTCCGGTCGACGTCGGCGCCGTCTGGTCCATTCCCAACCCCGCGGGCTCAGCCGGAAAGTCTCAGGTCGCCCGCATGCACGCCGGCCACTTCTTCGTCTATCCCCATCCGGACTCCGACCCCCAAATCGCCCCCCCCGCCATAGCCAGTTTTGACAACTCCCTCCTGCCCGCGCCGCCCGCCGGCATCGCCCGCCCCGCGCCTGTCTCTCCGGCCCATCCCATTCCCGCCGCCGCCCAGCTCGGCACTCTTCTGCTCGGCACGGCCCTGCCTGAGCTCCACTGGAAGAGGCGATGAGACCCGTCCGCCGCTTCCTCAGCTTTCGTGACTTTGACTGGGCCCTCCTCGCCATGGTCCTGCTGCTCTGCACCATCTCCGTCTTTGAGATCTACTCGGCCACCCTCCACACCCGCTACGTCGGCTTCCACATCAAGCAGATCTACTGGATCGCCGGCGGCCTCGTGGCCATGTTCATCTTCGCCCGCATTGACTACCACCGCCTCCTCGACTGGACGCCCTGGGCCTATGGCCTCTGCCTCTTCGCGCTCGCCGCCGTCCTCGTCCCTGGAATCGGCCACAAAGCTCTCGGCGCGCGCCGCTGGATCAAGCTCGGTCCCATCCTTTTCCAGCCCTCCGAGTGGGTCAAGGTTGTCCTCATCCTCGCCGTCGCACGCTACTTCGCCAACCTCGGCGCCCGCAGCCTCACCTGGCGCGACATCTTCAAGGCCTTCGTCCTCGTCGGCCTTCCCATGCTCCTGGTCCTCGAGCAGCCCGACCTCGGCACCACGCTCACTTTCACACCCATTCTCGTCGCCGGCCTCTTTCTCGGCGGAGTCAACCTCCGCCAATCCCTCATCCTCATCGCCGGTGCGCTGGTGCTCATCGTCGGCGTCTGGACCAGCGGAAAAATTCTCAAGCCCTACCAGAAGGCCCGCCTCACCAGCTTCATCAACCCCAATAACGATCCCCGCGGCACCGGCTACCAGATTCGCCAGTCCCTCATCGCCGTCGGCTCCGGCGGCATCTGGGGCAAGGGCGCGGAAAAAGGCACCCAGACCCAGGGCGATTTTCTGCCCATCCCCCACGCCGACTTCATCTTTGCCGCCCTCAGTGAGGAGCACGGCTTTGTAGGCGCGGTCTTCGTCTTGCTGCTATACTTCTCCATATTGATGCGTTTGATTCAAAACGCTCAAACAGCTGCCGACCTGCCCGGCTCCCTCATTATCATGGGCGTCGTGGCTGTGTTGACCTTTCAGATAGGGATCAACGTGGGCATGGTCATCGGGTTTATGCCCGTCACCGGAATTCCTTTACCGTTAATGAGTTACGGCGGATCTTCGGTGCTGTTTACCTTCCTCGCGCTGGGCATTGTCATGAACGTCCGCATGCGCCGGTTCGTAAACTAAGGCTTCCCCGCCCGCAAGGGCAAGGAAGCCGCTTCACAAGGTTCCCTTCTTGCCGGCCCGGGACCCAGTCCCAGCCCGCAAGAAACGATTTTTCAGACGATTACGCCGGCCAGACCGCGATTCGGTCCAGATGCCCGGCAGGATTGGGTTCATGAGCACGCAGAGACGGGTAGCCCGTTGGCAGCCAGCCGGTTGCGCGCGGTCCGCGAGAAAGCCGGGGTGGAGTCTGTTCTCCCTCGGTTCGTGGCTTGCGCTGGTGGTTGCTTTCGGGCGAACGGCCCGGCCGGAGTCCCCGGCCTCGCAGGTCACAAACTCTCTGCGCACGGATCACCCTCACATGCAGCTCGTTCGGCAGCAACTCAGCCGTCGCGGTGCGCCTCCCGGCTGGGACGGCCTCCGCATGGCCCACCGCACAGCAGCAGCTCGCAGGTCATCCCTCTCGCACTTCTCAAGCCCTTCCCGCCTCGCATCGCACCCTTCCCGCTGGCCGCAGGACCCGGCAATCCCCATTCCCCGGGCAGAAAGGTACGATGGCAAAGGAAATTTGCATCTCGTCCACGCCGCATGAAACGCGGCTCGCGATTCTGGAAGACGACCAGCTCGCGGAAATCTACTACGAGCGCGAAAACGAGTACACACTCGCCGGCTCCATTTACAACGGCCGCGTCACGCGCGTACTCCCCGGCATGCAGTCGGCTTTCGTCGATGTTGGCCTCGAGCGCGACGCTTTCCTCTATGTAACCGACTTCCTCGAGCTTGAGGATCAGGAGGACTCGGAGGAAATCGAAAAGGCCACCGTCTCCGGCGCGGCCCAGCCGCCCCGCGAGGTGCGTTCAGGCGAGGTGCGATCCGGCGAGGTGCGCCCGAGCGACCGAGCAGAGCGCCCCCAGCGCGGAGAGCGTGGCTCGCGTGCCGACCGCGGCTCTTCCGAGCGCCGCCCGCGCGAAGAAGCTCCCCGCGCTGAATCCGCGAACTCCGGTTCCGCGGAATCCCGTATCGTCATCACTCCCGAATCCTCTGACGAAACCTCGCAGCAGACTCCAGACGAAGCCGGCGCCAAGCGCTGGCGCGGACGCCGCCGGCGCGGAGGCCGCGGACCCTCCGCCGGTTCCGCCACCGACGCAGCCTCCAGAGACGTGGAAGGCGACTCCGAATCCGAGTCGCTGCCCGCCGTACCGGCCCGCAACCGCAAGCCCGGACCCGCTCACGAAATTCATGCCCAGGCTGCCCCATCCGCCCGTTCTGAGCGCGCCGCCCCGTCCGTCGTCCTTCCCGGCGAGTCGCTCTCCAGGTACGGCAGCAAGCCCTCTGACGAGGAGCCCAAATCCGCACCGCGGACGGCCCGGTCCGCAGCCGCGCCTGCGCGCAACGTCACCTCGCGGCCTTCCACGCTCATTGAGGCTCCGCTCCAGTGGGATGGCAGCGGCCTGCTGCCCGGCGAATCGCTCTCGCGCCATCGCGGCCCGGGGCCCGAAGCCCGCCCCGAATCCGCTCCCGAACCGGAGCCCGAAGCCGAGGTCGCCGCTCGCCACGCCTCCCATGACCTGGTCGAAGAAGACTTCGTCGAAGAAGAGGTCGCGGAGAACGAACTGACCGAGGAAGCCGAGGCCGTGGGCGACGAGCCCGACTCCGACGCCTCTCACAGCGTCGATCCCAATCCGCCCACCGGTTTCCGCATCTTCGGCATCGGCGGCAAAAAGAAGCCCGACGAACCATCCGGCGAGCGGCCATCGAAACCCTCCTCCGTCTCCACCGTCTCCGCCTTTGCCCCCGGCAGCGGCGTGGTGGAAGAAGAAGTCATCGAAGGCGAGGAATACGAGCTTTCCGGCCATCCCCACGTCCACCGCGGCGACGAGCACGATCTCGACGAGTACGAGGAGCAGACCCTCCAGTCCCAGATTCGCTCCGGCGACCTCGGCGAGATGCTGCAGGAAGCCCACCTCGACCATCGCATCGACCTTGACCTCGATGACAAGAACGGCGAAGAGGAAGAAGCCGGCGACGACGAGGACAGCGAGGAAGCCCAGGCCGACGGCCGTCCCGCCGCTGCTCCCGGCCAACCCCCCCGCGACCGCGGCACGCGCGGCCGCCGTGGCCGCACGCCGCAGGCAGCCCCCGGCGCACGCCGCGGCCCCTCGCGCCGCTCCGCGCAGACCTCTGACCTGCCCATCATCTCTGACCTGCTCAAGCCCGGCCAGGAGATCCTCGTCCAGATCGCCAAGGAGCCCATCGCCAAGAAGGGCGCGCGCATCACTTCGCACATCGCGCTCCCCGGCCGATTCCTGGTCTTCATGCCCACCGTTTCCCACGTCGGCGTCAGCCGCAAAATCGCCTCCGACGAAGAGCGCCAGCGCCTCAAGCACATCCTCATCAGCGAGCGTGGCGAGGCCTCCGGCGGCTTCATCGTCCGCACCGCCGCCGAAGGCGCATCGGAAGAAGAGCTCCGCGCCGACCTCCGCTTCCTCATCCATCTCTGGAACGAGATCAAGCAGCGCTCGGAGAGCTCCAAATCCCCCGCGCTCATCTACCACGACCTTTCGCTCATTGAGCGCATCCTGCGCGACCAGGTCAGCGCCGATTTCTCTTCCATCTGGGTCGATTCGCAGGACGACTACGAGCGCATCGTCCGCTTCCTCAACCGCTTCTCGCCCTCCCTCGTCCGCCGCGTCAAGCTTTACACCAAGCAGACGCCGCTCTTTGAGCACTTCGGCATTCAGGACGAGATCTCCAAGGCCCTCCGCTCCAAGGTCTGGCTCAAATCCGGCGGCTCCATCGTCATCAACCAGACCGAGGCCCTGGTCGCCATCGACATCAACACCGGCAAATACGTCGGCAAGTCCGCGCGGCTTGAGGACACCATCGTCAAAACCAACCTCGACGCGGTGCCCGAAATCGTCCGCCAGATTCGCCTCCGCGATCTCGGCGGCATCATCATCATCGACTTCATTGACATGGATGAGCGCAAGAACCGCCACCGCGTCATGGCCGCCCTCGAGGAAGCCCTCAAGAGCGACCGCGCGCCCACAAAGGTTCTGCAGTTTAACGATTTCGGTCTCGTCGCCATCACCCGCAAGCGCGTCAAGCAGTCGCTCGAGCGCACTCTCTCCATCCCCTGTCCCGTCTGCCAGGCCACCGGCATGGTCAAGAGTCCCGCCACCGTCTGCAACGAGATTTATACCGAGCTGCGCAAGATGCGGAAGCACTTTGAAAGCCAAGATGTGCTGCTCCGCGTACACCCTGAAACGGTCAAGGTCCTCAAGTCAAACAATGCCCGCTGGCTCAACGAATTCGAGGAGCTCGTCGGCCACAACATCCTCGTCAAGAGCGACGCCACGCTGCACCCCGAGCAGTTCGACATCCAGGGCTGAAACTCCGGATGAATCCGAACCCCACGCACGGGCGGCTTTCTCAAGCCGCCCTGCACCGCACAGGCCGGAGCCAACCCTCCGGCCTTTCGCTTTCTTCCACGTGGCGTGCAACTTCCTGCCGCCGCACGTGTCTAAAGTATGTACGGGGAGCACCGTACGACTCCCCGAGGGACATCAGGGAATCTCTTGAATTGTGAGGTGTAGACATGTCTTCTACCCGCCGGATGCCATTCCTTCGGCATGCCCTCGTTCTATCTGCCGCGGTAACCTTCCTTGCCGTTGCCGCCGGCGCCCAGACCACCCAGTCGACAACTGCCTCCAGCGCGGAGCTGGCCTCCGCCGGTGAGTCCAGCTCTCTCCAGCCGCTTCTGGCAGACGATGCGGCGGGTCTGGCGGCGCTTCCCGCTGCCCCTGCCCCCGCCGGATCTCCCGGTGCCGCGGCTGGCCAGAACGGACGCTATCAGCACAGCCACAGCTGGTTCAGCAACCTCGCATTTGAGGCGGGCGGAGGCGTCAACGCTCCCACCAACGCCTCCTCGCCTTACATCACCTGGGGCGCCAACTTCACCGTCGGTGCCGGCCTGCGAATCAACCCTTACCTCAGCATGCTCGCCGAATATCAGTTCATCGATGACAAGCTGCCCGGCGCGCTGATCGCCGAAACCGGCGCCCAGGGCGGCCATGCCCACATCTGGTCGCTCACCCTTGATCCGGTCTTCGATCTCTTTCCCTCAAGCAGCAACAGTGTCTATCTCACCGGTGGCGGTGGCTTCTATCGGAAAGTCACCAGCTTCACCAACCCAGTCCAAACCCAATACTGCGACTACTACTACTGCTATCCCGGCATCGCCAACGTCGTCGTGGGCCACTTCTCCAGCAACCAGGGCGGCTGGAACATCGGTGCCGGCTTCACCCATCGCCTCGGCGGCCTCTACGGCGAAAGCCGCATGAAGCTCTTTGCCGAGGTGCGCTACCTCGACGTGCTCACGCCCGCCGTCACCACCCAGCCCAACGGTCTCGGCACCACCACCGTGGCCGCGGACACCAAGATCATCCCCGTCACCTTCGGCGTGCGCTGGTAGGCGCGCCGACCCACCAAAAAACCCCATCCTTCTCCGGCTCCAGGCCTCAAAGCCCAGAGCCTGCGGGAGGGATGGGGTCCCTCCTTTTGTCGCCGCTCTAGAGGATCCCCAGCACCCGCAGCCGCAGCAGTCCGCCCGCCAGCACGCCCAGCGGCGAAATGGCCACCTGCACCAGTTGATACCAGATCGGCTGCTTTCCGTGGCTCTGCAGCGCGCTCAACGCTGAAAGCGCCAGCACCGCGATTCCCAGTGCCAGCACATGCACCATCGGGTTCGCGCGGCCCACCATCGCCGTCACATACCCGCCCGCCGTCCCCGCCAGCAGAGACGATCCCACATTCACCACCGTGAATCCCGTCCCTGGATGCTGCTCCATCTCCGCCATGCCGGGAGCAAGCCACAGCAGCAGCCCGCGCACCCCCAGCACCACGGCCATCACTGCCGCAAACCCTGCCAGCAGCGCCCAGAATGCCCGCAGCATCACCACGGCCTGCGCTCCTCCATCGAACCGCCAACCTCGCCGCGCTCAATCCGTGCCAGAAACTCCCGCGCCAGCCTCGGCTCGCCCGGATGCGCCTCGCCGTGAATCGTGCACAACTCCAGAAACTCGTCGCAAAGCGCGTTCGCCTCGCCCGCCTGGTGGCTGATCGCCTGCAGCGCCACGGCCAGCTCGCGCAGCCGCGCCGCCTCCGGCCACGCGTGGCCTCCGTCCCCGTCCGCCGTCATCTCCAGGTCAGAGAACAGACCCCTCCGTCCTCGCGCGCACTCCTGCAAGCACGCCAGCAGCTGCTCCGCGAAGACCTTGCTAAGCGTCTCCAACTCGTCCGGGCCGATCATGTCGCGTGGATCCATGGGCACATCTCGCGCGCCTGCTCACCGCAACGCGCGCAACGGTCAGCTCGGCTGCGGCAAAACGGCAGGGCACCGTCATCCCGCTATTCTCCTAGGTTGCCCTTGGGGTTGCCAAACAGGATTTGCCGAGCGGATGGAATGCGCCGCGCCCCCGCATCGAGCCCGAGGGCTCAGTGCGCGTGCATGGAGACGGCCTGCGAACGACCTAGCACCACATCCTCAAGGGACACAGGGTGCAAGATGCGCTCCCGCAGGAAGGAGTGAAACAGCTCGGACGTAACGGGCCGCCCGAAGAGCCACCCCTGCCCGTAAACCGTGTGGTGTCCGGCAAAGTAGCGCGCCTGCTCCGCTGTCTCGATCCCTTCCACCACCACCTTCAGGTTCAGCTTCTCGGCCATCGCCAGAATCTGCGGCAGAATCGACACCGTCACCGCCTCCGTGCCGATTGCCCGCGTAAACGCCTTGTCGATCTTGATCGAGTCCACCGAAAGATCGTGCAGGTACGACAGGCTCGAGTAGCCGGTTCCGAAATCGTCGATATGCACCACGTGGCCGCGCTGCCGCAGCTGCACAATCGTTTCGCGCGCGGCCTGCTGCCGTGCCGTGTTGCCTTCGGTAATCTCCACACCCAGGCTCGGCGCCGTCACACCTGCGCCCTTCAAGGCCTCGTCAAGCATCGCCACGAACCCCGGATCGGAAAGGTCCGCGGCGGCAATGTTTACATTCACTC
Organism: Occallatibacter sp.; assembly: GCA_035534635.1. GTDB lineage: Bacteria > Acidobacteriota > Terriglobia > Terriglobales > Acidobacteriaceae > Telmatobacter. Next base: position 100,191 of record DATLRP010000040.1, read on the forward strand.
TGAACTCGGGGTAGCGCCGCATCGTGTCTCTGAAGTCCTCCAGCACGTGCCGCACCACCAGCCGCGTAAGCTCTCCCACAAACCCGTGTTCCTCGGCCGATTTCACAAACACATCCGGCGGAACGGCCTGGTTGTCGTCGTCGGTCCAGCGCACCAGCGCCTCTGCCTCCGTCACACGGCCCGTCGTCAGGTCCACAATTGGCTGGTACACCACCCGCAGCCGGTCCTTGCGGATCGCACGCAGCAGTTGCGCATGCATGGTCTGCCGGCGCCGCATCAGCAGCGAAACCACAAAGCCCATGATGCCGCCCGTCAGCCCGCCCATGCCTAGAAAGAACGCCAGCAGCCCGCGCCCCGCGCTCAGCACCGCGCTCTCCGGCATGAACGTGGTTGTGCAGGAGGTCGCCTTGGCCTCGCATTGCGTAAAGTAGATCTCGCCGTCCACCTTGGCCGCTCCCGGCGTCGTCAGGAACGCGCCTTCCTCCGGCGGAGCGTCGCCCAGGATCCGCTCGGCATGCCGCTGCCGCTCGCCGGTCCACGTGATGGCATAGTGCATCGAGTCGGAGGCCAGCGGAAGCAGGTTGTCCGGCCCGTACACCACGTAGGCGTTCCCCTTCTGCACGGCAATCACCGTCTTGCCCCGGATCAGGAATCCCTTCGGGTTGCGGTACACCTGCACACCGCTCGGCTCCCTAAAGTCCGGCGTGTAACTGTCGGTCGGATGAAAATTCGCTCCCAGCGTCGAGCACGCAATGTGCCCGTTCACCATCCGTCCCGCGCTCTTCAGGAACTCTGAATTGAACACCAGCTCGCGGAAGTATGCGATCTCCGCCGGCGAACACGTCGCATAGGGCGACCCATTCATCCTCGCCAGAACCTCGCGCGACTCCGCCGTCGAGGTCAGATTGTGATTTACGATTCGTCCGGCATATTGCGCGAGTCTCGTCTCGCCCTGCCGCACCATCAGCGCGCAACCCACCCCATAGCCTGCGGCCATGCCGCAGAGGGCGCCAATTATCGTAAACGCCAGCGCCACAAAAAGCCGTTGCTGGGATGCACGCGTCATCTTTACTCTTCTCATCCTCTTACTTCCCATCAGGCCGAACAACGCCTCTTTTGGGGGATATCGGATCGTTCGTACCTGTCGATTAGCCCCCGGCCGCACTCTGGAGACGTTGAATTTCCCGGCGTTTAGCCGTATCCTAGAAATGCAGACGCGTTTGTCCGCCTGGATTGCAGCCCGGAAGGGCCGTGGCGGAGAGATGAGTGGGCTCATAGCCCACTTTTTGTTTGGGAGTAAGTCCCCGGCACAGAAGGCTTTGGAACCCCGTCCGGGACCAGATCCCAGGGCGCGGGCTACAGCCTGCCGGATGGGCATCGGCACGGGAAGCATGGCAGTGAACGAAGTATGGCAGTGAACTTGGACGAAATCCGATCGGCGGCGACACGCGTGGCCGCCTCCCACGGACTGGACCTGGTGGACATCGAGTTGGTTGGCCCGGCCCGCGAACGCGCACTCCGTGTCTTTCTCGAGCGGAACGCAGAAGGCCGGCAAAGACTCCGGTTGCAGATCGAATCCGGCGTCCAAGTGGAAGGAATGGAAGGACTTCCGGAGTGCTTCACCTCCGGCAAACTCAACCTGGAGCAGCTCTCCGGCATCACCCACGACGATTGCGCCGCCTTCAGCCGTGATTTTGCCGTGCTGCTCGATGTCGAAGACCTGGTTCCCGGCGGCGAATATACGCTGGAGGCCAGCTCACCCGGCCTGGACCGCCGGCTCACCCGGCCCGAGGAGTTCCGGCGCTTTTCCGGAAACCTCGTCAAGGTGCAAACCTTCGAGCCGGTACGCAACAACCGCCATTGGCAGGGCCGCCTGGCGGCGGCACAGGGAGAAACCATCCAGCTTGATCTTTCGGCTCTGACGCAAAACAGCAAGAGCCGCAAGGCAGGAGTTAGCACAGTCGAGATTGCGCTCGCCAACATCGAAAAAGCGCATTTGATTCCAGAGATTTAGGCGGCGCGCGGCCTTCGGGGCGTCCGGCGCCGGGGATGGGCGGTAACCCTCCCCGTCAACCATTTTCCTTCATTACCGGTCGGTCCGGCCGCATCGCCGCCACCGACCGCACACACCGAGAGAGCACGCAGAGTATGGCCAGCGCTTTGTACCAGAGTATCGAAGTCCTCAGCCGCGAAAAGGGCATCGAGCCCCAGATCGTCGTCGGCGCCGTGGAGGAGGCCATCGCCCTCGCCACGCGCAAGTACTACAAGACCCAGGAAAACATGCGCGGCGAGCTCAACAAGGAAACCGGCGCAATCACGGCCTACATCTATAAGACCGTCGTCGCCGATGAGGAGCAGGTCGAGGATCCCGTCAACGAGATCACCCTGGCCGAAGCCGGCCAGCTCGCCCCCGGCGTCGAGGTCGGCAGCGAGATTCGCCTCTATCGCGACACCAGCCCCCTTGGCCGCATCGCCGCCCAGCTCGCCAAGCAGGTCATCTTCCAGAAGGTCCGCGAGGCCGAGCGCGACACCGTATTCAACGAGTACGCGCACCGCGAAAAAGAAGTCCTCAACGCCACCGTCAAGCGCATCGAGGGCCAGGACGTCATCTTCGACCTCGGCAAGGCCGAAGCACGCTGCCCCCGCCGCGAGCAGTCCCGCCTGGAGCAGTTCACCATCGGCGAGCGGGTCCGCGTGATGCTCATCAAGGTCGATCGCGCCGCCAAGGGTCCGCAGGTCATCGTCTCCCGCGCCGCGCCGGAGCTGGTCCAGAACCTCTTCCAGTCCGAGGTTCCCGAGATCTACGACAACACCGTCGTCATCCGCGCCATCGCGCGTGAGGCCGGCGAGCGCACCAAGATCGCCGTCATGAGCCGCGACAAGGACGTCGATCCCGTCGGCGCATGCGTCGGCATGAAGGGCATGCGCGTCCAGTCCATCATCCGCGAGCTGCGCGGCGAAAAGATCGACATCATCGAATTTAGCGAGGAGATCACCACCTTCGCGGAAAAGGCTCTGCAGCCGGCCAAGGTCAGCCGCGTCTCCATCACGGATCTGACAGAGAAGCAGCTCGAGGTCATCGTCGACGACACGCAACTCTCGCTCGCCATCGGCAAGAAGGGCCAGAACGTCCGTCTCGCCGCCAAGCTCCTCGGCTGGAAGATCGACATCAAGAGCGAGGAGGAAAAGCGCCAGGAGGTCGAGCAGCAGATGCAGGCTCTCACCGGCGGGCCCTCCACGCCCATTGAGCAGGTCGCCGAGCTCGGCGATGGCATCCTCCAGAAGCTCGTTGCCGCCGGCATCACCACCGTCGAGGCCCTTGCCGACATGACTCCCGAACAGCTCGAGGAGATCCCCGGCATCGGCGAAAAGACTCTTGAACGCATCAGCGTCGCCGTGCGCCACTACTTCGGCCAGTTTGAGGAGGGCGAGGTTCCTCCTCCCACTGAACTCCCGGCCGAAGCCGGAACCGAGGCTTCCGACGAAGACGCCGATGTCCAAGCCGTCGAAGCCGCGGCAGGGGAGACCGAAGCCGCGGCCGAGCAAGTCGCGGCGCACGTTGAACCAGTTTACGAACCCGCATCCGCTGACGAAGCGGAAGCAGCCGAACCTGCCCCGGCGGAAGCAGTCGCCGAGACTTCAGACCAAGAAGCCGGCGCCCGGGCAGACACGAGCGATCAGGAACAGACGGACCCGGAGAAAGGCGCGTAAGATGCGCCTGATGCGGAAGAAACAATCGGGCGATAATGGAAGTTCACATCGCCGCCAATGCCATGAGGTAGCCATGAGCGACTAACGGCATTGGAGAGCAATTTTCTTGAAAAGAGGCGGATGAGCAAGGTTCGAATCAACGATCTCGCGCGCGAGATGGAAGTCAAGAGCAAGCAGATCCTTGACGTCTTGACGGAGCTCGGCATGGGTACCGGCAAAACCCACTCCAGCTCGATTGAGGAAGCGGAGGCGGAGAAGGTTCGCGGGCACTTTGAGCGTGGCCGCACGGCCACCCATGGCGCTGCGTCGCGCTCCGCGCAATCCGCCATCACTCCCAAGATTGACCTGTCGCACGTCTCCAAGCCCGGCGACGTGCTCAAGGCCGTGCTGGCCAAGAAGCAGGAAGTGGAGGCCGAGGCCCGCAAGAGCCACACGCCCGCCAGGAAGTCCGCTCCACCCGCGCCGAAGGCTGCGGAGAAATCTGCGGCTCCAGCTCCTGCGCCTGCCAAACCTGCCAAACCTGAACCGCGCAAGATCGTTCCCCAGGCCCGGCCCGCGCCTCCGGTTGTTGCGCCGCCGCAGAGCGCGCCTGCCATCGCCTCCCGGCCCCCGGCCGGTCCCGTCGTGGCCAAGCCGCCTGCCGGAGCTCCGCGCCCCGCCGTTGCGGTCGTGCCTCCGGCGGTCGCCGTCGTGGTCAAGCCGCCTGCTGCACCCCCCAGGGAATCCCATCCCGCCGAACCGGCAGCGACCGCAAAGGCGCAATCGGCAGCGCCGGCGCAGGTTCCGGCAGCCGAAGCTCCCACTGTCCAGGCCAGTGCGCAGGTTGCGGAGGCACCGGCCCTCCCGCCGGCGCCAACCCCATCTCCGGCTCCGCCGGCACCGCCGCGCGAGGAGCAAGCCGCTTCGACACCGTCCGCAACTCCTGCGGAGCCCGCGCCTGTTAAGGCTGCACCGCCAGCGCCCGCCGCACCCGTCCGCCGCGTCGTCATGCCCCAAACCGGCCCTCGCCCTGTATACAAGGCGCCGCCGGTTGTCCCCGGTGCTCCCGCCGCAGCCTCACCCTCCGGCGGCCTGCAGCGCGGCAAGCCCATCTTTGATCGCCGTCCCGCCGGCGCTGGCGGTTTCGCCCAGCGCACTCCCAGCGCACCCGGACAGTTCGCTGCCGGCCCGCGCCCCAAGCATCCCACCCGCAGCGCCCCCAGCGGCTTCACGCCCGGCGGACCCGGTGGCCCCGGCGGACGTCCCGGCTTCGGCCAGCGCCCCGCCTTCGGAGCACCCCGCCCCGGCGGCTTTGGCGCACGACCCGGAGCCGGCGGACCACCGCCCACTGGAGAGGCTCCGCGCCCGCAAAGAACCCCATCCAGGGGAAGGGGTGGTCGCCCGCAGTATCCAAAAACCAAGGAAGGCCCGATGAAGGGCTTTGTCCCGCCGCCACGTTTTGGCGGGGCCAACATGAGCGACGAGCCGGTGCCCATCACTCGCGAAATCACCGTCACCGAGGGCATCAGCGTAAAGGACCTGGCCGAGAAGCTCGAAATTCGCGCCAAGGACCTCATCGCAACCCTGCTCATGCGCGGCGTCTTCGTCACCGTCAACCAGTCCCTCGACGCCGAGATGGTCAAGGACGTTGCCGCACGCTTCGGCGCCGGCGCCAACGTCATCAGCTATGAGGAAGAGCTCTCCAACCAGGCCATTGAAGAGGTTCTGGAAGCGGAGAATACGGGAGAGCTGGAAGTTCCGCGCGCGCCCGTGGTCACCGTCATGGGCCACGTCGACCACGGCAAGACCTCGCTGCTCGACGCCATCCGCGAAACCGACGTCGCCGCGGGCGAGGCCGGCGGCATCACCCAGCACATCGGCGCCTACAAGGTCCGCTTCTCCAAGGAAGGCTCGCCCGCTTCCGGCCGCGAGATTGTCTTCCTCGATACGCCGGGCCATGAGGCCTTCACCCGCATGCGCGCTCGCGGCGCAAAGGTCACTGACATTGTTGTTGTCGTCGTCGCCGCGGACGACGGCGTCATGCCGCAGACCCTCGAAGCCATCGATCACGCCAGGGCGGCAGAAGTTCCCATCATCGTCGCCGTCAACAAAATCGACAAGCCCGAGGCCAACCCCGACCGCGTCAAAAAGCAGCTTGCCGACCGCGGCCTCATTCCTGAGGAGTGGGCAGGCAGCGGCGAAAGCGGCACCGTCTTCGTCGAGGTCTCCGCAAAGATGCACCTCAACCTCGACCTGCTTCTCGAAATGATCTGCCTCGTCTCGGACATCAAGGCCCCCAAGGCTACGCCCGGCCGCAAAGCCGTGGGCTCGGTCCTTGAGGCCAAGCTCGACCGTGGCCGCGGCGCAGTCGCCACTGTCCTCGTGCAGGACGGCACCCTCCGCCTCAACGACAGCTACATCGTCGGCAACACCTTCGGCAAGGTCCGCGCCATGTTTGACGATCGCGGCCGCCCCATCACTGAGGCAGGCCCCTCCACGCCGGTCGAAGTGCTCGGCCTGGAGGCCATGCCTGACTCCGGCGACACCTTCCTCGTCGTCGCTGACCGCGACAAGGCCAAGGGCATCGCGCAGTACCGCAAGATGAAGGAGCGCGAATCCCAGCTCGCCAAGAGCTCCCGCGTCTCCCTCGAAGGCCTCGCCGAGCAGATTCGCCAGGCCGGCGTCAAAGACCTCGCCCTCATCATCAAGGGCGACGTCACCGGCTCGGTCGAAGTCCTGGCCGATTCGCTCGTCAAAATGTCCACTGAGAAGGTGCGCGTCAAGGTCATCCACTCCGGAGTCGGCTCCATCACTGAGAGCGACGTGCTCCTGGCCACCGCCTCGAACGCCATCATCATCGGCTTCAACGTACGCCCCGAGCGCAAGGCCGCCGAACTGGCCCAGCAGGAAGGCGTCGAAATCCGCCTCCACTCCATCATTTACGAGTTGCAGGACGAAATGCGCCTCGCCATGATGGGACTGCTCGAGCCCGCCTTCAAGGAGAACTACCTCGGCCGCGCCGAAGTGCTCAACGTCTTCAGGATTCCCAAGGTGGGCACCATCGCCGGATGCCGCGTGCAGGATGGCGTCATCCGCCGCGACGCCGAAATCAAGATCCTCCGCGGTGGCGAACAACTCTTCAAGGGCAAAATCGGCTCCCTCAAGCGATTCAAGGACGATGCCCGCGAGGTCACCAACGGCATGGAGTGCGGCATCGGCATCGCCAACTTCTCTGACATCAAGGAAGGCGACGTTTTCGAAGCCTTCTCCACGGAGAAGCTCGCCGCCGACCTCGGCCAGCTCACCTCCGCCAAGGCATAACCGCAGCTCTTCGCACCTTCCGGCCCGCTTCTCCCTTCGAGCAGCGGGCCGATTTGCATTTGTCCAGCCGAGCTCTTAAAAATATCCGAACACCCTCTCCAACCTGCCCGTCTTAGCATGTGTACGGGGAGCCGCAGGCATTGAGCGAGGACCGGGATGCGGAGTTCACGGCAATTGTCTGTCGTCAGGCACGCTTCGTCTTTCGCGTTGCCTACTCGGTCCTGCTCAATTCCCACGACGCCGAAGATGTGGTGCAGGAGACCTTTTTGAAGCTCTATCGCAATGGCGGATGGCAAAAGGCAAAGAACGAGCGCGCCTTCCTTGCCCGCGTCGCATGGCGTATTGCTGTGGATCGCGCGCCACACATTTCCCGTGATCGGAATGCGGACACTCTGTCGAATGAAGTCGCCGAAATGCCGTCGCTGCTTCCCGGACCGGAACGGATAACACTTGCCGCCAACGAGCATGCTGTCATTCATTGCTTCATCAATGCGCTCCCTGCGGATCTTCGCACACCTCTCCTGCTCTCCGCCTTTGACGATTTCAACTCTCGCGAGATCGGCGAAATCCTCAGTATCCCGGAAGGTACCGTCCGCACCCGCCTTCAGCGTGCCCGCATCCTGTTGCGGCAAAAACTCGAGTCGCTTGAGAAGGTTTCCGATGCGTAATCACGACCAGTTCGACCAGCTATTGGATTCGGCTCTTCGCACCTACGCCGAGCCGGGCCCTGACTCAGGGCTTGAGCAAAGGGTTCTTGCCCGGGTAGCCGCAAGCGCAGAATCAGCGGATGCAGAGTCCCGGTGGACCATGTTTCCACACTGGCGGCCATTGGCGCTCGCCGTGTCCATTGCGGCCTGCGCCGTGCTGCTCCTCGTCGCAGCGCCAAGGCTCTTCCACCCTTCGCCGCAGCACCCGGATCAACACCCGAGCCAGGCACGGCATGGGATCGCTCCACCCCGGAACACGCGCAACACGGAGCAAGCCGCTATCGCCAGCCCCAACCCAACCGAACTTCCTCGTGCGAACGCCACGCGTCATCCGTCAAATGGGCACCCTGCAAGGCACGCCACGTCGCCTGAGCCGTTGCCCAAGCTCGAACAGTTCCCAGCACCACAGCCACTCACACCGGAGGAGAAAGCCCTCGTCGAACTTGCTGCCCAAAACCCAAAACTCGCAGCCAGCCTCTTCGCGAATGAACCCGTACAAGAGCCTCGGCCCTTAACCATCGCCGCAATCAAGATTGCGCCCATCGAAATGCCCCCGTCGGGCAAGAATTGAGGATAACCCATGCGAAAGATCGTTCTTGCATGCTGCCTTCCGCTTCTCTTTGTCATCCTTGGCTCAAATGCAGCCTCCCAAGATGCGAAGAAAACGCCCGAGCCTGCACCTGCATCCACTGAACCCACGCACTACTATCACCTAGACTTCGTCGTCCAGGAGCTCGATGCAGACGGCAAACCCGTCAACAGCCGCTCCTACTCGACCTCGGTAACCACCGACACTCACCGACAATTCGGGTCCATTCGCGCCAGCGCCAGGGTTCCGGTCGCCGTCGGACCATACTCGACCGGTGGAAGCAATGCACTGCAGAACCTTCTATACCAAATTGAGGATGTGGGAGTGAACATTGACGTGCACAACGCTCATGAGATCGGCCGCCAGCTTTCCATCGATCTCACAGCGTCCATCAGCAGCGTGGCCCATTCAACCGATGTGGCATCTCACCAGCCTGTCCTTCGCCAGAATCAGTGGAAGGCTTCAGTGCTCATTCCCATCGGCAAGCCCACAGTGGTCTTCACCTCGGACGATCTGGACACCAAGGGCAGCATGCAGGTCGTGGTCACCGCCAAGCAGATTGAGTAGTAGGTTCGGGGCTCGGGCGCGAGACGAGCCTCACATTTATCGCGCTCCGCACCCGCCCTCGCTGCCAATTCAAAGCAATCAAGTTTTCTGGCGCTAAAATGGTCTGGAGCACGGCCGATGCCCAGCCAGAATCTCCAGCACCAGATGTACGATCTCACCAGCCCTTCGCCGGCGCAGCGCATCGTGCTCGCCGCGCTTCTCGCCTGTTGGGTCGCGCTCTGCTGGGGTATTCTCTTCGGCGGCGGCCTCGCGCTGCTCAGCCGGCAACTGCTCCTCGAGTGGGAACCCGGCGACCCGCTTCGCCGCGCACTGCTCGCCGCGGCCTTCACCCTCTACTTCGTCCGCGTGCTCTTCACCGTCTTCGTTTTTCTCAAGCGCGGCGTCGGCTGGACTGAGGTCTTCACCGTCGCACCCTGGGTCCTCTGCATCTTTCTTCTCCTCGCGGTCCTGGGCGGCTTCAATGCATCGCCCACAGGCCTGCTTTGCCTTGCCGGCGCGGCTCTCTTCGTCCTCGGCTCATGGATGAACACCTGGTCCGAGTTCCAGCGCCACCGCTGGAAGAGCCGCGCGCAGAACAAAGGCCTCCTTTACACGCACGGCCTTTTCCGCATCGTCCGCCATCCCAACTACCTCGGCGACCTGCTTTCCTTCACCGGCCTCTGCCTCATCGCCGGCCGCTGGAGTACCGCCGTCATTCCCGTGCTCATGCTCGCCGGCTTCGTCTTCGTCAACATTCCCGTCCTCGACGCGCACTTGCGCGAGCATTACGGCGCGGCCTTCGACGAATACGCAAAGACCACCGCAAAACTCATCCCATTCCTCTACTGACGCGCCGCGTACCCTCTCGCATTGGCATCGGCCCTGCTGTTGCGACTCGCTTCAATACGGATATTTTTCAAGCTCCAGGCAACGCCGCGCCACCGCCCGGCTCAGGGCCACGCCATTGGCCGGCATCGCCCGCGTCAGCCGCCGCAGAATCGCCAGTTGCGTCCGCAGCACGTCGCCCTCTCCGCATGCAGCCAGCACCCTCCGCGCCCCCTGCTCCGTCACGGCCAGGCTCTCCGCCGCCAGCAGCCCGCACATCGCCGCAGCCGCCGTGCCTTTGCCCGTCGCTCCCATCTTCTTCGCCCGCACCACCGCCGACTCCAGCGCATACACCTGCGCAATCATCTCCGCCAGGTCGGCCATCACTTCCTGCTCGTCTTCCAGCGCCGTCACATATCGCTGGCTCGCCACGCCCGCCGTGAACAGCGCCGTCTTCTTCACCGCCGCCAGCACTGCCGTCTCGCGCCCAAGCTCCGCGCCCTCATCCGCATTCTCCAGCGCGGGCGGCTCCATCACCTCGTCCATCACGCGCTTGATCGCCCCCAGCAGCGGCAGCTGCCCCTTCATCGCGCGCTTCATCAGCCAGCCTGTGATAATCAGCCGGTTGATTTCGTTCGTCCCTTCAAAAATGCGATTGATCCGCGCATCGCGATAAGTGCGCTCCGCCGGATACTCCTCCACATACCCATAGCCGCCCATCGTGGCCACCAGCTCATCGGCCACCACCGCCAGCATCTCTGACCCATACACCTTCAGGATCGAGCACTCCACGGCATACTCCTCGATCCGCCGCTGAATCTCCTTCGAATCGTGTGCCTGCTCCGGCGCCAGAGTCTCCATCGCCGCGTCCATCAGCCCCGCCGTGCGATACGCCATGCTCTCAGCCGCAAACAGCCGCGTCGCAGCCGTCGCAATCTTCCGCTGGATCAGCCCAAATTCGGCAATCGGCTTGCCAAAAGCTTTCCGCTCCTTCGCATAGCGAATCATCTGTCCAAGCGCATTCCGCGCCCCACCCACGCACGCCACGCCCAGCTTGAAGCGCCCCATGTTCAGCACGTTGAACGCAATGTGATGCCCCTTGCCCGGCTCGCCCAGCAAGTTTCCCGCCGGAATCCGGCAATCCTCCAGCACCAGCGGGCAGGTCGACGAGCCGCGAATCCCCATCTTGTGCTCTTCGGCGCCCGGCTTCGCGCCCGCCCTGTCGCGCTCCACCAGGAACGCCGAAAATTTCTCGCCGTCGATCTTCGCGAACACCGTGTAGAGGCCCGCGATTCCGCAGTTGGTGATCCACATCTTCTCGCCGTTCAACACGTACTCGGTCCCGTCGGCCGAAAGCGCCGCCCGCGTGCGAATGTTCATCGCGTCTGAGCCCGAGCTTGCCTCCGACAGACCATACGCGCCAATCCACTCCGCCGTCGCCAGCTTTGGCAGGCAGCGCCGCTTCTGCTCCTCCGTTCCGTACCACACTAGAGGCAGCGCCCCAATCCCCACGTGCGCGCCGAACGCGGTCGAAAAACTCGCCAGCACGGAAAGATGGTCCGTGATCATCGTGGCGCTCACCTTGTCCATCCCCATCCCGCCATACTCCTCGGGAATCTCCATCGCTGTCAGCCCCAGCTCCGCCGCCTTGCGCAGCAGCGCCCCCATCGCGCCCGGCGTCTTGGCTTCAATCTCCGCCGCCCGCGGCAGAATCTCCTCCCGCGCAAAGGCCGCCGCAGTCTCGGCAAACTGCCGCTGCTCCTCGCTCGCGTCCTCCGGCGTAAACACCTCGGCCGGCTCCCGCGTCTCCGTCAGGAAGCTGCCGCCCGCGGCGGCCGCAATCGGCAGTCGTTTTTCATCCGCCATCCGGCACTCTCCGGCTCAGGCCAACCTATCCCACTTGTGCGACGCCGTGCAAATCGCGTCCCTTCCGCAACCCTGCCGCTTTCCCCCGTTCACGGCCCCCCATCGCGTACAATTTCACTATTCCTGTCGTGGAGGCTCCGCCCTGTTCGACTCGATTGCCGCCTGCCTGAATCACTCCCTCAACCTGCTCGCCGGACTTGCGCCGCGCCTGGCCACGCTCTTCGCCTTTGAGCCCCAGAGCGGCTTCCGTCATTACCTGCAATCGCAGTTCGCTGACCAGACTTTCAAAGGCCTCTACCACTGGAACTGGTTTGACGCGGCCATCCTCCTCCCGTACTTCGCCGTCATGATCGCCCTTTCCATCTACGGCGTACACCGCTACACCCTCGTCTACCTCTATTACAAGCACAAGAAAAATTACAACCCCAATCCTCCCCAGCACTTCGCCCAGCTCCCTCGCATCACCATCCAGCTCCCCATCTTCAATGAGCAGTTCGTCATTGACCGCCTCATTGAGGCCGTCTGCGCCATGGAATACCCGCGTGACCTGCTCGACATCCAGGTCCTCGACGACTCCACCGACGAAACCCAGGAGGTCGCCGCAAGCATCGTCGTGCGCTATGCCGCCATGGGCCACCCCATCGCCTACATTCACCGCACCAACCGCCACGGCTTCAAGGCCGGCGCGCTCGGCGAAGGTCTCAAGGTCGCCAAAGGCGAGTTCGTCGCCATCTTCGACGCCGACTTCGTGCCCCCGCCCGACTGGATCATGCGCGTCGTCCATCACTTCGCTCAGCCCCACATCGGCATGGTTCAGACCCGCTGGACCTACCTCAACCGCGACTACAGCATGCTCACGCAAATCGAGGCCATCCTCCTCGACGGCCACTTCGTCCTCGAGCATGGCGCCCGCGTCCGCACCGACGATTTCTTCAACTTCAACGGCACCGCCGGCATGTGGCGCATCCAAGCCATTCAAGATGGCGGCGGCTGGCAGCACGACACGCTCACTGAGGACACGGACCTCAGCTACCGCTCCCAGCTCGCCGGCTGGAAGTTCAAATACCTCCCCGACGTCGAGTGCCCATCCGAACTGCCCATAGAAATGACCGCCTTCAAAACCCAGCAGGCCCGCTGGGCCAAGGGCCTCATCCAGACCAGCATCAAAATCCTTCCCGTCATCTTCAAGGCCCACATCCCCTTCCGCATCAAAAAGGAAGCGGTCTATCACCTCACCGCCAACCTCAGTTATCCGCTCATGGTCGTCATGACGGCCCTTCTCATCCCGGCCATGATCGTCCGCTTCTATCAGGGCTGGTTCCAGATGCTCATCATCGACTTCCCCATCTTCGCGGCATCCTCATTCTCCATTGCGGTCTTTTACATTGAAAGCCAGCGCGTTCTCTACCCCAAAGCCTGGAAAAAGACCCTCCTCTATCTCCCCGTCCTCATGGCTCTCGGCATCGGCCTCACCGTCACCAACACCAAGGCCGTCATGGAAGCCATCTTCGGCATTAAGAGCGCCTTCGTCCGCACCCCCAAGTACCGCGTCGACCAGAAAGGCCAGAAGTCCCAGGCCGCCAAGTACCGCAAGCGCCTCAAGCTCACCCCCTGGATCGAGCTCCTTCTCGGCGGCTGGTTCTTCGTTGCCATCCTGTACACCTTCAAAAACCAGGAGTACTTCACCGCGCCTTTTCTCATCCTCTTCGTCTTCGGCTACTGGTACACCGGCCTCATGAGCCTGCTGCAGGGCCGCTTCGATCGCTGGCGCACCGGAAAGGCCAATCCCGAGGAGTCCAGCCCCAAGCCATTCCCGGTCGGCGTCTGAGCCGCAGCCCTCTCAGCGCCCTCCGCAACCGCAACTCACCCGGCGTCGTACAGAGAGATCCCGATGCAGGCAAACACAAACCCCTTCCCGCTCCCGCTCTACTTCATCCTGCCCCTCTTCTTCGTCGCCGTCTGGATCCTCGCCCTCACCTTTTCCTCGCTCCTCAGCGGCTGGTACACGCTCGCCAACCACTTCCGCAGCAAACTTGAACCCGCCGGCGAAACCCGCACCGCCACGCCCTTCTTTTGGACCGTCTACTTCCGCTACTGGACCCATTACAGCGGCATCGTCCGCCTCATCACCGCCGCGGACGGCCTTTACCTCTCCGTCGTCCTTATCTTTCGCCCCGGCCATCCTTCGCTGCGCATTCCGTGGAACGAAATGCAGTTCTCCCAGACCCGCCGCTTCTTCCGGACCTACGTCGTCCTCACCCTCGGCAACGAAGAGCGGATCCCACTGCGCATCCCACAGCGCCTGGCCGACCGTCTCGGCCTCCTCGACGGCATTCCCCAACCCGGACTGCAACCGGGAATGCCACTTTCCGGCCCGCCCCTGCCGCCTCCGCTACAATAGACAAAAGCGCCTGCCGAGCCGGGACTCGAATCCCTCGCTTGCCAGGCGCATCCAAGCATCATGCTCTTGAAAATACTGCCTGAAGCTCTCACCTTTGACGACGTTCTCCTCGTGCCCGCGTATAGTGACGTGGTGCCCGCGCAGGTCAGCACACAAACCCAGCTCACCCGCGACATCAAGCTCAACACGCCGCTCATCTCATCCGCCATGGACACCGTCACCGAGTCCCGCATGGCCATCGCCATGGCCCAGCTCGGCGGCATCGGCATCGTCCATCGCAACCTCTCCATCGCCGACCAGGCCGGCGAAATCGACAAGGTCAAGCGCTCTGAGAGCGGCATGATCGTTGACCCCGTCACCATCGGCCCTGACCAGCTCATTGCAGACGCCCTCGAGGTCATGCGCCGCTACAAAATCTCCGGCGTCCCCGTCACCAGCGGCAAAAAGCTCGTCGGCATCCTCACCAACCGCGACCTCCGCTTTGAAACCCGCACCGATATTCCAATCGGCGACGTGATGACGAAGGAAAACCTCATCACCGTCCCCGTCGGCACCACGCTGGAAGAGGCCGAAATCATCCTCCACAAACACCGCGTGGAAAAACTTCTCGTCGTCAATGACCAGTACGAGCTCAAGGGCCTCATCACCGTCAAGGACATCCAGAAGAAGCTCAAGTATCCCAATGCCAGCAAGGACGCCCAGGGCCGCCTTCGCGTCGGCGGAGCCATCGGCGCCACCGGCGATTTCCTCGAGCGCGCCGCAGAGCTGGTCCGCAATCGCGCGGATGTCCTCGTCATTGACTCCGCCCACGGTCACTCCTCGCGCGTGCTTGAAGCCGCGCGCGTTGTAAAGAAGACCTTTCCGCAGGTTGCCCTTCTTGCCGGCAATGTGGGAACCTACGATGGCGCAAAGGCGCTGATTGACGCTGGCGCCGACGCGATAAAAGTGGGATTCGGACCCGGTTCCATCTGCACCACCCGCATCGTCACCGGCGCGGGAATGCCGCAGATTACGGCGATTGCCGAGGCCGCACGCGCTGCCCAGGAGCGCGGCATCCCCATCATCGCCGACGGCGGCATCAAGTACTCCGGCGAAATCACCAAGGCTATCGCTGCCGGCGCCAGCACCGTCATGATCGGCTCGCTCTTCGCCGGTGTCGACGAGAGTCCGGGCGAGATTGTTCTCTTTCAGGGCCGCAGCTTCAAGACCTACCGCGGCATGGGCTCGCTGACGGCGATGAGCCAGGGCTCCGGCGAACGCTACTTCCAGTCCGGCAGCGACATCGACAGCACCGGCTCGGAAGGCGTCGTGCAGCGCGAGCGCAACGGCCAGAACCGCCTGGCCAAGTTCGTCCCCGAGGGCATTGAAGGCCGCGTGCCTTACCGTGGCCCGCTCGAGTCCATGATCTATCAGCTCGTCGGCGGCCTCCGCTCCGGCATGGGCTATCTCGGCTGTGCCACCATCCCTGACCTCCAGCAGAACGCCCGCTTCGTCCGCATCTCCGGCGCTGGGCTCCGCGAAAGCCACGTCCACGACGTCATCATCACGCGCGAGGCACCCAATTACCACGTCGAATAGTCATCCGGCGCTTAACCCGTCGCGAAGGACCGCAACACATGGTTGCTGAAACCCCGCGGCAGAGCAAGCGCAAGGCCTGGCTCCGCGCCTGGCTTCCGGTGCTCATCTGCCTGCGCATCTTCCGCCCTAAGAAACTCGACCGCGCCATCTAATCCAGCGCCGCTCACGGCCGCAAAAAAGCATGGGCACACCCTCCTTCGAGGATGTGCCCGCAATTCCGCCGGACCGCTGTCCCGGCTCCGTCCGTCTGGCTTCGCGTTAAGCGGCCTCTTCGCCGCCCTCGTCGCCTTGATCCTTCTTGGCCTCTTCCAGTTGCTTCTCCAGCTCGGCCCGCTTCTTGGCCTTCACGTCGGCGCGCTTCTGCCGCTTCACCTCAAGCGTCGCCTCGGCATCCAGCAGCTCGATGAACGCCTTTTCCGCGCCGTCGCCCTTCTGGAATCCCGTGCGAACAATGCGCAGGTAGCCGCCCTGACGGTCGCCATACCGCGGCGCAACGGTCTCGAACAGCCGCGTTACGGCTGCATCGGTCATTAGAAAGCTGAGGGCCTTACGGCGCGAGTGCAGATCGCCCCTCTTGCCCAGCGTAATCATCTTTTCGATATGCGGACGTACCGCCTTGGCCTTGGCCACGGTCGTCTCCACGCGGTCTTCCACAAGAACCGACGTGACCAGGTTCCTCAGCAGCGCGCGGCGGTGGCTGGTGTTGCGTCCCAGTTTGAATCCTGCATTGCGATGGCGCATGATGCAACTCTCTTTCCCAATGGATTCTTTCATGGAGCCCCGTCGTTCCAGGCGAACCGCGGGGCTCCCGTATTCCTCGTGCCCGTATTTCTCGTACCAGGATTTCTCGTGCTGTGCCGCTCAATAGAGCGGACTCTAGAAGTTCTCCGTCTCCGTCGGCAGTTGCAGCTCCACCGAATCCAGCGGCTCATCCTCTTCGTCAAACCGGCTGTAGCCTCCGGCCAGCGCCGCCGAAGGCGGAATGCTCGTCGGACCCGGAACCGCGTTGCCGCTCTCGTCGATCTTCATGCCCAGCGAAAGACCCATCTGCGCAAGAATCTCCTTGATCTCATTCAGGCTCTTGCGGCCGAAATTCTTGGTCTTCAGCATCTCGGCTTCGGTCTTCTGCACCAGCTCGCCGATCGTCTGGATATTCGCGTTCTTCAGGCAGTTGTAGCTACGAACCGAAAGCTCCAGCTCTTCCACTGAGCGGTTCAGATTGTCGTTGCGCAGCATCACGCGGCTCTCTTCTCCGCGCGACTCGGCCTCAATCTCTTCCTCAAAGTTGATGAAGATGTTCATGTGGTCTTTCAGCAGCTTGGCCGCCAGACCCACAGCGTCCGCCGGCAGTACCGCGCCGTTTGCCCACACTTCCATCGTCAGCTTGTCGTAGTCGGTAATCTGGCCCAGTCGCGCCGCTTCCACCAGGTAGTTCACGCGCCGCACAGGCGAATGCACTGAGTCCACCGGAATAAAGCCCAGTCCCAGGTCGGCGTCGAAATTCTTGTCGGCGGAAACATACCCGCGTCCCCGCTTCAACCGCATTTCCATGTCCAGCCGCCCGCCTTCTGACACTGTGGCGATGTACACTTCCTTGTCCAGGATCTCCACGTCGCCGTCGGCCTCGATCATGCCGGAGGTCACAATGCCCGGCTGGTCCGCGCGCAAATACAGCGCCTTCGGGCCCTCGCCGTTCAGCTTGAAAGGAACCTGCTTCAGGTTCAGGATGATGTCGGTCGCGTCTTCCACCACGCCGGCAATCGACTGGAACTCATGCAGCACCCCTTCGATCCGAACCGCGGTCACCGCCGCGCCCTCAATCGAGCTCAGCAGCGTCCGCCGCAGCGCATTGCCGATCGTCGTTCCGAATCCGCGCTCAAAGGGCTGCGCGCTGAACTTCCCATACGTCTCTGTCAGCGACTCGGCGTCCACCGCCAACCGCTTCGGCTTTTGAAATCCTCTCCACAACATAGCTCTCTCTCGTTTCCCGCGCGGCAGGTGCGTCGCGATGCATTTTGCGGCGGCCGCGCAAGTTCTCCTTCGTTTGGATTGTCCGGGCTCCGCCTTTCGGCTCAGCCCGGCGGTGCTGTTCTACTTCGAATACAGTTCGACGATCAGCTGCTCGTTCACCGGCAGGTTCACGTCCTTGCGCGTCGGCAGGTTCACAATCCGCCCCGACAGATTTTCGAAATTCACTTCCAGCCACGCCGGCACCGGGTTCTGCGCCGCGTACTGCGCCGCCTGCTCCACGATCACCATCTTCTTCGCGTTCTCGCGAATGGCAATATCGTCGCCCACGTTCACCTGGTAGCTGGGAATGTTCACCTTGCGCCCGTTCACCGTTACGTGCCCGTGCCGCACCACCTGCCGCGCCTGGCGCCTGGAAAGCGCAAAGCCCAGCCGGTAGGCCACGTTGTCCAGCCGCCGCTCCAGTTGCTGGATCAGCAGCTCGCCCGTCACGCCCGCCGCGCGGTTGGCCTTCTCGTAGTATTCGCGGAACTGCCCCTCGAGCGTGAAATAGATGCGCTTGGCCTTCTGCTTCTCATGCAGTTGCAGGCCGTAGCCCACAATCTTGGCCTTGCGGTCCTTGCCGTGCTGCCCCGGCGGAAAATTCCGCTTCTCCAGCGGGCAGCGCTCTGTCATGCATTTGGTGCCCTTCAAAAACAGCTTCGTGCCTTCGCGCCGGCACAGCCGGCATACTGCTCCCGTATAACGTGCCATCTCTTCTCCTGACTTCGGATGTCGGCCGGTTTACGCGCTCTGCGCTTCCTCCCGGCCCCGTTCGTGCTTTCAGCCCACTCGCTCAAGTGCGCAACACGCAAACTCACTACTGTTCGCTGAAAGCTGTTAGCTGTCTCTCACACTCTCCGCCGCTTCGGCGGCCGGCAGCCGTTGTGCGGCACCGGCGTCACGTCGCGAATGGTGCGCACTTCAATGCCCGCCGCGGCCAGCGCGCGAATCGCCGACTCGCGCCCCGAGCCCGGACCGGCCACGCGCACGTCCACGGCCCGCAGACCGTGGTCGCGCGCCATGCTCGCCGCGTTCGACGCAGCCTGCTGCGCCGCGAACGGCGTGCCCTTGCGCGAACCGCGGAATCCCAGTGAGCCCGAGCTCTTCCAGCTCAGCGTGTTGCCCACCTGGTCGGTGATGGTCACAATCGTGTTGTTGAACGAGGCCTGAATGTGCGCAATGCCATAGGGCACATTCTTGCGCTCGCGCTTCTTGAACTTCTTGTTCTTGCCGGTCTTCCCGGCTCCGCCCTGTGCCTTCGCCATTAGGTCTTCGCCGTCGCTTTCCTCTTGCCCGCAACTGTGCCCTTCCGCGGACCCTTCCGGGTGCGGGCATTGGTGTGCGTACGTTGTCCGCGCACGGGCAGCGACCGCCGGTGACGGTTGCCGCGATAGCTCTGGATGTCGATCAGGCGCTTGATGTGCATCGAGGTGTCCTTACGCAGATCGCCCTCAACGTTTCCCTCGTCCTCAATCACCTGCCGGATCCGGTTCACCTCGTCCTCGCCCAGGTCCTGGACCTTCTTGAACCCGTCCACGTTCGCCTTGTCCAGAATCTTCAGCGCACGAGGATTGCCAATTCCGAAAATATATGTGAGCGCGATCCGGGCCTGCTTGTTGCGGGGCAGATCCACGCCAGCAATACGTGCCATGCTTGTTCCTTTGCTGCTTCCGGTTGTGTGCCTCCGGCCTTAACCGGCTCGCACGGGTTGTGCGGTCGCTCCGGGGTTCCTCGCAAGCCTAAACTTCGGCTAACTCGCCCCTAGTCTGGGAGGTTCCGCTTCTGCCTCGGCCCCACTCAGCCCTGGCGCTGCTTGTGCTTCGCGTTCTCGCAGATCACCCGCACCACCCCGCGGCGGTGGATGACCTTGCACTTCGTGCAAATCTTCTTTACTGACGCTCGAACCTTCATCTCTGCTGCCCTTCTCCGCGCGCAAACATCCGTCGCGGCCTCTGCAAAAAATGCAAACTCACTTGTAGCGGTAAACGATCCGACCGCGGTTCAGGTCGTAGGGGCTCAGCTCCACGGCCACCCGGTCGCCCGGCAAAATACGGATGAAGTTCTTGCGCATCCGCCCCGAGACATGCGTCAGCGCCTCGTGATTGTTCTCCAACTTCACCTTGAACATGGCGTTTGGTAGGGTTTCCGTCACCACCGCCATTACTTCAATCGCGTCTTCCTTCGACAAACTGGTTCCCGCTTCTGCCGGCCCGCTATTCGCGGCCCCGGCCGGTTACGCCGAGTGCTACTCGGTCAGAATTCTCGCTCCGGTGTCGGTCACCGCCACCGTGTGCTCAAAATGAGCGCTCATGCTGCCATCGTCGGTCACCGCGGTCCACCCGTCCTTCAGCACTCTCACTTCGGGCTTGCCCACGTTCACCATCGGCTCAATGGCAATCACCATTCCGGTGCGCAGCTTCATCCCGCGCCCCGCTTCGCCAAAATTCGGCACCTGCGGCTCCTCGTGCATATTCGAGCCGATTCCGTGCCCCACAAAATCCCGCACCACGCTGAAGCCGTGCGACTCCACAACCTTCTGCACCGCCGCGCCAATGTCGCCCAGCGTCGCGCCCGGCTTCACCACCGCAATTCCCGCGCGCAGGCTGGCTTCGGTCACCCGAAGCAGTTCCGCCGTCTGCGGTGCAACCTTCTCGCCCACCGGAATCGTAATCGCCGCATCGCCGAAATACCCGTCGATCACCGCCCCGCAGTCCACGGAAACGATGTCGCCTTCCTTCAGCACCCGCTTCTTTGAAGGAATCCCGTGCACCACCTCGCTGTTCACTGAGGTGCACAGCACGCACGGGTACCCGTGATATCCCTTGAACGCCGGCTTGGCGCCCAACTCGGCTATCCGCGCCTCGGCCACTCGCTCCAGATCGTAGGTCGTCGCGCCCGGCTTCACGCGGCTGCGCACCAGTTCCAGCACCTCGCGAACTACCTTGCCCGCGCGGCGCATCGTCTCAATCTCGCTGGATGACTTCAATACCACTGCCAACCGAACCTCTCCTCGTTCACCCTTGCTCGACCCAATCTTGCCCGGGCGCGCGAAAACCCGCCCGCTGGCTGCCCTATTTCCGCAGCCGGGCCACAGCGGCAACAATTTCAGCCGCAATTGCGGCAATCGGACCGTCCGCCTGTACCTCGACAAACCGCCCCAGCGACCGGTAGTGCTCCACAACAGGCGCGGTTTGTGCGGCGTAGGCGCGCATCCGCTCCGCAAAAACCTGCTCCGTGTCGTCGGCTCGCTGGGCCAGAGCAGCACCTTCCAGGTCGCAAAATCCAGCCCGCTGGGGCGGATTCGAATAGACGTTGTAGATGCTCTGGCAGACGGGACAGTTCCTGCGCCCCGTAATACGGCGCAATAATTGATTATAATCCACATGCAGGTTCACGGCAACCACGGGAAGACTGCCCGGAACCGCGCCCAGCCGCGCGTCCAGCCAGTGCGCCTGGGGCAGAGTCCGCGGAAATCCATCCAGGATGTACCCCCGCGCCGTGTCCGGTTCGGCCAGCCGCTGCGCCACCATCTCATTCACCAGCGCATCCGGCACCAGGTCGCCCCGCTGCATCGTCTCCCGCGCCAGCTTGCCCAGCTCCGTGGCCTGTGCCACGTGCGCCCGCAGCAGGTCGCCGGTCGAAATCTGCGGAATCGCCCACAGCTTCACCAGCTCCTTGGCCTGGGTGCCCTTGCCCACCCCCGGCGCGCCCAGCAGCAGCACCGGGCCGGGAATCGAGTTCAATGCAGCCTCTCGATCCCTTTCCAATAAAATTGCCGCCGACGACATTACCAGGTTTTCCTTCCGCGTATGCGGCCGGAGCGCGGGGAAAAGCCATCATAATGACGCATGATCAGCTGCGATTCGACCTGGTTGATGGTGTCCATTGCCACTCCCACCACAATCAGAAGCGAGGTGCCGCCAAAGTAGAAGTTGACCCCCATACCGTGTGTCGTCCAGTTGGGAAGCGTCTCGAAAAACCGGCCCACGAGCCACAGCTTATCGAAACGAATTCCTGAGATCAGAAACGTCGGAACTAGTTGAATAACAATAAGATATAGCGCGCCTACCAGCGTAATGCGCGTCAGAATGTCGTTGATGAAGTCCGACGTTCGCTTCCCCGGCCGGATGCCCGGAATAAACGAACCCGACTTGCGGAAGTTGTCGGCAATGTCGTCCGGCTTCATGATGATGGAAACATAGAAATACGCGAAAAACACAATTCCGACCATGTTCAGGAACACATACCATGGGTAGCCCGGCGTCAGCGCTTCCATAATCGGCTGGATCAGCCGATTGTTCTGCACCCAGTCCATCTGCCCAAACAACAGCGGCGCCGACAGAATCGAGCTCGCGAAGATAATCGGCATCACCCCGCCCGAGTTCACCCGCAACGGCAGGTGGCTCGACGCTCCGCCCATCATCTTGCGGCCCACAATCCTCCGCGCGCTCTGGATCGGAATCCTCCGCTCGGCACGCTCCACGAACACGATGAAGGCCACCACCGCGATCATGCCCACCAGCAGGATGATCACCGCGAACACGGTGAACGATCCCCACGCGTCGGTCTGCACCTTCTGCACCAGTTCGCCCACGCCGCGCGGCAGCCCTGCCACGATTCCGGCAAAAATCAGCAGGCTCATTCCGTTGCCGATGCCCCGGTCGGTAATCTGCTCGCCCAGCCACATGATGAACGTCGTGCCTGTCGTCAGCGTCAGCACCGTCATCAGGCTGAAGCCGATACCCGGATGCAGCACCAGCCCCTGCTTGGTCAAAATCGCAGCGATACCAATCGACTGCAGCAGCCCCAGCACGAGCGTCATGTAGCGCGTCCACTGCGTAATCTTCCGCTGCCCGATCTCGCCTTCCTTCTGCACCCGCGCCAGCGGCTCATACACCACCGTCAGAAGCTGGAAGATAATCGACGCGGTGATGTACGGCATGATGCCCAGCGCGAAGATCGTCATCCGCCGCAGATTGCCGCCGCCAAACAGGTCCATCAGTCCCAGCGCTGACCCGTTCTGCGAGTTGAACAGAATCGAAAGCTGGTGCGTGTTCACGCCCGGCGTCGGAATCCATGCGCCCAGCCGGTACACGGCCAAAACGCCGAGGGTGAACAGCACGCGGTTGCGCAGGTCGGGAATCCGAAAGATATTCAGAAACTTCTCAAGCATCGTGGCTCATCCGCTTCAGGCGTTGCCCGCCGGTCAGGTGGTTTGCTGCTCCCATTTTAAGGCCATTCGCGCGTTCCGCACGAGCCGCAGGGCCCCGCGGAAACCGGCGCAGCCCGCTCTCAGGCCGCCGCTGCGGCTCCGGCCACCACTGCCTTGCCGCCGGCCTTCTCAATCTTCTCCACCGCCGACTTGGAAAACTTGTGCGCATGGATCGTAATCGCCTTCTTCAGCTCGCCCGAGCCCAGAATCTTGATCAGCGCCTTCCGGCTCGAGGCCAGGCCCAGCTTGCGGTAGTCCTCCAGCGCAATCTCCTTCACCTCCAGCCCGGCAATCCGGTCCAGGTTCACCACCGTGTACTCGGTGCGGAAGATGTTCGTAAAGCCGCGCTTCGGCAGCCGCCGGTGCAGCGGCATCTGGCCGCCCTCAAAGCCCCGCATCATGCTCGTGCCCGAGCGCGATCCCTGGCCCTTGTGGCCGCGGGTTGAGGTCTTGCCCATGCCGGAACCCATGCCCCGGCCCACACGCTTGCGCCCCGTGTTCGCCTTCTTCGGCGCGCGCAGATTGGAAAGATTCTTTGCCATGTTCTCCTCGCTCATAACGCCGGGGACTCGCCGTCCAGCCCCTCCCCGACTCGCGTTTTCCGGGGTTTGCCGCCCGGCCGGATTTCAATTCGTCGAAAGCCCTAGCCTTCGAGAATGCGCACCAGATGCGGAATCGTCTTCACCATCCCGCGAATTGCCGCCGAGTCCTCGCGCTCAACAATTTGGTTCAGCCGCGTAAAGCCCAGCCCCTTCACCACCAGCTTGTGCTTCACCGGCGTCGAAATCGCAGACCGGTAATACTGAATGCGCATCGTCTTCGTCTTGGTCGCAGCCATCACATATCCTCCAACTGCTTGCCGCGCATCGTAGCCACTTCGGCCCGGTCGCGCAGCTGCACCAGCGCGTCGAAGGTCGCCTTAACCACGTTGTGCGGGTTGGCCGTGCCCAGGCTCTTGGTCAGTACGTTCTGCACTCCGGCCGAGGTCATCACCGCGCGCACCGCGCCGCCGGCGATCACGCCCGTGCCTTCCGGCGCAGGCTTCAGCAGCACCTGGCCTGAACCAAACCGCCCCAGCACCTGATGCGGAATCGTCGTCTCGGTCAGGTTGATCTTCACCAGGTTCTTCTTGGCCGACTCAATGCCCTTCCGAATCGCCTGCGGAACCTCCTTGGCCTTGCCCGAACCGTAGCCCACCACGCCGGAAGCAGCGTCGCCCACCACCACCAGCGCGGCAAACGACATGTTCTTGCCGCCCTTCACCACCTTCGTCACGCGATTGATGGAGACCACCTGGTCCTTCAGGTTGTACTGGTTGGCATCGAGTTTCTTCTTCAATATCGTCATTCTTTTCTGTCCTTCCGGGTCGCTTCGCGCTTCCCTGGAAAAGCCTTCTTCTCTACCGGCCGAATCTCTCGACCAAAAAATCAGCCGCACCGCAGGTGCTCAGAATTCGAGCCCGGCCTCGCGCGCCGCGTCGGCCAGCGCCTTGATGCGCCCGTGATAGAGGAACCCGCCGCGGTCGAAGACCACCTGCTTCACGCCCTTCGCCCTGGCCTGCTCCGCGATCGCCTTGCCAATCTCCTTGGCCGCCGCCACGTTGCCGCCGGTCTTCAGCTTCAGCCCCAGCGTGGACACTGCCGCCAGCGTCTCGCCCTTCTGGTCGTCGATCACCTGCGCGTAAAGGTGGTTCAATGACCGGTACACATTCAGCCGCGGCCGCTCGCCGGTGCCCGACAGCTTCCGCCGGATCCGCGCGTGAATCCTCTGGCGAATTTCATTTCTCTTCGTCTGCGTAATCATCGTCTCTCGTCCCTATCAGCGGAGCCGCCCCGCGGCCCCGTTCGGTTTATTGCGCCGGTTTACTTCGAGCCGGTCTTGCCGGCCTTCTTCTTCAGCTTCTCGTTCGAGTAGCGCACGCCCTTGTTCTTGTAAGGATCCGGCTTGCGCAGCGAGCGCATGTCGGCCGCCACCTGGCCCACCTTCTGCCGGTCAATTCCGGTGATCGTTACGTGCGTCTGTTTCGGGTCAATCGCCACGTCAATGCCCGTCGGCAGCGGAAACTCAATCGGGTGCGAGTAGCCCAGCGTGAACACCACTGTGCCCTTGCCCTTCATCTCCGCGCGGTAGCCGATGCCCACAATGTCCAGCTCCCGGCTCCAGCCCTTGGTCACGCCCTCCACGGCGTTCGACACCAGAGCCCGCGTCAGCCCGTGCACCGCGGCGTACTTGTCGTTCTCCCGCTGTAGCACCAGCTGCCCGTCCTTGGTCTCCAGCTGGATGCCCTTGGCCACCAGCGCGGACACCTTGCCCTTGGGGCCCTCCACCAGCACCGTGTTGCCGTCCACCGTGTACTTCACGCCCGCCGGCAGCGGGATTGGCTTCTTTCCAATACGCGACATCGTCTCAATCCTTCATGGCTTGCGAGTCCCGGCCGGGCTCCTCACCCCGCCGTTCCACTGCAGCCCGGGCCAATCGGCCCGCAATCTCATCCAAAGCTCAAAAGCGCGAAGCGCCTTACCAGACCTCGCACAGCACTTCGCCGCCCACGCCCTCGCGGCGCGCCTGGCGCCCCGTCATCACGCCCTTCGGCGTCGTCATGATGGAAATACCCAACCCGCCCTGCACGCGCTTGATCTCGTCGCGGCCGATGTAGACACGGCAGCCGGGACGCGAAATTCGCGCCAGATCCCGGATCGCCGCTTCGCTGCCGCCGTACTTCAGGTACACGCGCAGGACCGGCTTGCCTTCCTCTTCCTGCGTCTTGTAGTTCGAGATGTAACCCTCTTCCTTCAGAATGCGGGCAATCTCAGTCTTCAGTTTTGAAGCCGGCACATCCAGCTTCTGGTGGCGCGCCCGGATCGCGTTCCGGATTCGCGTCAGAAAATCTGCTACTGGGTCAGTCAAACTCATTCCTTCTCCTTCATTCCCCGTTCGTCCGCCACTGCGGAAACCTGCGGGAATGCTAAAAACAGCTACTAGCTTCCAGTTACTAGCCTCTAGCCACTTCTCACTCCACGAACCCCATCGGCAAAGCACGACGAGCTAGTGGCTGGGAGCTAGCGGCTGGAAGCTGCATCTCTTACCAGCTCGACTTCACCACGCCGGGAATCTCGCCCTTCAGGGCCAGTCCGCGGAAGCACAAACGGCACATGCCGAACTTCCGCAGGTATCCCCGCGGCCGTCCGCAGAGCTTGCACCGGTTGTGCTTGCGGCAGCTGAACTTCGGCTTCCGCGCGTCCTTCACCCTTTTTGCTGTGGTTGCCATATTCCTCTTGTCCCTCTCGCCCGGCCGCCCGCGCTTACGCGCCCTGCCGGAACGGCATCCCAAAGTGGCGCAGCAGCGCGCGCGCTCCGTTGTCGTCCTTGGCTGTGGTCACAATCGTGATGTTCATGCCCTTCAGCTTCTCCACCTTGGAGTAATCCACCTCGGGAAAGATCAGCTGATCGCGCAGCCCCAGCGTGTAGTTGCCGCGCCCGTCAAAACTCTTCGTCGAAACCCCGCGGAAATCCCTCACCCGCGGCAGCGCCGTGGAAATCAGCCGGTCCAGGAACTCGTACGCTTTTTCGCTGCGCAAGGTCACCATCGCCCCAATCGGCATCCCCTCACGCACCTTGAAGGCCGCAATCGACTTCTTGGCCCGCGTCGTCACCGGCTTCTGCCCGACAATCGAGGCCAGGTCGGCCACCAGCGGGTCCAGCAGCTTTGAGTTCTGCGTCGCCTCGCCCAGCCCCATGTTCACCACGATCTTATCCAGCCGCGGAACCGCCATCGAGTTCTCGATGCCCAGCTCCTTTTTCAGCGCCTGCCTGATCTCCGTGTTGTACTTCTCTTTCAGTCTTGCCGCCATCGCGCTCTGCTCTCTTTCTTCCGGTCGTCGGAGTGGGCCGCCGTCGATCTTCCTCTGCGTCCCGTGTACCGCTGCGGAAGGGGTTGTCCGCCGCTGCGCCGCGCGCCCGGCCGGCTCTCGCGTCCCGCTACTTTCTCATTACTTCTTGGTGGGCAGCTCGTGTCCGCACTTCTTGCAGATCCGCGTCCGCACGCCGCCCTCGTGTTTAAAGCCGATCTTCGCCGTGCCGCAGTTGGCGCATACCAGCGCCACGTTCGACACGTTAATTGGCGACTCGTGCTCGGCAATGCCGCCGCGCGTGTTCTGCCCCTGCTTGCTCGAAACCGTCTTCTTCACCACGCGTATGTGCTCCACCAGCAGCGTCCGGTTGTCGGGAATCGCCCGCAGCACCCGGCCGGTCTTGCCCCGGTCGGCGCCGGTCAGCACCTTCACCACGTCGTTGCGTTGAATACTCAAACTCGTCATATCGTCTCTCTCAATGCCCTGGCCGCGCGGTCATTAAATGACCTCGGGCGCCAGCGAAACAATCTTCATGAACTTCTTTTCGCGCAGCTCGCGGGCCACCGGCCCGAAGACGCGCGTACCCACTGGCTCGTTGGCGTCGTTGATCACCACCGCCGCGTTCTCGTCGAACCGGATATAGGTGCCGTCGCGCCGCCGGTGCTCCTTGCGCGTGCGCACAATCACCGCCTTCACCACCGTGCCCTTCTTCACCGTGCCGTCGGGCGAGGACTCCTTCACCGCCGCGGTGACCACATCGCCCAGCCCGGCCTTCTTGCCCAGCCCGCCGCCCAGGGGAAGGATCACCTGCAGCTTCCGCGCGCCGGAGTTGTCGGCCACCGCGAGCATCGTTCTCATCTGCACTGCCATGGTTGCTCTCCTTGCCGCCCGGCCTTAGTTGGCCGCCGTCGCGCCGGCCTTGGCCGCCGCCTCTTCAATTTGGCTCAGCGATGAGCGCCGCACAATCTCCTCGAGCGACCACCGCTTCAGCTTGCTCAGCGGACGCGTTTCGCGGATCCGCACCACATCGCCCACCCGCGCCGAGTTCTGCTCGTCGTGCGCGTAAAACTTCTTTGAGCTGCGCACAATCCGCTTGTACTTCGGGTGCGCCTTGCGCATCTCCACCTCAACCACGATCGTCTTCTGCATCTTGGTCGAGACCACGCTGCCCACCTTCTCGTTGCGCCTGCTCGCCGGCGCCTGCTTCGTCTCTGTCGCCGTCATTGCGCGGCTCCCTTCTTCGGCTTCGCTGCGGCCTTGGCCCTGCCTGCGGTCTTCGGCTTCGCTGCGGCCTTGGCCATGGCTGCGGTCTTCGGCTTCGCCGTGACTTCAGGCTTCGCCGTCTCCACCGCGCCGTCCTTTGCCGTGCCGCGCACGCCCAGCTCCCGCTCCCGCGCCACGGTCTTGATCTGTGCAATCTCCTTGCGCAGTTGGCGGAGCTTCTTCACTCCGTCGTTCTGCCCCATGGAGACCTGGAAGCGAAGCCGGAAAAGCTGCTCGCTGGCCGTCTTCTCCTGGTGCGCCAGCTCGGCGTCGCCCAAACTGCGAATCTTGGTCAGTTCCATCGTCTCTCTCCCGCGCCCGCCTGCGTCCCTCTTGGGAACCGGCGTCGCGTCCCTCTTCAGCAGCTCATTACTTGGCCGCTGCCACTACCTTTTCCGCGCCCGGACGCTGCACGAACTTGGTCTTCAGCGGAAGCTTGTTGGACGCCAGACGCATGGCTTCCTGCGCAATGTCCGGCGCCACTCCCTCCATCTCGAAGAGAATCTTGCCCGGCCTCACCACCGCAACCCAGTGGTCCAGCGCGCCCTTGCCCGAGCCCATTCGAACTTCGGCAGGCTTCTTGGTAATCGGCTTGTCCGGAAACAGCCGCAGCCAGATCTTCCCGCCGCGCTTGATGAAGCGCGTCATCGCGATACGGCTGGCCTCAATCTGCCGGTCCGTGATATAGCCGCACTCCAGAACCTTCAAGCCATATTCGCCAAACGAGAGGGAAGACCCGCGCCACGCCTTGCCGCGCCTCTTGCCCTTCTGCTGCTTGCGAAACTTCACCTTCTTCGGCATCAACATATCGAAATCCTCAAACCGATCAGATACTCAAAACTGACAACTGTCTGCTAACAACTGTCCGCTGCTCTTAAAACACCGACGTACCGATGGGCGGAGCCTGGCGGCGCTTCTGCTCGTAGATGTCGCCGCGATAGATCCACGTCTTCACGCCGATCACGCCGTAGGTCGTGTGCGCCTCGGCAAACCCGTAGTCGATGTCGGCCCGCAGCGTGTGCAGCGGCAAACGCCCCTGCAGATACCACTCCGACCGCGCGATTTCGTTGCCGTTCAGCCGGCCCGACACACGCACCTTGATGCCCTTGCAGCCGAAGCGCAGCGCCGAATCCACGCTCTTGCGCATCGCCCGGCGGAAGCTCACGCGCTTTTCCAGTTGCAGCGCGATATTCTCGGCCACCAGTTGCGCATCCAGCTCCGGCTTGTTCACCTCGATGATGTCGATGAACACGTCGCGGCTGGTCCGCTTGCCCAGCTCGGCCTTCAACTTCTCGATCTCGGCGCCCTTGCGGCCGATCACGATGCCCGGACGCGCCGTGCGGATCAGAAACCGCAGCTTGTTGCCCGGACGCTCAATCTCCACTGAGCTCACGCCCGCCGACTTCAGCTTCTCGCGCAACTCAGCCTTCAGCTTCACGTCTTCGATAAGCAGCTTGTCGTAATCGCGCTCGGAAAACCAGCGCGAACGCCACGGCTTGTTCACGCCCAGCCGGAATCCGTAAGGATGGACTTTCTGTCCCATAAGTACTCCCTCAAACCTCTCAGGCCTTCTTGTCGGCCTTCTTCGTTGCCTTCTTTGCCGCTGTCTTCTTCGCAGATGGCTTGGCCTTCGGCGCAGCCGCCACGGCCTTCTTCGCCGTCTTGGCGGCCTTCGTTGTCTTGGCCGGCTTGGCTTCCACCGCCGGCTCTTCAACCTTGGTCACAAGCTCGCCCTTTTGCTGCCGCTCGGCCACGGAAACCACAATGTGCGAAAGCCTGCGCTGGTAGCGGAAGGCCCGGCCCTGCGGCGCTGGACGAATCCGCTTCATCCGGGGACCGTCATTGGCCAGCGCCTGCTTCACATACAGGTTGTCCACGTCCAGATCCTGCCCGCGCTCCTCGGCCACATACCGCGCGTTGTCCACCGCCGAACGCAGCAGCTTGTGGATCACCGGCGCAATGCGCTTCTTGGTGTAGGTCGCCGTCTCCAGCGCCTCTTCGACGCCCAGGCCGCGAATCAGGTCCAGCACCAGCCGCGCCTTCTGCGGAGAAACCCGCTGAAACCTCGCCTCGGCCCGGTATTCGTTCGTCTCGACTGCCATTGCTCTGCCTTCCTCAATCTCATCGCCCGGCCCTCGCGGGCCCGCCGGCGCATCTCGTTGCTTACCGCGGCTTGGCCGCGGCCTCCGCCTTGCCGCCGCCGCCCGTGTGCCCCTTGAACGTCCGGGTCGGCGCAAACTCACCCAGCTTGTGGCCCACCATGTTCTCGGTCACATACACGGGCACGAACTTCTTCCCGTTGTGCACCGCGATCGTGTGCCCCACGAACTCGGGGAAGATCGTCGAGCGGCGCGACCAGGTCTTTACAACCTTCTTGTCGTTGGCCTGGTTCAGCACCTCAATCTTCACGCTCAGGTGCGTGTCTACAAACGGCCCCTTTTTCGTCGAACGTCCCATAAAAATCAGCTCCTAGCTCTTAGCCTTCAGCGTTCAGCTTTTCCTACAACAGCCAATCGCCCGGCTAACGCCTCAATTCTTGTCCTGACCGCCGTTCCGCTGATAGCTGAGAGCTAAAAGCTGAAAGCTGCCCCTCTTACTTCGTCCGGCGGCTGACGATAAAGGCGTCGGTCCGCTTGTTGTTGCGTGTCTTGTAGCCACGTGTTGGCTGGCCCCACGGCGTCACCGGATGGCGTCCGCCAGAGGTCTTGCCCTCGCCGCCGCCGTGCGGATGGTCCACCGGATTCATTGACACGCCGCGGTTGGTCGGGCGAATGCCCTTCCAGCGGTTGCGTCCCGCCTTGCCGATCGTGACGTTCTCGTGGTCCGTGTTGCCCACCTGCCCAATCGTCGCCATGCACTCGGCCAGCACCTTGCGCGTCTCGCCGGAAGGCAGCTTCAGCAGCGCGTAATCGCCTTCCTTGGCCACCAGCTGCGCCTGCGCCCCGGCTGAACGCGCCATCTGCGCGCCCTTGCCCGGCCTCAGCTCAATCGCGTGCACCGTGGTGCCGGCCGGAATGTGCTTCAGCGGAAGCGCGTTGCCCACCAGAATGTCGGCCTCCGGTCCGGAGCTCACCGTTGCTCCCACCTTCAGCCCCACCGGCTGCAGAATGTAGCGCTTCTCGCCGTCGGCATAGTGCACCAGGGCAATCCGCGCCGAGCGGCCAGGATCGTACTCAATCGTCGCCACGCGTCCCGGCACGCCGGCCTTGTCGCGCTTGAAGTCGATCAGCCGCAGCTTCTGCTTGTGTCCGCCGCCGTGGTGGCGGATCGTCATGTCGCCCGCGTTGCGGCGGCCGCCCGTGCGCTTGCGCGTCGCCAGCAGCGGCTTGTGCGGCGTATCCGACGTCAGTTCTTCGTTCACCAGCGTCGTCTGGAAGCGCCGCGTCGGGGTTACCGGTCTGTATGTCTTGATTGCCATCGTCTCTGTCCTTAACGAGCCTCTAGCAGCTGGCTTTTAGCCTCTGGCTCGTCCTGCTCATCCAACTTCCGCCTCAACCGCACTGCCCGCTTCGCCTGCTCTGATCGCTGGCTGAAAGCTGACGGCTGTTAACTGTCGGCTGTCTTACAGGTTGCTCACATACTCGGGCAGCTTTTCGCCCGCCTTCAGTCTCACGTACGCCTTTTTCCAGTCCGCCCGGTAGCCGGCGTGGCGCCCGCGGCGGCGTTCCTTGCCCACCACGTTGGCGGTCCGCACTGCGGCCACTTTCACCTTGAACAGCGCCTCCACGGCCTGCTTCACTTCCGTCTTGGTCGCCTCCGGAGCCACGTCGAAAACCAGCGTCCCCTCGGTTTCCTTCACGCCCAGCCCCTTTTCGGTAATCAGCGGGCGGCGAATCGTTGTGTAAAGAGTCGGCATTATGCGGCCTCCGTTGCGGCGGCGAGCTTGCGCTTCGACACGCTCTTCAAAAGCGCCTCGCTCAGTTGCTCAATCGCTGCCTTTGAGAAAATCGCCCGCTCGTAGCGCAGCAGGTCGTAGGGATGCACCTCGTTGTTCAGCACCAGCTCCACACCCTTCAGGTTGCGCGAGCCCAGCACCAGCGCCTGCGACAGCGTCTTGCCGTTTTCCACCAGCAGCACCGTCCGATGGGCCTCCAGCTTGTCCAGCGCCGCGCGATAGAGCTTGGTCTTCGCGTCCTTGATCTCGAGCGAATCGACCACCGTCAGCTTCCCGTCGGCCAGCTTCGCGGCCAGCGCCGAGCGCAGCGCGCCCTGCAGCTTCTTGCGCGGGAACGCGTAGTCGTAGCTGCGCGGCTGGGGTCCGTGCACCGTGTAGCCGTGGCGCCACAGGGGCGAGCGCACTGATCCGATACGAGCCCGGCCCGTGCCCTTCTGCTTCCACAGCTTCTTGCCCGAACCGGCAACCTCGGTGCGGCTCTTGGTCTTGTGCGTGCCCTGGCGAAGCGAAGCGCGATACTGCTTCACCGCCTCCCACAGCAGGGCCTCATTCACCTGGTCGGCGGCAAACACCGCATCGGCCAGCTCCATCGAGCCCACTTTTTCCCCGTTCAGATTCAAAACATCCACGTTTGCCATCGTCTTCTTCTTCCGCCGGCCGTCTTGCCCGCCGGCTCTCAATCTGTCTTGCGCCCTGTCTTGCGCCCCTCAGGGCGCGGTCAGCCACACCGCAGGTGTTACTTGCGCTTGCCGCCCGCCTTCTTTGAAGCCTTCAGCGGATCCACCGTGCCCGCCCCGGCAAAGCCGCGGCGCTCGCGTGGCGGAGCCTTGGCCTTCGAAATCAGCACGTAACCATCCCGCGGTCCCGGCACCGCGCCTTCCACCATCAGCAGGTTCTCGTCCAGGTCAATGCCGCGAATCCGCAGATTGCGCACCGTCACCTGGTCCAGGCCGTAGTGGCCCGGCATCCGCTGCCCGGGAAACACGCGCGAGGGAAAGCTCGAAGCTCCGATCGAGCCCTGCACCTGGAACATGTGCCCGTGCGACTTGGGGCCGCCCGCGAAACCGTGACGCCGAACCACGCCGGCAAACCCGCGGCCCTTCGAGGTCCCAATCACGTCCACAAACTTCGCGTCGGCGAAAATGTCCACCAGCACGCGGTCGCCGGCCTTGGTCTCGGCCCCACCGTCCACCGCCGCTTCCACGTCCACTTCCTTGATCACTTTCACCGGCGGCGCCTCGCTCTTGGCAAAGTGTCCCGCCTGCGGCTTGGTGATCCGCGAAGCCTTCACGAATTCCACCAGCCCGATCTGCGCCGCGTCGTATCCATCGCGGGCCGCCGTTTTCAGCTGCGTAATCACGCAGGGTCCGGCCTGCAGCACCGTAATCGGGTGCACGTCGCCCTTTTCGTCGAAGACCTGCGTCATGCCGATCTTTTTTCCCAGAATTCCTCGTACTGCCATCTCGTCCTCACCTCATCATGCGCGGCGCTCAAGCCCCGCACTGCCGGAATTTTGTTAGCTATCGGCCTTCAGCTTTCGGCCGGTTCCGCTGCTCAGTGGAACCCTTTGCTCACCGTTACCGCCTTCGTCTTTCGCTCCACCATCGCTGCCCGCATCCCACCCATCAAGCTGAGAGCTGACGGCTGAAAGCTTATTTCTCGAAGGCCTTGATCTCCACGTCCACGCCCGCCGGCAGATCCAGCTTCATCAGCGCGTCCACCGTCTGCTGCGTCGGCTCCAGAATGTCAATCAGCCGCTTGTGGGTGCGAATCTCAAACGCCTCGCGCGACTTCTTGTCCACGTGCGGCGAACGCAGCACGCAGTACTTGTTCTTGATCGTCGGCAAGGGAATCGGGCCTGCCACCGTTGCCCCGGTGCGCTTGGCCGTATCCACAATCTCGCCGGTCGAGGTGTCCAGCACGCGATAGTCGTATGCCTTCAACCGGATGCGAATTCTCTGTCCTACCATGCCATCCATCTTCCCCGCTGCCGGCGGGCCTCTCAGCCCGCCTTCAGCGAAACCTGCAAACTACTTGATGATCTCCGAGATGGTTCCGGCGCCCACGGTGCGGCCGCCTTCGCGGATGGCGAAGCGCAGGCCCTTGTCCATCGCCACCGGAGTAATCAGCTCCACCACCAGCTGCACGTTGTCGCCCGGCATCACCATCTCCGTGCCCTCC
>DATLRP010000041.1:0-40715 GCA_035534635.1 Occallatibacter sp.
CGCCACTTGCTGCCACCGCGGATGGAAATCACATCCTACAATCTTCATAGAAGGCTTCTCCCTGGCTCGTAGTCTCTGGTCCTCAATCCAAAAACCACTGCACCATCGTAGAAGCCTTCGTCCTTATCCCATCACGGTCCCTCGCGTTGGGGACCGGGGAATCGAAGGACCCCAAAAAATCCCCGCCCGTTTTGCCGATTATTTCCCCGAAAAGCGCACACTGGAAACAGGAGTCAGGCCTCGCCCGCCCGCCGCACCCAGCCACTGACCAGCTAGCAGCTAGAAGCTAGCGGCTAGAAGCTGGCTCCGCGAAGCCTCAACGCTATCTCGCGGTTCACACAGTCATCTGGGGGCATGGCAATGGCAAGAAGAAAAGCGGAAATCCACCGGACCGATCGCATCGGCTGGTTGCGGGCTGCCGTACTCGGCGCCAACGACGGCATCGTCTCCACGGCGAGCCTGATCCTCGGTGTCGCAACCGCGCAGGGCACCCACCGGAGCATTCTGGTCGCCGGCGTTGCCAGCCTCGTAGCCGGAGCCATGTCCATGGCTGCCGGGGAGTATGTGTCGGTCCACTCGCAGGCAGACACAGAAAAGGCCGACCTCGCGATCGAACGGACGGAACTGAAAGCGGACGCAAAGGGGGAGCTCGAGGAACTGAAGGAAATCTACGTTGGCCGCGGGCTCGAGCCTTCGCTTGCCGCGCAGGTTGCCCGGCAGCTGATGGACCATGACGCGCTCGGTGCGCATGCGCGTGACGAACTCGGCATCACCGAGAACCTGCGCGCACGCCCGCTGCAAGCCGCGTGGGCATCGGCTGCCAGTTTCGCATTCGGATCAGGCTTGCCTCTGCTGGTTACGGCCTTCACCGCGGGCGCGCTTTTGATTCCGATGGTCTCGGTGGCTTCCCTGCTGTTCCTCGCAATTCTGGGCGGGCTGGCCGCGCGCGCGGGTGGCGCCGGAATGGCGATAGGCGCACTCCGTGTCACCTTCTGGGGTGCGATGGCGATGGCGCTCACCGCGGGCGTCGGCTGGCTCTTCGGAGCAGCTGCCTGAGGAAGATCGCGCTCAAGTCGGCTGCCCATCAAGGTCTCGCCTCGGAGCCCCGTGCAAGCACAGCCCAACCCTGGCCGCCAGAAATTCCCCGCCCCGCTTTTGCCGATTATTTCCCCGAAAAGCGCACAATCAAAAAGGCAAACAGGACTCAAGTGGCCGCGCTCGCATCGGCTTGCTGCGGCGCATCGGGCGGGGCGGAAAGCGCCCGGGCGCGCACGGATGCAACCAGAACCAGAATGTTCGTGAACAGAATCAGGGAAAACGTCAGGGACGGCAGAAACTGGAGTTCATTCGGCATCGCCGCTATGGCTGCCAGCACCAGAACAGCAGTAATCAGGCCACGCGGAATCAATAACATGGCCAGTTCGCGCTCCCGGAGAGAAGTTCCCCGCCACGCCACCCGGCTCAAAGTGACAGCCAGCACACGCGCAACCAGCAACACGCCCAGAATCCCCAGACTCGGCAGAATCTGCACCTGCAAACCCTTGAACTGGATCATTGCGCCCAGCAGCACGAAAAAGAAACTCCGAACCAGAAATGCCAGCTCCGCATGGAACGAGAGAATCTGGCTGCTCTTGTCCGGCGCAACAACCTCAAATCCAAACTCGTTCAGAAAGCTCTGCGATCCCAGCAGGATGGCCAGCGTCGCTCCGAAAACCATCACGGCGAACAGATCGCTCGCGCCCAGTGCATGCGTGCCCGAATACACCATCAACACGGCCGCAAAGGTAAGCACCTGCCAGAACTGCTTATTGGAGACATGGGGCAGTAGCCGAACCCACAGAAATCCAGCCACAACTGCGATGAAGAATGCCAGCAGGAAGCTAAGAACAATTCGCACCACCACTCCCCCCAGCAGCAGCCCTCCACTGGGCGCCGCCACCCCATCGCCTGTCATGCCCAGCAACACGCTCACCACCAGGGCTCCCAGACCGTCTCCAAGGGATGCTTCAATCACCAGCGTGGTCTTGAGGTCGCGCTTCAGGTTCAGTTGATCCAGTATCGGCAGCACAATCGAGCCGCTCATGCACGCAAAAGCTCCCGCCACCACAAGAGAAGCCCTCTCCTGCATTCCAAGCACATGCATGCAGAACGCTGCCACGCCGGCCATCGTCAAACCGTAACTGAAAATTGCCAGAATCGCCCCTGCCACGAACTGCTTTCGGGCGCGACGCAGATCAAGTTCCAGCCCCGCCGCAAAGAGAATCAGAATCAGCGCGAGGGTTCCAACCGCTTGGGTAAACCCCGGAAACCGCCCAATGCTGATCCAGTGCAGGACCGGCCCCAGCACGATCCCTGAACCGAGAAGCACGATAACGTCGGGAATGCGCGTCCGACTAGAGAGCCGATTCGCCACAAACGCAAGAACCAGCAGTCCACCCAGCAACCCAAAAAAGTTGGAGAGCGTTAAGGTCACAGAAGCATATTACAGAACGGAGCGATTGGGGTTGCCGGACGGGCGGCGGATGGCTCAAATCTGACCACTCAATCTGGCTGCCCCAAATCTTCCCGCCCGCTTTTGCCGATGATTTCGCCGAAAGGCGCACACTAAGAATAGGCACACTGTGCGCGCGGGGCCCCCGGCTCGTACCCGGCTTGTCTCCGGCCCGCGCCCGCCACAAGCGCGCCTATTCCCTACTCCCTAATCCCTATTTGTGTCTCGGCGGATGCGCCTCCAGCCACCGGTGCGCCTTCTCCTTGGCCGCCGTCACCTCGGCCGCCGTCATGTGGCTCGTGGCAAAGTTCAGCCAGTGGTTCGAGTCCTCAACCCCGTCGGCAATCCCCAGCGCGATGTAGTAGTAGCCCTCGGAGTAGTCCTGCGGAACCCCCTCGTGCCAGCAGTAGGCGATCCCCAGCTTGTACTCGGCCTCGGCATACTCCTTCGCGGCCGCCTTGTTATACCACGTCGCCGCCTCGGTATACCCCTCCGGCGTGCTCTTGTCTGCGTAGAAATCCCCCAGCTTGGTCTCGGCAGCCGGGTCGCCCGCCTTTGCCTTGGCCACCACGGCCGCGTCCGGCCCCGCTGCCTGCTGCGCCATCGCACTCTGTGCCGTCGACGTTTGCGCCACCGCAGCCGCCGCGCACACCAGCAGCATTCCGGCCAGCGCCGGAACCCCTGACAATCTCACAAACTTACCTCCTCATGGCGCCGCGCGGCTTTCAGGTCCAATTTCGTCCCCGGGCGCTATCTACCTAAGATGACCCATCACCCCAAAGGGTTTGCAGCCCGCCCGGCGCAAACACAAAGGGCGCCAGCCGGTTGCTGCGGCGCGCGCCCCTTCTCATTCTTGCAGTCTGCGGCTGCGTGTGTCAGCCCCTGGGGTGCTTTGAATCCACCTGCAGCGCCAGCGACTGCTGCTTGCGGTTGCGCAGAATCGTCACCTGCACGGTCTTGCCCTTGTTTGAGCGCAGCGCGCGGTCCCAGTCGGACAGCGTGGAAATCGCATCCGGCCCCACCTTCAGAATCACGTCGAAGGCCTTTATCCCCGCCACCGCGGCCTCGCTCTTGCGCGCCACCTGCTTCACCATCAGCCCGTTCGCCACGCCCAGGTACTCGGCCATCTGCCTGGTCAGCGGCTCAACCAGCGCGCCCACGTTCAGGCTGCTGCCGAACCACGGCAGGTGGAACCCGCCCGGCGACGGCACGTTGCCGCCCGCTCCGCCGCCACTCAACATGCCCATGCTTGGCACCGGCGTAAACTCGTCGCCGCCGGCGTCAATCCGGTTCCACACCTCGTGCTCCATCTTCTTGCGGTCCACAAGCTGCACGGCAATCGTCTGCATGTTCCCGTCGCGGCTCAGCTCAAGGCTCACCGTCCGGCCCGCCGGCAGCTCATGAAGAATCCGCAAAAACTGCTCGGCGTTCTCCACCGCCTGCCCGTTCAGTTGCAGCAGCACGTCGTTCACGCGAATGCCCGCCTGCGCCGCCGGCGCATCGTGGTCAATCAGCGTCACCACAACGCCCTTGGTGTCCTTCAGCTTCAGGCGCGTCGCCGCGTCCTGGTCCACGTCGCCCACCAGCACGCCCAGGTAGCCCGGCGCGCCCGCGTGCAACAGCAGCTGCATCGAACCCAGCAGACCATCAATTGCGCCCGATTGCGCTCGTGCGCCCGGCGGTGCCAGCGTTGCGCCCAGTCCCAGCAACACTGCGGCTCCCAAGCAAAGTTTCGGCCTCAAAAAGTGCTTCATCGTGTTTCTTCTCCCGTGTTTCTCCGCCGCTTCCGGCCCCGCGCTCTTCCTTCCCGGCGCGGTCGCCGTTCGCCAGCGGTTCTGCTTACTGAATCTGCGGCACCCGGCTCAGCACCTGCCGCGAAACATCTCTGATCTCCGGATTGCGGTCCGAGGTCGCCACCGAGTACAGCACCTGCCGCACGCTCGTGTCGGCCTCCACCGGCTCCAGAACCCCAATCGCCTCCGTGCGAATCCGCGGATCGTTGTCGTTCAGCAGCGCTTCCAGCACCGCATCCCGCACGCGCATGTCCTGCGAAACATAGGGCTCCAGTCCCTTCAGCGCCTTCTCCCGCACTCGCGCGTTCCGGTCATAGCGCAGCGCCACCATCAGCGCATCGCGAATCCCCGTGCCCTGGCAGCTGCGGCCCGCGCGGCACTCGGCCGCCAGCAACCCCACTGAATCGTCCCGCACGCCCTCTGACGCAGCGTCCTCTGAGGCCATCATCAGCAGTTGCCGAATCGCCGGGTCGTCCAGCGAACCCTCCACCCGCTGCGGAACCGTCTGGTTGAACCGCACTTCCACCAGGTTGCTGTTCGGCTCCTGCTGGATGCTGGAAATGCTGGCCACGTTCCCCGGCGCAATCATCTGCGGAGCCGGTGCCGGCGTGGCCTCTGCCGTCTGCTCCCCGTTCGTCGCCGCGTGCGCCGCCCGACCCTGCGCATACTCGTAGCCGCCCAGCGCCCCGGCGCCCAGCCCGATCACCACCAGCATCGCCGCCGCCGCGGGCGCCGCCTGCAGGCTCGCAAAGCTGTTGCCAAGCCGCTGGTTCAGCCGCTCATACCAGCGCTTCTGCGGCAGCGCGTCCAGCGCCTCTTCCAGACGCAACCGCGACCGCGCCATCAGATTCGCCGGCGGCTCCACAACCGGATGCAGCCCGGCCAGCGTCTTCAGCGCATGCAACTGCTCCCGCTCCGCGCCGCACTCCGCACAGCCAATCAGGTGCCGTTCCAGCTCGTGGGTCTGTTCATCCGGCAGCTCCCCGTAAGCCGCCAGCACGATCCGCTCGTGTGCAAGTTGACAATCCATCTCCCTACGTCCTTCCAGCCTCAAAAAGGGTTACCGCATTCCCGCCCCGCTTTTCCTTCCGGAGTCGGCCTGTTTAACGCAATTTCAACTTCAACGCAATCCCGCCAGTTGCGCCCTCAGTTTCTTCGTCGCCCGGAAGAGCGTGTTCTTGGCGGTCTCTTCCGTCGTGTTCAACATCTCTCCAATCGTCCTCAGCCGCAGTCCCTGGTAGTGCTTCAGCTCAAAGACCATCCGTTCCCGCGGCGTCAGCTTCCCCAGCGCCGCCTGAATCCGTTCGCCCAGCACCTTGCGATCCAGCTCCCGCGCCGGATTTGAAAACGACCGGTTGTCTGAGACCGAAGCCAGCAGATCAATCTCATCGCCCGACTGGTCCATCACCACCGCCTGGTCCTCGCGCCGCGTCTTCCGCCGCCGCAGCTGGTCCAGGCAAAGGTTGGTCACAATCCGGTAAATCCACGTGTAGAACGAGCACTCGAACCGGAAGTTCCCGATATACCGGAAGGCCTTCAGGAACGCCTCCTGGTAAATGTCCTCCGCATCGTGCTCACTGCCGGTCAGGTGCAGCGCCAGCCGCAGAACCTGCTGCTCATACTGCCGCACCAACGCGTCAAACGCCGCGCGCGAGCCCCCCTGCGCCTCGCGAATCAGCTCCATCTCCGGGGCGCGCGCCTGCAAACGCTCCTGCGCCTGGTTCGCTCCGTTGATAGCTCGCGTCGCCGCCATGCCTGAGGAAGATTGTACCCTTCCTCTGGCTGGCCACGCCAAACCTCCGGGGACTCCGCCCCGGCCCGCGGGGATGCTTGCAGCTTCAGTCGCCATCGAAACTCCAGTTCGTTCCTGCGCTTTACCGCGTATCTTGATGGACGCTTCAGACCGCACGTCGTGAGCACTCAGCCCCGCTTCACGCCCTTCCCCGTTACACTGGTAACTGATGCAGGACTCGCTTTTCGACCCCCAATCCGGTCCCTCCGCCTGGCACACCGCCCACTGTGACGGCGGCTCCCGCGGCAATCCCGGCCCCGCCGGCTTCGGCGCCGTCATCCAGGACCCCCAAGGACAGGTCGTCGCACGCCTCAGCCAGTTCCTCGGCCGCCAGACCAACAATGTCGCCGAGTACTCCGGCCTCCTCGCCGTCCTCGACTGGGCCCTGCTCAACGGCATCCGCCGCCTCCGCGTCCTCTCCGACTCCGAGCTCATGGTCCGGCAGATGGAAGGCCGCTACAAGGTCTCCAGCCCTACCCTCCGCCCACTTTGGGAAAAGGCCCGGCGTCGTGCCGCCCAGCTCGAACAGTTCGACCTCCGCCACACCCTTCGCGAAGGCAATCAGGAGGCCGACCTCCTCGCCAATGAGGCCATGGACGAGGGCATGGCAAAGAACCCCTCCAAACCCGCCAGCCAATCCACAACCCCATCCGGATCAAGCGCTTCCAGAGAAAGCGGCCGCCTGCCACGCCCCGGTTTCATCCCCGGCGTGGTCAAGGATGGCGTCGTCCGCTTCCTTGAGGAATCCCTCCCGGAGGGCACCTATGTCCAGGTGATTCCGGAGCGGGAAAACCGAAGCTAAACTGCCGCGATTCGACCGCCGTCCAGGTTGCTTTTGCCCGTCTCCCGCAACTAAAAAGACAGGGGCGGGCAACGATTCGCCCGTCTTTCGGCCTCTTATGCAGTGCTCTTATGCAGTACTGCTCCTCCTGCTGATTCCGCTTCTTGCCCTGGCTCTCTCCGTATTGTCGAAGAGCCATTTTTTTTGGAGGAAACCATGACCAGCTCCACCCCTGCTTCTCATTCGAGTCGCCGTTTGCAGACCGTCCTTGTTCTCGTCTGCCTGCTCGCTCTCACCGGCGTCACCGGCATCATCGTCGCCTGCAGCAACGGCAACAGCACCGCAACCTCCGGCATGGCCGAGGTAAAAACCACCATCAGCGACCCCGCCACCTGCGCCGCGCCTGACGGCCCCTACTCCGCCGTCTGGGTCACCATCACAGACGTACAGGCCAGCACCAGCGCCACGGCCGGCGCAACGGATAGCAGCTGGGTCGATCTGACGCCCAATCTCTCCAAGAACAACGACGCCGTGCAGGTCAACCTCCTCGGCGCGGCTGACAACCAGTGCTTCCTCGCCTCGCTCGGGGACAACATGGAGCTCCAGGCCGGCAGCTACCAGCAGATTCGCCTCATCCTCGCGCAGACCACCGCAGGCCTCACGCTTTCCTCCGGAACATCCACCTCGATGAACAGCACCGACATGTGCCAGGGCTCCGGCGCTGCCAACTGCGTCGTTATGGGCACCGGCAACAACGCCCAGACCTACCCGCTGCAGCTCTCCAGCGAAGCCCAGACCGGCCTCAAGATTCCCTCCGGCCAGATCGCCGGCGGCGCATTCACCATCAGCGCCGGACAAACCAAGGACCTCAACGTCGACTTCAACACCTGCTCCTCCATCGTGCAGGAAGGCAACGGACAGTTCCGCCTGAAGCCCGTTCTCCACGCCGGCGAAGCGAGCACAACCTCCGTTTCGCTCAACGGCACAGTCGTCGACTCCACCGGCACAGCCGTCGCCAACGCCATGGTCGCCGTCGAACAGCAGGACAGCAGCACGCCCAGCGTCGATCGCATTGTGCAGGTGGCAAAAACAGGCTCCGATGGCACATGGGTCATATGCCCGCTCGCCGGTGATCCCAGGAGGCCCTATGACATCGTCGTGGTGGGCACTGACTCGACCGGCATTCTGCAGTCGCCCGTTGTCATCACGGGCCTTTCCGGCGGCCAGGCGATCGGCAAAATCACGCTCTCGCTGCCCACTACCGGCCTCACCACGCCGCTCACGGCAACCACGGCCACCGCCAACCTCGCCGGCCAGGTGGACACCACCTCGGCCACCAGCGCAGGAATCTCCATGGACGTCGCCACCTCAGTCCTCGAGCAGGTGAACGGCCAGATCTACACCATCCCGCTGCCCTACACGCAAACCGCAACGGTCATGCAGACAGAAGGTTCGGCATGGCTGAATCTGCAAACCGCGGGGAACCAGACTCCGGTCTGCAAGAACAGCAACAACTTCTGCGCCAACTACAACGTGCTGCTGCCGGTCACGGCGGCGTTCTACGGCTCCTGGAGCGGAAGTAGCTTCAGCCTCACCGCTCCCGCCACGGCCTATGCCAGCTATGTGATTGACGGTGTCGCAAGTGGGGCATCTGATTCATCCATCACTCCGGCCGGCACCACAGGCTGCAGTCCCAATGAAATGCAGTCTGCCGCCGTGGCGCTCACCGGTTCCACAACCTATCCCGCTGCCGTGGCGGAGCTGGACTTTACAAGCTGCCAGTAATCTCCGGCAGCCCCAAACAACATGGGCCAAAAAAGAGCGGGCCGGATCTCCCTCGCGGAGTTCCGGCCCGTTCCATTTGCCTTCAATTCGTGTGCGCCTGCCCGTGTGCGCCTGGCCTGATTTAGCCCTGCACGCCCAATTGGTTCCGCCACACGTGCCCATCGCGCTCCAGCAGCCGGTCGGAGCAATCCGGACCCCACGTTCCCGCAAAATAATTCGGAAACACCTCCGGATTCTTCGCCGCCCACGCTTGCAAAATCGGCGTAAACAGCCCCCACGTCACCTCCACGCCGTCGCGATGCGCAAACAGTGTCTGGTCGCCCAGCATCGCGTCCAGCAGCAGCCGCTCATACCCGTTCGCGCTCGACTTGCCGAACGCATCCGCGTAGTCGAAGTCCATATTCACCGGGCACACGCTCATCTCCGGTGTCGTCGGCACCTTGGCCCCAAACCGCAGCGCGATCCCCTCGTCTGGCTGGATGCGAATCGTCAGCAGGTTCGGCTGAATCTCCTGGCACGGACCGCCTCCCTGCATGCGGTTGAAGATCAACAGCGGCGGCTGCTTGAACTGGATGCTGATCTCCGTCGCACGCTTCTTCATCCGCTTGCCCGCGCGCAGATAAAACGGCACGCCGGCCCACCGCCAGTTCTCGATTTGCAGCCGCACCGCCGCAAAGGTCTCCGTGCCGCTCTCAGGATTCACGCGCTCCTCGTCGCGATAGCCCACCACCTTCTCGCCGTTCACCACGCCCGGACCATACTGGCCGCGCACCGCGTCATGGATCGGAAGGCTCGGAATTGCCCGCCACGCCTTCACCTTCTCCCCCCGCACCGCTTCGGCGTCAAAGCTCGACGGCGGCTCCATCGCCACAAAACTCAGCAGCTCCATCACGTGGTTCTGCACCACGTCCCGCAGCGCGCCCGCCTTCTCATAGAACGGCCCGCGACCTTCCACGCCCAGCGTCTCGGCCG
This sequence comes from Occallatibacter sp., assembly GCA_035534635.1. GTDB lineage: Bacteria > Acidobacteriota > Terriglobia > Terriglobales > Acidobacteriaceae > Telmatobacter. The sequence continues at coordinate 9,615 of DATLRP010000041.1, forward strand.
CTGTAATCTGCACGTGGTCAATGTAATTCCGGTTCCAGATCGGCTCAAAAATCCCGTTCGCAAACCGGAACACCAAAATGTTCTGCACCGTCTCCTTGCCCAGGTAGTGGTCGATGCGGAAGACCTGGCCCTCGTGGAAAACCGCGTTCACCTGCCGGTTCAGCTCCCGCGCCGAATCCAGATCGTGCCCGAACGGCTTCTCGATCACCGCTCCCACGCGCCCCTTCGGCGGCTGCGCCATTCCCTGCGCGCCCAGGTTCTCGATAATCGGCGCAAAGTATTCCGGCGCCGTCGCCAGATAAAACAGCCGGTCCCCGCCAATGCCGCGCTCAGCCGCAATCCGGTCCAGCTCCGTCTTCAGCCCAGCGTAGTGCGCCGCGTCGCCAAAGTTCAGAGCGTAGTAGCTCACCTTCGCGATGAACTCGTCCAGCTTCGGGTCACTGTTGTCCACCCCGCCAAACTCCACAATCCCCTCGCGCATGTCGGCCGCGAATTCATCGCCCAGCGGCCGCCGCGCTACGCCCACAATCGCAAACTCCTTCGGCAGCAGGCCCGCCTGCTCCAGATGGAAGAGCGCCGGCAGCAGCTTGCGCTTCGTCAGGTCGCCGGACGCGCCGAAGATCACCATGATCACCGGCTCCGGAATCCGTTCGCTCCCCTGCGGAATCTGCGATAGATCCTCGGGACTCACTCGCATCTGCACCGTCGCCATTGCTCCTTCACCTCCTGCGTCTAAATTCGCTTCGTCAGTCTTTCTTCACCGCGTGGCCGCCGAACGCATTGCGCATAATCGACAGCATCCGGTCCGTAAAGTTGTTCTCCTCGCGCGAGCGGATCCGTCGGATCAGCGACTCGGTAATCACCGGCGCCGACACGTTCAAATCAATCGCCTCAAACACCGTCCATCGCCCCTCGCCCGAGTCCGACACATACGCCTCCAGCCCGTCCAGCGTCGGATTTTTCTTCAGCGCATCCGCCGTCAGGTCCAGAAGCCAGCTCCGCACCACGCTCCCGTATTGCCAGATCTCGGCAACCTGCGCCAGGTCCAGATTCATCTCTTCCTTCTTCTCCAGAATCGTGAACCCCTCGGCGTAGGCCTGCATCAGGCCGTACTCAATGCCGTTGTGCACCATCTTCACAAAATGTCCCGCGCCCGCCGGACCCACGTGTCCCCAGCCCTTGTCCGCGCCCGGCGCAAGCGTCTCGAAGATCGGCCGCAGATACTCCACCGCTTCCTTGTCGCCGCCCACCATCATGCTGTAGCCCTCTTTCAGGCCCCACACGCCGCCCGACGTGCCCACGTCCACAAACTGGAAGCCCTTCGCCGTCACTTCCTTGTAGTGGCGCATCGAGTCCTTGTAGTTCGAGTTGCCGCCGTCAATCAGAATGTCGCCCTTGTTCAGCAGCGGCTCCAGCTTGGCAATCGTCTCGTCCACCGGCTTGCCCTGCGGCACCATGATCCAGATCGCCTTGCGCCCCGTCAGCTTCTTCGCCAGGTCTTCCAGTGAGCCCACGCCCACGTTGCCTGAGGCCGTCAGCTTCGCCACCGCCTCCGCGCTGAAGTCGAAGCCCACCACCTGCTGACCGCCCAGCCGCAGCCGCTCCGCCATGTTGCCGCCCATCTTGCCCAGTCCAATCAATCCCAGTTGCATTCCCGCTCTCCTTCCACCCTGTTCACAAAACTCCAAGCTCTTTCAACTCGCCCCGCAGCGCCTCCGCGCCCGCAAAGCGAATCGCCTTCATCCCCACATTCCGCGCACCCGCAACGTTCTCCTCGCGGTCGTCGATAAACAGCACCCGCTCGGCCGGCGTGGCCAGCAGTTCCAGCGCCCGCCTGTAAATCGCCGGCTCCGGCTTGCGCAATCCCAGGTAGCACGAGCTGAACGCAAACTCGAAATACGCGTGCAGCCCGAACTTTTCAAAGCGGTACTCGTTCGTCTCCCGCGCCTCGTTGTTCAGCGCGCCCAGCACCCACTTATCCGAGGCCGAAAGCTCGCCGAGGATTCCCAGCGCTCCGTCCGGCAGCTCCTTTGACTGCGCGCACATCGCCGCGAAGAACTTCTCCCGCGTAAACTTCCGCGGCTTGTAAAACACCGTCGCATCCAGATACGCGTTCATCGGAATCGCATCGCGCTCCCACTCGTCGTAAGGGGCCGGATGCCGCGCCTCGAACTCCGCCTTGTCCAGCCCAAACTCGTCCAGAACCACGCCCCGCTCGCGGTGGTCCCACCCATTGGTCAGCAGGACTCCGCCGACATCAAAGAGGATTACGTCGAAGGGGAGCATCGGCGCCTCTCAGCGATGGCTTCGCGCCATCCTGCCCGTTGGCTTCCTGCTGCGTTGTCTGTGGATCGCAGCGAAGAAGGCCTCCATCCCCGCCGCCCTGGGTCCGTTCCTTCTGCTTATGCCGGGTTCTTGCTTCCGCCTACACACTGGTACTTCGCTTCAATCGCCAGCACCTTCTTGCACCGCCGCACAAACCGCTCTTCCTTTGCCTCGAACTGCGCCCTCACAAACGCGTCCACCACTTCAAACGCCAGCGCTGGACCGATAATTCGCGCCCCCAGCACCACCACGTTCATGTCGTCGTGCTCCACGCCCTGGTGCCCGGAATAGGTGTCGTGGCACATCCCCGCGCGAATCCCCGGCATCTTGTTCGCCGCCACGCACACGCCCACGCCAGACCCGCAAATCAAAATGCCCTTCTTCGCCACGCCGTCCGTCAGCGCCAGCCCCACCTTCTCCGCAAAATCGGGGTAGTCATCCAACGGATCGATGCTGTGGGCGCCCAGGTCGATTACCTCGTGTCCCTGCTTGGCCAGGTACGCGCGCACCTCTTCCTTCAGGGGAAATCCCGCGTGATCGGAACCGATGACTAACTTCACGTCGAATCCTTTCCGTTCCTGCTCGCTCGCCGGATAACTCAACCGTAACCTCCCGGCGAGTCCGGCTTACTTGCCCACTAACCTCTTCGCACGCGCCGCCACGTTCTCCGGCGTGAATCCCAGCTCGGCCATCACCTTCGGCCCCGGAGCCGACGCTCCAAAGCGGTCCAGGCCAATCACATCGCCCGTCTCGCCCACATATTTCCACCAGCCCAGCGTCGCTCCGGCCTCCACCGCCAGGCGCGGCACGCCCGCCAACAGCACGCTCGCCTTGTAGGCCGCCGTCTGCTCCTCAAACAGCTTCCAACTCGGCATGCTCACCACCCGCGCCGCAATTCCATCCGCCGCCAGCAGCTTCGCCGCGGCCACCGCCAGGGACACTTCTGAGCCGGTCGCAATCAGCACCACCGCCGGCTTCTCCGCCTCCTGCAGCACATACGCGCCCTGCTTCACGCCCCCATACACGTCCGTCTTCGCCGCATCAATCACCGGCAGATCCTGCCGCGTCAGCGCAAAAAAGCTCGGCCCCTTGCGCTCCAGCGCAATCCGCCACACCGCCGCCGTTTCGTTCGCATCCGCGGGACGAAAATCCGTCATCCCCGGCACCGCGCGCAGCGCCATCAGGTGCTCAATCGGCTGGTGCGTCGGCCCGTCTTCGCCCAGCGCAATCGAGTCGTGTGTAAACACGAACAGCGCGTGCACCTGCATCAGCGCCGCCATCCGCAGCGCTGACTTGCAGTAGTCGCTGAAGACGAAAAATGTCGATCCGAACGGAACCAGTCCGCCATGCGCCGCCATGCCGTTCACCGCCGCGCACATCCCAAACTCGCGCACCCCGAAATACACATTCCGCCCCGCCGGGTCCACGTGGAAATTCGCCCCCGGCTTGAAGATCGTCTTCGTCGAGGACGTCAAATCCGCCGCCCCGCCAAACAGCTCCGGCACTTCGTCCGCAATCGCGTTCATCACCGCGCCGCCCGCGTTCCTGGTTGCCATGGGCTTGTCCGCCGCGAAGACCGGAATCGCCTTCTCCCAGCCCGCCTTGCGCTCGCCCTTCTGTGTCCGCTCAAACTCCGCCGCCAGCTCCGGAAACGCCGCCTTGTAGCCCGCGAACAGCTTCGTCCACTCGGCCTCCTGCGCCGCGCCGCGCGACTGCGCCTCCCGCCAGTTCTGCAGCGCTTCTTCAGGAACCACAAAGCTCTGGTCCTCCGGGAACCCGAAGAACTTCTTCGTCGCCGCCGTATCCGCCGCGCCCAGCGCCTCGCCGTGCACCTTGTTCGTGCCCGCCTTCGGGCTGCCGTAGCCAATCACCGTCCGCACCGCAATCAGCGACGGCCTCGCCGTCTCGGCCTGCGCCGCCGCAATCGCCCCTTCAATCGCCTTCCGGTCATTGCCGTCCGCCACCCGCTGCACCTGCCAGTGGTAGGCCTCGAACCGCTCCAGCGCATCCTCCGTGTAGCTCAGCTCCGTCGGCCCGTCCAGCGAAATCAGATTGTCGTCGTAGAACAGAATCAGCTTGCCCAGCCCCAGCGTTCCCGCCAGTGAAGCCGCCTCGTGGGACACGCCTTCCATCAAATCGCCGTCGCCGCACAGCACATACGTGTGATGATTCACCACTTCGTACCCCGGCCGGTTATACACCGCGGCCAGGTGCCGCTCCGCCGCCGCCATGCCCACCGCCATTGCCAGTCCCTGTCCCAGCGGACCCGTCGTCGCCTCCACGCCGTCCGTGTGGCCGTACTCCGGATGCCCCGGCGTCCGCGAGTGCCACTGCCTGAAGCTCTTCAGGTCGTCCAGCGTCACGTCGTAGCCGCACAAGAACAGCGTCGAATACAACAGCGCTGAAGCATGCCCGTTCGACAGCACAAACCGGTCCCGGTCCGCCCACTTTGAGTGCGCCGGATTGTGCTTCATCACCTCGTGAAACAGCACATACGCAATCGGCGCGCACCCCAGCGGCGCCCCCGGGTGGCCGCTCTTGGCCTTCTCCACCGCGTCCACGGCCAGCAGCCGCAGCGTATCAATCGACAGTTCCTCCACAGTGCGTTCCGTCAGGCTGGCAGTCATTTTCCGTCTAATTCCTTTCCCTCCCGCGGCGGCCGGTCTCACGCGTCACGGGGATTCCTTCTTGTCCTTGCAATCCGTTGTTATTCCTTCGTTGCCGCTTCCAGCGCCACGTCCACATTGTAACCAAGCCACCGGTCATCCTCCGGCCAGTGCAGCGTCCACTCCAGCTTCCCGCCGGCCTCGGCCGCAGTCGTCGCCAGATCCACGCTGTAACCCGCGCTGCCCTGCCCGCGGCTCTCCGTGTGGGTCGTCGTCTTCCACTCGTCCACCGTCCACACCACCTCGAACCGCGCTCCGTCCAGAATCCGCAGCGTTTCGCCCGCCGTCATCTCCGGGATCGGCCGCCGCTGGCTCCAGAACTCCAGCCCGCGCCGCACCTTGCCCCGGCCCTCCGGCTCGCAATACCGCTCATACACCGGGTCAATCCGGTCAAACACCTTCCCGTCCTTCGCTGACCGCAGCAGCTTCAGATACTCCGCATGCGCCCACACCAGCGGCGTCGCAGACCCCGCCGGACCGCCCGCCACCAGCCTCTGCGCCGGGCGGTTTGCCTCGTCCCACACCTGCTCGGGCAGCATCTTTCCCGCCGTCGAATAGCGCTCATAGGTCTGGATCAGCCCCGTCACGTCGCGCCCCGCCGCCAGTTCATAGTGCGCCCGCTCGCCCACCAGCAGCGGCCACGCGCGCCCCTGGCCCCAGCCCGTAAACGGGCTTCCATCCTCGCCCAGTCCATACCCGTCCCAGTTGTAGCGCCGCCAGCACGGCCCCTGCGGCAGCTCGCATTTCAGCACCGCGTCCACCACCTTCAGCGAATCCACCATCAGCGGATCATCCGCCCGCCGCACCCCATAGCGCACCAGCTCCAGAAAGCCCGCGTCGATAATCTCTCGCGCCTCGAACTCCGTTCGCGTTCCCGGCGGCCGGTTCTGCAGCCGGATGATCTCCTTGCCGCACTCCTCGCACGCATAGGCCTCGCCCTGCTCTGGCGGCCGTATCCGCATGTAGTGCCGCTTCACCTCCGGCAGCAGCACGCCGTTGTTGGTCACCGTCCAGTCCTCCAGGTGGCCTTCAATCCAGTCGGCAAACTCCTCCACAAACACGGCCATCTCCGTCGCGTCGTGCGCCCGCGCAATCTCCGCCGCGCAAATCAGCCCCGCAATCACCGCCGCCAGCGTCGACGGCGAATACCCCGCGTTCTCCTCCCAGCGCTCCTGGTTGGTCACCGGCGCGTGCTGCACCAGAAAGCCAGCAGCCCGCTCCACAAACGGAAAAATCTGCATCTCCCCCAGCGAACCGGCCTTCCAAAGCCGCCAAGCCAGCATCAGAGGAAACGCCACCTCGTCCAGTTGCACGCCTGACCAGTACGGCCGCCCATCCACCCAGAAGTTCTGCGCGAATCCACCGTCCGGCTCCTGCGTGCATGCCAGATACACCAGCGCCCGACGCGCCGTCTCCGCCCGGCCGCACGCCAGCAGAGCCGTAGCCGTCTGCACCATGTCCCGCGTCCACACCAGGTGGTAGCCGCCCAGGTCGTCGTCGCCCTTCGCCTGTCCCCACGGAATCGACAACGACGCCACAAACGCTCCCGAAAAGGTCTTGTCCTCGTGCGCCAGCAGCACATTGTGGCTGGCCCGCATCAGCTTGCCGTCGTCGCCCGCCTTTTCCGCCAGCCACTCCGGGTTCGCCGCACGCTTCCACTGCGCAATAAACCGCTCCCGCATCTCCGCATACGGCGCGGACAGCGCGCCCACTGTCTTCTGCAGCGCCGTGTGGTGGCCCTCCCCAATCCCAATCGCCAGCGTGAACTCCCTTGCCCCGTCTGCGCCCGCATTGCCCATCGCCAGCTCGCCCATCACCGCCAGGTTCCCGTTCGTCGCGGAGCCGAACTCGTGCTTCATCGTGAACTCTTTCATCACGTCCTTGAAGCCGTCGCTGGCGCCCACAAACCCGCAGCTCACCCGCGAAAATCCGCAGCTCGCACCCATCGCCAGTGACCACTCGTTCTTCCACGCCAGCAGAATCTTGCGCCCCGCAATGTCCACCGCCCGCGCCGTATTCCCCGCGCCGCCGCCGTCCAGGTGCGGCGCCAGCAGCGCATACACCTTCAGCCGCGGAATCAGATCCTCATGCCCCTCCAGCCGCACCCGCTGCACCACCACCCCGTGGTGCGGATCGCAAATGATCTCCTTCGTCAGCGCGTACCGCCCGTCCGGGTCCGAGTTCACATACCGCACCCCCAGCGTCTCCTCGTGCAGATACTCGAAGCTCGTCAGCAGGTCCCGCTTCTCCTCGTGCGCGAACGTCTCCCCGTCCGTCACCAGGAACTCCATGTCCCGCACCTGCGCCCGGTCAATCGTTGGGTGATAAATCTCGTTCAAAACTCCGTGCGAGCACGTGAACCACGCCCGGCTTGACGCCGCATACGCCGTGCACACCGCGTCTTTCACGCTTGAAGTCCAGCGCGGTTCCAACCCCGGCGCGCCAAAGGCCTCGCCCTCCTGCGCAAGCCATCTGTAAAGGGACTCATCCGTCATCATGCGTTCTCACACTCGCTTTTCTGCGCTCCATCCGGCTCGCTCGTCGGCGAACCGGCTCGCTTGTTCGGGGAATCGTTCGGTGTTCGGCTCGTTCTTCGGGGAATCGGAAGAATAGGAAGGCTGCCGCGGCATTCCCGCCGCTACATGTATCGATGTGCCCCGCGCCGCGAAGGTTTCTCTCCTTCGCGCGAATTAACCCGCGCCGCGAAGGTTTCTCGCTTTCTTTCACTTTGCGCAGCGTCTTCCATCCGCTCTTGCGCATCCATCTATACAGAAGGCGCGTCTGCCTGTGCGCAAATTGCTTTGCATCTGACGCCCTTTTCGTTAGCCGGGCTGGAAAGTTTGCAGGTCTCCAGCGGACCTAGCTTCCACCAGACGGTTCTACTCTTGCCAACCCCTGGGAATGTGCTTGAAATGCCTGTCGGAACCGGAATGTTGAAGGGTACGGGCTTCGGCCCGTACATGAAATTCGGCGCTTTCCGCGAAGGGCTTCAGCCCCTGAGGGAATTCGCCCATCCGCAACACCCGGCAACCAGGCTGCTTTCAACACGTTCCTAGTACAATCGCAACCGAGGAGATTTGCCCATGGCCTACACACTTGCCCCGCTTCCTTACGACTACGCGGCTCTCGAGCCTTTCATTGACGCGCTGACCATGCAGACCCATCACGACAAGCACCATCAGGCCTACATCAACAACGTCAACGCTGCCCTTGCCAGCCATCCTGACCTCGCCGCCAAGTCCGTCGACGACCTCATCCGCGACCTCTCGGCCGTCCCCGAGGCCATCCGCGGCGCGGTCCGCAACAACGGCGGCGGCAACTCCAACCACACCATGTTCTGGACCATCATGGGCAAGCCCGGCTCGACCGGCGTCGGCGGCGCGCCCTCCGGACCCCTCGCCGACCAGATTGCCAAGGACTTCGGCGACTTCGCCGCCTTCCAGAAAACCTTCAACGAAGCCACCGCCAAGCAGTTCGGCTCCGGCTGGGGCTGGCTCGTCCTCAAAGGCGGCAAGCTTGAGGTCATCACCACACCCAACCAGGACTCGCCGCTCTCCCAGGGCCTCTATCCCATCCTCGGCAACGACGTCTGGGAGCACGCCTACTACCTCAAATACCAGAACCGCCGCCCCGACTATCTCGCCGCCTGGTGGAACGTCGTCAACTGGACCGAAGTCTCCAAACGCTTCGCCACCGCCAAAGCCTGAATGTGGCCCGGGGAGGGAGCAGGGGCCTTCAGGCCCCTGAGAACCAGCCCACACAACGCCCAGGGCTTCAGCCCCGGAACCTGAGCCACGTGCCCCATCCATTCCGCGCTCTCTGCGGAATGGGCGGGATCGTACTCCGCTTCCTCGCAAACGATCTCTCGCCTTGTAACAGGGCCCGACTTCAGTCGGGCCGACAAGCCGCGCAAAAAAAATGGCGGGCTTCAGCCCCGGAAACTGTCCTCTTGAGCGAAGTCTGCTTGAGCAGACGAGTCGAAAGATCCGCGGTTGCCTCTCGCAATTCCCGTCCATTCCCCGCACTCCCAATCTCCAAAAGAATTGTCATCCTGAGCGGAGCACGCTTGGGGCCCTGCGGACAGGAAGTGTCCGTGGGGTAAGCGGAGCGAAGGACCTGCATTTGCTTTTCACCTATCCCACTGCCCCCCAAAAAATTCTCCCCAACTTTGCCGATTAATTCCCCAAATCCGTCACACTGGAAATAGACACACCCTCGCCCCGCCACACTTCGGCTAGGAGCTAGCGGCTAGTAGCTGGGTGTTGGACCCCCCACCCCCCTATGTTTATTTGCACTTTTCCACAGCAGTTTTGCCGATTATTGCGAAATCTGTGAAACACCCCGCACCGCGATCCAGACCACTGCACAGCGCCGCGCCAGCAGGCTCTGTTTTGCTGTAACGAATAGATTTTAATTGAGTTAAATCGATTTTCCCGCAGCCACCGCCGAGGCCCATGCCCACTGGAAGTTGAATCCGCCCAGCTGCCCCGTCACGTCCACCGCCTCGCCGATGAAGTAGAGCCCCGGCACCGCCCGCGCCTGCATCGTCCGCGCCTCCAGCCCGTCGGTGTCCACGCCGCCCGCCGTCACCTCCGCCTTGGCAAAGCCCTCAGTCCCCGCCGGATGAAACCGCCACCGGTGCAGCCGCAGCTCGCGCGCCTCCACCGCCGCATTCGTCCAGCCCTCCGCCGCCGACTCACCCAATTGCGCCGCCAGATGCCCCGCCAGCCGCTGCGGAAGCGCCTCGCGCAGCGCCTGCCGCAATCCCGCCTCGTCCCGCCGCCCGCCCGGCCGCTTCAGCCCCGCCAGCAGCTCGCCCGCCTTCACGCCCGGCGCAAAGTCCACCTCCAGCGGCTCGCCCGCCCGCCAATAGCTGCTGGCCTGCAGCACCGCCGGCCCGCTCAGCCCCCGATGCGTCACCAGCAGCTTCTCCCGGAACCGCGGCCCGTCGGCCGCCTGCGCCGTCGCCTCCGCGGAGACGCCTGCCAGCGCGGTCCACGCGGCCTCCTCGCCCGCCAACAGCAGCGGAACCAGCGCCGGCCGCGGCTCCTCCACCCTCAGCCCGAATTGCTGCGCCAGCTCATACCCAAATCCCGTCGCGCCCATCGCCGGAATCGACAAGCCGCCCGTGGCCACCACCAGCGCCGGCGCCGTCGCCTCGCCCTGCGCCCACGCCACGCGGAATCCGCCCGAGTCTCGCTCCACCGCCGCACCCCGCGAGTTCCAGATCCGCTCCACGCCGCCCTTGTCGCACTCCGCCAGCAGCATCTGCAGAATCTCCATCGCCGAGTGATCGCAGAAAAGCTGCCCCAGCGTCTTCTCATGCCAGCGAATCCCGTACCGCTCCACAAGTTCCAGAAAATGCCGCGGCTGGTAGCCCGCCAGCGCGGACTTGGCAAAGTGAGGATTGCGCGACAGAAAATTCCCCGCCGTGCAATGAATGTTCGTAAAGTTGCAGCGGCCGCCACCGGAAATCAGAATCTTCCGTCCCGGCTGCGCATTGTGCTCCAGCAGCGCCACCCGCCGCCCGCGCTGCCCGGCCACCGCCGCGCACATCAGCCCGGCCGCTCCCGCGCCCAGCACAAGAACATCGAACTCGCGCGGCGCAGCTTTCATGGCTTCCGTGCAGAATAGCTGTTGAGATTCAGGGTCCGGTTTGTGGCGCGGGACCTCCGCTACTGGAATGCTGTATTCGGGCATCTGCGCCCTGTGCTTAAGGCAACCATAGCCCTGATCCCTTTCGCAGCGATTCCGCCCGCCATAGCCCGCCAGGAACGGTCCAGCAGATTCCCAGCCCACGACAGCGCATGTCCAAGATTGACCAGACACCTTTCTTGCTGACCTCTAGAGTCTCTAGGATGCTGTCCGGTGAGTGTGACAAGGGCAGGTGTGAACCGGGACAACTCTTACTGTCACTCGCGTGTCCACTGGAAGTACACACTCTGAATGCCCGTAGCAGTTTGAAGCCTCAACCCGCAGCAGATTCCATACAAAAAACCGAGGAGGAAGACCCCATGCTTCATCAGATCGCAAAACGCTCCATTTGGCTGGTTCCAGCCCTGTTTATCAGCCTCTGCCCCGTCATGTCCCATGCGCTGGCGGCTGCAGCCCCGAAACAAATGGCTGGCATGCACATGCACGGTGCGATAAAGGTGACCGGCTGCCTGCAGAAGGGCGAGTCCATGAATGAATTTTCGCTCACCGGCAAGAATGGCAAGACGTGGGAACTCCATAGCAAGGCTGTGAAGCTGAGCGAGCACGTGGGCCACACCGTGACCGTGACTGGCGTGCCTCACCATGAAACCAAGGCGGAGGAAGCCAAAGAAGCAAAGACAGAACCGGCGGAGACCCCGGGAGCAGAGGCAAAAGAAGCCGGCGATCTTCTCGTTACCCACCTGAAGATGGTCAGCAAGACCTGCACACAGTAAGCGGCTCTTGAAGTGTGAGCCGGCTAGCCATTCCCGGCTTTTCTTCAACAGACGTTGCTGGGCCGCAGCCGGCCGGGCGACTGTCTGGAAGAGGAAAGACGGGAAGTGGCGCGCAGATCATGAGCGGGCAAGAATCGCTGGTCTCGATTTCAAGACCAGCGACGGCTTCCACAAGCACGCGCACATGCGCGAGTGATCCACCACTGCCCAGCTGGCCTGGAAGTCAAACTGTGGTTTGCATGCGGCGGAGGTGATGGCGGTGCCCGCCTCAAGCCGGCCCAAACCGCGCCCGCACCAGCGCCAGCGCCTCCTCAGCCGTCGCAATCGTCCCCTCCAGTTGCGCATCCTCGACGGCGTGCAGCATCTGCTTGAACTGCGGACCCGGCAGGTATCCGGCCGCAATCAGCTCCCGCCCGGTCACCAGCGGCTGCGGCCGAACCTCTTCCGCCGGCGTCTGTGCCAGCCGCTCGCGCACAAACTCCCAGTTCTCCAGGTAGCCGCTGCCCGCCAGGCAATCCATCCGGTGCAGCGCCAGATGCTCGTCAAACCCCTCCAACCGGAAAAACCGCTTCAGCGTCGACTCCTTCATCCGCCGCGCGTCCATGAACCGCATGTGGTTTTGAATCAGCGCAAGAACCTGCCGCGTCTCCTCGCCGGAGAAGCGAAACCGCCGGCAGATATCCGCGCCCATCGCCACGCCCACGTCCACATGCCCGTCAAACCGGATTCGCTCCGCCACGCGAAAGGTCGGCGGCTTGCCCACATCGTGCAGCAGCGCGCCCCACGCCAGCATCATTCCGCATCCGGCCGGCAACTGCTCCAGCAGCCGCAGCGTGTGCTCCCACACGTCGCCTTCGGGATGAAACTCCGGCGGCTGCTCCACGCCCTTCATCCGAGCGATTTCCGGCAAAACCTCTGCCAGCAGCCCCGTCTCGTCCAGCAGTTCGAAGGCCCGCCGCGCGTGCCCCTCGGTCAGCATCTTCGTCAGCTCGTCGCGCACGCGCTCCCGGCTCACGCTCTCAATCCGCCCGGCCAGCACCCGCATCGCCGCCAGCGTTCCCGGCTCAATCTCGAATCGAAACCGCGCCGCAAACCGCACCGCCCGAAGCAGCCGCAGCCGGTCCTCCTCAAACCGCCGCTCCGGCCGCCGAATCGCGCGAATCAAGCCCGCATCTAGGTCCGCCAGCCCGCCCACAAAGTCCTTCACCGCCGCGCGCAAATCCTGTGACACATCGGCGCTCTCGACTGAAGCTCCGCCTCCATGCAGTGGGTCAAGCAACGGGTCAAGCAGCAGCCCGTTGATCGTAAAGTCGCGCCGCTCCACATCCTCTTCGGCGCTCAGCGTGTAGCGCACCGCGTCCGGGCGCCGCCCATCGCTGTAAACGCCATCCGACCGAAACGTTGCGACTTCCGTAATGATGGCGCGCTCTCCGCTGGTCTCATCTGCCTCCGCCGCGCCAGCGGCCTCTGCCGCACCGCAGGTGCCAACCAGCACCACGCCAAAGTGCGCACCCACGGCAAAGGTCCGCGGAAACATCTCCAGCACCACATCTGGCGTGGCGCTCGTCGCCACATCGTAGTCCTCCGGCTCGCGCCCCATCAGCAGGTCGCGCACACACCCGCCGGCAAAATACGCCTCATACCCCGCCGCACGCAGCTTCTCCACAATCCGGCAGGCAGCCTCGCATTGTTTCGTCTCTGGCAGCATGGCTCTGCTTGAGAGTAATCCCTTTCAATCCGGCGATTCGAGCCCGCAACCGCCCGCCCGCTAAACTACCTACATGCCCAGCGGCCTCATCCTCGGCATCGAATCCTCCTGCGACGAAACCGCCGCGGCCGTCGTCGAGCGCGGCGCGCGCACGCTGTCGTCCGTCGTCGCCTCGCAAATTGCCACCCATGCGCGCTACGGCGGCGTGGTGCCGGAGCTGGCCAGCCGCGAGCACCTGCGCGCCATCGTCCCCGTCGTCCGCACGGCGCTTGCCCAGGCCGGCTGCACGCTCGCCGATCTCGACGCCATCGCCGTGACCTCCGGTCCGGGGCTGGCCGGGGCCCTGCTGGTTGGAATCACCTACGCCAAGGCGCTCGCCTTCGCCCGCAATCTGCCGCTCATTGCCGTCAATCACCTCGAAGGCCACATCCACGCCGTCCTGCTGCACGAGCGCGAAACCGGAGACCTTAGCCCGCAGACCGAACCCGCGACAGCTCTCCCCGTTCTGGCACTCGTCGTCAGCGGCGGCCACACGCATCTTTATCGCGCGAAGGGGGCCCACGGCACATGGAGCTATTCCCTGGTCGGCCGCACCCTTGACGACGCCGCCGGCGAAGCCTACGACAAGGTCGCCAAGCTCCTCGGCCTTGGCTATCCCGGCGGCCCGTGGATCGACGCGCTCGCCCCCTTCGGCAATCCCCGCGCCGTGCCCTTCGCCTTCGCGCACGTCAAAACCAAGCTGCATCTCGCCGGCAAAGCGCCACGCACCAAGGCCGCCAAAACCGCGCCCATCGCTAACCTCGACCCGCGCTTCCTCTTCTCGTTTTCAGGAATCAAGACCGCCGTCCTTCGCCACGTGGAGCTCCACGACCTGCGCAGCGAAGCCCGCGCCCGCGTCCCCGCAATGCTCGCGCTCTCCGGCCCGCCGCAGACACAAGAAGCCGCCCTCGCCCTCTGCCCGCAGCCCACGCTCGACCTCATCGCCAGCTTTCAGCACGCCGTCATCGGCGACCTGAAGAAGAAAACCTTCGCCGCGGCCGAGTCGCTCGCCATCCGCCGCATCCTCGTCACCGGCGGCGTCGCCTCCAACCGCGAGCTGCGCGCGCGCTTCACCGCGGAAGCCGCGCAGGCCGGCCTCGAGGTCGCCTATCCCACCCTCGAGCTTTCCACGGACAATGCCGCCATGATCGCCGCCGCTGCCTGGCCGCGCTACGCCGCCGGCGAATTCGCTCCGCCCGGGCTTACGGCCAATCCGTCCCTGGCGCTGGGGCGATAATCTGCTCCCCGCTCCTGGGCTTCCTGAAGGTCAGGCAGTAGAGCCGGCCTCCGCTGATCCTGCGCACGCGCAAATCCTCCACCTGCGGCGGTACCTTATCCACCGGGCAGCCGGTCAACTCTGCTTCTGTCTCCATATTCAAGGTCGTCGCGCCGCTGCCGCTTCCCTCGTATGCGGCCCGCGTCACCTCATCCACAATCACAATCTTGGCGCCGGGCTTGGCCACCCACAGCATCTCGCGAATCACGCGGGCCTTCTTTGAGAACGAATTGATGCAGCCCACAAGAAGGACGCAATCGAACACATTCCCCACAAACGGCAGCCGCTCGGCCTCACCCTGGAACAAATGCGCCCGCCTGCCCCAGCGCTTCAGGTTCCGCCTGCAGACACGCAGCATGCCCCAGGAGAGATCCACTCCAAAGAACTCCACGTCCTCCGGCATGTAGCGCAGGTTCATCCCGGTTCCCACTGAGACCTCGAGCACCCGCGCCTGCGGAGGCAGATCCATCTCGCTCAGGAACTCCGGCCGGTGGTCCCGCCGGCCCGTCACCCAGCGAAAAAGCTGGTGGGCCAGGTCATAGCCCGGCGCAATGCGGTCGAAGAGGATCTGACGCAGGAATTGACCACTCCGCATCGAGCTCACAAACAGCGGAATCCCATCCTGAACCGGGTACACGCGGCCCAGCAGCGTGTTCCGAAGTCTCCCGTCCACCATTTCCAGCGGGTACCGGGTGTCCGGGTCGCACAGCAAGGGCAAAACTCTCCCATCCACGATTGTTGCGGTGCGAAAGCCCATCTTTCTCTCCAACATTGTCGCATCATGCGGGCTTGCGGGCGTCAAAAACCTCTTCTCCGCAACCATTTCCTCACGCTGCTACAATCAGAATGGCCGTCGGCTCCGCCGATTCGCCCCGCAACGCAGCGCAGTCCTAACCTACGACCGATGCCTCTCCGTCTCTTCAACACCCTCACGGGACAACTGGACGAACTTCTCCCCGCGGAGGGCGAGGCCCTGCGCATGTACGCCTGCGGTCCTACGGTCTATGACTACGGGCATATCGGCAATTTCCGCACCTTCCTTCAGGTGGACATCCTGCGGCGGTACCTGAAACTCACCGGCATGCGCCTCCGCCACGTCATGAACATCACCGATGTGGACGACAAGATCATCCGCAATGCCGCCGCCGCCGGCATTCCCATCAGCCAGTACACCCCGCGCTTCGTCGAAGCCTTCTTTCAGGACCTCGACGCCCTCCGCGTCGAGCGCCCCGAGCAGATTGCCCGCGCCACGGAGCACATCCCGCGCATGGTCCAGCTCATCCAGCGCCTGGCCGCCGCCGGAGCCGCTTACCGGACCGAGGATGGAAGCTGGTACTTTCGCCTCTCGGCCTTTCCCGCCTACGGCAAGCTCAGCAAGAAGGACCTGAGCGGCATGGAAGACGGCGCGCGCGTCGACGTCGACGAATACGAGAAGGATTCGGCACGCGACTTCGCCCTCTGGAAGGCCGCCAAACCCGGCGAAACAAGCTGGGATACTCCCATCGGCCGCGGCCGCCCCGGCTGGCACATCGAGTGCTCCGCCATGGCCATGGAATACCTGGGCGACAGCTTTGACCTCCACGCCGGCGGCGAAGACCTGATGTTCCCGCACCACGAAAACGAAATCGCGCAAAGCGAAACCGCCACCGGAAAGCCCTTCGCCCGCCACTGGATGCACGTCCGTTTCCTGCTCGTCGAAGGGCGCAAGATGTCCAAGAGCGACGGCAACTTTTACACCCTGCGCGACCTTCTGCTCAAAGGCTTCAAAGCCTCCGCCATCCGCCTCGCGCTGGTCTCCGTGCCTTACCGCCACCAGCTCAACTTCACCTTCGACGGCCTCACCGAGGCCACCAACGCCATCGAGCGCCTCCGCACCTTCCACGACCGTCTGTCCAAGGGCACTTTCGCCACCGGCACGAATCCCGCCCTGCAGCAGGCCGCCGCGAAGGCAAAAGCCGACTTCATGGCCGCTCTTGCCAACGACCTGAACACCGCCGAGGCCCGCGCCCCCATCTTCGACCTCATCCGCACCGCCAACACCGCCATCGACCGCGGCGAGCTGCTTGCCGCCGACCGCGATGCCGTGCTCGACGTGCTCCAAAGCTTCGACGCCGTCTTTGACGTCCTCAGCGACCGCGACGCCGAGACCACCCGCCAGGCCCTCGATTGGGCCCGCGACGAAGGCAAGCTCGACGAAGTCGCGCCTGAGGTGCTCGCCGGCCAGTCGGTCACCGATGAGGAAATCGAGTCCCTCGTCGCTGAGCGCACGCTGGCCAAAAAGCAGCGCAACTTCGCCCGCTCTGACCAGATTCGGAATGAGCTTGCCGAAAAGGGCGTTGTGCTCGAAGATTCGAAAGACGGCGTGCGCTGGAAGCGCAAGTAGCCTCCGCACTGGTCGTCGGGAGTGCTCCACCATGGAAGCTGACGAGGCCCACGAGTTACAGGAACACGCCGAGCATGGGGCACACGAGCCCGCCATGCGTCCGGTCGCCTTCACCATGAGCGTCCTTGCCGTGCTCGTCGCCGTCACCACCGTGCTCGGCCACCGCACCCATACTGACGCTGTGCTCTACCAGAACAAGGCCACCGACCAGTGGAATCTCTACCAGGCCAAGAAAATCCGCTCCAACAACACCCACCTGGCCTCTGACCTGCTCAGCGTGATGACCGTGACCGACAAGGCCACCGCGGCAAAGATCGCTAAATCCTACGCCGAACACCAGGCCAAGTGGACCGCCGACCTGAAGCAGGAGCAGGAGAAAGCCAAAGCTCTCGAAGCCCGCGTGGACCATGCGGAAGCCCGCGCCGGCCGCTTTGACCTCGCCGAGGCGCTGCTCGAAATCGGCCTCGTCATCACCTCAGTCACCCTGCTCACGCGCAGGCGCGCCTACTGGTATCTCGGCATCGTCTTCGCCCTGGCCGGAATCCTCTCCTCTGCTTCCGTTCTGCTGCTCCACTAAGCACTCCGCCGCGTCTCGTGGCGGCCCAGCCGCCGCATGGTAGACTTGCCCCGGAATGAACGCCCGTTGGATCCTCGCTCTGGCCGTCCTCTCCGGCGCTTCTCTCCTGGCCAAGGCGCCGGCTCCCGCCGCGGAAACCCATACCAGTGATCTTGGCTTCAGCTATTCGCTCCCAGCCGACTGGCAGGTGATGGAAGCTCCGCCCACGCTCCCTCAGGTCAAGCAGCAGCAGTCCGACGCCGCCTCCTCTGAAACCGAAAAGAAAGGCATCCAGTGCGTGCAGATTGCGTTCACCGCGCGCCATGGCAGCCCCGGCTCCGTCATCGTGGTTGTCCAGCTTCCTGAGGCCTGCTTCGGCCAGCCCATCACGGACAAGGACCTGCCCGGATTTGCCAATGGCGCCATGCAGAACATCCGCCAGACACTCGTGCTCTCTGACCCGGTTTACGGCTCTTACACCCTGGGTGCCCACGACCTGCAGATTGAGCGCGTGACCGGCGTCGTCATCGGCCACCCTCAGGCGCACTACACCGTCGAGATTACCTGCGGCGTGCTGAAAAAGGGCGCCGTCTGTTGGATGGCCATGGCCGCCGACCATGCCGATCTTGCCGCCTTCGAGCACGGCAAAGTTGCCCTCGACGGTGAGCCGCCCGTCGATCTGGTTCCCGCTTCCGCCTTCGCGCAAAAGCCGGCTCCCACACCGCCAAGCCACTGATTCGCGGCGGCGTCCGCACCCCGCCTGCCCCGTACCTGCGCGCAGCAAATGGAATTCGGCTCGCGCCGCGTGCTATCCTCCAGCCAGCGGGATTTCGATGCACAATCAAGCGCGCAACCGGTGGCTCGTGCCGGCCTCCAAGCGGTGGTCTCGCTCCCGTGCGCGCTGCATTTGCCCGCGCCGCCACCTGCGCGCGCTGCCCACCCGCACTCGACCTAGCCTCTTCGGCGGCGACTAGCAACCCTTCGCCGAAGATCCTCGCCTGCCAGCGCTCGCCCCCATCGGCGAGCGAAATGGAATGACCCCCGCCCGTTCGGGGTCCGCGGCCCCGCCCGTTGCCTGTTCAAGTCCCGTGCACCAAGGCCGCTCAAACGAATCTGTCCACACATGTATCTGTCGAGGAGAGACACAATGACCAAGCAGGAATTGCACGCCCAGTACGGACCCAAACTGGTTGGCCCCTTGCCCGGCCCAAAAGCCAAGGCCGCCGTCGAGGCCGACGCGCGCTACATCTCCCCCAGTTACACGCGCTCGTATCCCCTCGTGGCCAAAAGCGGCCGCCGCCTTCGCGTCACAGACGTCGACGGCAATGAATTCCTCGACTTCGCCGCCGGAATCGCCGTCACTTCCACCGGCCATTGCCATCCTCAGGTCGTCGCCGCCATCCAGAAGCAGGCCGCCGAGCTGATCCACATCTCCGGCACGGACTTTTACAACGAGGCGCTCACGGACCTCGCCGCCAAGCTCTCCGCCGTGGCGCCCATGCCCGGCCCGCACAAGTTTTTCTATGGCAACTCAGGCGCCGAAGCCATTGAATGCGCGTTGAAGCTGGCCCGCTACCACACCGGCCGCCAGCACATCATCGCCTTCCTCGGCGCATTCCACGGCCGCACCATGGGCGCGCTCTCGCTCACCGCCTCCAAACCCCAGCAGAAGCGCCGCTTCTCGCCGCTCGTTCCCGGCGTCACCCATGTCCCTTATCCCTACGCCTATCGCGGCTGCACCGGCGGACCCCAGGACGAGGAGGCGTTCGCGCTCGGCTGCGCCCGCTACATCGAAGACAAGCTCTTCAAGACCATCCTTGCGCCGGAAGAAGTTGCCGCCATCTTCGTCGAGCCCATCCAGGGCGAAGGCGGCTACGTCGTCGCGCCCACCATTTTCCTCCGCGAGCTCCGCTCCATCTGCGACAAATACGGCATTCTGCTGGTCTGCGACGAAGTGCAGTCCGGCGCGGGCCGCACCGGCAAATGGTGGGCCATCCAGCACTCCGGCGTCGAGCCGGACATCGTTTGCATGGCCAAAGGCATCGCCAGCGGCATGCCCCTCGGCGTCTGCATGAGCCGCGCGGAGGTTATGGACTGGGTGCCCGGCTCGCATGCCTCCACCTTCGGCGGCAATCCGGTTTCCATCGCCGCCGCGCTCGCCACCATCGACATTCTTGAGCGCGAAGCCATCGGCAACGCGGCCCGCGTCGGCGCCGTCATTATGCAGCGTCTCGAAGGCTGGAAGAAGACTCACCCCAGCGTCGGCGACGTGCGCGGACGCGGCCTGATGATCGGCCTCGAACTGGTGAAGGACAAGGCCACGCGCGAGCCGGCCAGCGCCCTTCGCAATCGCGTGGAAGCTCTCGCCTTCGAGCGCGGCCTCATGATCCTCGGCTGCGGCGAAACCTCCATCCGCCTTTGCCCGCCGCTGGTGGTCAATGAGCAGGAAGCCTCCGTCGCGCTCGATATTCTGGAGGACGCGGTCACCCAGGCAGAGAGGGAGTTCGCGCACGCCGGGGAACTGGCAGCTGCAACCGCCTGAGAACCGGCCTGAACCGCACCCAATGCCGCGTGACCCTCCGGCCCCGCAGCATTTGCGCGTTTGCGCCAATCGGATACCATGGGTTCGATGACGCTCGGCCAAAGGCTCTCGCTGAATCTTCTGGAAGGCGCGGTTGCGCGCCTGGACCGCCTCGCCGCGCGCCTCGGCCGCAAACCGGATCTTGCCCCGCACCTGCAAACCGGCATCGCCGGCGAAGAGGCCGCCTATTTTTATCTCCTGCGCAAGGGTTACATTGTCGTCGCCCGGCGCTGGGCGCCCGCCGCCATTCCCGGCGACCTGGATTTAATCGCCTGGCAGGGCCCCATGCTCTGCTTTGTCGAAGTAAAGACCCGCACCGCGCACGACATCGCACCCGCGGAGTCCAACGTGGACCACCAAAAGCGTCGCGTCATGCGGCGGCTCGCCCGGCGCTACATCCGCCAGCTTCCGCAACCGCTGCCGCCGCCCGTGCGCTTTGACGTCGTGAGCGTCTATCTGATTCCCGGCACGCAGCCGGAGTTCACCCATTTTGAAGCGGCCTTCGGCTGGAGTGAAAATCGCCGCGATTGGGATTGAGATCTGCGGCGTCGGTGCCGGATCACGCGTCTACTGCGCGCCCTTGTACTCTTCCAGCCAAGCCATCTGGATCGCCTCAAGCCGCGACTCGTTCGACTTGGTCGGGTCGTCGGCGAAGCCTTCCAGCGCCGTCACGTATCGGTGCAGCTCCGTAAAGCGCACTGTTAGCGGATCAACGTCCGGAAACTTTTCCTGCAACTGAATGCCGATCTCTTCTGAGTCGGTCCACAGAATCTCGCGCGGCATCGGGCGCTCCTTTTGCTGTTGCTCGGCTTTTTTACTTTTGCTCCGCCATGGCCAGCGGCTTGCCTTCTGACGTGTAATTCCGGTTCCACTTGGGAATCTCCACCACGTACTCGCCCGGCCCGGTAATCACAGCCTGGCATCCGAGCCGCGAATTCAACTGCTGGTCCGCAGCCATGTCCATCCGGTCCAGTTCGTCGTCCTCCGCCTCGGTGATGCCGCTCGCGCCTTCCTTCAACCAGATGTGGCACGTGGTGCAGGCGCACACGCCGCCGCAGGCGTGGTCCAGAAAAATGCCGAAGTTCTCCGCCACGTCAAGGAACGACATCGGCTTGCCGTGGTGATCGTAAGGCAGGGTGCCGTACTCGAATTCGACCGTCTTGCCCTCGGGCATAAAGGTGATGCGCACCAGTTTCTCGGGCGCAATGTTTGTCGTCTTTGCTTCGCTCATAACCGTCGCTTCCTCAGCACTCACTTGCGAACTCGCTCACCTGCTGCTTTGCTGCTACTTGAACTCCGCCGGCGCCATCGAATGCGGTGCCGTTACATCTTCGCTCAGTTCCTCACCCGCCGCATTCATGGTTTTGCCGCGAATCGCCGACGTCACCGCCGCGTCCATCATTAGCTCGGCAAAGCGCCGCGTGGCCTGGTCCAGCGCCACGGTCGCCTCGCGAATCGCCGGCGCGTCCTCGCCGGATTTCACCGCGGTCAGGTGGTCGCGCGCCGCGGCGATGGCGCTCTTCTCTTCCTCGCTCAACTGCTGCCAAGCGGCGTTCTGCGGCGCGCGCTGCACGGCCGCCAATATCGTCTCCGCCTCGTTCCGCGCCTCAATCAGCAACCGATTTGCAAAGTCCTCCTCGGCGTGGTCGAACGAGTCCAGAATCATGCTCTCCACCTGCTCATCGGTCAGGCCGTAGGTCGGCTTCACTTCAATCTGCGCCGCCTTGCCGCTGCGCTGCTCGCGCGCGGACACCTGCAGAATCCCGTCCGCATCGATGAGAAACTTCACCTCAATCCGCGGCAGCCCCGCGCTCATCGGCGGAATGCCTTTCAAATCAAACCGCGCCAGCGAGCGGCAATCGGAGGCCAGTTCGCGCTCACCCTGCACCACGTGAATCGCCACATTCGTCTGGCCGTCCACGCCGGTGGTGAAGTGCTCCGTCGCTGAGGCGGGGATGGTCGAATTCCGCTGGATGATGCGCGCCACCGTTCCGCCCAGCGCCTCAATGCCCAGCGAAAGCGGCGTCACGTCCAGCAACAGCAGATCCTCGGTGGTCTTCGACGCGCCGGCAAGAATGTCCGCCTGCACCGCCGCGCCCAGCGCCACCACTTCATCGGGATTCAGCTCGATGTGCGGCTTCTTTCCCCGCTGCGGAAGATGGAAGAGTTCCTCCACCAGCGTGCGCACCGCCGGAATGCGCGTGGACCCGCCCACCAGAACCACCTCGTCCACCTGTTCGGGCTGAATGCCCGCATCAGTCATCGCCTGGCGGCAGGGGCCGGCCGTGCGCTCCAGTATGGGTTGAATCAATTGCTCGAAGACCGCGCGCGGAATCTCGCGCTGGTAGCGGTCGCCGTTCGGCAGCTCCACGTCAAAGTGCGCGCTGTCTTCGGCGGAAAGCTGAATCTTCGCATCGATTGCCGACTTGCGCAGCGCTTGCACGGCAGCCGGACTTTGCCTGAGGTCCACGCCGTGCTCGGAGTGAATCTCGTCGAGCGCGATGGCCAGCAACAGGTTGTCAATGTCGTCGCCGCCCAGGTGCGTATCGCCGTTCGTCGACTGCACCTCGAAGATACCGTCGCGCAGCTTGAGGATGGAAATGTCAAAGGTGCCGCCGCCCAGGTCGTAAACCGCGATCGTCCCTTCCTTGGCACGGTCAAGGCCATAGGCAAGCGCCGCAGCCGTCGGCTCGTTCACCAGTCGGAGCACTTCCAGCCCGGCCATGCGACCCGCGTCCTTGGTGGCCTGGCGCTGCGCATCGTTGAAGTAGGCGGGCACCGTAATCACAGCCTGCGTCACAGGCTCGCCGAAAAAGCGCTCCGCGTTCCGCTTGAGCTGGCGCAGCACGTAGGCCGAAATCTCCGGCGGCGTAAAGCGCATCTCGCCCAGCTGCACGCGCGGCACTTCACCCTCTTCCACGTCGCCGGCCAGGCGGAAAGGAAAATACTCAAGCTCGCGGCGAACCTCTTCCAGGCCGCGCCCCATCAGCCGCTTCACGGAATAAATCACCCGCTCCGGCGTCTCCATAAGCGCACGGCGCGCGCTGTTGCCCACCGTCACCGTGGGCCGGCCGCCATTCGCGGGCCCCGGGTCCAGCGCCACAACTGACGGCACAAGATTCAAGCCGTCCACGCCGGGAATCACCACCGGCGCTTCGCCCTGCATATAAGCCACCAGGGAATTCGTTGTTCCCAGGTCAATTCCAACTACGCGTCCTTTTGCGTGTCCATCCGCCATAGAATTCCGTTCAAGCTCCCAGGGTCTCGCTCACATCGCGGACCAGATTGTTGAGGTAGCGCCTGCGATCCAGCAGCGCCACCATCGTCTTCTGCGCGGCCTCGCGCGCGGCTTCGTCGCCCTCGTCCCACTGCTTCCACTGCGCGCGCAGGTCGCGGTCCACATCTTCAAGCAGGCCGTCGAATTTCTTCTTCGCCTGCTCCAGGCTGGCCTGCAACTCCGCGTCGGCCTCGCCCATCTTGCGCGCCATGCGCATCTCTTCCAGCTGCATGTTCAGTTCAAAGACCTCTTCCAGCAGGTCCGCCGGAACACGGGACGGATCTTTACGGTCTTTGCCCGCGTGCTCCTCGCCAATCTCCGCGCCGCGCAGCTTCAGCAGATACTCGGTGCGATGAATGGGATCGCGCAGCGTGCGATAGGCGTCATTCAGCAGCGCCGTATCGGCCAGGCTCCACTGCTTTTCGTCCTCGCTGGCGCGGGCAAAACGGTCCGGATGCAGCTTGCGGCTAAGCCTGTGAAACTCCTGCTCCAGCCCGTTCAGATCAATTTCCAGCCGCGGCTCCATCCCGAAGACGGAGTAGTAATCGCCGTCCGGCGGAGGCTGAATCTTGCTGCAGTGCGAGCAAAACAATTTCGACTCGTTCTGCGCCACCGTGCAGGACCAGCACGCGACCGGCACCGCCGAATCCATCACTTTCAACATAGCGAACTCCTGCCGCCGCAACTATTAGGAGAACGACGAACCGCAGCCGCAGGAGCGTGAGGAGTTCGGATTGATGAAGTTGAAGCCCTGCCGCATCAGTGTCTCTTCGTAGTCCAGCGTCATGCCGTGCAGGTAAAGGAACGACTTGGGATCCACAAAGACGCGCACCCCGTCGAACTCATAAATGCGGTCGCGTTCCCGTGGCCGCGTATCGAACTGGATAGAGTACGAAAGCCCGGAGCATCCGCCGCCCATCACGCCCAGACGCAGCCCGCCCTCAGAAGGTGAAATGCCCTCCTTGGCCATGGCCGAGCGAATGCGCGCGACAGCCCTGGGCGTCACCTGCAGGCTCTGCTGCAATCCCGGCCCGACCGCGCCGGAGGCAGGATTCGCCTCAGGCATCGCCGCCGATGCGCCCTCGGCGGGCTTCGATTCGATGCTCACGATCTTCGACATCTTCCCCCAATTCCAAAGGCCGCTCTTACTGCGCGGCCGTGGTTACGTCCGCAGTCTCCGCGACACCGTTCTTCTTCTTCCAGTCGCCGATGGCCGCTCGAATCGCATCTTCGGCCAGCACCGAACAGTGAATCTTCACCGGCGGAAGCGAAAGCTCCTTCACGATGTCCGTGTTCTTGATGGTCAGAGCGTCTTCCACCTTGCGGCCCTTGATCCACTCGGTGGCCAGCGAGGAGCTGGCAATCGCCGAGCCGCAGCCGAAGGTCTTGAACTTGGCCTCCTCGATCACCTGCGTCTCAGGGTTCACGCGGATCTGTAAACGCATCACGTCGCCGCACTCCGGCGCACCCACGAGGCCAGTACCCACTTCGCTGGAACTCTTGTCGAGCGTGCCCACATTACGCGGATTGCTGTAGTGGTCAACTACCTTGTCACTGTAAGACATGGTTTCAATCTCCTCCCGCGGGGAAAGCCGCGTCTTCCTTCTGTTGGATTCGGCAGGCCTGCCCGCCGATGCTGCTTTGCCAAACTTAGTGCGCCTGCCATTCAATCTTGGTCAGGTCAATGCCCTCTTTCACCATCTCGTAGAGAGGTGAAAGCTCGCGCAGCTTCTTCACGATGTCAATCACCTTGGCGGCCACGTAATCCACCTCAGCCTGCGTGTTGAAGCGGCCCAATCCGAACCGAATGCTGCTGTGCGCCACGTCGTCGCCCAGGCCAAGAGCTTTCAGCACGTAGCTTGGCTCCAGCGTTGCCGACGTGCAGGCCGAACCGCTTGAAACCGCCACATCGTTGATGCCCATCAGCAGCGACTCACCTTCGACATAGACGAAGCTCATATTCAGATTGCCCGGCAGCCGGTGCTCCATGGAGCCGTTCACGTGGACGTAGTCCAGTTCCGATTCGAACCTAGCCTTCAGGCCGTCGCGCAGTCCGCGCAGGTAGGCAGCTTCGGAGTCCATCTCCTGCATCGAAATCTCGCAGGCCTTGCCCAGGCCCACAATACCGGGCACGTTCAGCGTGCCCGACCGCATGCCGCGCTCGTGCCCGCCACCGTCAATCTGCGCCGCAATCTGCACTCGAGGGTTGCGCCGCCGCACATACAGCGCGCCCACGCCCTTGGGGCCGTAAATCTTGTGGGCGGTCAGGGACAATACGTCGATGTTGTCCTCGATCACGTTCACCGGCACCTTGCCCACCGCCTGCACCGCGTCGGTGTGGAAGATCACGCCCTTCTCATGGCAGATCTTGCCGATTTCCCGGATGGGTTGCAGCACGCCGATCTCGTTGTTCGCCGCCATGATCGTTACAAGAATCGTCTTGTCGTCGATGGCCCGCTTCAGGTCTTCCAGATCGATCAACCCGTCGGCCTTCACCGGCAGATACGTCACCCGATAGCCGTACTTTTCCAGCCGCTTGCAGGTGTCCAGCACCGCCTTGTGCTCGGTCACCTGCGTAATGATGTGGTTGCCGCGTTCGCGGTACATCTCCGCAATACCCTTGATGGCAAGGTTGTTTGACTCCGTCGCGCCCGATGTGAAGATAATCTCCTTCGCCGTGGCGCCAATCAGCTTCGCAATCTGCTGGCGGGCCAAATCCACGGCCTGCTCCGCCTCCCAGCCAAACGAGTGATTGCGGCTGGCCGCGTTGCCGAACTTCTGCGTAAAGTAGGGCATCATCGCCTCCAGCACCCGCGGATCCAGCGGGCTAGTGGCGTGATTATCCATGTAAATCGGCAGGGTCACACCTGCCGGCACTTCCAACTGGCTCACAACTGTACTCATCTCAGCTCTCCATCCTCACTGCGTCTTCGCCTGGCGAAGACATTTATCCAGTCATCAAAGCGTTAGAGAAACCAGCACGCCTGCCTCCGCCGCATGTCCCGGCGCGTGCTCGTGCTCGGCCAGGTCCTGAATGCTGATGCTCTTCAGCACCCCGGCAATTGTGTCGTTCACCCGCGCAAGGGGTTCCTTGATGGTGCAGCTCGGCGTCAGCTCGCAACCCTTGGCTCCCTTGGTGCAGGACGTAATGAAAAACGGCCCGTCGATCGCGTGAATCACCTCGTAGGCCGAAATCGCCCGCGCCGGCCGCGATAGCGCATAGCCGCCGTTCATCCCCGCGTGCGATTTCAGAAGGCCGCACTTGGTCAACTGTTGCAAAATCTTGGCCAGAAGCTGGGCCGGAATCCCGTACGCGTCCGCAATATCCTTCGCGCTCAGCGCCGCAGTCTCCGGATGCTCGGCTAGGTACTTGAGCGCCATCAATCCGTAGTCCGCTTTTTTGGTCAGCTTCAGCATGGGGATATCCGACCTCTTAGGTCCTCATTCAGTATACGACTGATTCTGTCCGTGTTTCAAGCCAATCCCGGCTCACCTGCCTCTTGGCGCCGCCGGCGCGGGTACCGGCACAGCCGGCTCAATTTGCCTCTTGAAAAACCTGCAAAGCTGGCTACAATCTGCGGAAAGAGCAACTCAATCCAATCGACCGCGAAGCAATGGTTACTGCCTGCAAACATCCCAGGGTAAGAGTCGTCTCTCGGCACGAAGACAGCGAATTCGTGGAATGTCTCGAATGCGGTGAAGTCTTTGATTCCGAAGAATTTAACGACATGGAAATCGAGGAGACCTCGGAGGCCGAAGAGCCCCGGGCAGACGATTGACCGTGTGCGCCCCCTCTACCCTGATCGGTGGGCAGCGGTCGTGATCGACCACCGAATCCGGAATGCCAGAAGTCTCCGACCGCTGAGCAGTTTAGTTTCCCGTGAAATCCTCGGGTAAAGCCGCCGGCCGGTGGGCCACAATCCAGGCATAGTGCAGGCCGGAAACCACGGTCATGACTATCGTGGCGTTCAGCGCCACGGACCGCAGCAGCACCACCCACGGCTCCCGGGTCAGCTGATGCAGAAGCACCACGGCAACCGCCGTCACCTGCGCCAAAGTATTGATTTTGCCAAAGATGCTGGGGCGGAACTCGCGATACCCGGCCGCCGCGTACAGGATTGCGGAAACCAGCAGGATGCAGACGTCCCGGCCGAAGACCAGCACCGTCACGCGCACAGGTATCAGCCCCTTGTCCATGAGCACAAGAAACAATGTGCTCAGCAGAATCTTGTCGGCCACCGGATCCAAGTACTGACCTAGCCGGGTCCGCTGCTGCAGAACCCTTGCCAGGGTGCCGTCCAGAGCGTCTGTCAGGCCCGCCACCAGGAACAAGATGAAGCTGATTTCGAAGCGGTTCTCCAGAATCGCCGAAACCAGAAAAGGCGCCAGGCAAATGCGCAGAAGCGTGAGCAGGTTGGGGGCGCTGCGGAGCGGATTCAGTCGGTGGCTCGCCAGGTTTTTCATCACGGGTTGAGCAGGCAATCCCTTGCAATGACCCTACAACGCAGGACGGCATGCTTCGCAACTCAATTTTATGGGTTCCATGGCGCTTGCAGAAGGGCTCAGCACAACGCCTTCCTGCCTCCGCCGGCCTACCTGTCCCCGTGAATCCGGGAACCTCTCTGCGCCCACGAAGACACTGCAAGTGCGCGGCCGCAATCGGGGTCAAAGCCTTCCCCGAACTTCCAGCTCCTGATAAACTAGCAATATCTTGCACGCAGGCGCGTAGCTCAGTTGGTTAGAGCGCTTCCTTGACACGGAAGAGGTCGCTGGTTCGAGTCCAGTCGTGCCTACCATATTTTTCAAGCATTTAGCGGCTCCTCTCCCTTGGTGCTTGGCAGCAAATCTCAAAACCTTCGTCGAGGAAGGTTCTGAATTCTTCCCATCTCTCCTTTCTGAAGCGCCTTTCAGTCTTCCCGATTTCAATTCGCTTCTGGTTAAAGGCATCTCGACGGCCCGAGTCTCCGACTGCGGCCCCGCAGACGCTGGCTTTGCAGTGCTCTGTGTAGACCGGGAGGTTGCCACCGCCCCGCCTCCACCTGTACCGGTTTTCAGCTCCTTGTGGATTGAGTTGACCGTCGCCCGGACCCCTTCGGGAAGTTCCTGCATATAGACATCCGTGGTTGTAGCCGTCCGCGCGTGCCGCAGGATGCCCTGCACATCCTTGACCGTGCCCTTTTTCTGGGCCAGTGTAGCGATGGTGCGCCGCTGAAGCCAAGTTCCTTACCGCATTGCCCCGGCACGAGCCGGGTTGGATGCTGTTAACCGAAGGATTATTGGTTGTCGTTAGATCGAATGATCCTGCCCGTGAGATTGCCGCTTTCAGGTCAAGGCCGCGCGTTATTGCTTCCCACCCATAAAGCCGAGTAGATGCGCGCGGGCCTCTTCGGCCGCGGGAAGACGGTTGGCAACGCGTAGCGTGACGCCAAATGATTCCATCAGCGGACCAAGGCTCGCGGCGTGTTTCTGACTGCGCATACGGACCTCGCGGGGAAACGCGCGATTGCTCTGAACTGCTTTGAGAAAGACGCGAGCCAGCGCCTCGGCGGTTGGCACGCTTGTGTCGATCGCCTCCGGTGCATGGACAATGCCTGTCTCCGCATCGACCGCCAAAGCAATCGCAATGCAGGCAGCGCGCTCATTGGCCTTGCCGACTGCAGCACCGCTAAAAACGTATTCAAGCTCCATCGCGCCGCGCACGGCGTAGTCCCGGCCGCGTAGCGGGCGCAGCAGTACCTCCGGAAGATTGAGTGGTGCGACGGGAGGCTGCGCTGGCAGCACCGGCTTGATCAAGTTGATGTTGTATCGCGGTTCGGTGCCATCGGCCCGCGCCACGATGGGATAGGTATCGGCCCGATCCCAGAAGTTCACATCCTTCTGATTGGCAATAGCCGCGCAGATGACAACCACGGAGCGGATGCACTCGGCCAGCGTGCGCGCCTCCTCAGCATTGACGAACCAGGGATGAAAGCCCGGACGTATCACACGGAAGACGGGCGATGCCAGACCCCGGCCCTGCGGATGGCCGAGCGCGGCAAGCAACTCGCGATCCTGCCGCTTCAACTCCTTTCGCGGTACGAACTCCACACTGAGACAATGCATCGAAGCGAGAACCTCGCCGGGGTCGGTGATATCTTCAGCCGCAATCGAGCGAAATAGGCGCAAACCCTCCTCGCCTCGATAGGCCTGCATCGAGTAGACTTCGCCCATCGAACCCATCACCGAGCAATACCACGGCTCGCCGCTCTTGCTGTCGCGCGTGACCACCAACTCGCTTTCGCTGAGTATCTGCCAGGGGCGGTAACCGAAGAGATCGCTGGCCCGCTCGTAAAGCCTCTTCATAGCGGCGAACGAAGGCGGTTCCTCGCCCGCGAGTTCCTTCGTGAAGAACAGATCGGGGGAAGCAGGAGTTGCATCTGCGCGTTTCTTCGGCATCGGCGGAAATAACTTTCGTGGGGAATAAGGAATTCACAAGACGAGAAGCGATTCTAGCTTGCGCCATGCAGAGAGCGATGGCTTAAGCACGGACGCCGGCACAATCGATTCTGCATTCCAGTGTACATGGCGTCGCCCGCGATAGGATGGTCATTGAAATGAAGACCACTGACCCGAGGCGACGATGAGCGGCGGCAAACTCGATCTGCAACGAATTCGCAGGGCGATCCGCGGGAGCGGCAACGAGACCATCTTCTTCCTGCTCGATGACGCCATCTCGCTTCTTCCTCCAGCCAAGCTCCACCAGTTGCTCGCACAATATATGAAACCGGAGCAGTTCGTCTCCGATGTCGCAGTGAAGCATGACCTCCTTGCCGAGGTTCAGGCCTTTCAGAATGCATGTCTTGCCGGCGAATACTACGAAGCACTTGACGTCAACTCGAAGAATTGCACGTAGAGTTCCCTGGGAACGCTGGCCTGGATTGCCGATTTTCGGCGGCTGCTTTTCCGCTGTGTGGAGCAAGCGAAGAAGCGGAATGTGGCCGGCGTGCGTTGCGCGTTTGATATTCTGTTCGAACTTCTGGACCGCTTCGACGATGCGGACGACAGGATGGTCTTCTTTGCCGACGAGGGAGGGTCGTGGATGGTTGGCATCGACTGGAAGCAAGTGCTGCCTGCATGGTTTCGCGTTCTAGCGGCTACGGCGGATCCGGCCGAATATGCGCGGCGCTTCGAAACATTTGTCGACCACCACAGCAATTACCAGCGTGCGGAATTGCTTGCGGAAGCACGCCAGGTCGCGACTCCTTCTCAACGGAAGGAGCTTGCGGAACGGTAATGCCGCGAGAATCATGCGGTCAGCAGTCTGCCCTTGTCCGGTACAGCTGGTGATGGTTAACCATCAGGATTTGCCGAGAGTTATCGGCTTTGATCTTCAGATAAGCCTCTTCGCGGCGGCGCGTTCGCCATGTTCGAAGGCGTCTACGAATGGCTCAAGCTCTTCTTCACTCATGCCAATACTTTGTCCAGTCTTGCGCCAACCATTCACGGCTTGCATAACGTCGCTCAAGATCTCACTGGCCCGCGTAGCCGTGATGCGGAAATAAGCAATCACGGACATGAGGGCATCGATGGTCATGTCAGGGCCAGCATCCTCGGATATCCACGTCTTCGATTCACGCACGCGCTCGGGCGACGGGTTGATGTCGAAAGCGGGCGACAACCGCCAGAATTCCCGATCTACATGCAGGAAGCCGTGATTGCGCAAGTGGTCGTCCACATTCGTAATCAAAATCGAGAAGGCAATGCGCCTCCACAACTCTTCGATATCGGCTTGTGCGTCGGCCCCGTGTACGCGGATTGCGTCCACGATCTCGGTGTAGGTATGTTCCTCGGGTTCCGTCACCTCAACACCCAGCATGGTCGCG
>DATLRP010000042.1:0-48183 GCA_035534635.1 Occallatibacter sp.
CCAGGTGCCGCCAACTCCGGGCACCTCCGCTTGTCCGCCCAGCTTGCCTTCGGTTCCGACTTCACGCGCCACGCGGGTAACTTCGCCGGCGAACGCATTGAGCTGATCGACCATGGTGTTGATGGTGTCCTTGAGTTCGAGAATTTCGCCCTTCACATCGACCGTAATCTTTCGCGACAAGTCGCCGCGGGCGACCGCTGTGGTGACTTCGGCGATGTTCCGCACCTGAGACGTCAAGTTACCGGCCATGGCGTTGACGGAGTCCGTAAGATCTTTCCAGGTACCAGCCACGCCCACAACGACGGCCTGACCGCCCAACTTCCCGTCCGTACCCACTTCACGCGCCACGCGCGTTACTTCGGACGCAAACGAGCGTAACTGGTCGACCATCGTGTTGATGGCTTCTTTAAGCTGGAGAATTTCGCCGCGCACATCGACCGTGATTTTGCGGGACAGATCGCCGCTGGCGACTGCAGTAGCGACTTCAGCGATGTTGCGAACCTGGCCAGTGAGGTTACTGGCCATCGAGTTAACGGAGTCCGTGAGGTCTTTCCAGGTGCCAGCCACGCCCGGCACCTGCGCCTGGCCACCCAGCTTCCCGTCCGTGCCCACTCCGCGCGCCACGCGCGTTACCTCCGCGGTGAAGACGCTAAGCTGCTGAATCATGGTGTTTACAATGTTGGCGGAGCGGAGGAACTCGCCTTCCAGGGGCCGGCCGTCCACATCCAGGCGCACGGTTTGCGTCAGGTTCCCCTGGGCAACGGCCGCGATGGCGTGGGTTACGCCCTCAGTTGGCCGAAGCATATCCTCAACCAGCGTGTTGATTGAGACTTCCATCTCGCCCCACGCGCCTTTGGATTCATCAAAGCGAGTACGCTCGCGAGTCCTCCCTTCTTTTCCTACCACTTGCCCAACCCGCTTTAATTCCTGTGCCATTTGTTGGTTGGCGGCAACAATGGAATTGAAAGTGTCGGCAATTTTCCCCGCCATTCCTATCCAGGAGCCCGGAAGTCGAACGGAAAAATCGCCATCCCGCATGGTTTGGAGGCAGGCCAAGATTACGCTAAGATCACCCGAACCTGGCTGAGCGACTGGGACGGGATTCCCGTTGTTGTGGTTTTTTGGGTCTTCGGATGCGCCGTCAGCAACGGCAGTCGCCGAATCTTGGCGGTTTCTCTTCATAATCTTCTCCTGGAGGCGGGTGAACCGCCGAAATCACGGATAATCCAAACATCTGTTTGAAATGTGAAGCTGGGAGGAATCCACAAGTGACACAAATTAATAACACGACGAACGTAGGATGACTCTAGGGTACTTACTGTAGGCCGGGCACTCGTCAGCCGCCCGGACCCACCCTTTTTCCGCTGAGCGGGTTTTCTCCGAACGCCCCGGCGATTCCTATAGTTCCCGGCCGCTCCGGAGCATTAGAAGCCATCTCATAAATGTCTGAGCAGCATGAGAAGGCATCCGAGTTGTACGAAGCCTAGGAAGTTTTCGACGTGGTATTCCCATCGCGTGACCAAGCGCCGATAGTTCTGCATCCAGGCAAAGATGCGCTCGACTTTCCAGCGATGGCGATCGCGGCGCAGGGGGCGTCGGTCCTGCGTCTGTCTTTTGCGGTTGGCTCGGTTGGCCGAGCTAATCCGTAAGGTGCGGATCAGCAAACAGACCTTTTACCGATGGAAGAAGCAGTACGTCGGGCTTGAGCGATAGGAAGATCTCCGGGACGCGCTCTCTGAAACTCCGGTTTGGAAACGGCCCACTTGAAAGCAAATCCTGTTTCCGACGGAGAGGTTTCGGAATGCCGGAGTGGCTGTGACCGCCGATCATGGGGATCACATCCCGATAAGTAACGCGATGTCGGCTTGCGACCGGAAAAAGTGCGCCGTTTGCGCTCTTCCCCGTCGGCATGCCCCTTTGGCGGCAATTGGTGGCTCGCCATGGGCGCGCGACCAAAACCGTACACTCACATCTAACAGACAATGGATTCTCCCAACATTCCCCTCAACGGTCCGCCGCTCAAGCCAGCCCTTACCAGCCAGCAGGTGGGTTTCGCATTCGAGAACTCATTTGCGCGGCTTCCGGAGCACTTCTACGCGCGTTTGGACCCAACACCGGTCGCGGCACCGCGCATCGTGAAAGTCAATGTGGAACTGGCCCAGGAACTGGGACTCGATGCGGACGCGCTCACGAGCGAGCATGGCGTCGCAATTCTGTCCGGCAACCAGGTGGCCGAAGGCTCAGAGCCGATCGCGCTGGCCTACGCCGGGCATCAGTTTGGGCACTTCGTGCCTCAACTCGGCGACGGACGTGCCAACCTTCTCGGTGAGCTGCTGTCGCGCGACGGCCAACGCTACGACGTCCAGCTCAAGGGCTCCGGCCGGACCCCTTTTTCACGCGGCGGCGACGGCAGAGCTGCACTCGGACCGGTATTGAGGGAGTACATTATCAGCGAGGCCATGGCGGCGCTGGGCGTGCCCACCACGCGGGCCCTGGCAGCCGTGACCACCGGTGAACGAGTGCTACGGGACACCGTCTTGCCCGGAGCTGTGCTGACGCGGGTAGCGGCAAGCCATCTGCGTGTGGGTACCTTCGAGTACTTCGCGGCGCGGAGCGACGTGGAGGGCTTGCGCGTGCTTGCCGACTATGCGATCTCCCGGCACTATCCTGAGGCCGCAAAAGCGAAGGAGCCGTACCGGGCGCTGCTGGGGGGCGTAATCGCGCGACAGGCGCAGCTGATCGCGCAATGGATGCTGCTCGGTTTCATTCATGGCGTAATGAACACTGACAATACATCCATCTCCGGTGAGACCATCGATTACGGACCCTGTGCCTTTATGGAGGCGTACGATCCGGCCAAGGTTTACAGCTCCATTGACCACGGCGGCCGCTATGCCTATGGCAACCAGCCTCGTGTGGCGCTTTGGAACCTGGCGCGGCTGGCTGAATCTTTGCTGCCGGTTCTTGCGCAGGAATCAGGCAGCGAAGAAGCAGCGCTGGTCGCAGCAAACGAAGCCCTCTCAACCTTCGAGCCTCAGTTTGAAGCGGCCCGCGTTGCAGGACTGCGCCGCAAGCTTGGGCTCGTTCGAGAGTGCGAAGGCGATGCGGCTCTGGCCGAAAATCTGCTCCAGTGCATGGCTGCCAACCATGCGGACTTCACCCTGACCTTCAGGAGATTATGCGATGCCGCAGCCGGACCGGAGGGCGACGCGGGAGTTCGCACGTTATTTGCCGACCGCTCCGCGTATGACGGCTGGGCCGTTGGATGGCGCCGTCGTCTCGAAGAAGAGTCCGCAGATGGGCAGCCACGCGCCGCAACCATGCGCAGAATGAATCCGGCATTCATACCCCGCAACCATCTTGTGGAAGCGGCACTCGATGCAGCAAGCTTGCGCCAGGATTTCCAGCCCTTCGAGGACCTGCTTGCAGTCATCTCGCGGCCATATGACGAGCGGCCGGAGCTTGAGAGGTACTCGGCGCCCGCCAGCCCCGAGGAGTGCGTCCTGCAAACTTTTTGCGGGACGTGAAATCCCGGACAGCGTCGTTCACTTGGGCTGACCTTATCGAGCCGCCTGGCCTGTATTGAGTTCCAGAGCCAATATCGACGTACCATATTACTATGGAGCCGACGAGAAATGTCTACCGCAGAAATGAATCCGTCCCGCAAGCACGCATATACAGATGCTGGTGCACCCGAACTTCCAGAGCCGTCCTATGCCGAGCGCGTCCGCACCCTCGTTTCCCTCTGCACAATTGCGACTCTCTCAACCGCTTCCCGCAAGCAGCCTGGATATCCGTTCGGATCTCTCATGCCTTATGCGATCGACGAGGCCGGGCGGCCTATCTTTCTGATCAGCAATATGGCCATGCATACCCAAAACATTCAAGCTGACCGTCGGGCAAGTCTTTTTGTGACTCAAGCGGGCGACGGCGACCCACTCGGCACAGCGCGGGCAACGCTTGTAGGTGATGTGCTTCCCGTACCGGAGGATGAAGTCCACGAGGCTCGACAACGCTATCTATCGCGCTACGAGAACAGCCGTTCCTGGGTGGACTTCAAGGATTTTGCGTTCTATCGCCTGCAGCCTCTGGACATCTACTATGTCGGCGGCTTCGGGGTCATGGGGTGGGTCACTGCGGAGGGCTACTGGTCCGCAAAGGTTGATCCGCTGGCCGATGCGGCTCCCAATATTCTCGGACACATGAACTCAGATCATGTTCCCGCAATGATCCTGCTGGCTAAAGTTCATGCCGGTCTCGATGCGACTGAGGCCGCAATGACGGCGGTCGACCGGCTTGGATTCCACCTTCGGCTGAAGACCAACGATGGCATGAAAGGAACGCGCATCAACTTCCTACACGAAGTCCATAACTTGGACGAAGCCCGCAAAGTGCTTGTGGAAATGGTTCGAGGAGCTGAGCCAAAAGCCTGCTTAGATCAATAGATCGAGTCTGCATTCGTAGTACGCCTAATCAGCCGTTGCCATGGTAAACAGCTTAATCCAAGACTCCATCCAGGTCTTTCGCACCCTACGGCGTTTATCAGTACTTATTCGACCGATTTCAGGTAAACAGGTGTCAATGAGCGCTTTGGCTGGTCCAGTGGCCTTCGAATAGGATTAAGCGTGCGATTTCCAAAGGATTCTGTCAGCGAACGATGTGGACCAAGCCTCACTCGGCATAACCAAGGCTGGAATTGAGGTTCGCGATTCGACCTGGAGTAATCTGAAATTGGCATATTTATGCTGCCAGGTTGGATAGGGGGTTTGGGATGAGCGATTTTGATCTCAACGTCAACGGCACGCACCTCCGCGTTAGCGCCTCTTCTGAAGAGACTCTGCTTTCCGTGTTGCGCAACCGACTGAATCTTACCGGTACCAAATACGGCTGCGGGGAAGGCCAGTGCGCAGCCTGCACCGTTTTGCTCGACGGACGAGCGACCCGTTCCTGCCTGGTTTCCGTTGAGTCGGCGGCCAAGGCAAAGATCGTTACCATCGAGGGTCTGGAGCACGATGAGAAGCTCAGCCCCGTTCAGCAGGCATTCCTTGACGAGGGCGCATTCCAATGCGGCTACTGCACCTCGGGGATGATTCTGGGTGCAACATCTCTGCTGGATGAGCAGCACAATCCCACGGAAGAACAAATTGTTGAGGCGATGGAGGGGCACATCTGCCGATGCGGCACCTATCCCCGCATTGTCGATGCCGTCAAGCGAGCTTCCCGCTTGCTGGCCCAGGGGGCAAGCCAATGAACCATCGCGATGCTCCCACAACTGAATCTGCCCAGACCATTTCGCCAGTCCGGCCCGGCACATCCACGTTGGACCGTCGCGACTTCCTGAAAGTCCTAGGGGGCGGGTTGCTGATCTGTTTCACCAACACTTCCTCGCGGGCGCAGGAGTCGGGGCGGGCATCCGTGGGCCACGAGCTTCCGAAGGAGCTAAGCGCATGGCTGCATATTGCGGCCGATGGCCATGTGACGGTGTTTACCGGCAAGGTCGAGGTGGGGCAGAATATCCGAACCTCGCTTGCCCAACTGGTCGCCGAGGAGTTGAGAGTCCCTTTCGACGCCATCACCATGGTGATGGGCGATACCGAACTGACTCCCTGGGACATGGGTACCTTTGGAAGCCGCACTACTCCAACCATGGGGCCGCAGTTGCGAACCATGGCCGCAGCAGCTCGCGAGATGCTACTTGAGATCGCCGCTGAGCGCTGGCACGTGTCTCCGGCCGGCTTGTCAGCCGCCGAAGGCAAAGTTACTGATCCTGAGAATTCGAGATCTCTTGCTTACGGCGATCTGACCCGCGGCAAAAAGCTGGTAAAGACTGTCTCCAGCGCAGAGAGCCTCACGGCTGCTACGCAATGGAAGATTGCTGGAGCCGCTGTTCCCAAAGCCGAGGGGCGCGACTTCGTGACCGGCAAACACAAGTATCCCTCGGACATTTCCTTGCCGCAGATGATGTTTGGAGAGGTGCTTCGACCGGATGGGTTCAACGCCACTCTCGTCTCGCTCGACACCGGCGCCGCGGAAAAGCTTCCCGGCGTGAAGGTTGTGCGCGACGGCGATTTCATCGGGTTGGTTGCTGCCGATGCCTTCACCGCGCAACACGCGCTGTCGACAATCCAGGCAAGATGGGAGGTGCCCGCGCAACCCTCGAATCAGGGCCTCTTCGCGTTCCTGAAGAACAATCCCGAGAGCGGCCGAGACGAGGGCCCCCAGCACGTTTCCGGTTCAGCGGCGCAGGCCATGGCAGCCGCGGACTTGAAACTGGAGGAGCAGTACACTGTCGCCTATATCGCCCACGCGCCTCTTGAGCCGCGCGCCGCCGTGGCCCAGTGGACTGATGGCAAGCTGACGGTTTGGACCGGAACCCAGCGTCCATTCGGTGTCCGCGACGAACTCATGGAGGCGTTTCACTTGCCTTCTGCCCAGGTGCGCGTGATCCAACCCGATATGGGCAGTGGCTACGGAGGCAAGCATACCGGCGAGGCGGCCCTTGAAGCGGCTCGCCTGGCCAAAGCCGCCGGCAAGCCCGTCAAGGTTGTCTGGACGAGGAGCGAAGAATTCACCTGGGCGTATTTCCGCCCCGCCGGGCTCATCGAGATCAAAGCCGGCGCACGGCGGGACGGAACTCTGGTTGCCTGGGAGCATCACAACTACAACTCGGGCCCCGCCGCCATCGTTACTCCGTACAACGTGGCAAATCAGCTCATCCAATACCACGCGGCCAAGTCTCCTTTGCGCCAAGGCTCCTATCGCGGTCTTGCCTCGACAGCCAACCACTTCGCGCGCGAGTCGCACATGGACGGCATGGCCCACGTCGTGGGCATGGACCCGCTGGAGTTCCGCCTGAAGAACCTGACCGACTCCAGGTTGCAGGCCGTCTTCCGGGCCGCTGCCGCCAAATTCGCATGGGGCCACATGAAGTCGACGCCCGAGCGCGGCTTTGGCATTGCCGGTGGAGTGGACAAAGGAGGCTATGTCGCCACATGCGCCGAGGTGGAGATTGATTCCGCCACCAAGCGAGTGCGAATCCGCCGTGTCGTTCAAGCCTGGGAGAGCGGCGCCGTGGTGAATCCTGACGGTCTGCGCAATCAGCTTGCGGGCGCCATTATTCAGGGCATCGGCGGCGCACTCTTTGAGAGAATCCTCTTTGCCAATGGCCGGATCCTGAATCCTCACTTCGCGCAGTACCGCGTTCCCCGGTTCAGTGACGCGCCGCAGATTGAGATCGTCCTCGTTGACCGCAAGGACTTGCCTTCGGCAGGCGCTGGAGAAACCGGCCTCGTGGGCCTGGCTCCCGCGGTTGGCAACGCAATCTTTGCCGCTTCGGGGATACGCCTTCCCAAAATGCCCATGGCGCCACAAATCGGAGTTCCTGGAGAACCAGAACCAAGTTTCCGGAGTTGACTGCCGAGGCAGAGCTCACTTTGAACACCCAATCACAGAGCCAGTTTGAGAATGCCTACAAACAACCGGGCACTTCACCCGCAATGCGGCGACAAAGCAAAGGCGAGAAGACATGGCGGGTGCAAACGGCGTTTTTCAGTACCTATCCGGCATCATGGTCGCATTTTCTGACTCAAGTGTTTTCTGTTGAGTTATTTCCGGATCGGCGACCACTCGACCGAGACGAGCGGTTGAGGGGTCGAAACAGCGTCCTGAACTACGCCTTCGCAGGATTCAGATC
Source organism: Occallatibacter sp. (assembly GCA_035534635.1). Taxonomy (GTDB): domain Bacteria; phylum Acidobacteriota; class Terriglobia; order Terriglobales; family Acidobacteriaceae; genus Telmatobacter. Next base: position 7,694 of record DATLRP010000042.1, read on the forward strand.
GACCGTACGGGTTACGGAGAGGACGGTGATGTCGTCGTCCTGGCCGAAGGCTTGTGCGGCCTGGGCGATGGCTTCGGCGGGCTGAGTGCTGAGAGAGGCGCTGCGTTCAAAGCCGAAGAGCGCGCCGGCTTTGTCGCGGGCCTCGATTACGCCGTCGGTGAGAAGAGTGAGTTGCTGCTCGGGGGAAAGTTGGAAGGTGGATTCGGCGTAATTTGTGTCGGCGGAGATTCCCAGAGGAAGGCCATTCTCGAGCTGCAGGTCTCCGGCTTGTGGAAGCTGAAAACACCACGGCTGGAGGCGTTTGGTTCGAGCAGGTTGGTGAAGCGGGTCTCGACGCCGGTGGACTGATACAGAAAGGGGAGCGGGCGTCGCGGGGCCGGAAAGGCCTCGGGGATGCCCTCGCTGTACTTCTGCGTCTGGATCTCCACGCCAATGAGGGCCGTGCCCTCCTTTTTGGCCTCGATGACGCCGACGGCATGGCCATCGACGAAGAGCAGGTAGTCGGCCTCACCATAGCCGTGGCCGAGGCTGAATTCGCGAATGGCAACCCCACGGCCAGCGTCGATATTGGCTTCGGCGCGGTCTTGGATAATCCATCCGGCGGCAACCAGCATGCCGTCGATGGTTTCGCGGGCTTGTTCTTCAGGTGTCAAGGTTGGCAGAATGCTCTTGGCCACCAGTGTAGGACAGCGAATGCATCCCGTGGCAGAGGGCGCCAATCTTCGAATTGCGCATTACATGGCTGCGGGCTCCCATCGTGCCAGCTACAGTTCCGACTTGCGGGAGCGTCTCAAAGCCGTGCCCCTGCCGCACTTTCGCATGGTAGTCTCTAAAAAGTGGATGGAGCTTCCGGCTCGTTCGGCGAAGACGCAATCCGCCTTCGTTTGAACGTTCTCTCCCTCCCAGCTTTCGCCGTCTCAGCAGTAGGTTTTAGGGCTACCGGTCGCATCAGGGCCTCCCGGAAATGCGGCTGCCGGGTTGGCTTCGCGCGCGCCCGGAATCGTTCTCAGGCGCTTTCGTGCAACGCTTGATCGCATGGATTGGCAAAGTTCGGAATCCGTATTCGGGGGGTTCCGCTTACAGAATTGGAACTTGAGGCAACTCGGGCGAAAGGGCACCGGCCCGGACAGCCTCTCATCCTTTATGCTGAACGCGCCGCGGCCGGGCTTCGGCCTTCGGCGCTTGATCTGCAACCCGCGTTTCGGCGCGGCAGGAAACTCGGGCAGCAAAACCGCCGCGGAGCTGGCCACAGGGGAATCCCCGGACGGATTCGCCATCGATCGCGGCCCACGGATTTGGATTGCCGAGGACCCGCTCTCTTTCGCGCTCCCACCCGCGCACCGCTCCTGCTCCCGGCCCCTTGCCGCCCGCAACCCTTTCGGCTCTTTGGGCCATGCCCGCGATCCGGACGAGGAACACGATGTCACTGTCCATGAACCTGGATCCAGTTCAGAACCTGCCGGCAGCCGTTCCTCCCAGCCACATGCAGGCCCTTCACCCACCGGCTCTTTCTCATGCGGCCTTCCTGCCGGCGCTCCTCGCGACTAAGATCTTCCAGTCGCCCACCAACATCTTCGCGCCGGAGGCCACGCCCGCGCAGTCCATCTTCGGCCTCTCCCTGTTCGTCCTGGCCATCTGCGGCAGCGTTTTTCTCGTCGTTGCCGGTCTGCTCCTTTACGCCATCATCCGCTTCCGTCACCGCCCCCACGACTCCGACCGCGAACCGCCGCAAATTTACGGCAGCAATCAGGTCGAGCTCTCCTGGACCGTCATTCCCGTCATCATCATCGTCGTGCTCTTCCTCACCACCACGCGCGTCATCTTCCTCACTGAGCACGCGCCCCGGCCCAAGGACGCCCTCGACGTCACCGTCATCGGCCATCAATTCTGGTGGGAGTTCCGCTATCCCAAGCTGGGCATCGTCACCGCCAACGAGCTCCACGTCCCCGTCAGCGATCCCGCCCATCCCACGCCCACTTACCTCACCATGGAGTCGGCCGACACCGACCACAGCTTCTGGGTCCCCTCACTCGCCGGCAAAATGGACGTCCTGCCAAACAAGGTCAACATCATGTGGATCGACCCGGAAAAGCCCGGCATCTATCTGGGCCAGTGCGCGCAATATTGCGGTGTCGAGCACGCCAAAATGCTCATCCGCGTCTACGCCGATACGCCCGCGCAGTTCGCCGCCTGGGTTGCCCACCAAAGAAGCCCGGCCGTCATCGATCCAGCCGTCGCCGAGGGCCGCCAGGTCTTCTTCCACAACGCCTGCATCGACTGCCACACCATCCAGGGAACGGCCGCCCACGGCATCTTCGGCCCTGACCTTACGCACCTTGCCAGCCGCGACACCATCGCCTCAGGCTCCGTGCCCCTCACGCCAAACAACCTGCGCCTCTTCGTCGATAACCCCGCAAACTTCAAGCCCGGCGCGCTCATGCCACCCATGCATCTCAACGATCACGATCTGAACGCCGTCACCAAGTATCTTCTGTCGCTCCGTTAATCGCTTGCGGAGGAGGAAACCATGGCTACGCAAACTTCGGCGCCTGCACTTCCCGGCCAAGCCTCGGCTCCCGGCGGCTTCTTCGCTCTGGTCACGGAATGGGTGACCACCGTCGATCACAAGAAGATCGGCATCATGTACATCGTTTATGCGCTGCTCTTCCTCGTCGTCGCCGGCGTTGAGGCCCTGCTCATGCGCATCCAGCTCGCCGTACCCAACAATCACTTCGTCGCGCCTGAGACCTTCAACCGCCTCTTCACCATGCACGGCACCACCATGGTCTTCTTTGTCGGCATGCCCATCCTCTTCGGCTTCGGCAATTATCTTGTCCCCCTCATGATCGGCGCGCGCGACATGGCCTTTCCGCGCCTCAACGCCTTCAGCTTCTGGATCTCCGCCTTCGCCGGCTTCCTGCTCTACTTCAGTTACTTTGCCGGCAGCGGCCTTTACGGCGCAGGCACCGCGCCCGACGTCGGGTGGTTCGCCTACGCGCCGCTCACCGCGCGCGTCTTTTCGCCCGGCCACAGCACGGATTACTGGACCCTCAGCATCCTGCTCAGCGGCATCGGCTCGCTCGGCACCTCGCTCAACATCGTCGCCACCACCCTTTGCATGCGCTGCAAGGGCATGAAGCTCAGCCGCCTGCCGCTGCTCGTCTGGCTTTATCTAGTCACAAGCTGCATCGCCTTCGTCGCCATAAGCCCGCTCACCGCCGCGCAGATCATGCTGCTCATCGACCGCTACCTCGGCGGGCACTTCTTTGACACGCAGGCCGGCGGCTCCGCCGTTCTGTGGATGCACTTCTTCTGGATCTTCGGCCATCCCGAGGTCTACATCCTCGTCCTGCCCGCCTTCGCCTTCGCCAATGAAATCATCCCCGTCTTCTCGCGCAAGGCCATCTTCGGTTATCCCGCCATGGTCGCGGCCACCGTCGCCATCGGCTTCATCTCGCTCGGCGTCTGGGCCCACCACATGTTCACCGTCGGCCTCGGCCCCGGCGCCAACGCCTTCTTCACCTTTTCCACCATGGTCATCGCCGTGCCTACCGGCATCAAAATCTTCAACTGGCTTGCAACCTTGTGGGGCGGCAACATCCACTTCGCCACGCCCATGCTCTTCGCCATCGCCTTCCTCTTCCAGTTCCTCATCGCCGGCCTCACCGGCATCATGCTCTCCGCCTCGCCGTTTGACTGGCAGCTCGGCAACTCCTACTTCGTCGTTGCCCACTTCCATTACGTCCTGGTCGGAGCAATCCTCTTCATGATCTTCTCGGCTTTCTACTACTGGTACCCCAAGATGACCGGCCGCATGCTCAGTGAAAAGCTCGGCAAGTGGCACTTCTGGCTCTTCCTCATCGGCTTCCATCTCACCTTCGACTTCATGCACATCCCCGGCCTGCTCGGCATGCCCCGCCGCATTTATACCTATGAGGCCGACCGCGGCTGGGCCATCTGGAACCTGATTGTCTCCAGCGGCGCCTTCCTCCAGGCCATCGCCACGCTGCTCTTCGTCTACAACCTCGTCCGTTCTTACTTCAAAGGCGACATCGCCGGGCCTGATCCGTGGGATGCATGGACCCTCGAGTGGTCCGTCACCTCGCCGCCGCCCAGCTACAACTTCGCCACCGAACCCACGGTCGAAAGCCGCCGGCCCCTCTGGGACCTGAAACATCCCGAGGACCCCGACACCAATTATGAATAAGCCCTTCCGTTCAGGAGCACGCAGATGAGTTCCGCCGTCGCAATCCCGCACCAGCCAGCCGAAGAGTGGACGCAGCCCTCGCGCGGCGTCGTCGGCATGGCCTGCCTCATCGCCGCCGAGTCCGCCATCTTCATCATCTTCGTCGTGGCCTATATCTACTACACCGGCAAAAGCCTCACCGGTCCCACCCCGCGCCAGGTGCTTGACCTGCCCATCGTCGCCACCGTCTGCCTGCTCTCCAGCAGCATCACCGTCCACTTCTCCGTCCACGAACTGCGCCTCGGCAAGGTCTCCCGCTCGGCCTGGTGGCTCGCCGCCACCATCCTTCTCGGCGGCATCTTCATCGTCTTCACCGCCCTCGAGTGGTACAAGCTCATCGTCCACGACGGCCTCACCATCCGCACCAATCTCTTCGGCACCACCTTTTATTCCCTCGTCGGCCTGCACGCCTTCCACGTTCTCATCGGCCTGCTCATGCTCAGTCTCACTCTCCTCTTCGCGCTCCGCGGCAAGCTCACCCAACACCACGCCGAGCGCCTCGAGGTCCTCTCGCTCTACTGGCATTTCGTCGACGCCGTCTGGGTCGTCGTCTTCACCGTCGTCTATGTTCTCGGCCGCTAACGCATTTTCAGAGGTACGCAATGGAGCACAAAAGCGAGTCCGGCCATCCCCTGGTCCACATGCCGTCCTCCACGGCCTGGCCCATCGTCCTGGCCCTCGGACTCACGCTCATCGTCACCGGCATGGTCACCAGCGGCTACCTCAGCCTCCTCGGCCTGGTCATGACCGTCGCCGGCAGCGTCGGCTGGTTCCGCGCCGTCCTGCCCGTGGAGGCCCACGTGATGGTCGAAGCCGTCGAGGAGCCCGTCGTCATTGAAAGCGCCCGCAAATCCATTGAGCGCCTCCCCGCCGGCCCCATGCACCGCAAGATGATCCCCGTCGAGACCTTCCAGATCACCACCGGGCTCAAGGGCGGTGTCGCCGGCGGCATCGCCATGGTCGTTCCCGCCACCGCCTTCAGCCTCATCAAATACCACAGCCTCTGGTACGCCATGAACCTCATGGCAGCCGGCGGCTTCATCGGCTGGGCGCATCAAAGCAACGCCTTCCTCGCCCAGTTTCATCTCCGCGGCCTGCTCGCGGCGCTCGCCATCCACACCGTCGCCTCGCTGCTCGTCGGTTTGCTCTACGGCGCCATGCTGCCCATGTTCCCCAGGTGGCCCATCCTCACCGCGGGCTTCCTCGCGCCCCTGCTCTGGACCGGCTTGCTCGCCTCCACCCTCAACATCGTCAGCCCCATCCTCAACCAGCGCATCGACTGGTACTGGTTCATCCCTTCGCAAATCGCCTTCGGCCTTGTCTGCGGTTTCGTCGTCAACCTCCAGGCCAAGGTCCGCACGCCGCAGTTCCAGTCGCTGCCCTTCGCCGTCCGCGCCGGCCTCCATGGCGGCGTCGACGCTTTCGACGAACAGTCCTCTCCATCCTCCTCCAAAACGGAGGACCCGCAATGAGCATCACCCGCCCGCCTCTGCCCGTCCCCAGCGTCCCCATCTCGGCCCTCGCCATCGTGGCTCTCGCTGCGGCGGCCCTCGCCGTCTCCGGATGCAAATCCATGCCCGGCTACCCCAAGCCCGGCCCGGAAATCCCGCGCCCTGACGCCGTCCTCGACTTCCCCACCCTCTATAAGGAAAGCTGCTCCGGCTGCCACGGCGAAAATGGCCTCAACGGCGCGGCCCTTGCGCTCAACAACCCCGCCTATCTCGCTGTCGCCGGCCCTGACAACCTCCGCAAGGTCACCGCCAATGGCGTGCCCTCCACGCTCATGCCGCCCTTCGCCCGCAGCGCCGGCGGCATGCTCACCGATCAGCAAGTCGACGCCATCGTGCAGGGCATGCTGAAGACCTGGGGCCGCCCCGCCGACTTCGCCTCCGTCGCTCTACCGCCGTATGCGGCCACGGCCCCCGGAAATCCCGAGGCCGGGCAGAAAGTCTTCCTCGCCGCCTGCGCCCGCTGCCACGGCGACGACGGCGCCGGCCTCCACTCCACGTCACCCGGACATCCTGCCAACCCGGACACCGGCCACGGCTCCATCGTCAACCCATCTTTCCTCGCCCTCGTCAGCGACCAGGGCATCCGCAGCTTCGTCCTCGCCGGCCACGCAAATCAGCACATCCCCGACTGGCGCGGCTATCTCACCGGACCCGGCGCGCACCCGCTCTCGCCCCAGGAAATCTCAGACGTCGTCGCCTGGGTCGCCGGCCATCGCCAGACCGCTGTCGCACCCGCCGCAGGTTCGCAGTCCGCCTCCACATCCACGGCCTCCAAGCTCCACTCTCCAACACCGCACTCTCCAGCAAAGGAGAAGCCATGAGCGCCCCTCACGACCCCATCGCCGCCCCGCAGCCTGAAGAAACCTCCGCGTCCGCGCAATCCGCCCTGCATTCGCGCCGCGCCTTCCTCTTCAAGCTCTCGCTCGTTCTCAATGGCGCTGTCGGAGCTGTCCTTGCCGTGCCCATCCTCGGCTACATCTTCGGCCCCGCGCTCAAAAAGGGCTCTTCCTATCGCTCCTGGGTCTCGCTCGGCCCCATCGACCACTTCCCCGAAGGCCAAACCCGCCTCGCCGACTTCCGCAATCCCTACACCACCGCGTCCGACGGCGAAACCGGAAACGTCGCCTGCTGGGTCCGCCACGTCCAGGGCAAGCAGTTCCAGGTCTTCGCCATCAACTGCGCCCACCTCGGCTGCCCCGTCCGCTGGTTCGCCCAGTCCCAACTGTTCCTTTGCCCTTGCCATGGCGGAGCCTACTACGCCGACGGCTCGCGTGCCTCCGGCCCACCCGAGCGCGGCCTCTTCCAGTATCCCTACACCCTCGCCGGCGATCATCTCCTCATTCAGGCCGGCACCATGCCCACGCTCTCCAACGAGGCTTGCAACCAGAAGAAGTCACTCATTCAAATCGAACCCCAGCCCCCCGCCGCATCCGCGCAGGATGCCGCGCTCTCCGCGAGGTCCAGCGAATGGCCAGCCTGAAGTTTCCTCCCAACTCCCTCGCCGGCAAGACCTACGCCTGGTTCGAGCAGCGCCTCGGGCTGGGCGCGCCCGCCATTGAAGCCGCCGAGCATCCCATCCCCGCCAGCAGCGCAAGCTGGTGGTATGTCTTCGGCAGCGCCGCCACCGTCCTGCTCGTCCTCCAGGTCGTCACCGGCATCCTCCTCGCCCTCGTCTACACGCCTTCGGCCGGCGGCGCATGGGCCAGCCTCCAGTTCCTCAACCACAACGTAACTCTCGGCTGGTTCATCCGCGCCCTTCACGGCTGGGGCTCGGACTTCATGATCGCCATCGTCCTCATCCATCTCGCGCAGGTCTTCACCTTCGGCGCATACAAATATCCGCGCGAGCTCACCTGGATCGTCGGCGTCTTCCTCCTCCTGCTCACCCTCGGCATGGCCTTCACCGGCCAGGTCCTCCGCTTTGATCAGGACGCCTACTGGGGCCTCGGCATTGGCGCATCCATCGTCAGCCGCGTTCCCTTCATCGGCGGCCATCTGGTTCATCTCCTTCTCGGCGGACCCATCATCGGCGGCCCCACGCTCGCGCGCTTCTTTGACCTTCACGTCTTCATCATTCCCGGCATGCTCATCGCTCTGGTCGGCCTTCATCTCCTCATGGTCCTTCGCCTCGGCATCAATGAGTGGCCCATGCCCGGCCGCGTCGTCCGCAAGGCCACCTACGACCGCGAATATCACGAAGAAGTCTCCAGGAACGGCGTTCCCTTCGTCCCCGACGCGGCCTGGAAGGACGCCGTCTTCGCCGCGGCCATCCTCCTCGCCGTCATCGCCTGCGCCCTGCTGCTGGGCCCCTTCGGCCCCACCGGCCCGCCCGATCCCACCATCATTCAGACCGCCCCCAAGCCTGACATCGCCTTCCTCTGGATCTTCGCCGTCCTCGCTTATCTGCCGCCGTACATGGAAACCTCGGTCCTCTTCATCGCGCCCGTCATCATCATCGGCGCCATGCTTCTGCTCCCGCTCGTTGCTGGTGAAGGCGAAAAGCACTGGTCCCGCCGCCCCGTCGCCGTCCTCATGCTCTCGGTCATCGCCGTCGCCCTCGGCATCCTCACCCAGCTCGGCACTCAAACCCCATGGAGCCCCGTCATGGACGCCTGGTCCGGCGCAGCCGTGCCCGTGCAATACCTCCAAGGCCGCAGCCCGCTCGAACGTGAAGGCGCGCTCGTCCTCCAGAACAAGCAATGCCGCGACTGCCACTCCCTCAACGGAGTCGGCGGCCAGCGCGGCCCGGCGCTCGACGCCGTCGCCTCCCGCATGACCGAGGACCAGCTCATTCGCCAGGTCCTGCAGGGCGGCGGCAACATGCCCGCTTACGGCAACGCCCTCAGCCCGGCGGAAACCCACGCCCTCGTCAGCTTTCTCATGACGCTGCGCGGAAACCACCTCACCCCTGCCATCGACGAATCGCGCAAGCTCGCCGCTTCCGGCGCAATGCGCGTACCCGTCGCGCCCGTGGCCTCGCAGTAGACTCATGTCGCCCGCCGTCCAATCCGTCCTCAACCAATGGACCCTCCCGGTCCCGCTCACCACCCTCACCCTGCTCACCTGCATCGTCTACGTGCGTGGATGGCTCGCCCTCCGCCGCACTCGCCCCCGCCAGTTTGACTTAACGCGTCTCGCATGCTTCCTTACGGGAATGGGCAGCCTGTGGCTGGCCATCGGCTCGCCCATGGACGCCTTCGCCGACGTGCTCCTCAGCGCCCACATGGTCGAGCACCTCATCCTCATGTCCGTCGTTCCGCCGCTCGTCCTCCTCGGCCAGCCCGTCGTCCCGCTCCTGCGCGGCCTTCCCAAATTCCTGCGCAAGGGCGTCGCCGGCCCGCTGCTCCGTTTGCGCTGGCTGCGCCGCTTTTTTCACTGGCTCGTTCGCCCCGTCGTCGCCTGGCTCGCCATGAACATCGCTCTTCTCGCCTGGCATGTTCCCGCCGCTTACGACTACGCCCTCGAAAACGAGACCGTCCACGACATCGAGCACCTCTGCTTCCTCATCGGCTCGCTCCTCTTCTGGTGGTGCCTCATCCGCCCCTGGCCCGCCTCGCCCCGCCGGCATGACTGGTCCATCCTTCTCTTCCTCGTCACTGCCGACGGCGTCAACACCGCCCTCTCCGCATTCCTCGCCTTCTGCAACCGCCCCGTTTACACCTATTACGTCACCCACCCCAACCCCTTCCACATCGCCCCCCTGCCCGACCAGGTCCTCGGCGCAGTCCTCATGTGGGTTGTCGGCTCCGTCGCCTTCCTCTTCCCCGCCTTCGGAATCACCCTCCAGCTCCTCCAGCCCTCCCAGCAGCGCCAAACCACGCTCCACCGCGCCTGACCCCGCTCGCGAGCCCAGCTTTGACCCTTTTCCACCCACCTTTTCCCTGCTTTTCCACAGTCCCTCCCAATTTCCTCCTGTATCGTGCTAACTAATCCTTTAGTTGCTCGTCCATCCCTTTGGAAGCAACGGATGCGCGCAAGAAACGCTCCACCGCTCGAATCACAAGGTCCGCCATGCCGCCCAAAAAGTCCAACACGCTCACTGAAGCCGAGTTGAGATTGATGAAGATCCTCTGGCGGCAAGGGGAATCCGCCGTCACGGACCTCGTCGCGGCCATGCCCGAAGGCGAAACCCTCGCCTACAACTCCGTCCTCACCACCATCCGCATCCTCGAGCAGAAGGGCTACGTCACCCATCGCCAGGAGGGCCGCGCCTTCCTCTATACGCCCGCAGTTGCCGAGCATGAAGCCGGCCGCTCTGAGGTCCGCCACGTCCTCAGCCGCTTCTTCGGCAACTCCCGAGAGCGCCTTCTTCTCTCGCTCCTCGGCGACGAGGACGTTCCGCCCGAAGAGCTCGATCGTCTTCGCGTGGCCATCCGCCGCGCCGCGCCCGACGCAACAACCAGCGCCGCTCCCAACCTGGCCGGAGCCAAAGACCACGAGCTCAAACAAACGGAGGACGCATAGCTCATGTACTTTGACGCAACCCTCCCTTCTCTTCTTGCCGCGCCGCAGGCCTTCCGCGCGCTCTCCGCGTCGCTCGCGCCCGTCGTGATCGCCGGCCTCTGGCAGGGACTCGCTCTCGCCGCAGCTCTCGCCCTCGCCCTGCGTGTCGCGCCGCGCCTCTCCGCAGCCCATCGATTCACCCTCTGGGCCGCCGGATTCGCCGCTCTCGTCAGCCTCCCCTTCCTGCCGACGCTCGCGCGCGCGGCCGCCTCAACCGCCGCCGCAGCAGCACCCGCCGCTTCTGCATCCGCCCCTTCCGCATGGCTTCAGCTCGGCCTCAACTGGAGCCTCGGCCTCGCCGTGCTTTGGGCCGCTGCATCCCTCTGGCGCGCCGTCGATCTCCTCACCCACTCGTTCCATCTCCGCCACCTCTGGCGCTCCGCCGCGCCAATCCCGGCTGACGACCCGCGCCTCGCTTGTCTTCCCACTGTCGACGGCCGCCGCGCACCGCAACTCTGCACAACCACGCAGCTTGATCGCCCTTCCGTCATCGGCTTCCTCGCGCCGCGCATCCTCATTCCCGGCTGGCTCCTAAGCCGCCTCACACCCGGCGAGCTCCGCCAGATCGTCCTCCACGAGTCCGAGCACCTCCGCCGCCGCGACGACTGGACCAACCTCCTCCAGAAGCTCTGCCTCGTCCTCTTCCCGCTCAACCCCGCGCTCTGGTTCATGGAGCGCCGCCTCTGCTGCGAGCGCGAAATGGCATGCGACGAGGGCGTCGTCCGCATCACTCGCGCCCCGCGTGCCTATGCCGCCTGCCTCGCCAGCCTGGCCGAGCGCGGCCTTCAGCGCCAGACTGAAGCGCTCTCCCTCGGCGCATGGCAGCGACGGTCTGAGCTCGCCCGCCGCGTGCACAGCCTCCTCGTCCGCAAGCACGCGCTCAACCCCGTGGCCACCCGCGCGCTTCTCGCCGTCCTCGGCTGCGGCCTTCTCTGCGGCTCGGTTGAGCTCGCACGCTGCCCGCAGCTCGTCGCGTTCGTGCCGGAGCGCCCCGCCGCCGCGCAGGCAATGGCCGCTCCAACTCTCGCAACCCGCAACAACCTGTCCTCCGCCGCTCTTGCGCAGGTCCTGCCGCCCACTTCCGTTGCCCGTCGCCCGGCCTACGCACGCCGCGTCGCGGTTTCCCACAAGCTAACCCACGTCCAGCCCTCCCCTGCGCTGCTTGCCGCGCTCCAGCCGGACGACATCCTCCATTCCGCCTCGTCGGCCGAGTTGGTCTCCACCCGTTCCGACCTCTCGCCGCAGCTTCAGGCCTCCAACGCCTCTGCCTCCTCCGCCCGCGCCCCTGCCGGTCAAGCACTCGCGCCCGTGTCCGCACCCGCGCCCGCGCAGGAGTGGATCGTCTTCACCACCTGGCAGCAGGTCCAGACCGAATCGCTCAACACCACATCCTCTGCCGGCAGCGCCCAGGCCTCCGCCGAGCGCTCTGACAAGGTCCTCGATTCCGGCACAGTTCATCATTTCACCACTCGTTTTACCGTCACGCGGGTCATCTTCCGCATCATCCCCGTTTCCTCTGCGCCCGCCAACGCTCCCGTGCTGCCCATGCGCGAGAGCTGGCTGGTGCTCCAGCTCTAAACCGTTTCCATTCAACTCACTGTGAGAGGGCATCATGATCCAATCAACTAATTCATTAGTCGCAAAGGTCCGGCGCTTCGCACTCCCCGCTGGCCTCGCCGCTTCCATCTGCCTGTGCCTTGCGCTGCTCTTTGGCCACGCCACCGCGCAAGCCGCCACCAGCTCCTCCGCCGCAAGTGGGCCGCTCAGTGACAGCCAGGTCTCCGCTCTCGTTGCGCTCGACAACGCCACCGAGGCTCTCACCGCGCGCGTCACTCCCGCCGTCGTCAATGTGGCCGTCACCTCGCGGCCCGGCGCGGATGAGCAGCAGCAGCACTCCCAAATGCCCCAGAACATTCCTCCTGAGTTCCGCTGGTTCTTCGGCAACGGCCTGCCCCAGCAGCAGCAGCAACAGCCCCAGTACGAATACGGTATCGGCAGCGGCGTCATCATCTCGCCTGACGGCTACATCCTCACCAACGACCACGTCGTCCATGGCGCAGTCCAGATTCACGTCACCCTTCACGACCGCCGCAGCTTCCCCGCCAAGCTCATCGGCGTTGACAAGCTCAATGACCTGGCCGTCATCAAGATTGACGCGCACGGCCTCACCACCATCCCCTGGGGCGACTCCACCCGGCTCAATCCCGGACAGACCGTGCTTGCCTTCGGCAGCCCCTTCGGCAACTTTCCTTTCTCCGTCACCCGCGGTATCGTCAGCGCCCTCAACCGCCCTAACCTCTTTTCAAAGGACCGCCGCAAGCCCGGTGACTACATCCAGACCGACGCCGCCATCAACCCCGGCAACTCCGGCGGCCCGCTCGTCGATGCGCACGGCGAGCTCATCGGCATCAACACCTTCATCATCACCAACAGCGGCTCCTTCGCCGGAGCGGGCTTCGCCATTCCCTCGCAAATCGCCCAGGCTTCGGCCAACGACATCATCAAGTACGGCACGGTCCACCACGGCTACCTTGGCATCAGCATGAATGACGTCACGCCCGACAACTCGAGCTTCTTCAACCTGCCTGACTCTACCGGAGCCATCGTCAGCCAGGTTTCGCCCGATTCGCCCGCCAGCCGCGCCGGACTCAAGAGCGGTGACGTGCTGCGCGAAATCGACGGCCGCAAGGTCGTCGACGGCAGCGCGCTCCAGGTTGCCGTCACCTCCCTGCCGCCCGGAACCCACATCAAACTGGGCATTATCCGCAACGGTAAACCCATCACCATCCCGGTCACGGTCGGCGAGTATCACGGTGCCGGCGAAGTGGCCGAAAGCGGCTCCGGCTCTGGCAAGCGCGACCGCCTCGGCCTCACCGTCGCCAACCTCACGCCCGAAATCCGCTCGCAGCTCAGCGTGCCGGACGATATCCATGGCGCGGCCATTCAAAGCGTCCGCCCCGCCAGCCCCGCGGACAACGCCGGCCTCGCACCCGGAGAAGTCATCACCGAGGTCAACCGCCACCCCGTCGCCGACGCCGACAGCTTCGTCAACCAGGTGCAGGCCATTCCTCCCGGAAAGGACATCCTCGTCCTCATCTGGTCCAAGAACGGCACCACCTATCGCGTCCTGCATCCGGACGAAGCTCCCAGCAACGGCAATAACAACTAGCTTGCCCCCGCAGGGGCAATCAAGAGCCGCCGCGTCGCATTTCCGGGCGCGGCGGCCCTTTTCTTTCCGCCTCCATCCTTCAGCCGTGCGCGCGCATCCCGCTCAAATCAAGCATGATCACAATTCCCTCATGCTTCTCTCCTCACCGGCCACGCCGCATTCCAGTTGCATTTTCGCCTCTCACCTGCGATCATCTCTCCATGACCGGTTGCCTCTGTTGTCGCCGTTGTATGCCGCTTCGCGCGCACAGGTGACCTGGGTTTAAAGTTTCCATCCGTACGTCCTCGGTTTCTTGATTGCCCGCGATGCAGCCTCCGCTGCCGCGGGTTTTTCATTCTCAGTCGCAAGCCAGCGCCTCCTCCCAAAAAGGACCGTCATGAATCAAGCCACTCCTCCCCAAAACGCAGTAAAGGAAACCAAAGCCCAGAAGGCCGAACGCCTCAAGCGCGAAAAGAACCCCTGGCAGGCCTTCGACGAGGTCCGCGAATTCGCGCGCCAGGGCCGCGCGAGCGTCCTGCCTGACTGGGCCTCCACCTACTTCAAGTGGTGGGGCATTTACACCCAGGGCGACGGCGTCGGCGCGGTCGGCGGCAAGGGCGGCGAAGGCATCGTCACTGACTACTTCATGATGCGCATCGGCATTCCCAATGGCATCCTCACCTCCTCGCAGCTCCGCGCCATCGGCGGCCTCACCCGCACCCACGCGCGCAATCTTGCCGACATCACCGTCCGCCAGAACATCCAGATCCACTGGCTCACCATCGAGTCGCTGCCTGAGGTCGTCGACGCGCTCGACGCCATCGGCCTTTCGCCCAAAGGCGCATGCGGGGATGTCGTACGCAACGTCACCGGCTGCCCTCTTGCCGGCGTCGCCGCAGACGAGCTCATCGATTCCTCTCCGCTCGCCATCGAAATCGCGCGCGACCTCATCGCCAACGCCGACTTCTTCAACCTCCCGCGCAAATTCAAAATCGCCGTCACCGGCTGCCCTTCCTGGTGCTGCTACCCGGAGATCAACGACATTGCGCTCACTCCCGTCGTGCACGAAGGCCGGGTCGGCTATTCGCTCCGCGTCGGCGGCGGTCTTTCCAATGAGCCGCATCTCGCCGTCCGCCTGAACACCTTCCTCCTGCCCCACCAGGCCCTTGCCGCCGTTCGCGGCGTCACTGAAATCTTCCGCGACCAGCAGGTCCTCCGCGAAAGTCGCGACCGCGCGCGCATGAAGTACCTCTTCATGCGCGAAGGCTGGACCGCTGACTCCTTCCTCGCCGAGCTTCAGTCGCGCCTCGATTTCAAGTTGCATCCCGGCGTGCCCGAAAAGGTGCCCGACGACACTCTGCGCGACCACGTCGGCATTCATCCCCAGCGCCAGCCCGGCCTCTGCTACGTCGGCGCATCGGTCCTTCGCGGCCGCCTCACCGGCGAGCAGCTCCAGCAGGCCGCCGACCTCGCCGACCGCTTCGGCAGCGGCAATCTTCGCGCCACCGTCGGCCAGAACCTCATCTTCATCGACGTTCCCGCGGACAAAACCGCCGACCTGACCCGCGAACTCGGCAACATCGGACTCCGCGTCGAGGGCTCGTCCTTCTGGCGCGGCGCTGTCGCCTGCACCGGCACTGAATTCTGCAAGCTCGCCATCACTGAGACCAAGGGCTTCACCCGCTGGCTCGTCGACGAGCTCGAAGAGCGCGTCCCTCAATTCGATCAGCAGCTCCGCCTCCACGTCACCGGCTGCCCCAACGGCTGCGGCCAGCACTGGATCGCCGACATCGGCATTGAAGGCAAAAAAATCAAGCACGATGGCAAAATGATGGACGCCTACTACTTCTGCCTCGGCGGCTCCGTCGGCCAAACCGCCGCCATCGCCCGCCCCGTCGGCTACCGCTGCCCCGCGCCGCTGGTGCCAGAAGCCATCGAGCGCCTCCTTCACCAATACATGGCCAGCCGTCAACCGCAGGAGAACCTCCGCGCGTGGTTCGGCCGCCACTCCAACGACGAGCTCCGCGCCCACCTCGCCGGCGAGGACCTCGATGCCGTCGAGCGCGACCTGCCCACCGGCCGCGTCCCCCACGGCGTCGCCGATTAAGGATGACCGCATGAATCTTCTACCCATCTTCGTCAACCTCTCCGGCCGCCGCGGTCTCCTCGTCGGCGCCGGCGCCGTCGCGCTCGACAAAATCTCCAGCCTGCTGCCCACCGGCGTCCTTCTTCGCGTCGTCGCGCCGCACGCCCGCCCGGAAATCCTTGCCCTCGCCGCCGAAGGCCGCCTCGAATGGATTCCCCGCGCCTTCCAGCCCTCTGACCTCGACGGCATCTTCATCGCCATCGCCGCAACCGACGATCCCCAGATCAATGCCGCTGTCTATCAGGCCGCCCTCGAGCGCAACATCCTCTCGAACAGCGTCGACGACATCCCCAACTGCGACTTCTTCTTCGGCTCGGTCGTCCGCCGCGGCAGCCTGCAAATCGCCATCTCCACCTCCGGCGAAAGCCCCGCTCTGGCCCAGCGACTCCGCCGCGAAATCGACTCCCAGCTCTCCGCCGACCTCGGCCCATGGCTCGCGCAGCTCGGCGAACTCCGCCGCGAAGTCCTCGAAACCCATCCGCGCGGCGAAGAACGCAAGGAACTCCTTCACCAGCTCGCCCAACTGCCGCTCTGCGACTCCGCAACCTGCCCCACGCGCCGCGTTGCCCGCGCACCGCTCGCCGCTTCTGATCCCTCCCCCAATCCGGATCCCGCGTCCGCAAAGGCATTCCTCGTCGGCGCAGGACCCGGCGACCCCGACCTGCTCACCGTCAAAGCCCTTTGCCTCCTCCAGTCCGCGCAGGTCGTCCTCCATGACGATCTCGTTCCCGACGCCATCCTGCGCCTCGCCCCGCCCGCGGCGGAAATCGTCAACGTCGGCAAGCGCTGCGGCACAAAAACCGTCACGCAGGAAGAAATCAACACTCTCCTCATCGCCCACGTCCGCGCCGGCCGCTCCGTCGTCCGCCTCAAGAGCGGCGATCCGCTCCTCTTCGGCCGCGCCGCCGAAGAAATGACGGCCCTCACTCAGGCTGAAGTCCCGTTCGAAGTCGTCCCCGGCATCTCCGCCGCCTTCGCCGCCGCCGCAGCGGTCGGCGTTTCGCTCACCAGCCGCTCCGCCGCCTCCAACGTCCTCTTCTCCACCGGCCACCACGCCCAGTCCCACAACCAGGCGCCGCTGCCTGAAAAGGAAGACCTCACCCGCGTCGTTTACATGCCCGGACGCGACCTCACCCTTCTCGCCCTTCAGTGGCTGCAGGAAGGTCTCCCGCCCGATCTCCCCTGCGCTCTCGTCTCCCGCGCCGCGCAACCTGATCAGCAAATCCACCACACCACGCTCGCCAACCTCGGCTCCGCGCCCGCCGCGCAGGCTCCCAGCGTGCTCCTTGCCGGCTGGGCCCTCCGCGAGCGCGCGGTCCCCGTCCCGCTTGGAAACGCTGCCCTCGCCACCACCGCCTGAATACGCTTCCAACCCGCACTTTCGCCGTGCTACCATGGCTCCGCTAAAACGGTTTTCAAGCGGAGACCAGCCGATTTCACGCTGGCAGGGACTTGAAAGCCCGGGAGCTCGGCGTGAAACACTTTGGGTGGCAGCAGGCGGCGCAATCTCTTCTTGTCTTCACAGCAGCCTCAACCCTCTTCCTCGCCGGTTGCGGCGGCGGCAGCACTGTCGGCAACAATCCGCCCCCGCCCACAACCTATGTCCTCACGGTAAACTCCACAACGCCTGCCAGCGGTGTCGCCATCACCGTCGCTCCGGCAGACAACAACAGCGCCGGCTCCGGCTCCACCAGCTTCACCCGCACCTATAACTCCGGCACCGGCATCACGCTCACCGCACCCGCCACCGCCGGCGGCAACAAATTCTCCTCCTGGTCCAGCTGCACATCGGCCAGCACCACCACCTGCTCCGTCACTCTTTCCGCCAACACCACCATCACCGCCAATTACACAACGCCCGCCGTCACCGGGGTCGCCGTCACGCCCAATCCCGCCTCGGCCACCATCGGCGCAACACTCCAGTTCTCCGCCGCCGTCGCCGGCCCCGCCGTCACTGACAACTCCGTCACCTGGTCCGTCGCTGCCGCCAACGGCAGCGCCCTCAGCCCCGGTGACATCTCCTCCAGCGGCCTTTACACCACGCCCTTTCCCGCGCCCGCTTCCGTCGTTGTCACCGCCACCAGCAATCAGGACTCCACCGTCTCCGGCAGTGTCACCGTCACTCTCTCCGCGCCCGCAGCATCCACCGGCCCGTCTCTCACCGTCGATGCCGGCAACATCACCCACGCCATTGATCCGCTCATCTACGGCATGAACGCCTTCCAGCTCGCCAGCACCGCCGCCGCGGACGCCAACATCACCATCGACCGCTGGGGCGGCGACGCCACCTCCCGCTACAACTACAAGCTCGACGTCACCAGCTCCGCCAGCGACTGGTACTTTGAGAACCACGTCGGAAGCACCGGTCAGCAGGACACCGGCCAATTCAACCAGCAGGTCCTCGCCGACCAGGCCATCGGCGCAAAAACCCTCGGCACCGTTCCCGTTCTCGGCTGGGTTGCCAAAGACGGCGCCTCCTGCAGCTTCCCCAAAACCACTTACCCCAACCAGGTCGCCTTCGATCCTTACGGTGGCGCATGTGGCGATGGCCTCTACCCCCAGGGCGTCAGCGGCTGCTCCAACGCCAAAGGATGCAACATCACCGGCGTTGCCGCCACTGACACCAGCACCGCCGTCACCTCCGCCTGGGCCGGCCAGTGGGTCAGCTATCTCGTCGGCAAATTCGGCACCGCGGCCAACGGCGGCGTCGCCATCTACGACCTCGACAACGAGCCCGCCTGGTGGGACGCCGTGCACCGCGACGTCCATCCCTCGCCGTCCACTTACGATGAGGTAACCAACAACGGCATCGCCACCGCGCTCGCCATCAAGACCGCTGACCCCACCGCCCAGGTCAGCGGGCCCGTCGTCGACTACTGGTGGAACTACTTCTACTCCAAGAAGGACATCGAAAACGGCTGGGGCAACGGCTCGCCATGCTGGCAGCCCTGGTCCAATCCCGTTGATCGCAATGCCCACGGCGGCATTCCCTTCATCGAGTACTACCTCCAGCAGTTCAAGGCCGCCGAAACCCAGCACGGCATGCGCCTGCTCGACTACCTCGACCTCCACACTTACTTCGCCGCCACTTACAATGGCCAATCCGTCGGCTTTGCCAGCGCCGGCGACACCGGCGCGCAGCAGGCCCGTCTCAACTCCACACGCGTCTTCTGGGACCCCACTTACACCGATCCCAACGATCCCCAGCCCAATTACATGACGGACGCCAACTACACCTCCAGTTGCAACGTCCCCCTCCAGGCGCCCGAGCTCATTCCCATGATGCGCAACTGGGTCAACACCGATTACCCCGGCACAAAGCTCGCCATCACTGAGTACAACTGGGGCGGCCAGGAGAGCATCAACGGCGCGCTCGCGCAGGCGGACATCCTCGGCATCTTCGGCCGCGAGGGCCTCGACATTGGCACCCTCTGGGGCGCGCCGGACCCAAGCACGCAGCTCCCCGGCCTCATGGCCTTTGAGATTTATCGCAATTACGACGGCGCAAAATCCATCTTCGGCAATCAGGCTCTGGCCTCCTCCAGCGCCGATCAGGGCAAGCTCTCCGTGTACGGCGCGCTCCGCACCTCAGACAACATGCTCACCATCGTCATCATCAACAAAACTTACGGCGACCTCACCAGCACCCTCACCCTGGCCAACTTCACGCCCAGCGGCAACGCCAAGGTCTACCTTTACAGCAACGCCAACCTCTCAGCCATCGTCTCCCAGCCTGACCTCACCGTCACGCCGCCCTCCGGCGCAGGCACCAGCAGCACCGTCACCACCACCTTCCCCGCGCAGTCCATCACCCTGCTTGTCGTGCCCAAACAATAGACTCCAAACCTCTCAGTACAGCCATTCTGAAACAGCGCAACGCCCTTGTGATCTGGAGAATCGAGGCAGAAAAAATGAGTGGATCAAAAGTGGGACGCAGTTCAGCATTCTGGCTGGGAACCTGCCTGAGTCTGGTGCTTTCGGCATGCGGCGGCGGCAGCGGCAGCGGGACCACAAACCCACCCCCGCCCTCAACCTACGTCCTCACGGTGGATTCCACTACGCCTGCCAGCGGTGTTGCCGTCACCGTCACTCCGGCCGACAACAGTGGCGCAGCCAACGGCTCAACCAGTTTCACCAGAACTTACAACGCGGGCGCCTCCGTCACCCTCACAGCTCCCTCAACCTCCGGCGGCAACATCTTCTCCTCCTGGTCCGGATGCACCACCGCCAGCACCACCAGCTGTACCGTGACGATGAGCGCCAACAAAACCGTCACCGCTGGCTACACGGCGCCGGTCATGATCACGCCCACGGTTACCGTCACTCCGGCTTCGTCCGCCATCTCCACCACGCAGGCGCTTTCAGTCGCAATTGCTGTCAGCGGCGGCAACGGCAACCCCACACCCACCGGAACCGTGACACTGACAAGCGGGAGCTACACCTCCGCCGCAACCGCGCTTTCCACCGGCAGCGCCACCATCAACATCCCAGCCGGTTCCCTTGCCACCGGGACTGACACTCTGACCGCCACCTATGCGCCCGACTCAACAAGTTCCGCGACCTACAACTCCGCAACCGGCACATCGTCCGTCACTGTCAGCGTGACCACCGCAGTCGCAGTCGACCAGTTGAGCATGGGCCCGGAAGTCACTGACCAACTTCTCGGAATGAACCTGGCCGTCTGGTACGACCTTCCCACCAACAAAACCGCGATCTTGAGCGCCTTTCAAACTGCCGGCATCAAGGCCGTCCGCTGGCCCGGCGGATCTGACTCCGATCTTTATCACTGGTCCACCAATACCCTGTGCGATGGCGGCTATGCCAATCCCAATGACACCTTTGCGAACTTCGTCAATGATTTCGCCATTCCCTCCGGCGACGATGTTGCCTTGACGGCAAACTACGGCTCGAACTCGTCCTGCAACGCAGGCGGCGATCCCACCGAGGCGGCCGGGTGGGCCACCGCCGCGCTCAATGACGGCATCACCGTCAGCCACATGACCGTCGGCAATGAAGAGTATGGAAGCTGGGAGTACGATCTGCACGCCAAACCGAATGATCCCGCAACCTATGCCGCCGCCGTAGTCGGAGCCAACGGCTACTATGACTTGATAAAGGAAGCCTCCCCTTCCACGCAGGTTGGCGTCATTGTCGACGCGGACAACACCACCGGCGGCTGGGACAACACCGTGCTTGCCAACGCCAAAGGTTCTTACGACTTTGTGGAGCTTCACTACTACCCGCAGGGCCCGGGCGGGGAAAGCGACACCGCCCTGGTGCAGCAGTTGGCCCAGGGATTGACGACGGACATCAACATCGTCAAGGCTGAGCTCACAAAGTGGGGAACTCCGAATACGCCCATCTACATCGGAGAGATGGGCTCGGTCTACTCCGATCCCGGCAAACAAAGCTGGTCGATCACTCAAGGCTTGTACGCCGGCCAGACGCTCGGCGAAATGATGAACGACGGCGTCGCCCGCGCCACCTGGTGGATCGGCTTCGGCAACTGCAACGGCAACAACGGCAACGATAGTTCTTCGCTCTATGGCTGGCAGACCTTCGGCGCATACAACGTCTTTGCCGACGGGGCTGGCGACACGGGCGGATCCAACAACTCAGCCTGCAACTACGGCGGACCCATCGGCACCTTGTCTCCCACCGCTCGCGCCTTTCAGCTCTTCAGTCAGATTGCCGTGGATGGCGAGTTCGTGCTTTCTTCCGGTGTCACCGGCGACACCACAGACATCCGCGCCTACGCTGCAACCAATAACGGCGGCACGGCACTGTTCCTCTTCAACCTCAACCAGACCGCGAGCAAACCAATCACAATCACGCTCTCTTCTCAGTCCGCCTCCACAGACGTCACTGTCGAGACCTACGATAAAAGCATGTATGACCAGTCCAAAAACGGTGTCTGGGCCGCTCCCACCAACACCGATCTCGGTGCCCAAACTCTTCCCCTTTCCCTCACTCTCACCCCGTGGAGCATGAACGTGGTCATCATCAAATAGACCACGCGAGGCCGTCGCATCCGCGTGTCCGGTCCTCATTGGCGCCAGTCGCGGCCGGTTCGGGTCTTTCCTCAGCCTGCGCCTGCCGCTGCCCCGCATCGAGTCCTTTATACTGAGATGTTTGCCACAAGATCAGCGCGTTCAGGCTGCGTTACGGCCCGCGCAAGAGGAGCAATTCTTGGCTCAGGCGGAAATCGGCATCATCGGCGGCAGCGGACTTTACTCCATGCCCGGCTTCACAAACGTTCACGAAGAGCAAATCGACACGCCCTTCGGCGCACCGTCTGACGCCTTCGTCCTCGGCGAGCTTGAAGGCCGCAAGGTCGCCTTCCTCGCCCGCCACGGCCGCGGCCACCGCATCCTGCCCTCTGAGCTCAACTTCCGCGCCAACATTTACGCCTTCAAGAAACTCGGCATCTCGCGCATCCTCTCCGTCTCCGCCGTCGGCTCGCTCAAGGAAGAGCACAAGCCCACGGACTTCGTCATCCCTGACCAGTTCATCGATCGCACCTTCCATCGCGCCTCCACCTTCTTCGGCGAGGGCATCGTCGGCCACGTCGCCTTCGGCGATCCCATCTGCGCCACCGTCGCCCAAACCGCCGCTCTGGCCTGCGCCACCGCCGGCGTCGTCGGCAAGCTCGGCGGAACTTACGTCTGCATGGAAGGCCCGCAGTTCTCCACCAAGGCAGAGTCCAACCTCTACCGCTCCTGGGGCGCGGACGTCATCGGCATGACCAACCTGCAGGAGGCCAAGCTCGCCCGCGAAGCCGAAATCTGCTATGCCACCGTCGCCATGGTCACCGACTACGACTGCTGGCGCGAGGGCCATGACTCGGTCACCATCGAGGAGATCATCGCCGTCCTCCACAAGAACGCCGACAACGCCGCGCGCGTCGTCCGGGCCGCCGTCGCCGTCATGCCTCCTTCAACGCCCGAGGCCCGCGCGTGCGCCTGCGCCTCCGCCGCCCAGTTCGCAGTCCTCACCCAGAAGGACCTCATCCCCGCCGAAACCCGCTCCAAAATTGACCTGCTCTTCGGGAAATATCTCAGCTCCTAACTTCTTCGCTTGCTTACTAACTCGCTGACTTGCTGACCTTCTTACTTACTAACTCGCTGACTTGCTAACCTAACTGCATTTCGCCAGGAAAGAATACGCCCATGTCCATCACCGTTGTCGGCAGCGTTGCATTTGACTCCATTGAAACCCCCGCGGGCCGCCGCGACCGCTGCCTCGGCGGTGCTGCCACTTATTTCTCCCTCGCCGCCAGCTTCTTCACCCCCATCCGAGTCATCGCCGTCGTCGGCGATGACTTCGGCCCCGCCGAGGAAGCCGTCTTCGAGTCGCACAGCATTGACACGCGCGGCATTGAGCGCGCTCCCGGCAAGAGCTTCTTCTGGGAAGGCTCCTACCTCGACAACCTCAATGAAGCCAAGACCCACAACACGGAGCTCAACGTCTTCGGCTCCTTTGAGCCAAAAATCCCCGAGGCTTATGCCGACTCCGAGTTCCTCTTCCTCGCCAACATCGATCCCGTCCTCCAGCGCCGCGTCCGCCAGGCCATGCCCCAGGCTCGCCTCGTCGCCGGCGACACCATGAATTACTGGATCAAGGACCATCGCCCCGCGCTGCTTGAAGTCCTCAAAGGCCTCGACCTCCTGCTCATCAATGACACTGAGGCGCGCATGCTCGCCGGCAATCCCAACCTCGTCCAGGCCGCCCGCGCCGTCCTCGCCCTCGGCCCGCGTTCGCTCGTCGTCAAGCATGGCGAATACGGCGCAACCCTCTTCCACGCCGACACGCCCGCCATCCGCGGCGCAGACCTCCGCGTTCCCGCCTTCCCGCTCGAGCACGTCGTTGACCCCACCGGCGCTGGCGACAGCTTTGCCGGCGGCTTCTTCGGCTATCTCGCCTCGCAGCCCGCGCTAACCCCTGCAGCCTTCCGCAGCGCCATGTTTTACGGCAGCGTTCTCGGCTCCTTCGCCGTCGAGCGCTTCGGCACCGAGCGCCTTCGACAGCTCACCCGCCCGGAAATCGACCACCGCTTCGCCCTCTTCCGCGAGCTCACTCACCTTGACTGACGCTCCAATCCGCCGCGCCGAGGGTTTCGCCGTCCTGGCCGCCTGCTTCGCCTTGTCTCTCATCGCGGCCATCTGGAGCTGGACCCACTCCGCCTCGCTCAACTACGGCGATGCCGTCGCCCATCTCCACATCGCCCGCCGCGTCTTTGACTCGCATCGCCCCGGCCTCACCCAGCTCGGCTCCGTCTGGCTTCCGCTGCCTCATCTCGTCCTCATTCCCTTCGTCGCGGTCTACTCGTGGTGGGCCAACGGACTCGCCGGACTTATCCCCTCCGCGCTCGCGTATCTCGTCTCCTGCCTCGGCCTCTATCGCCTCGCACGCCGCTGGCTCCGCCCGCTTCCCGCCGCCATCGCGCTCGCATTCTTCGCCGGCAATCCCAACCTCCTTTACCTCCAGACCACCGCCATGACCGAGCCGCTCTTCCTCTGCGAGTTCGTCTGGACCATCCTTTTCCTCGTCGAATGGCGCTCAGCACTCGACCACGACCCGGGCCGCGCCAATCGCCTCCTCTGGCCCATCGCGCTCCTGCTCGTCGCCGCCGTTTTCACGCGTTACGACGGCTGGATTCTCGCCTTCCTCGCCTGGACCTTCATCGGCATTCTTCTCCTGCGCCGCGGCCGCCTTCGGTCGCGCGCCTTCTGGCTCGCCACCCTCCTCGTCCTCGCCGCGCCCACCGTCTGGTTCGTCTACAACGCCGCATGTTTTGGTGACTGGCTTTACTTCGCGCGCGGTCCTTACTCCGCCAAAGCCATCGAGATTCGCACCGCCTCGTCCGGCTCCGGCCCGCCGCATCCCGGCTGGCACAATCCCTGGGTCGGCCTTCTCTTCTTCGTCAAAGCGTCGGAGATGGACTCCGCCGCGCTCCCCTTCGGCAGTCTCCTGCTCCTCGTCAGCGCCTTCGGCGCACTCTGCGGCTGGCTCCTCGACCGCCGCCGCGCCTTTTCCTGGACCCTGCTCCTCTGGTTCCCCATCCCGTTTTACGCCTACTCGATCGCCTACGGCTCGGTCCCCATCTTCCTTCCCGTCTGGTGGCCCCACTCCTTTTACAACACCCGCTACGGCATGGAAATGCTCCCCGCCTTCGCCCTCGGCCTCGGCTTCGCCGCTCACTTCGCCCTCGGCGTCGCGCACGAATTCAAACCCCGTTGGACTCGCTACGTCGCCGTCGCACTCTTCGCGCTCATCGCACTCAACGCCGCGCAGCTCCTCCGCCAGGGCCCGCTCACTTACGTCGAAAGCACCAAAAACATCCGCGCCCGCCGCCCCCTCCTCGAGCAAATCCCGCCTGTCCTCCGCTCCCTGCTTGCCTCTCGCCCCGGCGCCATCGTCCTCATGGACACCTCCACCTATCCGCAGCTCGTCACACTCACCGGCATCCCCCTCCGCCAGACCCTCAACGAAAGCGACAAGCAGTTCTATCGCGCCGCGCTCGCCGCGCCCGCCTCCCACGCCGCCATTGTCCTCGCCTTCCATGGCGACGAAATCGATCGCGCCGTTCACGACCATCCTGCCGGCCTCACACTCGTCCGCCGCTTCACCTTCCGGGGCCAGCCCGGCGCTTCCATTTACGTCTCCGGTAATACATCGGGCACACCGCCCGTTTCCGCTTTGTCCTCCTCAATGCCCACCAACCCGTAGAGTGATAGCATCACCCTTGGCGAAGGCTGCATTCACGCGCCTTTGCCCGGCCGCGCCGCGCCTGCATCCGCACGCGTCTGTGTTAGCTCGCGTCTGGGCGCGCCTCACTCCCGCACGCCGGAGGTCGTTTGATCCCCTTCACCAAAGCCCACGCCTGCGGCAATGACTTCCTCATCGTTCCCGCCGACGCCGTCTCTTCGCTCCACCTCGCAGCCCTAACCCGCCGCCTTTGCGCCCGCAACACCGGCATCGGCGCCGACGGCATCGAGTTCTTCACCTGGCTCCGCAAGGACAAGGCCGCCTCGGGCCGCATCCATCTCCTCAATGCCGACGGTTCGCTGGCCGAAATCAGCGGCAACGGCACCCGTTGCGCCGCCGCCTGGATGGCCCACGCCCTCGGCGCACAGCCCGGCGACGAGCTCCACATTGAAACCGACGCCGGCCTCCGCATCTGCCGCATCGACGACGTCCACGCCGGCTCCGCCTTCACCGTCCAGGTCACCACCGCCATGGGCATCCCCACCCTTGGCACGCGCGCCGTCCGCCTCGCCTCTGGAGTTGAGATCACCGGCATTGAAGTCTCCACAGGCAATCCACACTTCGTTCTCCGCGTCGACAATCCCGCATTCACCCTCAACGGCCTTTCATGGCAAACCCTCGGCTCGGAGCTCTGCACCCACCCCGACTTCCCCAACCAGACCAACGTCGAATTCCTCCGCATCGTCAGCGCCAACGAAGTCGAGATCCGCATCTTCGAGCGCGGCGTCGGCCCCACCGCCTCCTCCGGCACCGGCACCTCGGCCTCCGCAGCCGCGGCCATCGCCTTCCACGACTGCCACTCGCCGCTCACCGTCCTCGCTCCCGGCGGCGCGCAATCCGTTTCCTGGGCCGGACCCAACCCCGAGCCCGCCAACTCCGAGCCTGCACACTCTGAGTCCGGTTCCGAACTCCATCTCGCCGGTCCGGCAGCCCTCATCGCTCACGGAGAAGCCTGGCCCGCATGACTGCCCTGCTCAAACCCGCGTCTGTCGCTGCTCCGGCCAACCTCCGCGTCCTCTCGCCGGCCTCTTTTGCCTCATCCGACCGCCTCGACCGCGGCCTTGACCGCCTGCGCACCCTCGGCTACTCACCCTCGCTCGCGTCCAACGCACAATCCCGAGGCCCGCTCTTCTTCGCGGGAACACCCGGCGAGCGTCTCGCCGATCTCCACGCCGCCTTCGCCGACCCCACCGTCGCGCTCGTCGCTGCAGTCCGCGGCGGCTACGGCTCCAACTACTTGCTCGACGCGCTCGACCTCGACCTGATTCGCCAGAATCCCAAACCATTCTTCGCCTACAGCGACCTCACCGGCCTCCAGCTCCGCCTTCTCGACCGCCTCGGCCTGCCCGCCTTTCACGGCCCCATGGTCGCCGCAGACTTCGCCCTCGACGACGGCGTTCACCTCCCCAGCTTCCACGCCGCCCTCGCCGGCCGCACCTATTCCCTCGGTTTCGAGGAAGGCCTTCGCACCCTGC
Organism: Occallatibacter sp.; assembly: GCA_035534635.1. Lineage (GTDB taxonomy): Bacteria > Acidobacteriota > Terriglobia > Terriglobales > Acidobacteriaceae > Telmatobacter. The sequence goes on from DATLRP010000042.1 coordinate 34,491, forward strand.
GCCCCGGCGCAGCCGAGGGCACACTCTACGGCGGCTGCCTCAGCATTCTCGTTTCCCTGCTTGGCACGCCATGGGAGCCCGACACCGCAGGCAAGCTCCTCTTCCTCGAGGACGTCGGCGTCAAGCCTTACCAGATCGACCGCATGCTCTGGCAGCTCCGCCACGCCGGCAAGCTCCGCAACATTCGCGGCCTCGTCTTCGGCGAAATGCTTGACTGCGCCTCACCCGGAGCTGAGCCCGAACTGCTCGAAAAGGTCCTTCTCCACGCCTTCCGCGACGCTGATTTCCCCATCGTCCTCGGTCTGCGCAGCGGCCACGTCTCGCACTCGAACGTCACCCTCACCTTCGGCACACAGGCGCACCTGCAAGCCTCCGACGATCTTGCACAACTCCATCTCCTCGAGCCGGCGGTGCGCCAGTGAGCCCATCTCCGCGCCACATCCATCTCAGCGGCATCTGCGGCGCCGCCATGGCCTCGCTCGCCGGCCTGCTCCAGCTTCAGGGCCATCGCATCACCGGGTCTGACAAAGCCGCTTACCCGCCCATGAGCGATCTCCTCCGCGCCCTCGGCATTCCCATCCTCGAGCCCTACTCGGAATCGAACCTCCAGCCCGCGCCCGACCTCGTCGTCATCGGCAACGCGCTCTCCCGCGGCAACCCTGAGGTCGAGCACGTCCTCGACCACCGCATTCCCTTCACCTCCATGGCCGCGCTTCTGCGCGAGGAATTCCTTCGCGGCCGCGACTCGCTCGTCGTTGCCGGCACCCACGGCAAAACCACCACCACCAGCATGCTCGCCTGGATTTATCAGGTCGCCGCGCGCGAAAATCCCGCCTTTGAGCCGTCCTTCCTCATCGGCGGGGTCGCGGAAAACTTCGGCTCCAGCTTCCAGCTCCGCCCCACGCGCACCTTCATTGTCGAGGGCGACGAGTACGACACCGCTTTCTTTGACAAGGGCCCCAAATTCCTCCACTACTTTCCTCACGCCCTCATCCTCACCCACGTCGAGTTCGACCACGCCGACATCTACACCGATCTGGACGCCGTCAAAACCGCCTTCAAGCGCCTCGTCAATCTCGTCCCCCGCAGCGGCCTCATCGTTGCCTACGACGCCAGCCCCAACGTCACTGAGTGCGTCTCCGCCGCCTTCTCGCCCGTGCAGCGTTACGGCTTTTCCCCCTCCGCCCACTGGCAGCTCCGCAACCTCACGCACGCCGGCGGTCTCACGCGCTGGGAACTCTGGCACGCGGGCTCGCTCTGGTGCGAACTGGAAATGAATCTCGCCGGCGAGCACAACGCACTCAACGCCACCGCCGCCGCCGCGCTCGCCTCTTCGCAGGACGTCTCCAAATCCGCCATCCAGTCCGCCCTCGCCGCCTTCCGCAGCGTCAAGCGCCGCCTCGAGCTCCGCGCCACCGTCGCCGGCATCACCCTTATCGAGGACTTCGCGCACCATCCCACCGCCATCCGCGAAACCCTGCGCGCGCTTCGCTCGGTCTACCCACACTCGCGCCTCGTCGCCGTCCTCGAGCCGCGCTCCAACACCCTCCGCCGCAAGGTCCTCGCCGCCGACCTCGTCGAAAGCCTCCGCCTCGCCGACCGCGTCGTCCTCGCCGGCGTTTATCAGCAGCAGCGCATCCCGGAGGCCGAGCGCCTCCACCCCGAAGAGGTCGTCGCTACGCTCAGCGCAGCCGGAACCCCCGCCGAGCTCCACTCAGATGCCGACGCCATCGTTGCCGCGCTCGCGCCGCAGCTCCGCTCCGGCGACGTTGTCGCCCTGCTCTCGAATGGCGGCTTCGACGGCATCTATGAGAAGCTCCCCGCGCGCCTTCTTGAGCTCCATTCCACCGCCGAGCCCCACGCATGATCCGCGCGTTCGTCCTCGTCGGCATCATCGTTGCCCTCGGCCTGCCCGTCGCGCTCGTCTATCTCCCGCTCGCCGCGCTCACCGGCAACGCCACGCCCCTTTACAACATCTCGCTCGGCATCGTCCGCATCGCTTTGCGCCTCGCCGGTGTCCGCGTTCAGGTCAGCGGGCTGCAGAACGTTCCCGCGCACACCGCCTGCATCTTCATGGCCAACCACATCTCCAACCTCGACCCTCCCGCGCTCCTGCCGCACATCCCCGGACGCACTTCCGCCTTCCTCAAGAGCTCGCTCATGCGGATTCCCATCCTCGGTTTCGGCCTTCGCCTCGCGGAATTTGTCCCCGTCAGCCGCGACGGCCGCACAGATAGCGCCATCGAGAGCGTCCGCGTCGCGCGCCTCGTCCTCCAGAAGGGCCTGCACATCACCACATTCGTCGAGGGCACGCGCTCGCCCGACGGCCGCCTGCTTCCCTTCAAGAAAGGCCCGTTCTATCTCGCCATGGAAGCCGGCGCGCCCTGCATTCCCATCTCCATCCACGGCACGCAGGCGCTCATGCCCAGGGGCAGGCTGCGCATCCGCCGCGGCACCGCGCGCATCGCCCTCCACCCGCCGATTCAGCCGTCAGATTTTGATTCGCGTGAAGACCTGATGCTTGCCGTCCGCCAGGCCATCGCCTCAGGCCTGCCCGAAAGCATGCGCAACTGACTCGCGCTTTCTCTTACGGCACCACGACCGCGTTGTACCCGTCACCCAGCAGCTTTTCGCACATCGCGTTGGCTTCCTTCACCGTCGGGAACGGCCCAATCTGCACGTGAATCAGGCTGTCGGCCGCTTCGTGCCGCGCCGTCACCGCATAACCCCGCCTGCGCAGCGCGTTCATCAGCACATTCGCATCTCCGGCGTGCGACACCGCGGCAATCTGCACCATCAATCCCGCTGAAGGTTCGAGCGCCGGCTGCACCTGCAGCCCGCCCTGTTGTTGCGCCGCGTTCTGGCTCTCCAGCAGCGCCGGCTTCACCAGTGAAGGCTGCCCCGCGACCGCTCCATTGTCCGTTTCGCCGTTCGCCGCGCCCGCCGGCGCATACGACGTCAGCGGATTCTCTCCGCCGTTGCTCACCGTCTGCGACTGCGGCATATCCGCCACCACCGCCGGAGGCATCACCGGCGGAACCACCCCCGCCGCCATCGGCTTAGAAAGCGCATTCGCCTGCGGCTGCGCCTGCGTGCCCGCCTGCGTCGCCGGAACCGCCGGCAGCGGCACTCGCCGCCCCGCCGCATATCCCAATCCGAAGCACAGGAAGCACACCAGCGCCAGCACCGATAGCAGCACCAGCAGCGCCACCGGTCCCAGCGTCAGCTCCCGCGCCGCCGGTCCCTCGTCCGTCTCCAGCTCTTCTCCGTCAAACCCTCTTCGCATGCCCGTCCTAAACACGCATTCTCGCCTCGCCCATCTTCCGCCGCTCTCACTCCTTGGTCGCGGTCGACTTGTCGCTCAATCCCAGCTTGTTCAGGATCGTCAGCAGCTCCATCGGCAGCGGAAACACAATCGTCGTATTCTTCTCCACGCCAATGTCGGCCAGCGTCTGCAGATACCGCAGCTGCAGGGTCATCGGCTGCGTCGCCATCAGGGCGGCCGCATCCACCAGCTTTTGCGCCGCATTGAACTCGCCCTCCGCATGGATGATCTTCGACCGCTTCTCCCGCTCCGCCTCGGCCTGCTTCGCCATCGCCCGCAGCATCTGCTCCGGCAGGTCCACCTGCTTCACTTCAACCGAAATCACCTTCACCCCGAACGGCTCCGTCCGCTGGTCGATGATCGATTGAATCCGCAGGTTCAGCTTGTCGCGATGGCTCAAAACCTCGTCCAGCTCCACCTCGCCCAGCACGCTGCGCAGCGTCGTTTGCGCAAACTGCGATGTCTGATAGACGTAGTTCTCCACCTTGATGGCAGCATCATTCGGATTCACCACGTACAGCGTGACAACCGCGTTCACCTTCAGCGTCACGTTGTCCCGCGTAATCACGTCCTGCGGCGGCACTTCCAGCACCTGCTGCCGCAGCGTTATCCGGATAATCTGGTCCATCGGCCGGAACACCAGAATCAGTCCCGGCCCTTTCGGCGCAGGCAGCGCACGGCCCAGCCGGAAGATCACGCCCCGCTCATATTCCCTCAGAATCTTGACGGAGTTGATGATGTACAACGCCACAATGGCGATGATGATGAGTGTCGGAATCGGTAAATCTGCAAAAGACATTGCACTTACCCCCATTCAGCAGGGATTGTACTCCACCCCGCCCTTACGCCTCTGTGGCCGCCGCCTCCGCCCGCTCCGGTTCCACGCGCAGTTCGTACCGTGCATGCGCCACCACGCGCACCCGAGCGCCCTTGGCCACAGGCTCGCTCGCCACCGCCTGCCAAATCTCCCCCTGCACCAGCACATGTCCCTCCGGCGTCAGCGCTTCCATCGCCTCTCCCGCGCAGCCCACCATCGCATCCGCACCCAGCATCGCTTTTCGCTTCCGCGCCCGCACCGCCAGCCGCACCAGGAACACTGTTATTCCGCCGAACCCGAGGCTCACTCCAATCGCCACCCAAGGGCTCACGCCCATCTGCGGCACCGGCGCAGCCACCAGCGTCAGCATCCCGAAGGTCAGGCACGCAATCCCCGCCAGCGCCAGCGCCCCATGCCCGCCAAACTTCGCCTCCATCACCAGCAGCGCCAGCCCCGCCACCAGCAGCAGCACCGCCGTATAACGAATCGGCAGCAGATTCAGCCCGAAGATCGCCAGCAGCACCAGCACCGTTCCCAGAGTCCCCGGCACAATCGTTCCCGGCGTGTTGAATTCCAGATAAATCAGCAGCGCTCCGGCCACCAGCAGCAGCAGCGCGATATCCGGGTCCACCAGCCAGCCCAGCAGCTCCTCGCGCAAACTCTCCTTCAGCGTCACCACCCTCGCGCCGGCCAGGTTCAGCGTCTGCTTGGTCCCGTCCATCCGCGTAATCACGCGCCCCTGGCACTCGGCCAGCAGTTGCGCTTCGGTCGGCGCAATCACGTCAATCAAATGCGCGTTCAGCGCCTCTTCGGCTGTATAGGAGTGCGACGACTGCACCGCCGCCTGCGCCGCTTCCGCGTTGCGCCCGCGCTTGGTCACATACGAGCGCAGAAACGCCTCAGCGTCGTTCAGCACCTTCTCGTTCATCGTGGCGTCCATCTTGCCGAACTCCAGCACCGGATGCGCCGCGCCGGCGTTCGTTCCCGGCGCCATCGCCGCCACGTCCGCCGCCTCCAGCAGAAAGAACCCCGCCGAACCCGCCCGCGAACCCGCCGGCGCCACATACACAATCACCGGCACATGCGAGCTCAGCATCGCGCCTGCCATCTCGCGTGTCGAGTCCAGCATCCCTCCCGGCGTATTCAGCTCCACCAGCAGCGCCGCTGACCCATCCGCATTCGCCTCCTTCAGCGCGCGCTCCAGCATCCCGGCGCTCACCGGTTGAATCGTATCGTCCAGCACCAGCTTGTCCACTCTTGGTTGCTCGGCCCGCGCTCCCGCCGCCCATCCCAGCGCCAGCCCTGCCAGCATCGCCGCCGTCCGCAGCCGTAATCCTCGCGCCCGCTTCTCCATCGCCAGCTCCCACCGGCCCTTTTGCAGGGCCCTTACTGCTTCGCGGTCCGCTTCACCGCAATCTGCCGGCTTAAATCCTGCGCCGACCGGCTTCCGGGGTCAAGCCGCAACGCCTCCTTCGCCTCCGCATCCGCCTCGTCCAGCCGGCCCTCTCCCAGGTCCAGCCTTCCCAGCACCTCGTGCGCTTCGGCCGTCGGTGCAATCTTCAGCGCCGCCTCGGCCTCATTGCGCGCCGCCGCCTTGTCGCCGGCCCGTTCCTTCACCTCCGCCAGTCCCGCGTGCGCCGTTGCCAGATTTCCGTCCGCCGCCACCGCCGACTGGTACATTCTCTCGGCCTCCAGCAGCAGCCCCCGGTTCAAATACGTCTTCGCCTGCGCCGCCAGCTTCATCCCTCGCTCCTCCGGGCTCAGCGCCGCCAGCCGCGCCGTCTCCAACTGGTCCACCACCAGCGCCGCCTGCCGGAAGGCCATCGCGTCGAAGGTCCGCACAATCCGCTCCAGCGGATCCACCTTCGCTTCCTCTTCGGCGTTCGTCGTCGCTGCCGCCGCCGGACTCTTCCATGCCTTCATCACGCTCTGCGCTTCGCTGTCGCCCGGCCGCAGCTTCAGGCACTCGGTCATCTCCGTCATCGCGCCAGCATTTTCGCCACGCCGCTTCAGGCTCACCGCAAGATTAAAGTGGTAGTCCGCCGAATTCGGATCCGCCGCCACCGCCCGCCGGAACAGAACGCTTCCGTCGTGGTTCTGCCGGCTCATCGCCACCCCTTCGTTGTTCAGCACCTCGGCCAGCGGCAAAATCCGCGCCACTTCCGCAAACGACTCTTCCGCCTTCGCGTAATTGCCCGAGAACAGCTGCGAAAGCCCCCGGTAAAATCCCGCCTCCAGCGCATCCGGCGATCTCCGTTCCACCCGCGCAAAGGCCGCTGCGGCTTCTCCATACTGCTGCTCGCTGTACTCCTCCCGTCCCAGCGCCATCCACGCCGGCCCAAACCCCGGGCTCAGCTTCACCGCCATATTCAGGTGCGTCAGCCGCTCCGCCTGGTCCGGCTCCGTAATCCCGCGAATGTACTGCTCAAAGGCGTCCACCCGCATGCCCTTGCCCGCGGCCACAAACGTCGCCTCCGAACCGCTGAACTCCGGATACATCACCCGCGTCACCCGCCACCCCAGCCGATCAAACACGTCGATCATCGTCGGCAGCGGACCCCGCACCGTCACCGCCTTGCTCATCCGGAGATGCGGCACGTCCACCACCCGCGCTTCGGCCACAATCTCGTTCCCCTCCGTCTTAAAGCTCCCCACCACAATCGATTCCGCGTCCAACGTCTGCGCTAGCTTCAGCGCGCTCGCACGCGAGGGCTGAAAGGCCTCCGGCAATCCAAGGTGATCCAGCGCATACAGCCGGTCCTCGCGGCTCAAAGGCGCAAAACCGGCTGAAGACAGCCGGCTCGTCAGCAGCTCCGCCGCCGCCTCACGCACCCACTCCAGGCTCGGGTGCCCGCTCCGGTTGTCGAACGGAAGCACCAGCACAATTCGCCCATGAACCGGCTCGGAAGCTGCCGCGCTCGCCTCTTGCGCACTGGCGCCGCGCGCCGCGGCATACAGGCACAGCACGGCCAGCACCACCAGCGGCCGGCTCAATCTTGCTGTCCGAATCCCCATCATTCGCGGTGAAGAAAAAGAATGCACGACAAGGCTGATTATAGGGGTTCGCGCCTCACCGTCCCGCCCGTCCTGCCTGCCCCGCGGCCTGCCCTGCGGCCACATACTGCCGCTCAAACCGGATCAGCGCAATCCACATCCCCGCTTTCCGCTGCTCCCACACCAGCTTTCCCCCCAGCCGCTCGGCAATCGCCCCCGGCGGCAGGTCGTGGTGCAGGTCGAAGTACCGCTCATCCAGCTTCTCTTCCTTCGGTCCAAGCCGCCACGGCAGCCACGGCGGGTCATACTTGGTCGAAAACACCAGAGCCGCCGAATACTTCCCCGGCTCCCCCGCCGCTTTCGCCACCTCCGCCGCCGTAAAATCGTCAATCGCCTCCACATCCCACGGCTTCCGCACGTAGCCCAGCTCCGGCTTCGTCAGCTCGTCGGTCACCGGCCATGCCGTCAGCACCGTCGCATCCGGATAGCGCGCCTTCAGCTCCGCAATCCCCGCCTGGTCCATCCGCACCACCCGCGCATACTCCAGGTTGTCCTCCGGCGCAAACCGGTACGGCGGATTCACTTGCAGCCCCAGCACAAACGCGCCCGCGCAAAATGCCGCCAGCGCCGGCCACCAGGGCACTCTCTTATAGAACGTCGCCACCGCCAGCAGCAGCACCAGCGGATACATCGGCAGCAGATACCTGGTCAGCAGCGCGCCGCCCAGCACGCTGAACAGCACCGCATTCATCCCCAGCAGCAGCAGCATCCGACCCCGCCCCGCCTTGCATATCGGCGCCCGTTCCCGCCCATCCTTCGTCTTCCTCGGATCCAGCATCAGCGCCGCCAGCGTCATCAGCACCGGTACAAACAAATTCATGTGCGCCGTCAGGTGCAGCACCCGATAGCCCAGCGCCGCCACGATCCTCACCGGCTGCAGCGTCGCCTCGGCGTTATAGCGGAAAAACTGCGGATTCCCGAACCACCAGCCCGTCTTCGCGTGAAACCACACATACCAGCCCGCCAGCGGCAGCGCCGGCGTCGCCAGCCACAGCGCATCCCGCCAGGGCGCCCAGCGCCGCGCGCGAATTCCCTTCCACGCGCTCACCGCCGCCAGCGTCAGCGGAATCGCCACCGCCGTCTCCTTGCACAGCGCCGCCGCCGTAAACCACAGCGCCGCCGCCCACGCCTTCGGCACGCCCTCGCCGTCCCGCTCCGGCAGCGCATACACCAGCCCCCACAGCGCGCAAGCCGCCGCAAAAATATCCGCCTGCGCCAGCGTGCTCTGCGCAAACCACACCGGATAAAGCCCCGTCAGCGCCACCGTCCAGAACGCCACGCTCGCCACGCCCGTCAGCCGCATCGCCAGCCGCCACACCGCCAGCAGCCCCAGCGCCGCCACCAGCAGCACAGCCTCCCGCGTCACCTCCACTGAGAAGCCCGACAGCCTCCACCACAGCGCCAGATACACGCTCTCCAGCGGCGGATGAGAAGTGCTCAATGTTGTCGTCGGAATCAGCGAGCCCGTGCGGAAAAAATCCCACGCCGCGGGAATGTAATACCCCGCCTCATCCCAGTAGTAGGGCAGCCGCAGCAGCGTGTAATGGCTCGCATACAGCGCCGCGAAGATCACCGGAAAGATCATCCACAGCGGAAATGGCCGGTCCATCCGCGGCGCAACAAGCTCCCGCATCCGTCTCCGCCTCTGCATCTGCGAAATCGTCCGCGCCACCCGCTAATTCACCGATCCTTGCGGAAAAGCGTGCCCTTGCGGCTCCAGGTTCAGCGTCCCAAACGCCTGCTCGTACTGCGCAATGTTCTGCCCCAGCACGTTCCACAGCGCCTTGGCCTGCTGCGGGCTCAGATAGATTGCGTGGTTGTTCCGGATCGTCACCGCCTCCGGGCTTTCGCTCGTCGCCAGCCCGAAAATCAGTTGAAAATCCCACACGCTCACGCGCACCTGCACGCTGTTCGCGTAGGTCTCCCGGTAATCGTCTGTCTGGACTAGTTCCACATGGGGTGCTGCGGGTGTCGGACTCATGATTCCCCTAGCTTACTCCGCCTGCCCCGCGTGCGCTGTGCCTCGCGCACGGCCCACATGCTTCGCCGGGCGTCGTTGGCTAGGCGCGCTTCCTGCGCCGGAATCCCCAGAATCCACGGCCGCGCGCGTCCGCGTCCGCTTCGCTCTCGTCGGTTGCGTCCTGCCCCGCAAGGGATTCTGCATTCAACCCCAGCATCGTCCCGCCCCGTCTCGGCAGTTCCCTCACCAGCTCCAGCTTCCGCTCGGGCTTGCTTTCCGCCTCGGCTTCCGCTGTCGCTGCCGCCGGCTCTTCCACCGCCGCAACCTTCGCCGCAACCTCAGCCGGCTCCACTTCGGCCGCCGGACCTTCCTCGCGCCCAGCCGCTGCATCCGCTGTCGCCAAATCCATTGTTGCCTGGTCCGTTGTTTCAGGGTCCGTTGATGCCGGACCCGCCACCTCGGCCTCCGGCGTCACTTTGGCCTGCGCCTCTTCCGCCGCAACCATTTCCGCCTGCACGGGCACAGTCGCTTCTGCAACCGTCTCCGCGGCAGCCTTCGGAATCTCCGAGCTCGTCGCCGCACTGCTCGTCGCGGCAGCCGGCGGCGCCAACTCAGGCTCCGCCAGCGGCGTTTCAGCCGCCACGCGCGCCGGTTCCCGCTCCGGCACCTCCACGTGGTTCAGCCAGAAGTGGATCTCCCGGTAATTCGCCGGCAAGCCCCCACCTTTTCTCGTCAGAACTGCCATCCCATCCCTCAACGCCAACGCGGACAACCACTTACCCTCGCGCCAACCTACACGCCGACCATAGCCCTTCCCATCCCTCCGGTCAACGGTACTTCGGGTTGGCTCCGGGGCTGACTTTCGTCAGGCGCACCTCCCGGTCCCGCTCGCCTCAGCAGACCGGCATCTCCCCTAACTCACTGGTGCGAAAGGAGAGACTCGAACTCTCATGGGTCGCCCCGCCAGATCCTAAGTCTGGTGCGTCTGCCAATTCCGCCACTTTCGCACTCCCCTCAATCTACCATCGCTTTCGCTCGCCCGCCGCCGCATTCAGCCCTCAATCCAATCCATAAAACCGCGCGCAGTTGCCCCCCAGCACCGCCGCCCGTTCCGTCTCCGTCAGCCGCTCCACATACCGCTTCACCACGCCCACCGTCTCGCCGTATTCCCCGCTCAGCGTGCACACCGGCCAGTCTGACCCGATCATCACCCTCCCCGCCCCAAACGCCTCCATCACCACGTCCATATACGGCCAAAAATCCTCCTCGCGCCACGCCTTCCACTTCGCCTCCGTCACCATGCCGCTCAGCTTGCACATCGCATTCCCGCTCCGCGCCAGCTCCCGCACATCCGTCGCCCAAATCTCCATCCGGCCCTCCATCACGCCTTCGGCAATCGCCGGCTTGGCCATGTGGTCCAGCACAAACGCCTGCTCGTCAAACTCCCGCACCAGCCGCGTCGCCGCCTTCAGTTGCCTGGGAACCACCAGCACGTCATAGGTCAGCCCAAACTCCCGCAGCCGCCCAATCCCGCGCTTGAAATCCTCCCGCAGCACAAACTCATCGTCCGGCTCGTCCTGCACAATGTGCCGCACGCCCACGAGTTTCCGCTCATTCTTCAGCCCCGCCAGCACTTCCGGCAAATCCTCGCCGCGCAGCTCCACCCAGCCCACCACGCCCCTCACAAACGCGTTTTCCGCCGCCAGCTCCAGCAGCCAGCGAGTCTCCTCCAGGCTCTGCCGCGCCTGCACCGCCACGCATCCGTCAAACCCGTTCGACTCCAGCAGCGGCTTCAGGTCCGCCGGCAAAAAATCCCGCTTCAGCCCCGCCATCGTCTCCGTCATCCACGTATGCTCGGCCGGGTTGTATCTCCAAAAGTGCTGATGCGCATCCACGCTCATCGCCATGCCCCCGATTCTCGCAGCCCCGCGCCCCGCCCGCAATCGTCCGCCTGTGACCCTGAAGCTCTACGCCAGCAGTGAAGCCGATATGTACGCCCCAAGCCCCACTTTGCGACCAAGGTGACCCGTTGATCGTGGCAGAATTGTCGTTGCAGGCACCGACCTGGGTCACCTACGGTTTGCGTAGAGATAGGGGGAAACGCATAACCGGATTCTTACCAACGAGTTTGCTTCTGATCGGAATCGTTGGCCGCGCCCTGACCGGTAAGCCAGCTTACCCCAACCTGAAGCAAGAATTGGCTGCTCAGCATCTTTCTGGAATGGCTCAAGGGAGATGTGAGATTCACACCTTTAGGAACGATTCACTGTGGGCATGATGATTTCACTTTCACGGTGCAATATCTATGGACTCTCTGCTTCTGAGCAAATGGAAGTTGATGGCCTCGTTCACGAATAATCACACATGACCGTCAGATTCTTCGGAGGTTGTGGACTGTTGCCCATGCCAGGGCAATGAAAGCGGCGAAGACCGAAGCGAACATAACTCCCTGGAACGGTGCAAGAGCAAGGGCGCTTGCGCCCCAAATCATGGGCACCCAGTGATAGGTCTGGCTTCGGTCGGCATAGCTACTTCTTATCGCGCAAAGAACCATCTTCCGACGCGCCGCTTGAATTTCGATGTATCGCGGATCAAGTCGCTCAGATCGGTTCGCGCGATTACTGACGAAGTACTCGTTTGCCTTCTGGTGTCCACTCATTCCTAAACCTCTCTCTTTGAACGGTTGGGGTGTCGATTGCTGAACCCGGTCGACATCGATATTGACTTTGGTAGCCACGGGCTCCCGAGCACCGCTGCGCTTTATCCCTCAGGCTTTAACGCTTATATGGGTAGCAATCTCATTGCCATTCGGTCCCCCGAGCCAATCTGTTTCGTAGGTCATTGACCAGGAGCCGAATACACTAGATTGCATTTCCCATAATCAATTCGGCCACCAATAAGAATGTCAAATTCTGTCCAGGATTCAGACAAGGCGTCTAGCCTATAGACGCATCTCGCTCTTGAGGATGTTGGCCGCCCAACGACCAAGATGAAATGGTTTTCGGAATTGGTGCTCGATGGGAAGAAAAGTTCTTGTGGTTGAAGATGACGAACTGATGTTGGAGTTCCTTGCTCATGGGCTGGGAACTGAGGGATTCGAAGTCATAAAAGCGATGAGTCTTTCCGAAGCGTTCAAGGAAATCCTGGATTCGTCGCCGAATGTCATTCTGGCGGATTATGAGCTAAGGGACGGAACCGCCTTCGATCTTCTGGTCTGGCTCAAAGACCGTGACATCGGCACACCGCTCATTGTTCTCACGGCGCACGCCAGCATTGATTTGGCGGTGGATGCCGTCAAACATGGAGCCGAACATTTCGTTCCCAAGCCTACCGATCTCGGGTTTCTTATCACCGTGCTGCGCCGAACACTGGAGAGATCTCGCAATTTGCAGAAGGATCTGGCGAGCAACCTTGAGCGGGCGCGCTACGAGCGCGACCCCTTTCTCGGCAAAAGTCCGGCCATTCTGGAACTGAAGAAGGCCTCAAGACGAATTGCCGAAACCAACAGCACAGTGCTGATTCAAGGCGAAACTGGTACGGGGAAGGGCGTGCTGGCGCGCTGGTTGCACAAAATAGGCCCCCGGTCGAACGAGGCTTTCGTGGAGCTGAACTGTGCGGGACTTTCGAGTGGACTGCTTGAATCGGAGCTCTTCGGCCATCAGAAAGGCGCTTTCACAGGGGCGGTGTTGAACAAGGTCGGATTCCTGGAGGCTGCGAATCACGGCACCCTCTTTTTGGATGAGATCGGCGACATGGACTTACAGGTTCAGCCCAAGATCTTAAAAGTCGTCGAGGATAAGCGTTTTTACCGATTGGGCGACGTTCACGAACGGAAGGTAGACGTCCAGATTTTCGCGGCAACCCATCGCGATTTGAAAAAGCATGCAGAAAACCGCGAGTTCCGCAGCGACCTCTATTTCCGTATAAGCACCCTGAACCTGCGCATTCCCCCTTTGCGTGAGCGCCTTGAAGACATCCCGATCCTCACCGAAAGGCTGCTACAACAATTTAACTGGGAAATGAAATGTGGCCCATTGCGGATCACCGACAATGCCAGATCAGAATTACAGCGCTACTCTTGGCCAGGGAACGTTCGCGAACTGCGCAATGTGCTGGAGCGGGCTGCACTCCTATCCGACGATGGAGTCATCGACAAGACCGGTCTCGAGTTCGAAACTTCTGAGCGAGAAGTCCTTACTCCGAGTGTCTCGGCCAAAAATCTAACCCTCAAGGAAATGGAGAGGTGTCACATTGTCGAGGCGCTCGAATCGGAGGGTGGCAGTGTGACCAGAACTGCGAAGCGCCTGGACGTGCCGAGGAGCTCCCTTTATGTAAAGATTCGCGAGTACGGGCTGTAGTTCCTCTGGCTTTCATGGGGCACGTTGTCAATACATCGACTAGGCCGTATCGACATATGCACTTTGCAGCGGGATTGATTGCTGCTGAAGTGGTTGTATGTCGCCTAGCCGGTATGAATTGAGTGATTTGCAGTGGGAGAAGATCAAGGATTTTCTTCCTGGGCGCAAGGAGCATGTAG
>DATLRP010000043.1:0-29445 GCA_035534635.1 Occallatibacter sp.
TGGACGAGCTGATGGAAGACATTCTCATTTCCATCGACGCCATTCGCAACTCTCCCGAGAAACTCAGCGGATGCATCGCGCAGTCCGAGTTGCCTTTTTCTTTGCGTTAAATCGTTGCATTATTTATGCAGCAGTCAATAGTAAGTGATCCGTTCGAAAGCCAGGATCCACGTGGTTTAGTCTTTCGAAGCTGCGAATCAGCAGCGCTCCCAGAAAGAGCACAACAATGGCAATCGCGATTTCGGTGGAGATGAGCGCGCTGCTGCTCCAGCTTCGCCGGCCTGTGCTGCCGCGGTAGCCTGGACGCAACGAGTCGGCTAGTCTGTCTGGCGCCTTCTTCATCGGCAACAGCGCGAAGAGGATGGCCGTGAACAGACACACGCTTGAGGCGACTAACAGAACCGGAATATTAAGCTCAATGGATCGGATCAACGAGGGAGCCGCTCCCGCCGTATGCGCAAATGCCACTCGCAGCAGCGGAAGAGTCAGCGCGGCGAGCCCCGTACCCAGCAGACCTCCCAGCAGACACAGAATCAGCGTTTCTGATAGGTACTGGGAGAGCAGACGAAGGCGGCTTGCTCCGAGCGCCTGCCGAACCGCAGCTTCACGAGCATGAGCAGCGGCGCGCACCAACAGAAGGTTCGCGACATTGGCGCATGCGATGCACAAGACCAGGACCACGCAACCCAGAAGTGTAAGGATAGCTGGCCGTAGTGAGCCTACAAGCTGCTCACGCAACGGAGTCAGCAGCACACCCACGTTTCTGTTGGTGGCCGGGTAGGCCTGCGCAAGCCTCGCCGCAATGGTCTGCATATCGGCTCGGGCCCCTGCTAAATTGACACCAGGCTTGAGCCGCCCCAGCACATCCAGCGAATGCCCTACGCGGCGGGTTTGCGACTCTTTATCCATCAACGAGAGCGGTATCCAGAATTCACCGGCCGTGGGATAGGCGCCTGCGGGCGGGAGTACGCCGATCACGATATAGCTGGCGCCGTTCAGATCGATATTGCGGCCAAGGATACCGTGATCGCCCCCAAAGTAGCGTTGCCAGGCCTCGGCACTGAGAACAACGACATGGTTTGCGTTCGGAGTATCATCCTGGTCCACAAACGTGCGGCCCATAAGCGGAGCTACGCCGAGAAGCGAAAACAGGTTGCTGGATGCGAGAACCGTGTGGACCTGTTCGCCGTGGTCCCGCAAAACCAGCGACATTGTGTCGGGACTAATAACGGAATATGCCGCCACCTGCTCGAAGCTCGTCTGCTGCCTGCGCCAGTCTTGATAGTCCAGAAAGTTGACCTCTGCGCCGCCCACAATCTGCGGATGCGTCTCATAGATGTCGATGATGCGATCGGCATGCTGAAAAGGCAACGATCGGAGTAGCATCGCATAAGCCGCGCTGAAGATGGCGGTCGTCGCCCCGATACCGAGAGCGAAGGTCAAAATGGCGGTGACGGCAAAGCCGGGTGATTTGATGAGCCGGCGAAACGCATACCGTAAGTCCGTGCCGATGCTCTCGAGAGTGAGCGCCGCATCCACCGCGATGACTTGTTCCTTCGTTACAGTTGGGTTGCCAAAGCGAAGTAAGGCGTCACGACGCGCTACACCTGGCGACATGCCGGACGCAACGTTGTCCTGAATCCGCATTTCGATGTGGGACTTCAGTTCCGCTTCGATTTTGCGATCCACTTTGGAGCGGTAAAACAGATTCAAGACGCGATGAACAAGTGACACAGGACCCTCTCATGCGTACCGCAGCATCGCGCGCACGCCCTTCACCAACTGTTCAAGGCGTTTTTCTACTTCCTGCAGTTCCTTTCTCCCGGCGACAGTTAGCTTGTAATACTTCGCTTTTCTGTTCGTCTCCGTGAGTGCCCATTCCGAGCTGATCGATCCGCTCTGTTCCATGCGGTGCAGGGCTGGGTAAAGAGAACCCTCCTCAACGCTCAGTAACTCATCCGATGCTCTCTTGATGTGGAGGACAATTCCGTACCCGTGAAGAGGGCCCGCCTGAGAAAGCGTCTTCAGAACCAGAAAGCCGAGGGAACCCAGAAGATCATTTCTGGCCATAAGCAGTTATCTCCCGGAAACACAGACGAGAGGAGAATATACATAGAGAAATAGGGGTGTCAAGTGGCCAACCATAAAATGGCCATTCCGGCCAATTAATGGTTGTAGTAACAATCTGCTGGTTCATGCCGCAGGTACCTCTATGTACGCGGCCATGTGCGCGAAGATGTCCTCGGCACTGGGCGCCACTTCGGGAAGCCGACCGGCTGAGCTTTCTTCCCGATCGCGCAATACCGCGCCCATCTTGGTCAGGATCTCGGCGGCATCGGTCGCGGTCGCCACGCGCAGGATTGCGTTCTTCTTGAGATCGCGCGCAGTAAAGCTGCAAAGCCGGTCCTTGATCTCCGCGGCGAAGCGGTTCAGCTCCTCATCCTGATTGACATTCAGACGCGGCAACAGGTCGACCAGGTCGAAGACGTTCGTGACGAGTGTCGCGTGAAACCGCGACTCCGGCTCGTTCACGCGTTCACGTCGGATGCGGCGTCGGCGTCATAGAGGAGCGCAGGCTCGAAGCGCAGAATGGCCACGATCTCAGCGCGGATTGCGGCCCAGGCGCACCAGTGATCTCGAGTTGTGATGCACCCGGGACCGTTTCATTGATCAGCCACCTGCTCACTCAGGAAGGCTCAGCAGGAAGCAGCCCCAGAACAGCCACTTCAAAAAGCCGCCACTGGCCTCAAAGTTCATCCCCCTTCGGAACGGGGCCGCATGCCTGCCATCACAAACGGGCCCAGAGAGGCCGGAGTGGCCATATCCATGAGAAGACCGAGAATTGCTCTGAAGACCAGTGGCGTCTGCATGCGTCCCTCAGCCGATCGCCTGACCCTGCGCGATGAAGTATTCGATTAGCCGAAGGATGCCGGACACGCAAATGAGGCCTCCGGCGGTCATTGCAGAGGGGAGCAAGCTGCGCCCGCTCCGCCACCGCAGGATGGTTGCGACAACCGCAATGCCGGCGGCAACCGGACAGATCACGTTGCATACCCAGTTGACGGCATTGAGGAAAGCGCCTTCGGGCTGGGCCGCGGCCTGACCCTGGACGGCGTGGCCAGTGGCCAGCGCTGTTTCAGGGTTCTGAGTAACCATGGCGGCGGCCGCCACCAACACTGCTCCAATGAAGGAAACTAGCATGAGTGCCTGCAGATGTTTCGGCGATAAGCCGCGCCAAAATCAAGAGAACCAACGCCGGTCATTTGATCGCTACAAAATTACGCGCCTGTGCAGAAATTCCTTAGTGGTTCCCGCACCTTCCGCAAAGCTCCCGGAAGGAAAGCCATCATGATCGGTAGCACGCCTGGTTGGGCCGCCCGCCGAACAAGCACTCTGGTCATCTGCGAGAAGAATATACTGAGCGGGACTGTTGACGTCCGTACTTTCCAAGGTGTCAGAATCGAGACCTGGGACCCAGGATCGTCGATGGCACTTACTGTCCCCAGACCTGTTCCAACCGCCAGGTCGTAAGGCGCAACCGGGGAGGGGCGGAGTCAATTCTCAAAACCAAGGAGGATTTATGGATCGAAGAAGCTTTCTAACGTCCGGCGCATTGGCGGCAGGATTGGCGGCCGCGCCCGGACTGTCCGCAGCAACTCCCTGGCCCTCGCCGTCCGACAAAGGCTTCAAGCCTATCCCGAAGCGGCGGTTGGGCAGGACCGGCCAGGATCTCTCGATCATCGGCCTGGGCGGCATCGTCATCATGAACGCGGAACAGGCTGTGGCCAACAACACCGTGGCCCAGGCGCACGAAGCGGGCATCAACTACGTGGACGTTGCGCCCAGCTACGGCGACGCGCAGCAACTCCTGGGTCCCGCCCTCAAGCCCTACCGCGACCAATTCTTTTTGGCCTGCAAGACCGGCAAGCGCGACAACGCGGGAGCGGCGGCTGCACTGGATCATTCACTCAAGTTGCTCGAGACGGATCACCTGGACCTCTACCAGCATCACGCCGTCACCACCCTTGAGGACGTGAATCGCATCATGGGCCCGGGCGGCGCGCAGGAAGCCTTTGAGGCCGGGCGGAAGGCCGGCAAGGTCCGCTATCTGGGTTTTTCAGCTCACTCTGAGGAGGCCGCGCTGGCTCTCCTCGACCATTTTGATTTTGACACGGTGCTGTTCCCCATTAACTTTGTGCTCGCCTCGCGGGAAAACTTTGGACCGCGGGTGATCGCCCGCGTGCACGAAAAAAGCGCCGGCATGCTGGCCATCAAAGCCATGGCCAAGTCGAAATGGCCCGCCCGGATGAATTCAGAACCAAAGCCCAACCCCAAGGAGTGGTACGAGCCTTGCTCCGTGCCGGAGCAGGCCGCGCTGGCCCTGCGCTGGACGCTTTCCCAACGCATCACCGCCGCCATTCCGCCCGGCGATGAGCGCTACTTCCCGCTCGCTATGTACGTGGCCCAGAACTTCCAGCCCATCACCAGCGAAGAGGAGGAATACCTGATCGCGAGCGCCGCCGCCGCTACCCCCATCTTTCCCCACGCGTAAGCGACGGCAGCGGCGAGGGTACATATCTCCAGTAACGGGAGTGAGAGAATGAAGCTACGAATCATGGGTAATTCTTTGCGGCTAAGGATATCCCGCTCAGAAGTGGGAAGACTTCTGGCAGGTGACTGCCTGGAAGAGACAATTCATTTCGCGCCAGAGGCGGGCGACAGGTTCACCTATGCGTTAAAACGCGAGTCGTCAGTGAGCATGCTGGAGTGCCCGGCAAATTCTGTACCAGTGGGGATGAGACAAACTGGTATGGAAGGAGCAAGGAATGGGCAAGGCCAAGAAGCATACTCCTGAGCAGATTGTGAACATTCTGCGGCAGGTCGAAGTGGCGGTGGCGAACGGAAAGACGCACCCGGTGGCAAGCCGGGAAGCCGGAATCACCGAGCAGAGCTATTACCGTTGGCGCAAGGAGTACGGCGGCTTGAAGGTGGACCAGGCCAAGCGGCTTAAGGAACTGGAGCAGGAAAACAACAAGCCGAAGCGCCTGGTGGCCGAACTCAGTCTGGACAAGCAGATACTCCAGGACATCGCCCGGGGAAACTTCTAAGCCCGGAGCGGCGCCGTACCGCTGTGGAACATGCCAAGGAACAAGGGGCGAGCGAGCGTCATGCGTGCCAGCTAGTTGACCAACCACGCGGCACGCAGCGCTACCAGCCCACGCGGCGGAACGACGAAGAAGCGCTGACCCGGGCCATCCTCTTGCTGGCCAGCCAGTACGGCCGGTATGGATACCGACGCATCACCATCAAGCTGCAGGAAATGGGCTGGAACGTAGGCAAGGATCGCGTGGAGCGGATCTCCACCCCGCGGACGAAGACCTGTTCGCGGGGGTCCCCGGTCTGGCGGCGCGAAGGACTGAAGGTACCGCAGAAGCAGAAGCCGCGCGGTCGCTTGTGGCTCAACGACGGCTCCTGTGTGCGGCTGCGGCCGGAACGGCGCAATCACGTCTGGTCCTACGACTTCATGAGTGCATACACTCATGATGGAAGGACGGTGCGCTTTCTGAACTTGATAGAGGAGTACACGCGGGAGTGCCTGGCGATCCATGTGGGGCGCCGGATCAACAGTAACCAAGTCATTGAGGTGCTGGCTGAGGCGATGATCGAGCACGGCATCCCGGAATACATTCGATCAGACAACGGGCAGGAATTCGTTGCCAAGCAACTGCGCAAGTGGCTGGCGAAAACCGGAGCCAAGACTCTCTACAACGAGCCCGGTTCTCCTTGGGAGAACGGCTATTGCGAAAGCTTCAACTCAAAGATGCGCGGCCTGTCACGGCAGAGGTCGCGGGTTCGAGCCCCGTCGTCCCCGCCACCGAACCAAAGCAGAACACCTCGGTTCGGCGGCATAGTGGAAATCCCCAGTAAAGTGAAGTGAGCGTATTCGAGCGGAGGCTACGATCGCGCCGGGTTGCGTGCGCGTGAAGCACGTTTTGCTGGCGGCGCGGCGGGAAGCGGCGCGGGGAGATCCCAGGCGAGAGGGCAACCGGTGCACCTGGGCGCGCGGCCGCAGTGGGCTTTGCCGACGGCGACGGTGAGTGCGTGGAATTGGTTGAAGAGCGGGCGCAGGTTTTCTTGCGGATCGGAGGCGAAGGCAGTGCGAGTGAGTTGGACGAGGGAGTCGTAGCCGGCCCGATTTTGAGCGGGTGGAGGGACGAGGAGTCGGTGACGCTCGGCGATGCGGCGGAGATATTCGTCGGCGACGGGGATGGGGTGGCCGAGGGCGTAGAGAAGGATGGCGTCGGCGGTTTCCGAACCAACGCCGGGGAGCTCGAGCAGACGGCGGCGCAAGGCGGGCGTGGGCGCGGCGGCGAGGCGATGGAGAGAGCCGGAGAATTCCTCGTCGAGCATGGTGACGAAGGCTTTGAGCGCGGGCGCTTTGCGCGTGAGGAAACCGGATGGGCGAATGAGTTTCTGGAGACGGTCGAGAGGAAGCGCGCGGAAGCCGGACAGGCTGAGCGCACGGGCGGCACGGAGATTGGCGAGGGAGCGTTCGACGGATTTCCAGGCGGTGTTCTGCGTGAGGTAAGCGCCGAGGATAACCTGAAAACGTGTGCGGGCGGGCCACCAGTGCTGCGGACCATAGCCGGCGAAGAGGCGATCGTGCATGCGGCGCAGGCGCTGTGCGGGAGTGAGGGGCACGCGTCGCGTCACGACGGGAAATCCTGCGACGGAGGAGATTGAAGCTGGAGCTTCCACTCGAGAATGCGCGCACGTCCGGCTGCGGCTTCGGCTTCAGGAATATGCCCGGCGGCCTGAAGCGCGATGGAAAGAGCGGTGTGGGCGAGAGGGTCCAAGGGCGTGAGCGCGGTGAGGGCGACCGCGGCGGAGAGGGACTGATCGAGCTGGCCGGAGTCGCGGAGGGCGCGGACAAGGCCATGATGCGCTTCGATGCACGCGGGGTCGGAGGCGATGGCACCTCGGAAGGCAAGGACGGCCTGGCTGGGTGCTCCCTGGGCAAGGAGATCGAGGCCGCGCTCAGAGAGTGCGGATGCGCTAGAGAGATCGTTTTCGGTCACGGCTATGAGTAGGATAAGGGCTACGGCATTTTCAGAGAAATGGTGGCCTCTTCTGAAGCTGCGGGGGGTCGACGCTTCCTGATGGTCGCGTCGACTCGGTTGCTCGGCTCCGGGCTTCACCATCTCTGAAAATGCTTTGGATGACCGGGAGAGCGAAGGGTGCCTGCTGCGCCGGGAGGAGAGCAATGAAGAGTCACACTGAGTATCTGGTATTCGAGACCAAGGAGCGACGGGAGATGGTGCACATCACCGACGAGGTGGACGCGATTGTGCGGCGCAGCGGCGTGCAGGATGGGCTGTGCTTTGTTTCGCCGATGCACATTACGGCGGCGGTGTATGTGAACGACCTGGAGAGCGGGCTGATCGAGGACATTGGGAAGTGGCTGGAGGAATTGGCGCCGGCGCGACCGGACTACAAGCACCACCAAACGGGCGAGGACAACGGGGACGCGCATTTGAAGTCGCTGCTGCTGCACCACGAGACGACGCTGCCGGTGACGCGGGGCCGGCTGGACCTGGGGACCTGGCAGCGGGTGTTCTATGCGGAGTTCGATGGGCAGCGGCGCAAGCGTGTGATCGTGAAGGTGCTGGGCGTGGAGTAGGGACGGCCTAATTTGGATACAGGGGCGAAGGCTTCCCGATCCTGTCGCCATCGGTGATGCGCCGCCAGGGGCCTGAAGGATCAGCCGGCATTTTCAAAGAAACGGTGGCCTTTTTGGAAGCTGTGGAAGGTCGCCGCTTCCTGGTGGTGCCGTCGACTTGGCGGTCCGGCTCCGGGCTATACCATCCGCGAAAAAGCTTTAGCCGGCGACGGTGAGCTCTTCCTCAAGCTGCTGCTTGTGATAGAGGCTGGCATAGTAGCCGTCGAGGGCGAGGAGTTCCTCGTGACGGCCGAGTTCGACGATGCGACCATGGTCGAGGACCGCGATGCAGTCGGCGTGACGCACGGTGGAGACGCGGTGCGAGATGAGGATGGTGGTGGCCGTAGCGGTGTAGCTGCGGAGACCGCTGAGGATGCGCTCTTCGGTGTAGGTGTCGACGCTTGCCAGAGCGTCATCGAGAATCAAAATCGGGGGACGGCGCAGGAGGGCCCGCGCAATGGCGGCGCGCTGCTTCTGGCCGCCGGAGAGCGTGACTCCGCGTTCGCCGACCATGGTCTCAAATCCCTGGGGAAACTCTTCAAATTCGCGGCGGATGTGGGCGGCGTCGGCGGCCTCAAGCATCTCCCCGACATCGGCGTGCGGCGCGCCGAAGAGGAGATTCTCGCGGAGGGTCTCGCTGAAGAGGAAGGTTTCCTGGGGGACCACGCCGATGTTGCGGCGCAGCATGGCGAGGGGATAGTCGCGGACGGGACGGCCATCGATGAGCAGCGAGCCGTCGGCGGCGTCATAGAGTCGCGGGATGAGATTGACGAGGGTGGTTTTTCCGCTGCCGGTGGGGCCGACGATGGCGAGGCTGGAACCAGCGGGGATGTGCAGGTTGATGTCATGCAGAACCGGAGTATCCCCGTAAGCGAAGTTGAGGTTGCGGAATTCGATTTCGCCCTGGAGAACGGCATCGGGCGCGATGGTAGGGTCGGCGGCGCGATCGTCGATGGTGGGCTCGGCCTGCAGCAGCTCATGGATGCGCTTGACCGAGGCGGTGCCGCGCTGGAAGATGTTGACCACCCAGCCCACGGCGATGATGGGCCAGATGAGCAGGATCATGTAGGTGTTGAAGGCGACGAAATCGCCGGGCGTGATGCGGTGGGCGAGAACCTCATGCCCGCCGACGAGCAGGGTGATGACCATGGAGATGCCGAGGATGAACTCGAGCGTGGGCCAGAGCATGCCCATGAGCTGCACCAGGCGCTGGGCGCGGGCAATGTATTTGCTGTTGGCCTGCTCGAAGATGCGCATCTGCGACTCTTCGCGGGCGAAGGCGCGGACCAGACGCGCGCCGGAGTAGTTCTCCTGAGCCTGAGCTGAAATCTCAGAGAAGCTTTCCTGGATGCGTTCGAAGCGTTCATGGATCTTGCGGCCGAGGTATTGGACGAGGATGGAGGCCACCGGCATGGGCGCGAGCGCAACAAGGGTGAGCCAGGGGCTGTAGTGAAGCAGGTAGAAGACTGAGCCGACGAAGAAGAAGACGGTGTTGGCGCTGTACATGAGCGCCGGGCCCAGCACCATGCGGACGGCATTGAGGTCGTTGGTGAGCCGCGCCATGATGTCGCCGGTGCGGAAGTGCTCGTAAAAGGTCGCGTCCTGAAGTTCGAGCTGGCGGAAAAGATCGTTGCGGATGTCGAACTCGATTTTGCGCGAGATGCCGATGAGGACCCAGCGCTGGGCGTAGAGGAAGATGCCTTTGCCGAGCGCGATGGCGATGAGCAGGCCGGCGAAGAAGAGGACCTGGCCGTGGGTGATGCCCTTGTCGAGCTTGTCGATCGCCATGCCGAGCACGCGGGGGAACTGAACACTGAAGGCGTTGGTGGCGATGCAGGCGAGCAGGCCCCAGACGTATCCCCAGCGGTAGCGGCGCATGTAGCTGAAGAGCGGCCCGAGGTCGCGAAGCATGGTTCTATTTTACGGGTTTTTGCGTGGGTGCGGGAGCGGGGTGGTTTTGGAGCGCGCTAAGTGGGCGTGCGCAGGAGCAGATAGCCACCGGTGAGGCCAAAGAGGATGTCGGGGGTCCAGGCGGCGAGAGCCGCGGGCAGGTAATTAACACTGCCCATGGCGCCGAACCAGCCATCGATGAACCAGTAGGCAAGCGCGACCATGATGGCGACGGCGATGCCGCTGAGCGAGCCGCGGCGGCCCATGGAGAGGGCGAATGGAATGGCAAGGATGGCCATGACGATGGCGACGAGCGGGTAAGCGAGCTTGTGCCAGAGGGCGACGCGCAGGCGCATGGTGTCAAAGCCACTTTGGCGCAGGTCACTGATGTAGCGCTCAAGCTGGCCGAAGTTCATCTCCTGCGACTGCAGGCTCTCCTTTTTGAAGTAGGTGGGCTGCTCGTGAATCTCCGGGAAGGCGCTGCGGCGGAACTCATGGAAGTCGAGCTGCGTGGCGCCGTGGAAGTCGCGCTCCCAGCCGTTCTGGAAGATCCAACTGCCGGAGTCGGAATCCCAGTAGACACGCGAGGCGAAGATGCGGCGCGTGAGGGTGAAGGTGGTGGGATTGAACTCGAAGATGGAGAGATTGGCGAACTCGTTTCGATCGAAGAATTGGTAGTAAAAGATACGGCCGGGTTCACCGTGGTCGGGATGGCCGAATATCCATTTCTGCTCAGGATGGAGGAAGGTTTGCGGGGGGCGGCCCTTGATGACGTTGCGCAGCGCCTCCTGACGGCGATTGGCCTGGGGCAGATAGAACTCGTCGAAGAGGAAGAGGCAGACGGCGAGGACTGCGGCGATGGAGACGATGGGAACGACGAGGCGGTAAAGGCTGATGCCGGTGGCCTTCATGGCGACGATTTCGCTGTTGCGGTTGAGGACGCCGAAGGTGACGAGGACGGCGATAAGCACGGCCAGAGGGGCGATCTGGTAAAGCATGCTGGGGGTGAGGTTGACGAGGTATTCGCCGACGGTAAGCAGGGAGATGTGATTGCGGAGGATGTCTCCGATGAGCTCAAAGAAGGTGAAGATGAGCATGAGGAAGACGAAGCCGGTGAGCACCAGGAGGAAAGTGCCGAGAAACTCGCGGACGACGTACTCGTCAAGAATGCGCGGGAAGGTTCCGCGCGCGTTGGCGCGGGCGGCGCGCGGCTGCAGGCGGCCGAAGAGGCCATTGAGGCGGGTGCCGTTGGTTTGCGGAGCGCGTTTGAAGCTGGGCAGGCGGGTAAACCAGAGGGAGAGCGCGCTAAGCATGCGGCCGCCCGTGGCCATTTGCCAGAGGAGGAAGAGTCCGGCGGCGGTGAAGACGAGATTGGCGAGCCAGACGGCGAGGAAGGGAGGGAGTTTGCCCTGGCGGCCGAGGGCGACGCCGGTGTAAGAGAGCACGTAGTAAAGGATGACGAGTAGAAGCGTGAAGACAAAGCCGGAGCTCTTGCCGCCGCGTCTTGAGGCGACGCCGAGCGGAACTCCGACGAGCATGAGGACGAGGCATGCGGCGGGATAGGAAAAGCGCGATTGCAGCTCAAGGATGTAGCGGCGCGCATCGGGACCGTGAGTGCGCTGGAGGAGCGCGCCGAGGGGCAGGGCGTAAATGGCGGTGTCCAGGCGGCCGAGATGGATATCGTTTTGCGGGCTGAGCGCGAGCGGGAGGTCCGTGCTGCGGAAGGTTGAGATGGTGTACTGGTGGGGATTGCCCGCGGCGGTTTCATGGCGGGAGCCGTCGCGAAGGCGCATGAGCAACTGCTGCGAGGAGTCGGATGTGACGACGGCAGAGGCGGCGGTGGTGATTTTGGGATCAGCGGGGTCATTGACGTTGGCCATGAAGACGCGGTCCCAGTGGGAGGCACCGGTGCCGCCGCGCACGTTCTGGACATAGAGGACGAAGTTTCGGAAATCCTCATAGAAGACGCGAGGCTGGATTTCGTAGGAGGCCTGCGAAGTCTCGAGGTAGTGCTGCATGTCGAGGATTGCCTGGTTGGCGCGCGGGGCAACATAAAGGGAGTTGACGAGGCCGAGGAGGGTTCCGCCGATGGCGACGATGGAGCCGACGCGGACGAAGTATCCGATGCCGAGGCCGGAGGCGCGCATAGCGACGATTTCGCTGTCAGCGGCCAGGCGGCTGAGGCCGAGCAGAAGGCCGACGAGCACGGCCATGGGAATGGTGACCTTGAAGGTGTTGGGCAGCATGTAGAGAAAGATTTCTCCCACGCTGGTCCAGGTGGAGCTGTTGCGGACGACCATTTCAAGGATGTGCGGGAGGTCGCGCATAAAGAGCACGAAGGTGAAGATGACGCATCCGATGAGCGTGTGGGAGAGGATTTCGCCGAGGATGTAGCGAGTGAGGATGCGCACGGAATGCCCTGCGGCTAGTGTATCTCGGGGCCGGGGTCTATTTCGGACTTGGGCTGAGGCGAGGACGCCAGCGGCGGAGGCGGAGGCTGTTGGAAAGCACGCTGACGGAACTGAGCGCCATGGCCGCGGCCGCAACCCACGGGCTGAGGAGGATGTGGAAGGTGGGGTAAAGCATGCCGGCGGCGATGGGAATGCCGAGGAGGTTGTATCCGGCGGCCCAGGTGAGGTTCTGCTGCATGACACGCAGGGTGGAGTGCGCAAGGTCCAGCGCGGCGGGAATGGCGGAGGGCTGGGCGCGGAGCAGGAGAACGTCGCCGGCTTCCTGGGCGAGGTCAGAGCCGGTGCCCATGGCGAGACCGGCGTCGGCCTGGGCAAGCGCGCCGGCGTCATTGACGCCGTCGCCGACCATGGCCACGCGGAGGCCCTCCTCCTGGAGAGCGCGAAT
Source organism: Occallatibacter sp. (assembly GCA_035534635.1). Classification (GTDB taxonomy): domain Bacteria; phylum Acidobacteriota; class Terriglobia; order Terriglobales; family Acidobacteriaceae; genus Telmatobacter. The sequence goes on from DATLRP010000043.1 coordinate 12,467, forward strand.
GCGGGCGAGCTTGGCGGCGGGATCGAGTCCGGCTTCGACCTCATGAATCCCGGCCTGGTTGGCAATGGGCGCTGCGGCGGTTTCAGAGTCGCCGGTGAGCATGAGGACGCGCAGTCCGGAGCGGCGAAGAGCAAGAACGGCTTCAGAGGCGTCGGGACGCAGGGCGTCGCGGGCATCAAAGGCGCCAATGCACTGGTTGTCGAGGGCGATCCAAAGGCGAGTGAAGCCGGGCTTGGCGGGCGGAACGCGGTCGGAGATCTTACCGAAGTGCTCGCGGAAGAGCGCGTCGTTGCCCATAACGAGGTTGTAGTCCTCGACGCGGGCGGTGAGGCCGCGGCCGGGAAGAATGCGCACGTCCTCGGCGGGCTGCCAGGTGATTTTGCGCTGGCGGGCTTCGTCGACGACGGCGTGGGCCAGAGGGTGATTCGAGCGCTCTTCGGCGGCTGCGGCGAAGCGGAGCAGGTCGTCCTCCTCAAAGCCTGAGAGCGCATGAATGGCGGCGAGGACAGGGTGGCCGACGGTGAGCGTGCCGGTCTTGTCGAGAACGACGACGTCGAGATGAGTGAGGCGCTCGAGGGCTTCGCCGCCCTTGAAGAGGACGCCGAGCTGCGCACCGCGGCCGACGGCGACGGTGAGCGCGGCGGGCACGGCGAGGCCCATGGCGCAAGGGCAGGCGATGACCAGAACGGAGACGGCGCTGGCGACAGACATCTGGAGCGAATGGGTGGTGAGCATCCAGATGAGAAAGGTGACGGCGGCGACGGCGATGACGCAGGGCACGAAGATGGCGCTGGTGCGGTCGGCGAGCCGCTCCATTGGAGCGCGGGAGCTCTGCGCCTGTTGGACCATCCGAGTGATCTGCGAGAGCAGGGTGTCTTCACCGAGCGAAGTGGCGCTGCAGACGACCGCCCCGTCGTAATTCAGTGAGCCGGCAAGCACGCGGCCGCCGACTTCGCGCGCGAGAGGCGTGGATTCGCCGGTGAGCATGGATTCATCGACGGTGGTCTGGCCTTCGACGATGTTGGCGTCCACGGGGAACCGCTCGCCGGGCAGGACGAGGACGGTGTCGCCGGGCTGAATCTGCTCGAGCGGGACGGTGGTTTGCTGACCGTCGCGGACAAGGCGCGCGGTGGAGGGGCGCAGGCGGCTGAGGGAATCGATTGCGGCGAGGGCGCGACGCTTGGCGCGGATTTCAAGAGCCTTGCCGAGGAGGAGAAATCCGAGGATGAGCAGAACCGCGTCGAAGTAGACCTGGCGGCCGGGGGCCGGATCGAGTGTAGCGTAGGCGGAGTAGGTATAGGCTACGCCGGTGCCGAGGGTGACGAGGGTGTTCATGTTGGTGACGGCGTGGAAGATTCCGCGAATGGCGCTGAAGTAGATTCCGCGGGCGGCCCAGATGAGGAGAATGGTGGTGAGAATGAGCAGTGACCAGCGGAGCATGTACGCGGGGACCGCGTAAAGCGCGGGAAGGGTACGCATAAGGAATTCGTCGACCGGGCCCGCATGCGCGCCGAGCGGCATGGCCACGAGCATGGCGAGCGCGCCGGCGATGATGGTGACCGTGGCCTTGGCGGCGATGCCGGCGGCGGCATGATCGGCTTCACTTTCGGAATCGGGCTGATCCGTGCGCGGGAGCACGGCGTCATAACCGGCGGACCGAATGGCCTCGATGAGCTTTTGGGGCGGCGCAACGCCGGGATCGAAGACAACACGGGCGCGGTGGGCCATGAGATCGACACGGGCCGACTGAACTCCCGCAGTGGAGCGCAGAGCCGCTTCGACGTGGTGCTGGCACGCCGCGCAGCTCATGCCCAGGACGGGTAGAGTGAGCGATTCTTTGGTCGATGCGGCCATGCGGTCAGTTATTGAGCCAGGCGTGCGGAGTAACCGGCCCTGGCCAGGGCAGCAACGGCCAAGTCGACGGATGCGGAATCATCGGGTGCATTGAGCCGTGCCGCGCCCAGGCGCACTTCCTCCACCTGGAGGCCCTGGGTGGCGCTGAGCGCCTGCGTGACCCGGTTGATGCACGAGCCGCAGTGCATGCCGTCGATCTGCAGCGTGAATTCAGCCATCCTTTTCTCCTCACTCTCTTTGATGATACCCCCAACTCATCCGCTTCAACGCGCGTATACCCCTTCGGTAACCTGAAAGGTTCCAAGTGTTTGACGGGAAGAGGTGGAATAGATTGGATGGAGGGTGCGGAGAGGGACATGAAGAGGGAATATCCGGATGCGCCGCGGGTGGGCGTGGGCGCGGTGGTGGTGGATGAGGGTCGAATCCTGCTGGTTCGGCGCGGACAGGAGCCGCTGAAGGGGCGGTGGTCGCTGCCGGGCGGTCTTCTGGAACTGGGCGAGGCGCTGAAGGACGGCGTGGTACGCGAGGTGCGGGAGGAGACGGAGCTGGAGGTGGAGCCGGTGGAACTGATTGAGCTGCTGGACCGGATTCATTGGGAAGAGACGCCGGAGGGGGAGCGGGTGCGCTACCACTATGTGATTGCGGACTACCTGTGCCGCGTGAAGGGCGGCTCGCTGAAGGCTGCGTCAGACGCGGACGAGGTGCGCTGGGTGGAGCGAGCCGAATGGAACAGCCACAGCGCGCTGGCGCTGGAGCCGATTACGGTGCGGGTAATGGAAGCTGCCTGGCAGCGAGCTCGTGCACTGGAGCAAAAGGAGGGCCGATGAAGCGAGCGCTGAAATGGACGGCGGGTGTGGTGCTGGCTGGGCTGCTGGCGGCGGGCGCGATGCTCTGGGAGCGGCCGGTCGAGATATTTCAGAAGTTGGCCGAAGCGCGCATGGCCCTGGAGGGGGCGGCGAGCCGGACAACGACGGTGGAGGGCTACCGCGTGCACTACTATGCGATGGGACCGGTGAAGGGGCCGGTGGTGGTGCTGGTGCATGGGTTGGGAGGCCGGTCAGAGGACTGGGCAAATCTTGCGCCGTATCTGGTGAAGGCGGGATTTCGCGTGTACATGCCGGATTTGCCGGGTTATGGGAAGAGCGAGAAGCCGGCGGATTTTTCCTATTCGGTGCGGGACGAGGCGGGCGTGGTGGTAGGCTTTCTGGACGCGCTGGGGCTGAAGCAGGTGGACCTGGGCGGATGCTCAATGGGCGGCTGGATTGTGCAACTGGTGGCGGTGGAGCATCCGGAGCGCGTGAAGAGGTTGATGCTGTTTGACAGCGCGGGAATTTATGTGAAGCCGAAGTGGAATACGAGCCTGTTTACCCCGCAGAGTGTGGCCGAGGTGAACGAGTTGAATGCGCTGCTGACTCCGAATGCGTCAAAGGTGCCGGGTTTTGTGGCGAAAGACATTGTGAGGATCACGCGGCAGGATGGGTGGGTGATTCAGCGGGCGATGACGTCGATGCTGACAGGGAAGGACACGACCGATGCGCTGCTGCCGAAGCTGGCCGTGCCGGTGCTGCTGGTGTGGGGGCAGAAGGACGCGATTACGCCGGTGACGCAGGGCGAGACGATTCATCGGCTCGTGCCGCAGTCGGCGCTGGACGTGATTCCCGGCTGCGGACACCTTGCGCCGCGGCAGTGCACGAAGCAGATCGGTCCGGATGTTAGGGGATTCTTGGAGTAAGGCACCGCCGGGACATTGGGCACAATGGGAACTAGAAGCTGATTCGCGCGCTCATCTGAATTTCTCGTCCGGGGCTTGCGGTGCCGGTGATGGCGCCGAAGCTTGAGGTGTTGACGAAGCGATTGGGGATGTCAAGATTGGTGTGATTGAGCGCATTAAAGAACTCCGCACGCGCCTCAAAGCGTGCTTTCTCCGTAACGTCAAAGGAACGTGTCAGGCCAATATCCATTGTCTGCATACCGGGCCCGTAAACTGAATTGCGGCCCACGTTACCGTAGGTGTAAGCGGGCGGCGTGACGAAGGCGGCAGGATTGAACCATGTTTCTGCGTTGCGCGTGCCAGGACCAAAGACCGGCTGACCGGTGGAATTGGCGCGGATGGGATTCTCCCCGACAACTGTTCCGGCATTTGCAGTGTCACCAAAGACCGAGATGGTGAGGGGCCAACCGCTTTGTACCTGATATTCCACAGAGCCGAGCCAGTTGCTGCTAATGGCGCGGGTAAGGCGATTGATTCCGAGGGGGCGAGGACTGTAAACCAGACTGACCGCGAGACGATCGCGCAGGTCACAGGCGGGCCCCTTTTCAGCGTTCAGGTCATCGTTGTTCTGGGGAACCGCGGACTCAAACATGGGTGAACGAAAGTCCGGCGCATTCGAGAGTGATTTGGCAAAAGTGAAATTGGCCAGGAAGCTTAGGCCGTTGGTATAGCGGCGGCGCACATTCACGTATGCAGCGTCATACCAGCTCTGGGCGGTGTTTTCAAGCAGGTTGATCGTGCTGACGGGGAATGTGGAACTGGTGACGGTGGTGGAAGAAGGAAAGACCGTGTTGTCTACAAAGCTGATCTTGGGGAAGGGGCGACGCGGCTGGATAAGTCCAGCGCCCGGCTGCGCGTTGTTGATCAGGTGTGCGCGCTGGAGATGGAAGCCGCCGGAGCCGAGATAGCCGACCTCGACAGTAGTCTCAGAGCCGACCTGCTTTTCAAGGGATGCACTCCACTGCTGAATGTACTGAGCCGGCGCATGGAGCTGGAGTCCAGTGAAACTGACGACAGTTTGCCCCAGGACGGGAGCAGGGAAGTTGAGGGTTGTGATGCTGGGCAGGAACGGGTCACTCTGTGACGTCATGGGGAAGACGTAAGGAACGTTGTGACGCTGATTGCACCAAGTATTCATGTCTACTGGGGTATAGAAGATTCCATAGGCCACGTGCGCAACGAGCCCGAGAGATGGAATGCTTTGAGCAAGGCCCAGGCGCGGAGCGAAAGCGGCGCGATTTGGGTACATAAGACCACTGGGATATCCATCCTGCCCGCCGATAAAGACCCTTGGCGTTCCGGTGCTGAGGTCAAGATTGCTATTCGTATAGCGGATGTCAACGAGAGGGCTCATGTACTCATATCGCAATCCGTATGAGAGCGTTGTGGTGGTTGTCACACGCCAGGCATCCTGCGCGTAGCCATCTGCATACCATTGCCGGAGATCCATTTGAGGCACACCGGCTTGGCCCTGGCGTGCAGAGGGCAAGCCGAGCAGAAAGCTGGCAAGTGCCGATCCGGACTTACCGTCGTTCATGGCGTACTGGGTCGTATAGCCATTGGTGAACTGATAGAAGCCGCGATTCTGAAAGAAGCCCCACATGGGCCAGATGAACCTCTGATATGCTCCGCCAAATTTGGCGCTATGCCGTCCAATCTGCCAATTTATAGAGTCGCGTCCTTCGACAACGGTGTCCCAGGCGTGCATGGGAGTGGCGATATAGTTGTCTCCCATTGGCGAATAGCCCTGCACCGTGAAATAAGGGGCGCCCCAGGCTGCTGGCCCGCCAAAGCCCGTTCCCGTAATGCCGAGCTGCGTGACAATGTCTTTGCGGTTTGCGCTCTCAGTGGAGTGCTCCATCACCAGGCGCGAGATGGCTCCAGAGAAGGAATTGACCAGATGTGAATTGAAAATATGTGTCCAAGCAAGGATGCCCTGCTGCGAGAGGTCATCATGATAAAAGCCAAAACCGGGCAGGCCCTGGGGATGAAATCCGTGCTCGCCGGATGCAGAATAGCGGAAAAATGCGATATCGCCGTTGGCGAAGTTGTGATCGATGCGGATTGTTCCCTGATCGGTAAACATTTGCTGCTTGCGCGCGTCGAGATAGTTGTTGGCGTCATTGCCAGTGCCGACCACCGTGGGCTGACCCATCATGCTCATGCCACCCATGTTGCCGGTATTCGGTTGGGGTGTGTACTCGGTGAGCATGATTGAAGCAGCCTGCGTGATCCGGTCAGGCGGGATTACGTTCTTGACCCCGTTGTACTCAAACTGCTGACGGATGTACTGGGGATTGGATGGGCTTGCGGGCAGGCTCGGGTTGAAGCTGGGATTTGGCTGGGTAGTGTTGGGATCATAGATGTTAACGCCGCTCTGGCTGAAGTCTCCGGAGACCTCGGCGGCGGTTGGCACGGTATCAATTGCGGTGATGGTTTCGGCGTTGCGCAGGCCTTCATAGTTGACGAAGAAGAAGGTGTTGCGCGCATGTTTAACTGGCCCGCCGATGGACGCGCCAAAGTTGTTCTGAACCAGAAAGTTATTACCCATCTGGTTAAATGAGGTGGCATCCATCGCACCGTTACGTAGGAACTCGTAGGCGGTTCCGTGGAAGTTGGCCGAGCCGGAGCGTGTGATGATGTTAATCTGGCCGCCACCACCGCCGCCCATATCGGCTGAGTAACTGCCGATCTCCACCTGGAATTCCTCGACGGCGTCAGGCGAGGCGGAAAAATTCTGGGTATTGAAGGTAGGATCGGTGTTGGTGGCCCCGTCCAGCAGGAAGTAGTTGGCATTGGGGCGGTCGCCCCCGATGCTTACAGCGGAACGTTGTCCCGGTCTCCAGTAGAGCGGGTTCGTGTCTCCGGTGCCCGCGCCATGGCTCATGTGAGCGCCGGGAACGGTGAGCACAAGATCAATGAGCATGCGGCCATTGAGGGGCAGAGAATTAATGGCGCGCTGATCGACGACTGCACCCACGCTGGCATCCTGAGTTTTTAGAAGCTCTCCGGAAGATTGAACGTTCACCGTCTGGGTGTCTGACCCGACACGCAGATGCATATCGAGGGTTGCCTGCTGGCCGACCTCGAGATTGATTGTTTGTGTTGCCCGCTCGAACCCGGAACTGTTAACCGACAATGTGTATGTGCCGGGCTGCAGATCCGCAATCTCATACAAGCCAGCTTCGTTGGAAGTGACTTCGCGCCGTGCACCAGTGGCGGAGGCGGTGAGGCTGACGTGCGCACCGGTGACTGAATGATGCTCAGGATCCAGGATTGACCCGCCCACCATAGCGTAGTTGCTCTGTGCCACTACCGGGACGGCTGAAACTACGACGCAAAGGGTAATGAATGCGATTCCGCGGAACATGACTCTCCTGAAAATATCCACCTGCCGAGAGATGGAGCGATGTACAGGCCCGAGCATCAGCGTGACACGCGGTCTTGGCATAATGTTCCGGGCATGCAATTGTGTCTCCGTGCCTGCCAAGGGGGGCAGAACGCGGGAAGGGATCGATTGGTTTCAGTGGATTATCAGACGCGAGGATAGCCGGAGTCATCACCCAATGGATTGGGTGGCGTCTCAACAGTTTGGTGGAGGGATGCGCGGCTATTCAGTTGAAGTGAATAGCCGCGCTGGCGCTTCTAAACGCCGATGACCGCGCAGAGCTCCTTGACGGCGGCGGCGCTCTTCTTGAGCGAGGCATCCTCTTCAGGGGTGAGCTTGATTTCGACGATCTGCTCGAGCCCGGCGGAGCCCAGCTTGCACGGCACGCCGATGTAGTAGCCCTCGATGCCGTACTCGCCCTGGAGATAGGCCGCGCAAGGGAGGATTTTCTTCTTGTCCTTGAGAATGGCCTCGACCATTTCGGTTGCCGCGGCCGAAGGCGCGTAGAATGCGCTGCCGGTTTTCAGGTGCTTAACGATCTCTGCGCCGCCGTCGCGGGTGCGCTGGACAATCTGCTCCAGGCGGTCGGGCGCGATGAGCTCGGTGATGGGAATGCCGGCGACGGTGGAGTAGCGCGGCAGCGGAACCATGGTGTCTCCGTGGCCGCCGAGAACGAAGGCGGTGACGTTTTCGACGCTGACCTTGAGTTCCTCCGCGATGAAGGTGCGGAAGCGGGCCGAGTCGAGTATGCCGGCCATGCCGATGACACGTTCGCGATTGAACCCGGCCTGGCGGAAAGCGGTCTGGGCCATGGCATCAAGAGGGTTGGAGACGATGATGAGGATGCACTCGGGCGACTGCGCAACGACTTTCTGTACCACATCCGACATGATTTTAAAGTTGGTGTGGAGCAGGTCATCGCGGCTCATGCCGGGCTTGCGCGGAATGCCGGCGGTGATGACGACGATGTCAGAGTTGGCGGTGGCGGCGTAATCGTTGGAGCCTTCGACGTGCACGTCGCGCTTCTCGATGGGCATGGCCTCGAGCAGGTCCAGGGCCTTACCCTGCGGAATGCCTTCGACGACATCAATGAGGGCCACGTCGGCCAGTTCTTTGGCTGCAATCCAATGTGCTGCAGTGGCGCCCACGTTGCCTGCGCCGACGATACTTACCTTTTTTCTCATAAATGCTCTCTCCTCCAGGAATAAAGACCCGGAATCTGTTCCGTGTTACATGTGGTCGATGATGTGGGTGGCGAACTGGCTGGTGCCGACCTTGGTTGCGCCGGTGAGCTGGCGTTCAAAGTCGTAGGTGACGAACTTGTCGAGGATGGTCTTTTCCAGCGCGTTTTCAATGAGCGCGGCGGCTTCCTTCCAGCCGAGGAAGTCGAGCATCATGACCCCGGAGAGGATGACCGAGCCGGGATTGATGACGTCCTTGTCAGCGTACTTGGGCGCGGTGCCGTGGGTAGCCTCGAAGACGGCGAAGCCATCGCCGATGTTGGCGCCGGGCGCGATGCCGAGGCCGCCGACCTGCGCCGCGGCCGCGTCAGAGATGTAGTCGCCGTTCAGGTTGGAGGTGGCAAGGATGCTGTAGTCCGACGGGCGGATGATAATCTGCTGGAAGATGGAGTCGGCAATGCGGTCGTTGACGAGAATCTTCGACTTCCACGCGCCGTTGCCGTGCGATTTGCCGATGGAGTCGAGGACGGACTTGACTTCGGCGTAGACCTCGTCACGAAAGCCTGGAGAGCCGAACTCAAGGCCGGGCTCAATGAGCGCGGCGTTCTGCTCCACGGTGAGGCCGGGGTTGGCTTCGAGGTTGCCGAGGATCCAGCTTTCGCGTTCGGTGACGATGTGGTCGCGGAACTCCTGCGTGGCGACCTCGTAGCCCCACTCTCGGAATGCGCCCTCAGTGAACTTCTGGATGTTGCCCTTGTGGACCAGGGTGACGGTTTTGCGGCCGGTTTCGAGAGCGCGCTGGATAGCATAGCGCACGAGGCGCTTGGTGCCGAAGATGGAGATGGGCTTGATGCCGACGCCGGAGTCAGTGCGGACTTTTTTCTTGCTGCCCTTGAGCAGGTCGTCGTTCAGAAAGCTGATGAGGCGGGCTGCGTCCTCCGAGCCCTGCTTGAACTCGATGCCGGCGTACACATCCTCAGTGTTTTCGCGGAAGATGACGATGTTGAGTTTCTCAGGATGCTTCACGGGGCTGGGCACGCCCTGGTAGTACTTGACGGGGCGGACGCAGGCGTAGAGGTCGAGGATTTGGCGCAGCGCCACGTTGAGCGAGCGGATGCCGCCGCCGACGGGCGTGGTGAGCGGCCCTTTGATGGAGATGCGGAGGTCGCGCGCGGCGGCGACCGAGTCGTCCGGCAGCCAGGTGCTGAACTGGCGGAAGGCCTTTTCGCCGGCAAAGATTTCAAACCACTTGATGGCACGCTTGCCACCGTAGGCTTTTTCAACGGCGGCGTTGAAGACGCGCTGGGAGGCCTTCCAGATGTCGCGTCCGGTGCCGTCGCCTTCAATGAAGGGAATGATTGGGTTGTCAGGAATTTGATACTGGCCGTTGGCGTATTGGATGGGTTGGCCGTCTTTGGGTAACTCCAGCCCGTTATAGGAGGTTTGCATGGATTTTCTAGCGCCCTTTCGCGGAGAACAGTCGCACTGAAAGGGTACCAGTTGGCGATTCGGGGAGGCAACGCGGGGTCCGGCGCGGATTACCAGTTGCGGCGATTGTGCAGGCCGTCGTCGCTGAAGCGGGGAATGCCGAAGTGGCCGCGGAGGTGGAGCAGATCGACGGGGCTGATGTTGCCGGCGACGGTGATGAGGGCGAGGCTGCGGGGCGTTTCCGCGAGGATGACCGCGCCGCGCACGTTCGTGCCGTCGAGGACGACCCAGACGTCGGTGGTTTGGTCATGCACGGGGCCGCCGCGATCGGTGGAGGTGACGACGTGCTTCCAGCCGCGCACGTGGTAGGCGGCGCCGATGGAGGCGACCGCGTCTTCGTCGGGAATGCCTTCCTGGCTGAACCGGAGAAAGTGGACGCTGACGCCGTCGAGCTTGTTGATGACGCGGCGGTCGTCGGCTTCGGAGTCGGGCATGAGTCCGGCGGCAACCTGAAGGAGGGTGCGGTCGAGCGTGAAGCTGGTTTTTGTGGTTACGCGCGCGCTGATGGCCATGAGAGCGGGTGGAGTCCACTCAAGCGGAACTGGGGAAAGCCGCGGCGGGGCGTGGTCCTCCGGCGATGGAGCCGGCGAAGCGCCGGAGGAAGGTTGGCCGTAGCTTTAAAGGGGAGGGCTTTTCCGACGGCTGCTGGGCCGCGGCCACACCGACAAGTCCGGCACCGACAAGTCCGGCACAGAGCGCAGAAACCGCGAGCGTGGATTTACCCTTCATGAGGAATTGAAACCGGGTTGCGGGAAAAAGTTCCGAAGCAATTTTTTGGATGGGGAACGGCGCGTGGGAGCGAGCCGCGCGGGAGAGGAATTTGACGGAGCGAGGTTGCGGTGCAAGCGCGCGGGAATGAGCGTGTTGTGAAAGTGGGATGAATTCGCGACGAGGCCTGTTTCCAGGTTGCGGAATGCGATACACTCATGCGGGTACATTCCAAAACTTCCAAGAGCGTCAACTGCACGGAGGACACATAGAAATTGGGAAAAAGCATGGTCCCGAAGAAGCTTTTTTTTACCAAGGGCGTGGGTAAACACAAGGAGCGATTGACCTCATTTGAACTGGCCCTTCGGGACGCGGGAATCGCGTCACAGAACCTGGTTCGCGTGTCGTCGATTTTTCCGCCGCAGTGCAAGGTGATTCCCCGCAAAGAAGGATTGAAATATCTGAACCACGGCGAGGTGGTGTTTGCCGTGATTGCGGAGAACTCCACGCGTGAGCCGCACCGGCTTGTGGTTTCGAGCATCGGCGTGGCGATACCTGCCGACCGCAACACGTATGGGTATCTGAGCGAGCACCACAGCTTTGGCGAGACCGAAGACCAGGCGGGGGAGTATGCCGAGGAACTGGCCGCGGAGATGCTGGCGACGACGCTGGACGTGGAATTCGATCAGGACAAGAGCTGGGATGAGAAGAAAGAGATTTACCGGATCTCCAACAAAATTGTGCGGACGAGCAACGTGACACAATCGGCGGTGGGAGACCGGCGCGGACGGTGGACAACGACGATTGCCGCGGCGGTGCTGATACTGGAAGAGTAGGCATTGCATGCAGCGGGCTATTGGACAACAGCTGAGTCGGTGAAGGGTCTATTGGCCGAAGAAGGAATCAAAGGAATGGAGGCCAATCCTCACGAGCATTGAGGGTTGGCCTTGCTGCATGGCGGGAAGGAAGGACGGACTCGCGTGACGGAGCGGCGCAACTACAAGGTGGGATTGGTGCAGATGCGCATGGGCCGGGACCCGGAGGCCAATCTGGCGGCTGCAGTGCGGCACGTTCGCGAGGCGGCGCGGCTGGGCGCGCAGATTGTGTGCCTGCCGGAGCTTTTCCGGGCGCAGTACTTCTGCCAGCGCGAGGATATTCGGCTTTTTGATCTGGCGGAGCCGATTCCAGGCCCATCGACGGCGAGGCTGGGCGAGGCGGCGCGCGAGGCGCGGGTGGTGATTATCGCGTCGTTGTTTGAGCGGCGGGCAGCGGGGCTGTATCACAACACGGCAGTGACGTTGAATTTGGACGGATCGATTGCGAGCGTCTACCGGAAGATGCATATTCCGGACGATCCGCTCTACTACGAGAAGTATTACTTCACGCCGGGCGACCTGGGATTCAAGGCGGTGGAGACGGAGTTCGGGAAAGTGGGGACGCTGGTGTGCTGGGACCAGTGGTATCCGGAGGGCGCGCGGCTGACGGCGCTGAAGGGCGCGGAGGTGCTGTTTTATCCCACGGCGATTGGATGGCATCCGGCGGAGAAGGACGAGTTTGGTGCGGCGCAGTACGATGCGTGGCAGACCATCCAGCGGTCGCACGCGATTGCCAATGGGGTCTATGTGGCCGGGGTGAACCGCGTGGGGCACGAGAACGGCGACGTGATGGGAAATTGCGCGGACGGGCCGGGACTGGAGTTCTGGGGCGGAAGTTTTCTCGCCGATCCGTTTGGAAGGATTGTGGCGCGGGCCTCGCATGACGCTGAGGAGATTCTGGTGGGCGAGGTCGACCCTGCGCTGCTGGAGGATACGCGGCGGAACTGGCCGTTTCTGCGCGACCGGCGCATCGATGCGTATGGGGGAATGACGCAGCGCTATCTGGAGACGGACGGGGACGCGGGCGAGCAATGAGCGCTACGACACCCGAGGGTACGCCGCGCGCGCTGGGCTACCGCATGCCGGCCGAGTGGGAACCGCACGAGGCCACATGGCTGGCGTGGCCGCACAACCGTGAAGACTGGCCGGGAAAGTTCGGGCCCATTCCGTGGGTCTTCGCGGAGGTTGTGCGCATTCTGGCGGCTCACGAAAAGGTACACATGCTGGTGCAGGACGAGAAGGCGCAGAAGCGCACAGAAGGAATTCTGCGGGGGGCGGGGGCTGAGCTCGACAGCGTGGAGTTTCACGCCTGGCCGACCGATCGCGTATGGACGCGGGATTCGGGGCCGATCTTTGTGCGCAACGCTGCCGGGCAGCTTGCCGTGACGAACTGGCGCTTCAATGCGTGGGCCAAATACGACGACTGGCGGAGGGATGATTTGATTCCTGGCCGCGTGGCTGAGATGCTGGGCGTGCCCGAATGGGCACCTGCCGTGCAGCTTGCGACAGGAGAATTGCGGCGGTTGGTGCTGGAAGGCGGGTCGATTGATTCAAATGGCGCGGGTGCGATGCTGACTACCGAGGAGTGCCTGCTGAGCGAGGTGCAGCAGCGGAACCCGGGCGTGAGCCGGGCGCAACTGGAGCAGGCGATTTACGAGTATCTCGGCGTGGAGCGGGTGATTTGGCTGGAACGCGGGGTGACGGGCGACGACACGCACGGCCATGTGGACGACATCAGCCGGTTTGTGGGGCCCGAGACGATTGTGACTGCGGTAGAGCCGGATGCTCGCGACGAGAATCACGCGCCGCTCAAGGAGAATCTGGCGCGGTTGAAGGCGGCGCGCACCCTGGCGGGCAAGACCTTCGAGATTGTCGAGCTGCCACTGCCGCGGCCGGTGGTTTTTCGCAAACAGCGGCTTCCGGCGAGCTATGCGAATTTCTATGTGGCGAACGGCGTGGTGCTGGTGCCGACGTTTCACGATCCGAATGACCGCGTGGCGCTGAACACGCTGGCGGAGGTGTTTCCGGGGCGCGAGGTGATCGGGATTCACTCAGTGGACCTGATCTGGGGTCTGGGGGCGCTGCACTGCATGACGCAGCAGCAGCCGGCCGCACGCCCCGCGAACGAAGACCCGTCCGCAGGGACCCCGGCCGGCATTACTATCAAGGCAGAATGACCGATAAAGAAGCGATGGAGGCGGCGCGGGAAGAAGCTCGCGCGGCGGCGGCGGCGGGCGAGGTGCCGATCGGCGCTGTAGTGCTACGCGATGGCGAGGTTGTGGCGCGCGGGCAAAACCGGGTGCTGCGCGAGAACGATCCGACGGCGCACGCGGAGATGGTGGCGCTGCGGGCAGCCGCGGCGGCGTTGGGGAATTACCGGCTGGGCGGATGCACGCTGTTTGTGACGCTGGAGCCCTGCGCGATGTGCGCCGGGGCCATGATTCATGCCCGGCTGGACAGGCTGGTGTTCGCCGCGGCGGACCCCAGGGCCGGCGCGTGCGGGTCAGTGCTCAGCGTGCTGAATCATCCGAAGCTGAACCACCAGATGCACGTGGAGCAGGGATTGATGGCCGAGGAAGCCGCGGAGCTGCTGCGGAGTTTTTTTCGCGAGCGGCGCTGAGAGCGGGTCAGCACCTCGCGTGCCCCACCATGTCGTGCGTCACATCCCAAGGTGACCACCAGGTGCGACAATTGCTGCCACAATCGCGCGTCTAGCCTTCGTTGGGCCAAAGGAGTGCAGCAATGGGCAACAGGAATGAGCTCTTTCACCGCTCGTTGACGCTCAGGTGGAACCGAATCTCGGTTGTCCTATCGTCGCTCGCGATTGCGCTGTATCTTGTGCTCCGCTTCGGGCTGCATGAGAAAGGGTTGATTCCATCGCTACCTTTATGGATCGCGGTGATTGCGGGTGGAGTGCCGCTGCTCTACGAACTGGTCAAGCAGTTGCTTGAAAGGCGGTTCGGCGCGGACTTCCTGGCTGGGTTGTCGATTGTGACGGCGGCGATGATGGGCGAGCTCCTGGTTGCCACCATCATCGTGCTGATGCTTTCGGGCGGGCAGGCGCTTGAAGAATTCGCGACCAGGCGCGCCTCCGCCGTACTGACGGAGCTGGCCAAGCGCATGCCGAGTGTGGCGCATAGGGTGGTGAACGGAATTGCACGGGACATGGCAGTGACAGAGATTGCTGTCGGGGACCACCTTGTGGTCTTTCCGCATGAGATTTGCCCGGTGGATGGGACGGTTGAAGCCGGGTCAGGCACGATGGATGAGTCATTCCTGACCGGTGAACCTTTCCGCATCCGCAAGATTGCGGGTTCCCAGGTGATCTCCGGCGCGCTCAATGAGGACTCGGCGCTTTCCATTGTGGCGGATAAGCGGGCTGTTGATTCGCGGTACGCACGCATTATGGAGGTGATGCGGACGGCGGAGGAGAATCCACCGCGGATTCGCCGCATGGCTGACCGGCTCGGCGCCGTCTACACACCTGTTGCGGTGGTTGTTGCGTTGGCGGGCTGGTGGTGGAGCGGGAATCCGGAGCATTTTCTCAGCGTCATTGTGATTGCGACACCGTGCCCGCTGCTGCTGGCGATCCCCGTTTCGATCATCGGCTCCATCTCCCTTGCAGCACGGCGCGGCATCGTGATCAAGAAGCCGGCGGTGCTGGAAAAAGTGGGAGAGGTCAGGACAATGATGTTCGACAAGACGGGCACGCTGACGCATGGCGAGCCCGTGGTGACGGAGGTTCTGTGCTTTTCCGGCGCAGATGAGGTGAGTGTTCTGCGCGACGCGGCCAGCCTGGAGCAGTACTCAAAGCATCCGCTGGCCGGCGCCATTCTGCGCGCTTCCGAAGAGCGGAAGATTGTGCTCCAGAATGTGGAGAACATCAGCGAGAAGCCGGGGCAAGGTCTCTCGGGGCATATTGAAGGCAAGAGGATTCTTGTGACCGGGAGACGGAAGCTGACGCCGGAGATGGCGGCGATTCTGCCCAAAATCACCTCAGGGATGGAGTGCGTGATTGTGATCGATGATCGCGTGGCGGGCCTGCTGCGCTTCCATGACCGGCCCCGGGCGGAAGGGAAGCCGTTCATGAGCCACCTGAGGTCCAGGCACAACGTGACGAAGCTGATGATTCTTTCGGGCGACCGCGATTCCGAGGTGCGGCACCTGGCCGAGATTGTGGGCATTGACGATGTGCGTTCGAGCCTGGAGCCCGAGGAGAAGTTGAGGATTGTCCGCTCCGAGACAGAAAAAGCGCCCACGCTGTTTCTGGGTGACGGCATCAACGACGCGCCGGCCATGATGGCAGCCACGGTGGGGGTGGCATTCGGCCAGAACAGCGATATTACGGCGGAAGCTGCCGGGGCCGTGATTCTGGATCCAACCCTGGGGAAGGTTAACGATCTGCTGCATATTGGCAGGCGCATGCGACGAATAGCGCTGCAGAGCGCCGTGGGGGGAATGGCGCTGAGTACGCTGGGAATGGTGGCAGCGGCCCTGGGATACCTGCCTCCGCTGGAGGGCGCCATCGGCCAGGAGGTCATCGATCTTCTTGCAATGTTGAACGCCGTGCGCGCATCGATGCCGATGCAGAGCCATCAGGATTTTTGACGCAGGCAGCAAGGGAGACGCGTCAGCGTCTGGTCAACGCGTTGATCCGTTCTGCCTGATGCGGCCATTTTGCGATGAGTTCGTCGGCGTCGGCGTTGCGGTAGTCGGCGAAGTCAAAGCCGGGCGTCACCGTGCAGCCGAGGAGGGCGACCTTGCCCTCGCCGAGGAGGCGCGTGCCCTGCCAGACTCCGGCGGGGACGACGAGTTGGACGTTTTGTCCCGCCTTCAAATCGGGTCCAAGAGTGAAAAGCGCGGAGCGCTCTCCGGGATAGAGTTGGAGCATTTCGACGGGGTCGCCGGCATAGAAGTGGAAGATTTCGTCCGAGGTGAGGACGTGCATCTCAGAGAATGTGCCAGGTTCGAGCAGGTAGTAGATGGCGGTTCCGGCGGGGCGAACGCCGCGGGCGAGCTGGACGGCGGTGGCCGAGGTATAGGTGCGGCGGAAGGAGCCGCCTTCAACCGGGTGCGGCTCAAGCGCGAGCAGGGCTTTGATTTCGTCGGCGGTCATCGCAGTCGATGGTAGCAGCGCCGGCGCAGTAAAATAGAGGACATGAAGGTGGAAATGTACACGGCTGCCTGGTGCAGGGATTGCCGGGCGGCGAAGCAGTTTTTGGAGTCGCATGGGATTGCGTTCACAGAGATCAATGTGGATGAGGACCCGGCGGCCTCGGCGGAGCTGCTGCGCCACGTGGGCAAGCGGGCGATTCCGCAGCTGGTAATCGACGGAGAATGGTTTCAGCCCTACAAGCCGGGGCGCGGGCTGCTTTACGATGAGCTCCATGACAGACTGCGGATTCCCCGCAGTTAGGGCCTGTTCACACTACTGGGATGGCGGCGACGGGAGCCAGTTTTTACGAATTCTAGAAGCGAGGAGCGACGCATACCAGGCGTCTGCGAGCGACGAGCGACAACGAAATCGGGAAAACTGGCCCCGTCCCTCCGGGTTGCGGAGAAAACCGGGCCAGACTTCGTTGTCACCCTTGACCTTGGAATCACCAAAGCCTGCGGGTTCCGTCTCGTCTCCCACCCCACGGACGAAGACCTGTCCGTGGGGGCCCCGGTCTGGCCCCGTTTTCGCTCGCAACGCCATCCACCCCAGTAGTGTG